>NZ_CP012808.1:2400000-3054269 GCF_001307195.1 Acinetobacter equi | reverse complement strand
AAATGTAGTTACTGGTATTCTTGCTACTGATGAAATGGTAGTAATACTTACGGTCTACAAGCAACAAATACTGTAAATGGTAATATTGTTGACCAGACTACTGTTGTTGCAACTGGTATTAAAACTACTGGTGATGTTGTGATTAATGGTAACAAGAGTGTAAGTGATAGTTTGAATCGCTTAGAATCTGGTTTTGCTGGTTTAAGTAATAATGTTTCTGAATTAAACCGCCGTGTTGATGATGTTGAAAAAACTTCTTATCGTGGTATCGCAGTAGCATTAGCAACAACAACAAATTCCTAATATTGGTGCAGGTCAATTTGCTGTATTTGGTGGCGCTGGTCATTATAAAGGTGAAAGTGCTGGGTGCTGTGTTGCAAGTGTATTTGCAGATGGTCGTACTTCTGTAAGTGCTGCTGTAGGTTTCTCTGGCGGTAATGAAGTTGGTGGTCGTCTAGGTGTTGCTTATTTGGCGGTAAATAATATTTACAGTTAATGTGTAAAAATCCTCACTTTTGTGAGGATTTTTTTTGGGAAAAAAATTAATAAAATAATGTGATCTATTTTATATAATAATTTAAATAAGATATTTTTGATTTTTGTGGTGGTGATTTATATGAAATATTTTCTAAATAATGATGTGTTCTAATTTTATTTAATATGCTTAAAGAGCAAGTGATTGTTGATATAGATTGTAAATAAAATCTAATGATATTTGGATTTTGAAGTATTAAAAATAAAAATATGATTAACTTAAATTACATTTTATTTTTATTTAAGTTATTGATAATTAATTAAATACTTTTCATGTTAAAAAAATATAATGTTAAGTTTAATTAAAATAAATCAAATTTAGATTGATTTAATGAGTGCTGTTTGATTATTATTTGCCAAACCACCAAAAAGGTCGACTTTGAAGAGAATCTAAATAATAAATAAAGAGTCCTTTTAAAATCGCTGATTTACATTTTAGTTGAGTAAGTCAGTATTTATATAAAAAATTGGAGTGATTTATGAAGGTTCAGCAGACAGTGTTGGCAATAAGTTTAGGGCTTATTACTTTTCTTTACAAGCAGCAGTTGTGGTTCAAACTGCAAATCCAGTACAAGTAACCGAAGGTCTACATAATAAAAATATTATTTATAATCCTGTGGTTGGTGCTAATAATGTTGCAATTTTAGTACAAGCTCCTGTGTATGGTGAGCTAGCTACAGCAAATTCAACAACCACTGTTCAGTATTATGCAAATAACTATTTACCAACATTAAATATTAATACAACTGATGGTACTCGCTGGATTGGTATTGATTTGGGCTCACAGCAATTAGTTGCAACAGGTCAGCAAGGTAATATATATTAAATATGATGTTTTTAGATATACGGGTCCAAATGGGACTGATGTATATCGTTTTCAAAATCCGATCACAGGTGAATATACGGGTTACTTTGTAAAAGATGGAAATAATTTAGTTCCATATACTGGCAGTGTTGATGCTAGTACTTTAAAAGGTGGTCAGATTGATGGTAGAACAGGTGCAACTGCAGTCACAGGCTATGAAAACAAAGTAGTTAATGGTGAGCATGTACTTTATGGATATCAAGGAACAAGCTTAACTTCTAATGGTGGAGTTGATGGTTATATTACAAATCCAGATGGATCATTAACACGAGTATCTGGTGATTTTGTTAATGGTGCAAATACAGTTACTGATGTGCGTTATGTACAATCTGGTATTTTAGCAAATACAGGTACTTACCTTGCAGGTCAAGCATTAGATCCATCTAAAAATATTTATGGTGTTAGTGCTCGAGACAATGATAATGTCGTAATGATGACTGGTAATGGTGTTGCATTAGCAGATTTATCGAACAAAGGTGTTTTACAAAAACTGACGGTAGTGTTGTGGATCGTAAGTTAGTCAGTAGTACACTCGGTGGTGTTCAAAAAAACACGTGAGTATACGATCAATGGTAAAACTATCATTGAAATTTATAATGATGATGCTGGTCGTGAATTAGCATCTAAGTATTATGAAGTTGCTACGAATGGTTCATTGACTGCTTATTCTGGTACAACTCCAACAGCAGGTACGCATATTCGTACAGGTACAGGAGAATATACTGAAGGTGTTTATGATATTGCAAAAGTCCATAATACTGTAACTAATAAAAATGTTACTTATAAAGAGTCAGTACAAACTGTAAATCAACAAGTTGTTCAGGCTGCGATTACTAATCCAGATGGTTCTACGACAATTCTTAATCAGCAGTTTAATCAAAATCCTATTAAAACGACTGAACAATACGTATCAACTGGTATAATTGGTACAAATGAAGATAAGTCAAACAAATATGGTTTGGAAGTTGTAAAAACTGATGGTGATAAAAAAGAGTCAACAGAAGTTACTGCTTCAGGAATTACAACAACAGGTGTTATTAATGCCGCGGACTACCAAATTGGTGGTGTAAGTATTGTTGAAAATATTAATAAAGAAGTAGGAAATGCTACGAAGCAATTGGATAATAAAATTGCAGAAGTTGATCACGTTTAACACAGTTTAATACAACAGCTACACAATTAAATAATCGTATGGATGAAGTTGAGAAGACTTCATATCGTGGTGTTGCAATTGCTTTAGCTGCGCAGCAACAAATTCCAAATATTGGAGCTGGGCAATTTGCAGTTTTTGGTGGTGCTGGTCATTATAAAGGTGAAAGTGCTGGTGCTGTCGGTATTGCGAATGTGTTTGCCGATGGGCGTACATCTTTTAGTGCTGCTGTAGGTTTTGCAGGGTGTAATGAAGTTGGCGGTCGTTTAGGTGTTTATGTATTTGGTGGTAAGTAATACTGAAGTATAAAGCATAAAAAAATCCCCACATTTTGTGGGATTTCTATATTATAAATGAGATAACAAAAGAATAAGTAAATATTAAATAAGGTGTAAGAATATATAATAATACTTGATATATCACTAATATATGATGTTGGTTTTTAATAAATTTTGAATAAAAATAAGAGGTTATTTTTTATGGTTGACTATTTGGAGAAAAAAATGCTCAAATTTCTGTTAATCAAGAAGAATTAAAAAGCTTTATAGAATGATTATTGAAATGAATGAAAAACTCAAAATATTCAAAATGAAAATGAAGAGATTTATCGACTGCTTTTACAAAAAAGATATAAAACAGTAAGTTAAATAAATGTGATCTATTTTCAAAACATGGGTTTAATTTTAATTGCAGACTATTTTATCTTAATTCATAAAATTGTAATAATTAAAAGTAATGATATGTCATAGAAAATAGATTAGATCTTTTTTGAAGAATATAATTTGTAATGTTTCAAAATAAAGTAATAATGAAAAATTATTTTATATAAAATTATTTATTTGAAACTTATTGATTTTTTACTCAATGTTTAAGCATTAAGTAGTTAAATTGATAAGAAGTAGAAGGAAATACTTTATTAAGCGTGCAATTGTCATATAATTGTCATAATTAAATTGAACAATAAGTGGATTCGTTATCCTCTTTTTTGCTTGCATGAATTCTAATCAAAACCCAGTTGATTCAGCGCATCAGTCGACCGAAATGAAGTCGACAAATGTTCATGTGCCAACGCCAAAGTTTTTTCTTCCAGTGTTTCTTACACTGATTTTCTCTACGTTAATCTATATAGGTATTCAATTATCTAGTGATTTAGCACATGTACCAGCATTAAGTTTGTATTCTTTAGTATTATTAGGAACAGCTTTATTTATTGCTCTTGGTTTTGAGTTTGTAAATGGTTTCCATGACACTGCAAATGCTGTAGCTACGGTTATTTATACAAATGCATTATCTGCTCCTGTTGCTGTGATGTGGGCAGGATTTTGTAATTTTATTGGGGTAATGGTTGCTAGTGGTGCTGTTGCTTACGGTATTATTGCATTATTGCCTGTAGAGCTGATTATGGGGTTGGTTCAGGTGATGGCTCTGGCTTTGCAATGGTTTTTTGCAATGCTTATAGCTGCAATTCTGTGGAATTTAGGAACTTGGTTTCTAGGAATTCCAGCTTCAAGTTCACATACCTTAATAGGTTCGATCTTAGGCGTCGGAATTATGAATTACATTTTGCATTCAGATTTGGGTGCATCAGGTGTTGACCTAGAACAAGTGATTAAAGTTGGTAAGGCATTATTGTTTTCTCCTTTAATTGGTTTTGCTTTTGCTGCTGTTTATTTCTTTTAGTGAAAAAAATATTTAAGAAACAATTAGAGCTTTTTAAGCCACCTGAAGGGAATAAGCCACCACCACCATTAATTCGTGCGATTTTGATTTTTACTTGTACGGGTGTAAGTTTTGCACATGGTTCAAATGATGGTCAAAAGGGTATGGGACTAATCATGTTAATTCTGATTGGTATTGTGCCACTTGCTTATTCATTAAATAAAAATCTAGATCAACAGCACTTGCAGACTTTTGAGAGTCTATCTGCGCAAACCGCGACGATTATTTATCCGAAGCATGAAGAAATGCCAGATCCTCAAGCAAGAGATATCATCACTAAATATATTCAAACTAAGGACATTACACCAGAAGTTGTTCCTGCTTTAGCAAGCTTGACTCAGCATGTAGGTGATAAAATTGGTCATTATGGTGATTGAAAAATATTCCTGAGCATGAAGTTTCAAATTTACGTAATGATATGTACTTAAGTGTTACAGCTTTTAAGCGTTTAGATAAAGCAGAGCAATTGCCTGCAATGTCTAAGGATGATGTAAAGTTGTGAAGGAGTATCGTAATAGCTTAGATTCATTCCTTCAATATATTCCAACATGGGTTAAAGTTGCGACAGCGCTTGCTCTAGGCTTGGGTACAATGGTAGGTTGGAAGCGTATTGTAGTGACAGTGGGGGAACGTATTGGTAAGCAACATATGACTTATGGTCAAGGTATGTCAGCTGAACTAGTTGCGATGTCTACTATCGCTGCTGCTGATGGTTTCGGTATGCCTGTCTCAACAACACATGTTTTAAACTCTGCTGTTGCCGGTACGATGGTTGCAAATAAATCTGGTTTAAATTTACAGATGGTTAAAACAATTTTGTCTGCTTGGATTTTCACATTGCCAGCAACAATTTGTTTATCTGGTGTTTTTATTTGGTTACTGCTAAAAGTTTTCTAATGTTGAAATTTAATGCTTAGATGTTAAAAAACGCTGCAATCGCAGCGTTTTTTATGCTGTAGAATTTTATTTTTTTGTAGAAAATAAATTCTTTAAGGGGAGTTTTTCATTAGCAAAACCATAAAGTGCTGCAAAAGGTAATGCAGTTCTTGCTAAATATGCTACACGCCACAAACCACCATGATTTGCACCACTCATCATAAGTTCGAGAGGATGATTAAGTTTTGTTTGAGGTGCGCGACTGATTTTGAATTACGTAAATCATGAATCCAAAGAGCAGCCATTAACGCATTTGTGGTTTCTGGTTTGAATGCCTCTACATCAAATAGAGATGCACCATTAAATGCAGCTTTAAGTAGAGGGTTTTTAGTAACAGAATGTGTTGTTGTTGAAGGTGCGATATTGATGCTTACCGTTTGACCTTCTGCACGTGCAAGTATTGCGCGCCATTGTTGTAAGCGTTTTGCAAGCGCATAATTAGGTCCTTGTTCTACAACTAAGCAATCTGCTATACCATACGATTTTTGGTCATTTGATTGAATAAGTGCATCATTATTTTCATTAAAGAAATGTTTGAAACTTACTGTTGAAATACTCTTTGTTAATAATTTATTTAGTGCTGAGCGGTTTTTGAATTTTTCATGTGCTGAGGAAATGACTTCTTCAGGTACAGCATATACATCAGTAGGTGTACACATAAACATGAGGCTAGTATTTACTTTGTGCTGGCTTATATATTCCATAATAGCGTCCATTGCCAATGCGACACGGACATGTTTTTCACCATCTAAATAAGCAATTGCAGCAAGATCTAAATGATTTGGATTTTCTAATAGCCAATGAGCGATATCTTGTGTTTGTGTTAAAAGATTAGCACCTAACTTGGTTTTTAATGTTGCCATATCAGTTATATGATTTACATTTTCTTTTGAAGGTGCATAAAGTGTGGCATTACCATTTTGAATTGTTGTGAGAATTTTTTCCCATACTCGTTCATTTTGTAAGTCTACAGCGACAATATTTGCTTTCCATTTTGAAAGCCAGGTGAGGGCCCTGCTTCAGATGCAGCGCCAAATAAAACCATTGTTCGATCAGATAAATCAAGCCATTCAGGATGTGCAATGACTTCACGTAAAGCATCTGCATGGCTAGGTTCAATCGTACCCAAATTTTCCCAAATTTGGATTTGTGTAAGTAACTCACTTCCTTGTAAATTTTTACCTTGATATGGAACGTACCATTCAGGTTGTTTGTCATTTTTACCAGTAAATTTAAAAGTATGTAAAGCATTGTGAGGAAGCGTCATGACATCGGAAAAGGAATGTTTATTTTGATTGTGATAGAAATCAAAAGATTGATGAGCCTTTGTTAATCCATTTTTAGCAATTTCTAAGGTGTATTTGCTATCTTTAATGCCATGTTTAACCAGCGCTTTAAAGTATTTGGGATATTGCTTACGCCAGTTTTTTTCATTTTTTATTTCTAAACTTATTGCAGGATCAATATTAGCTAATGCCGCAGCTATAATATCTTTTCCCATTTGTGATGTGCTGGCTTTATTCGTTTTTGAATGAATAGGAAACTGTAAGCCTTCTAAAGATGATGTCATTGCAAAATAGCTCGTCTACAAATGTAATTAATGTACAGATGTATACATTATCGCTACAAACTTTAGAAATGCGGTGGCAATAGATACCAACTTTTATAAGAGGTGTTTCAAAATTTGTAATTATGATCAATCAATAATATAGTCTAATTGTAATTATTTGATCGTATTTTAAAGGGCTTTGAAATTAAAGCCCTGAGTTTTGAAATATTAGAAAGGAAGTTGAGAAAGTGCTTTAAAGAAATGAGCAGAACCTTTGGTTCAATTAAAATTGTTATTATAACTCCATAAGCAGCCCCCCATAAGTGAGCACTGTGGTTGATATTTTGAATTTCCTTTTTTACCAGACCAAATACTATAAGCAACGTATAAAATAGCAAAAATAATGGCAGGCACTGGAATGAAGAAACAAAAATAAGTTTCCAAGGCTGAAAAAGAATATATGCAAATAAAACGGCAGAAACAGCGCCTGAAGCTCCTAGACTTGCCCATTGAGTATCATTTTTATGTTTTAAATAACTGGGTAAAATCGCAAAAATAAGGCCCACCTAAATAAAAAGTACAAAGCCCATGTCATAGGCATACTGACGGTAGAAACTTTCAATAATGCTTCAAAGAAGAAAAGGGTGAACATATTAAAGAGTAAATGCATACCATCGGCATGAATAAAGCCATGAGTAATAAAACGATCATATTGGCCTTTTTGCATTGCCGGTGGCCAAAATATTAAACGATCATTAAGCGCTGATTTGAAAAGGCTAAAAATGAATAATAACTGTAATAATGATAATCGTTACAGTATGGTTAAAAGGTAAATCAAGCATAAGTAGGAAATCATAAAATTATATTCATGTGTCCAATAATGCCATTAATTTGATGATAGTTTTCAAACTTTATAATTAATTCCAACAAATTTAGTTGATTTTTTTTTATATAGACGCATCTTCAGTTAGAATAGGAACTTCAGATTGAGGAAAATTTGTTATGTCGACTGAAAACACCAGCACTGCAGTTGCAGGAGAAATTCCTAACTTACTCATTACACCAACTGCACAAGAGTATTGAAAGATTTATTGGAAAAACAGAATACACCAGGTATTGGTGTTCGTGTTTTTGTTGAAAATCCAGGTACGCCACGTGCTGAATGTTGTATGGCCTACAGTGCTCCAGACGAAGTAGTACCTACTGACTATAAACAAGATTACCAGATTTTCCTGCATTTATTGATTCACCATCAATTCCATATTTGTTGGATGCAGTGATTGATTACAACAAAGATCGTTTTGGTGGTCAGTTAACATTCCGTGCACCAAACTCTAAAGTGCCACGTGTAGGACCAGATGCATCTATTGAAGAACGTATTACTTATGTTCTGCAATCAGAAATTAATCCAGGTCTGGCTGGACATGGTGGAAATTGTGCATTAGTTGAAGTACTTGATGATCCTGAACATGGTCTAACTGCTGTACTTAAATTTGGTGGTGGTTGTCAAGGGTGTTCTGCCATTGATGTTACGTTGAAAACAGGGTGTTGAAACTACGCTTCAACAGCATATTCCTGAATTAAACGTGTGGTGATCAAACTGATCATAGTCAAGCAGATGGTGCATACTTTAAATAATTCGATATTTTTAATGATCAAAATAGCCTCTTTAAGAGGCTATTTTTTGTTATAAATTTATTACATAGATCACTCATAAATAATAATGAGAATAGTTATTATTATCTATTGCATTATTCTTATTAATATATAAAATGTGCGTCAAAATTTAAACAAAGTTTTCAATTGGGTTGGGGCTAAGCATCTTATGAATAAGCAATTTTTTAAAAGTACACTCACTTTAGCAGTACTTTCTGCAATGACTATTTCCGTATATGCAAATGAGCAGAATACGGATAATTCAACAGAATCATTATGCAGTTGGATACAATTGTTGTAACGACTGCGGGTGGTTATGAACAAAATATTGCAGATGCAGCCGCAACAATTTCTGTAATTACAGCAGAAGAACTTGCAAAAAAATCTTATAGTAATGTCACTGACGCTTTAAAAATGTACCAGGTGTATTTGTACAGGGGGTGGAACAAATCAAACTGTATCCATTCGTGGAATGGGTCGTCGTATACGTTGTATTGGTAGATGGTAAACCAATGAATGATGGGAGTTTATTGACGACAAATGGTGGAGTACAAGGTGCCTCTGTTAATTTCTTACCACCTCTAGAAGCAATGAACGAATTGAAGTCATTCGAGGTTCTGCATCATCGTTATATGGTTCTGATGCGATGGGAGGAGTAATTAATATTATTACTAAAAAACATCAGGATAAAATGACTGCAAGTGTTCGGACAGAATATGTAAAAGCCGCAAGTTCAAATGATGTCAATAGTGATGAGTTTAATACAAGTGTTTATGTTAATACCCCTTTAATGATAAACTTTTATCATTACAAGTCACAGGCGGTTTTCAAAATATTGATGAAAGTCATTTGCAGAGAACAACAACAGAATCTGGGGAAAGTGACCCAAAATTTACTAAAAAGGATATTGGTACAAAGTTTGTATCACGCCAAATGAAAACAATACAATTACAGCGGAATATTCAAATACTCAACAAGAACGTGAGCATAATCCGGGCCTAAGTCTATTGCCTACAGCATCAAGAACGTATTCAAAATTAGATAAAAATAATTATAGCCTTACGCACGAAGGGAAATATGACAAGCTTGTAGTTAACTCATATTTACAGTACGACAAAGATAAAAAACACCTCTATTACAGGGAGAACAATCACGATAACAAATCCAGATGGAACTAAAGTTGATGTGACAAATCCTGGGGAATTAGATTTGAAACTTTGACAGCAAACTCTCAAGGTGCTTATTTCTTTGATAATAATACTTGACTTTAGGTGCAACTTATAAAAAAGAAAAACTTAAAGATGGTACTACCATCAAAAAACAGATATGGCTGGTAAAGTCACTAATTTAGAAAGATACCAATGGTCACTTTTTGCTGAAGATACATGGAATGCAACAAATGATTTAGCTTTAACTTTCAGTGGAAGATATGATCATAATGAATTCTTTGGTAGTAATTTTAGTCCCAAAGCTTATGCAGTTATAACGCAACGGATAATTTAATTGTTAAAGGTGGCGTAATTTCTGGTATAAAGCTCCAAGCTTGAGAAATTCATCTCCTGAGTATATGTTGAATTCAATGGGGGGAGCAATTATTCCAAACCCAGATTTAAAACCAGAAAAAAGTTTACATATGAAGGTGTTTGCTTATAACAATCAAGATTGGGGCTTGAGGGAAGCTTAATGTTCTTCCAAACAGATTTTAAAAATAAAATTACGAGATCATCACGTATTACAGGAATCAAGAAGAGGGAAGTCAATTCTATTTAGATAATCCTAACTTGCCTTATATTCGAACGGCTATACATCAATTATAATGTTGATAAAGCAGAAATTCGTGGAATTGAATTAACAACCGATTATCATATTACAGATACGGTGAAGTATAGACAGTCGTACACATATACCATAGTGAGCAAAAATCTGGTCAGTATGAAGGTAAGCCATTAAATGATATTCCTAAACATATGTTTAATGCTGCTTAGATGGGATGTTACAGATCAAATCTTTTATGGACACAGTTAAATTATAGAGGTGAGACAAGCGGAAGTAATAATGGGTATACCAACACCATCATATACTTTTGTTGATTTAGGTGCCGTTTATAAATATACCGATAATCTGGAGTTTGCTACAGGTGTTTATAATGTTGCCAATAAAAATGTAGTTGATGATGGGAACAGCTATGTTTTAGATGGTAGACGATATAGTGTTGCAATGAACATTAAATTTTAAATAAAAATGGGGCGAATAGCCCCATTTTCACATTTGATTTAAATCTAAATTATTATGGGTATTACATGAAAAAGCAAAATGGCTATGTATTGGATGCACCTTATCCCATATTTTTTTATAAGGAAATGCAGCCGTTATGGTTGAATACAGTATTAAAGTTTTCAGGATTTAATACTATTGATATTGATAAAAAATTTTCATATTTAGAACTTGGTTGTGCAACAGGAATTAATTTACTGGTTTGTGCAATATTAAATCCTCATGGACAATTTATAGGAGTTGATTTAATCAGCAACATATTGAAAAAGCAAAAGGGTTAGCAGCATATTTAGAGATTGAAAATATTGAATTTATACATGGTGATTTTCAAACTTTTTTAGAAACAAATCAGAATCAGTTTGATTTTATTGTGAATCATGGAACATTTACGTGGGTTTCAGCTCAAGAACAAGATTATATTTTGCAAATAGTCGCTAAATTTCTAAAAAATTTAGGGGATTTATTTGCATACATGTGTTATCCAGGTTCTAGTGCCTTACAACCGATACAAAAACTACTCCATTTGGTAGATCAACAAAACAATGAATCTTCTTAAAAAATATTGAAATAGGTAAAACACTATTTCAGCTTTGCATCAAGCTGGAACATTTGTAGATCATCCTCAAATTGAAGCAATAATAAAGTCATTAGAAAATAGTAATTCGTATTTGGTACATGAGTTTTTAACAGATTATTGGCAACCGTTATATAGTGTGACTTGCATCAAAAAGTTTTTAGCGCGACACAGATGAATTATATAGGAAGTGCAATCCAGTTGAAAATGTTGAAAGTTTGAGTATTCCAAGAAATATGCAACAAATTGTTCAGAATCAACAAGCACCTGAATTAAAAGAATATTTAAAGGATTTAGCAAGGAATTCAAAACAAAGAGTTGATATTTTTCAAAAAAACCTGAAGCATTAACGAGTACTGAGCATGTTCATGAAATTGGTAATTTAAAATTTAAGTTGCTGCCGCATGTACCTAAAAATAGTGCTATCACCTTTCATACAAATATAGGTGAAATAAAAGCACCGAAAGAGATTATTTCTGAAGTATTTGGATTATTTGTAAAAAATGAAGCGTATTTTTATGATTTACTGAAATTAAATTACTTTAAGCAGAATCCTATGTTTTTAATTGAAACGATTTTTTTATTGATGAATGAACATTATTTACAGCCAGTCGGAACTAAATCGAAATTGGTGGATGCTAAAATAATTCAAAAATTTAATCATAAAATGCAAGAAGAAGGCAGTCGTTTAAAGATGCTTGATAATACAATTATGCATTTTTAAATTTTTATTTCTAACAATTCAAAATTAAAAGGACTTAAAGGGAAATTAGAAATATATCTGATTTCCCTTGATTTAATTTATATATTTAAAATAGATTTCACATGTGCTGAATAATAAAATTTTTCTAGATAAACACGTGCACGTGCATGCAAATATTGATTAGAAATAAGTTGCTGAACGAGAGGGGCAAGCAAGTTTTGCAGTTCATTTTGCACTAAACTTTCTTCAATATTTAAGTCACGAAGTAATAAATCAAAAGAGCGTTCCTGATTACGGATGTACCAAGTATAAATACCATCATGTATTTGTTGCTTTAGATAATCTGTTTGTCTTAAATGATCCCAAATTTCATGACCTAAATTTATTGTTTGTGGTAAATCTTGTATTTCAATGTAGTTTTTAATTACAGAAACAGGTAAATCTTTAATTTTATGCCATAAATTTGCTTGAAAATGATAAAGTTTTTGATCATCAAAATGTTGATTTAAAACATGTTCACTCATTTGGCTGAGTTTTAAAATGTTTTTTTGCAAATAGTTTTGAATTGTCTGATCTAAGTTAGAATCTGTGACAGTTTCTAGAACTGATTTCCCCATTTTCATAAATTTAGAAACACCAGGAACATGTTTAACCATAACTGAATTATCTAAATAATCTTGAATTGAATGCTGAATTAATTGTGTAATCATTGCAGAAAAAGCAGGATTATTGACGATAGTTTTAATTAAGTGTTGACGGTGTTCACTTTTACTTGAGACATATTGCGCAATTTTATCAACGGCTAAAACAGGGATAAGATCCGAAATTTTAGTTGTTTCATTTAAATCGTGTACAAGAGCAAAATGAATATGCTCAACGAGTTGCTGAAGGAAGAAATCACTTAAAGATGTTGCTAAAATTTGTTGTTGTAATAGCTGATTAATTTGTTCGAATGTCCAAATATCTTGTAGTGTTTGTTTGCGAAACCATTGATAAAAACAAACAAACTCAGTTTTAATATTGTTTGTATTAGACAATTCTTGATCTAGAAAATTTAAGTGAGCTTCTATGAGCTGCTCAATCATATCTACTTTCAACATATCAGCTCGACTTTAATTTAAAGGTATTAGTTTATCAGCAAGTGGATTTTTTAGGTTTTGTGTTTTGGCTAGAAATGGTAAATAAGATTGAGCAACTAAATTTTCAGCTTCTAAAATTGGCATATGACCAACATTATTTAAAATAATAGGAGTTTCGGCTCTTTTAATAAGCTGTTGTAATTCAGTTGCTACTTCATAGTTAATAATTTGATCTTGTTTGCCCCATAAAATTAAAGTAGGCGCTTCTACAGAACGAGCTAAACGAGCAAAAGTTTCAGGTGTGTAAATTTGATTGAGTTTGATGACTTGATCAATTAACTGTGTAGTCTGAAATGCCTGTGAGATTAATAAATTTTCTTGAGCAATTTTAATGTTTGATGGAATAGGTGGTGGAGATTGCATTAATTTTGAAAGGATTTGATCTAAATCGCCCGGTTTAGTAATGACTAAAGATTTTAATTGCGCTGGATTTAGTGCATAAGATGTTTTTGCATCTTTATAAATACCAGCACTACTTAATAAAAATAAACTTTGGGTATCAAATGGATATTGAGAAGCATAGTAGGTCGCAATAGAGCCTCCTAGAGAATGTCCTGCAATATTTAAATTATTTTCAATATGTAGTGCTTCTATAAATTGTCGAAGTTCAGAAGATACATTTGGAACAGAAATATCAAACTTTTTAGGAATTTGGGCATCAAAATTTGTGGGTAAATCAGGAATAATAACATGATAGTACGGTGTTAAATATTGAGCAACTTTATTCCAGTTGTCACGATTTCCCGCTAATCCATGAAGCAATAAAATAGAAGGCTTCTGAGACAAGCCACCTTCACTATAGTGCCATGTAAGGTCACCAACTTTTAAAGTTTTGTTTTGTAATCCAGCTGATTGTCTTTCGTGTTCGATAAAATTTTGAATAACTGAAAAATTAGTTGATGAAGCATCGATACTTTTATCAATCGCTTGAAGAGATGAGGAAAGCAATAAAGCAAGTCCAAAACATAATGTTTTGCCAAAAACACTAAGTCTTCGAGTGAATGAATACATATTTTGCTTTCCCGATTACCTTAAATTCATTTTGATCTAAAGTCTAAATTTATTAAAAAAAACTTAGTCTCTGATTCAAATGTTATTGATTCTATTCTAAATATTTTATTTGACTTGTCACTAAGTCTTTTTATGTTGTATTTAAACACAAATATATATTTTGTGAATTATATCACAATATTTTGAGTTGTTTTCAATACTTTTAGTTTGGTAAAAAGAGATAAACCTTAATTTATTTGCAAGTGACATTCGATTAGACAGAGATTAAAATATTCAGACTTCAAATCATGGTGAATAAAATGCTTACAGCAGAAGAAGCTTTAGAACGTTTAAAAAATGGAAATCAACGTTTTGTAAATGGTCAGACGAATCATCCAAAGCTTTTAACTCATGCTCAACGTGCAGAAATGGCAGAAAGCCAAGAACCGTTTGCAATTGTTTTGGGCTGTTCAGATTCTCGTGTACCAGCTGAAATGGTATTCGATCAAGGTTTGGGAGATTTATTTGTTATTCGTGTAGCAGGAAATATTGTTGCGCCATCTCAAGTTGGCAGTGTTGAATTTGCGGCTGAAAGTTTTGGTTGCCCTATAGTAGTTGTTCTTGGGCATACACATTGTGGTGCGATTCATTCAACTATTAGTGCATTAATGAATCCTACACAACCATCATCTGCAAATTTAATGTCTATTGTAAATCGCGTAAGACCTTCGGTTGAAATTTTAATGCAAACTGAATTAAAAGATGATTTAGATAAATTATCTAAGCATGCTGTGCGTTCAAATGTATTTGCATCTGTGAATCAATTACGACATGGTTCTGCTGTTTTGGAAAACTTAATTGCGCAAGGTAAACTACAAATTGTAGGTGCAGAATATTCACTTGAAACAGGTGAAGTACAATTCTACGATTTTTAATTAAAAATTGAAGTATAAAGCCAGCAAAATTGCTGGCTTTTTTGTATTTAGGGGCTTTAAAGCTAAATTTGGCATGTGATTTGCTCTAAATATTGAATTACTAGTTTAGTTTGGGGAAATTGTGTGAAAAATCTTAATTTAAAAGTCGCGATATTGATGCTTATGATATCAAGTGGTACATATGCAAATATTGATACAGCTGAATTGACGGTAGATCAATTGCATAAATTAATCATTGAAAATAAAACGACTTTTAAAGAAACAATGCAAGATTATTTAAATGCGATTGCTAAAAATGATCAGAAGGGAGCGCATCTTAATAGTATTATTGTCATTAATCCAGAAGCATTAATTGCAGCTGAGCAAGCAGATTTAGAATATAAAAAAATAGGAAAATTAAAGCCATTACAGGGTGTGCCTGTATTATTAAAAGATAATGTAGATACTGAAAATTTATTAACTACAGGTGGCTCTATTAGCTTAAAAAATAATATTACAACAGAAAATGCATTTATTGCTCAAAAGCTGAAAGATGCTGGAGCAATTGTTATTGCTAAAACTAATTTACATGAGTTTGCAGTTTGGGGTGAAACAAAAAGTTCAATGCAAGGGCAAACACATAATCCTTATGATTTAACCAGAACACCAGGGGGGTCTAGTGGTGGTACTGGTGCGAGTGTTGCAGCAAATTTCGGTATTATTGGTATTGGAACAGATACTATTAATTCAATTCGATCACCTGCGTCAGCAAATAGTTTAGTAGGACTCCGACCAACGATTGGTTTGGTGAGTCGATCAGGTATTATTCCATATTCATTTACACAAGATACCGCAGGTCCAATTACAAGAACGGTTACAGATGCTGCGAGAACGTTAAATGTTATTGTAGGATATGATCCGACAGATTCTATAACAAGTTTAGCTAATAATTATTCCGTAGATTACACTCAATCATTGAAATTAAATGGATTGGAAAATAAAAGAATAGGAGTTCTAAATAGCTTTTTTGGAAAAGAAGATATTCATAAAACAACAAATGATGTTGTAAACCAAGCAATTTTACAAATGGAAAAGAGTGGGGCAACGATTATTCAGATAGATGAGCCAATTAATGCAGATGCTCTAGTGAGAGATACAAGTGTTCATTTATATGATTTGGATGAAGATTTAAGTACATATTTAATAAGTCATCCAAAACAAAAACCAATTGGTAATTTAGCTAACTTAATTCAATCAGGAGAGTTTGATGATGGAATTAAAGCAAATATTGAAAAAGCAGTGACTTTAAAAAAAGATTCAGAAGAATATAAGAAGCGCTTAATAGCGAGAGAAAAATTGCAAAAAGATGTTGAAAAATTGATGAAAAATAATCAGTTGGATGCTTTGGTTTTTCCTCATCAAAAACGCTTAGTTGTACCAATTGGTGAAACTCAAATTGAACGTAATGGTGTATTGGGTTCAGTAACGGGATTCCCTTCAATTGTAGTTCCTGCAGGATTTAGCCCAAAAACAGAAACAGCACCGATTGGAGTTCCTGTTGGTATTGAAATATTTGGATTGCCTTTAAGTGAACCGCAATTATTAGAAATAGCATATTCATTTGAACAGCAGTACCCAATGCGAAAAAAACCTACTTTAAAGTAAGGCTCATATCTATATAGAGCTTAGTTTATAAAATCAAAGGTGCCTATAAAGCACTGTTGATATATGGATAAGTATTATTTAGTAAAATAGGTTGTGCTTTTGCATTAGGATGAATTTGATCTTGTTGCATTAAAGATTTATTTCCAGCTACACCATCTAAAAAGAACGGCTGTAGTTTTACTTTATATTGTTGGCTTACTGTTTTATATGTATTTTCAAAAGCTTTACTGTATGCTGTGCCCAGATTCGGTGGAATTTTCATTCCTAAAAGAATAACAGTCGCTTTACTTTTTTGGCTTTGCTGTATTAATTGCGCTAAATTTTTTTGAATCATTTGAGGCGGTTGACCTCTCAAACCATCATTTCCTCCCAGTTCAATGACAACAATATCGGGTTGATGGGTTTGTAATAATTTTGGTAGACGAGCAAGGGCGCCACTTGTTGTTTCACCACTTGCACTTGCATTGACCACTTTATGTTGTTTGGGATACTGTTGGTTTAGTTTATTTTGTAGAAGATTCACCCAACCTTGTTGTTTTTGAATCCCATAACCAGCACTTAAACTATCACCTAAAATCATGATAGTTTTAGCTGAAGCAAGCATTGGCAAAAAACCTATGCTGAATAAAAGACAACACACGAATTTTATTTTAATGAGATTGCTTTTTTGCATAAGGATGCTATGACCACATTTAATGACGATAACTTAATCATGCCACAAGCAATAATTTCTGCACAGCAATTGACACAAAAGATTCCACTTGCACATAAAGAATTAGTTATTTTTGAAAATTTGAATTTAGAAATTCAAGCAGGTGATCAAGTTGCGATTACTGGGCGTTCTGGTTCAGGGAAGTCTACATTATTGGGGATTTTAGCAACATTAGATCAACCTAGTGGTGGGCAGTTAGCAGTCTGTGGTGAAGCTGTACATGATTTAGGTGAAGAGCAAAGAGCACTTATTCGCTTAAAATATATTGGATTTGTATTTCAATCTTTTCAGTTACTTCCACATTTAAGTGCTTTAGAAAATGTCATGCTTCCTTTACGGTTGCAGCAAAATTTCCAATATAAAAATGCTGAAAAAGCAGCAATTGAGTTATTAATAAAAGTTGGCTTAGAAAGACAAATTCATCAAACGCCCAAAGTTTTATCGGGTGGTGAGCAGCAACGTGTTGCAATTGCACGTGCTTTGATTAGCCAGCCGCAAATTATTTTTGCAGATGAACCTACTGGAAATTTAGATGGTGAAACAGCAAAAGAAATTGAACAATTATTATTTCAGCTTAATCGTGAATTGGGAACAACTTTAGTTTTGGTGACACATGATCAGCAGTTAGCAAAACAATGTCATCGTCATTTTGAATTGCTCAATGGTCAGCTCATTGAGCATCCACAAGGAGGATGAAGTGAATCATTTATTTCGTCCGATCTTTACACAAAGCTTTAAAACAACAGGCATTTATTTACTCATTATTGCTTTAACACTTGCAATTAGTGCAACGACTGCATTGAAATTTAGTAATGAACAAATTAAGCAAGCTGTTGCGTTGCAAGCTTCTGAAATGTTAGCAGCAGATCTGGTATTAAATGATAATCAACCTATTGATTCATCTTGGGAAAATAGAGCTAAAAAAGCATCATTACAGCAATCTAAAGTTACTGTATTTGGCTCTATGGCACATACAGATGAAAACTTTGTAATGGTGAATGTCAAAGCAGTTGATCAAGCGTTTCCATTACGTGGGCAAATGACAGTAAATCCGCAGCAATCTTCTGTGAAAAAGGGAGATGTTTGGTTAAGTCAGCGTGCAATGGATTTGTTGCATGTAAAGGTGGGAGATACCATCCATATCGCTGATGGAAAATTTAAAGTTGCTGCTGTAATTGAGCAAGATTCAAATCAAGAATTAGGTTTTTCTGCTTTTTCTCCGACCGTTTTAATTTCTCAAGATGATGTCGCTGCTACGAATGCAATTCAAGTGGGAAGTCGTATTGAATATAGATTATTACTTGCGGGTGAAGCAGATCAAATCAAAAAATATGAGCGAGCATTTAAGCAATATATTAAGGATCATCCTCCAACAGCTCAAGTTGAAGGGCAAGATATTGAAGAGCAAAGTAGTTTAAAAATAAGAAATGCAAGTCAAGGTAATACACGGTTAATGAAACCTGTATCTAATTTAGATACATTCTTGCAATTGGCAAATATTCTCACCATTTTATTGTGTGGTATTGCAATTGCTTTAACTGCGCAAAGATATGTACAACAAAACCAAGATCATATTGCACTGCTACGTTGTATTGGTGCCAAAAAATCCAATATTTTGATGGCATATTTAGTATTGTTAGCTGTTGTTTTAGTTATTTCAATGTTGATTGGTTCAGTTATTGGTGTTGGTTTGGGTTATGCCTTATTGCAATTGATGTTGCAGTTAATCCCTCATTTACAGCTTCAATTTTCAGCAATGGCTTTGCTTTTAGGGCCATTACCAATTGCAATGCTCACCAGCACATTGGTATTACTTGGTTTTGTATTGCCAAGTCTATTGCAACTTTTAAATACGCCACCAATTCGTGTGATTCGTCAACAAGAAAAGTCAGTAAGCTCATGGCTTTGGATGTTGCTTACAGGAACTTTAAGTCTTGTGGTTTTTAGTGTGGTATTGACTGAAAATTTAACTTTAAGCGTATTGGTGATTGGTTCAATTATCCTGTTATGTACTGCTTTATATGCTGTAATTTGGGTAATTTTAAAAGCAATCAGAGCGAGTAAATCTCGATTATCTACGTATATTCGCGTGCCATATCAAACAGCATTTCAAATTACGGCTTTGGCATTGGGACTAAGTCTAATTACGGTATTAATGGTATTACGCACAGACTTAATGGATCGTTGGCAACAACAACTTCCAGCGCAAACACCAAATCAATTTGTGTATGGGCTTCCACCATTTGATATGCCTGAATTTAAAGCGCAAATTGCACAACAAGGTTGGAAAAGTACGCCTTTATATCCAAATGTAAAGGGGCGATTAATTGCGAAAAATGATCAACCATTTTCAGAGCAATTGGTGAAGGAAAACAATTCATTACGCCGTGAATTAAATCTTACACAAGCGAATGGATATCCTGAAAATAATCAAATTGTAGAAGGGCGTTCGCAGTTTAATGCATTGAATGAAGTTTCTGTTGAAGCTAAAACGGCAAAAGAACTTGGTATTAAGGTTGGAGATAAGCTTAGTTTTAGTTTGCCTGAAGGAGTGCTTCATGCAACGGTAATTAATCTAAGAACAGTAGAATGGGAAAGTTTTAGCCCCAATTTCTTTTTTATCTTTTCACCTGAAACAATGGATGAAAATGCGGGAAGTTATTTAGGTAGTTTTTATGTGCCTGAGCAAAGTAAGGCAAAACTGATTCCTATTATTCAGCAGTTTTCGAATACTGTATTTATTGATGTTAGTTTAATTTTAGATGAAATTAAAAATTTAGTACGTGTACTGATTCAAATTATTAGCTTACTGGCATTGCTTGTTAGTGTTTCTGGTATTTTGGTCCTCATTGCTTGCTTAAATTTATTAATGGATGAGCGAAAAAGAGAAGTTGCTTTGTTGCGTTCTTTTGGAGGTTCGAAGCGCCAATTAAAAAATATGTTAACTCTTGAAATTGGTTTTATGGGCTTTATTGCAGGAATTGTCTCTTGTATTTTTGCTGAAGTAGTTAGTGCTATTGCGAGTTCACGTATGGATTTGGTCATGCAATTACATTGGGAAATTTGGTTGATTTTACCTTTAAGCATGACCATATTGTGTATGTTAATTGGACGTTATCGTCTGGGATACTTAAGTCATATTCCACCATTAAAGAGCTTAAGAGAGATGAATCAGTCTTGATTCATCTTTTTAAAAGCCCATTTAGAGGTTTTAGTCGTCTGACATCATCCATTGAACCAATTCTTGCCAAAGTGGTTGAAGTTCAATAATTTGATTTTGGCAATATTGATAGAAAAAGTAACATGTGATTATTCCTGTAATAATACCAATTACTTTGAATATAAAAGGAAGTTTTACTTTTTCGCCAATATACCAAATCAGCGTTAAGATAATTCCCATGATAATGCCGCCAACATGAGCGGCATTATTAATTCCACTAATAGTAAAGCCAATAGCAAGGTTTAAGCCCATTACAATCACAAGTGTTTTACGATCAAGGAAAAAATGTTGGTTAGGGAGCTGAGGAAGCAGTGCTAAAACAGTTAAAGCTGCACCTAAACCCATTACTGCACCTGAAGCACCAGCGCCAACACTAGGTAGTAAATGTTGCTCGACCTGCCCTAAATAAAGAATTTCATAGCTGTCTTGAATGGCAAGATAGCCACTGAGTAAACTTCCCATTAAGCCAGCAAGAATATAAAGAAAAATAAAATAAATTCGACCAAAAAGTTGTTCAGCTATGCTACCAAAAAGATAAAGTGCCCACATGTTTAGCATGAGATGAACAAAACCAAAATGGAAAAACATGCTAGTAAATAAGCGTTGTGGTTCTTCTAAAAATGTTAAAGGTGCAAAATCGGCACCCCATCGAATGGCATCTTGAGTGCTAGGAGAACTAATATCCATACCATTTAAAACTTGCCAGAAAAATAATCCAACATTAATCGCGATTAGAATGGCAGTCATCCACCATAGCTGTAGATCAAATTTAGATTTTACAAAAGTGGGTGTTGAATTCGTCATAATTGGGCTGATTAGATATTTATGTTAAAAAATTAAAGGAAAATGCTTTTTTTCTTGCCGTGTAAATTTTAACATGAGCAGGCAAAAATTAATTAAGGGTCAGTCTCCCATATGAAGGCTTTTATTGTTCGTGTCTTATTAATACTTGTTAGTTTATTCCTTTTGGTTCAAATCTGGATATTTGCAAGTTTAGCATGGTGGCGGACGCATCCTGTAGATACGACAATGTTTATGCGTATTGCTTACTATTCAGATCGATCTCAGCCTATTCAACATGAATGGCTCGATTATGATCAAATTAGTGATAATTTGAAAAAAGCGGTGGTTGCTGCTGAAGATGGAAAATTTTTACAGCATAAAGGCTTTGATTGGGCTGGAATGCAATTTGCTTTAGAGCGAAATAAAGATAAAGGAAAAGTCGTTGCAGGCGGATCTACCATTTCACAGCAATTAGCAAAAAACTTATTTTTATATAATAAGCGTTCATTTATTCGTAAAGGTGAGGAAGCCATCGCGACATGGATGATGGAGCGTATGTGGTCTAAACAACGAATTTTAGAGGTTTATTTAAATTCAGTTGAGTTTGGTAATCATATTTATGGTGCAGAAGCTGCCGCTCGATATTATTTCGGTAAATCTGCAAAAAGCTTAACGCGTGAACAAGCCTCATTTTTAGCAGCTATTTTGACGAATCCTAAATATTATCAGAATAATAGAAATGATCGACGCTTAAATTATAAAAAGCGTATGATTCAAAAATATATGCGTTATAGCCATATTCCAAATTAAAAAAGATAAAAAGCTCATTAAATTGAGCTTTTTTTATGAAATTTAAATAAATTTAAAGCATACTTAAAGTCATAAGGAATTTTTCATAGGTGAAATATGAATACGGCAATTAGTACACTTCCAACACAAACGGAATATACCTATAACGATCGTTATATTAATCGTGAATTATCAATTTTAAATTTCCATTTGCGTGTATTAGAACAAGCCGTAGATCCATTACATCCTGTTCTTGAAAGGATGAACTTCTTACTTATTTTTTCTAGAAATTTAGATGAGTTTTTTGAAATTCGCGTTGCTGGGGTTATGGAGCAATTAGGTCTTGGAAATGAAAGTCGTACACCTGATGGATTAACACCAAAACAAATTTTAGAAAAAATTTCAAAGAAAGCACATATTGCAATTGAACGACAATATCGAATTTTGAATGAACAAATATTGCCGAAGTTACGAGAAGAGGATATTTGTTTTTTAAGACGTGGGGAGCTTACTCCTGCACAATCTGTTTGGGTAAAAAAATATTTTCAAGAACAAGTTGCACCTGTACTTACACCAATTAGTTTAGATCCTGCACATCCATTTCCTAGACTTGCCAACAAAAGTTTAAACTTTATTGTGACTTTGGAAGGTAAAGATGCATTTGGACGTCAAATAGATTTAGCAGTCGTTCCTGCACCACGTTCTTTACCACGTGTTGTACGTTTACCAGATGAGTTAACAGATGGTAAAGAGCATCATGTGATGTTATCTGCCATTATTCATGAGCATGTGTCAGATTTATTCCCTGGAATGAAAGCAACAGGTTGTTATCAATTCCGCGTTACACGTAATGCAGATTTAGCATTAAATGAAGATGTGGAAGATTTAGCAAAAGCGTTGAAAGGTGAGTTGAGTTCGCGACGTTTTGGGCGAGCTGTACGTTTAGAAGTAACAGAAAATTGTCCTGAACATATTTATAAATATCTATTAGATGAATTTGAGTTAGATGAAGATCAGCTTTATAAGGTGAATGGTCCTGTAAATCTTGCACGATTACTGTCAAATTTTAAGCGACCTCATTTACGTTATGATGCACATATTCCTGTTATTCCGAAAGTATTGAAAAAGTCTGAAAATATTTTTAGTGCGATGAAGAAGCAGGATATTTTATTGCATCATCCATTTGAATCTTTTGCACCTGTTATTAATCTATTACGTGAAGCTGCAAGAGATCCGCAAGTTTTAGCCATTAAGCAAACTTTATATCGTAGTGGACCAGATTCTGAAATTGTTCAAGTTTTGGCTGAAGCTGCACGAAATGGTAAAGAAGTTACAGCTGTCATTGAACTTCGTGCACGTTTTGATGAAGAATCAAATATTGAAGTGGCGAACGTATTGCAAGAAGCAGGCGCTGTTGTTGTTTATGGTATTGTTGGCTATAAAACACATGCAAAAATGATTTTGGTTGTACGCCGTGAAAATAATAAGTTAGTGCGTTATGTGCATTTGGGAACAGGAAATTATCATGCAGGTAATGCACGTATTTACACAGACTATGGTTTATTAACGACTGAAAAAGATTTGTGTGAAGATGTGCATCGTATTTTCCAAGAGCTTACTGGTATGGGTAAAATGGCGAAATTGAAGAAACTTCTTCATGCTCCATTTACTTTACATGCACAGCTTATTAACTTCATTGATGAAGAAATTGCAAATGCAAAAGCTGGAAAATTAGCAAGAATTATTGTGAAAGTGAATGCTTTAACTGAAGTTCAGTTAATTAATAAATTATATGAAGCATCACAGGCTGGTGTGCAAATTGATTTAATTATTCGCTCAATTTGTTGCTTGCGTCCAGGTTTACCTGGTTTATCTGAAAATATTCGCGTGAGATCAATCGTTGGAAGATTCTTAGAGCATACACGTGTATATTATTTTAGCAATAATGGCGATGCTCGTATTTATTGTTCAAGTGCGGATTGGATGGATCGTAATTTATTTAATCGAGTTGAAGCTTGTTTCCCAATTGAAGATATTGCTTTGAAAAAACGTATTTATCAGCAAGGTTTAGTTAATTATTTAGAAGATAATCAACAGGCTTGGTTGTTGAAAGGTGATGGTACGTGGGTTCGTGCAGAGGTTGATGAGGGTCAGAAGCCACATAATGCTCAACGTATTTTATTGAGTACGATTACCTGATATAAAGTAAAAAAAGGAGTCTTTTTAGGCTCCTTTTTTGTTTATTGCTTAAGCTTTTTTTGTGATTTTTTGCAAAATTTGCAATAGAACATCAAATTCACTTTGAAGAGGTGTGCTTTTACGTGTAACTAAAGCTAAAGTGCGATTTGGTGCTGCCTCAATAGGCTTAACAACTAAATCTGGATTTGCTTTAATCATATTGGTATGAAGTGCAATTTCTGGTAATAGAGTAAAACCAAGATTTGCAGAAACCATCTCAACCAATGTTGGAAGTGAACTTGCTTTTAAACGATGATCATTTTTACGTTCACCAATTGGGCAAGCACTAAGTGTATGATCACGTAAGCAGTGACCTTCTTCCAATAACATTAAACGTGAAAGATCTAATTGATCTAATGAGTTTGCTTTCATTGCAATTGGATCAGCTTTATGGCAAACCAAGAATAAATTTTCTTTTTCGATTTCTGCAACTTTTAAGCCACGCGTATCGAATGGTAATGCAAGAACAATCATATCTAGGTTGCCGTGCTCAAGGCGCTCTACGATTTTCTCGCTTTGAGCCTCATGCAAATGCAATTGAATTTTAGGTAATTGTTTATGCACTTCATCTAAGAGTTGAGCCAAAATAAAAGGCGCAATTGTTGGAATGATACCTAAATGTAAATCACCTGTAAGGGGTTCACTCATTTCACGGCTTAAGCGCATCAAGTCTTGAGCATCCGCTAAAAGAACACGGGCCCGTGCAACAACTTGCTCACCTAGTGGAGTTAAGCGTACGTTTTGGCGATCACGTTCAACGAGTACGCCACCCAAAAGTCGCTCCAATTCCATGATACCGCCAGACAAAGTTGACTGGGTTACAAAAGATCGGCGAGCTGCTTCGGTGAAATGCAGCGTTTCAGACAGTGTTACTAAATATGACAGCTGTCTTAGGGATGGTAATGCAGCCATAGTGTCCTAATATTTATGATGTAAAATGATGTGCAAAAAGTCCGCTAAGATATGGAACAAATTGCGGTGGGATATCATGCCCCATTCCTTCAATTAATTCAAATTTAGCGCCCGGTATTGCTTTCGCAACAGCTTTACCATGTCCAGGTGGTAACAAGCGATCACATGCCCCATGAACAACAAGAGTGGGGTGATGAATCTGCTTATCTAATTGTAGCAGAGAACCTGTACATAATATTGCTAAAAATTGTTGAAGTACACCTTTTGGATAGTAGCTCCGCTCATATAGTTTTTTAGCAGTTTGCATAGTTTCCAAAGGATTTACCAAACCTGGTGACCCAATGGTTTGGAATACTTTTAACGTATGGTCAATAATAGCATTTTCATCTCTAGATTTGGGTTTTCCAATTAAACTAAAGAGTTGTTTGGGTCTTGGAATAGGTAAAAAAGGTTGAATATTACTTGTAAATAATAAGCCTAAACTTTGAACTTTAGTTGGATATTGTGCAGCAAGAATTTGTGCAATCATTCCGCCCATGGAAGCGCCAATTACATGAACTTTTTCTAAGCTCAAAGCATCAATCATGAGTGCACAGTCTTCAGCCATATCATATAGAGTATATGGTGCACCTTCATTTTTAAGACCTAATGTAAAGCGACCCATCATTTTAATGGCATTAAGTTTAGGTCCATCATGTTTAATTTTACTTGATAATCCAATGTCTCGATTATCAAAACGGATAACACGATAACCTTGATCTATAAGAGATTTACAAAAAAAATCAGGCCAAAAAAGCACTTGAGCACCTAAACCCATAATTAACAAAATTGTAGGGTCTGTACTTTTACCGCCTATTTCAACATGCAGTTCTATACCATTAGAAAGAGTAATCCGTGTCTCTTGCATAAATGGTGTATAAGGAGAATCCTTAAACTTTAAGGCACTATTCATTTTAATGTCTCTAAAAAAGGACGGTATTAGCGTCCTTTCTATTAAAACCTTAATTCTTAATAGGAATCAAGTCTGGAACTTGTTTTGTTAATGTAAGTCTTTGTTTGTTGGCAGTAGAACCAAGTAGGACAAAGCCACGTAAAGTATGGTTTGCATCAATCGCTTTTGCAATCATGCCATCTTCTAATTCTTCTGTTTCCCAATTGACTTCTATTTCAGTAGGAACGGGTAATACAGTAAGAGGGGACGATGGTGTTTTAACAGCCACAGGCATTGCTGGATAATGAACGTGAGTTATCTCGCCATTCAACGTTTTTGCTAAAGCACGAGCTTGTTGCATGATTGGCATGACATATGGAAGGAGCATACCATTCACTTCTGCACAATCACCAACTGCATAAATATGAGGTTGATTTGTTTCTAATAGGCTATTGGTGATAATACCACGACCAGTATTAATGTTAGCTGTTTTAGCTAAAGTGATATTTGCTTGTAAACCAATTGCCGATAATACAACATCTGCATGAAGAGACTGACCATTAGCTAAAGAAATAACATAGTCATTGTTTGAAGTTTTTGTAATTTTTTCTACAGTTGTACCAAGTTCAAACATAATACCTGTATTGGATAGGTTTTGTTTAAATTGATGTGCTACATGAGCTGGTAGCAAGCGTCCGAGAGGTTGTTCAGCTAAATCTATAACAGAAACTTGATGATCTGTATTTTTTAAGTCATTTGCAAACTCACAACCAATGAGTCCTGCACCTAAAATAACAACTCGTTTTTCTTGTTTGGCATCTAATTGTAGACGGAAAGCTTGATAATCAGATAAGTTATTTACAACATGAATATCATTATTCGCATCACCATCAAGAGCTAAACGAATAGGTGTTGCACCTAATGCCAATACAAGTTTTGAATATACTTGAGTTGATTGTCCGTCAGCATTTTCTAATGTAAGCGTTTGGTTTACTGAATCAATGGCTTTTACCCAAGTATTACTTTTAATCTGCATATTGAGCTGTGAGCTCATTTTAGTCGCATCGCCTAAGGCAATTTGTTCAGGTGCTTTTTTTCCTGTTAATGCATTAGATAAAGTTGGTTTTGCATAATTTATCGCATCATCTGCACAAATCATGACAAGTTCTTGTTCCGCATTTAATTTACGAAATTCTCGAGCGACTGTATAACCCGCCATGCCAGAACCAATGATGACGATAGGATGCATGTGTATTTCTCCGTATAAATTTTTTAAAACATAAAAAAGACCATATAGGATGGTCTTTTATAAAAATTAGATTTCTACCATTTCAAAATCATCTTTCGTTACGCCACAGTCAGGGCAAGTCCAGTCATCTGGAATATCTTCCCATTTTGTTCCAGCAACGATGCCATCTTGTGGCCAACCTTCCGCCTCATCATAAATCCATCCACAAACGATGCATTGATATTTTTTCATTGAACACTCCAAAAAGCTGATCTAAGGCTGATCGGCAAAATAAAATTAGATAAGACTCTAGAGATACGAGGGACGTATTAGCTAAGTTAAATTTTTACGCAGTTGCCTATGTAAAGTAAAGTAAATATCAGCGTTTTATTCTATTAAATGATGCATAAAATTCGATTAAGATTAAATTGTAACAAAATTTAGTCATATTGCTAAAAATGATAGATCTAAGTTTTCTTAGAAATTGAAATAAGATCTAGAACCATAAACTAAAGGAAGAGTGTATGTGGTCTTAGAATAAGGGGATAGAATCTAAGAAATATATTTTTGTACTAAATAAAATTAAGACAATAAAAAACCCACTTCGCAATGAGTGGGTTTTTTAAGAATTTGGCTCTTCCACCTGGGCTCGAACCAGGGACCTGCGGATTAACAGTCCGTCGCTCTACCGACTGAGCTATGGAAGAATGGCTCTCCAACCTGGGCTCGAACCAGGGACCTGCGGATTAACAGTCCGTCGCTCTACCGACTGAGCTATTGGAGAATCTGAAGCGCATTTTAGGGATGAAATCAGAACTGGTCAAGCAAAAATACAAGAAAAGATAACCAAATGTTTTTTTATTAGCCAATTTCTAAAAAAATGTTTATATATTGATTGATTTTGACTAATTTATAAAAGAGAAATATAAAAAATGAAAATTTATTAAATGATTGAAAAATAATAATTAGATAGTTTTTATGCTTTAAAGCTAGGATGAAGTGATGAGTAGAACACTTGAAATAGATCAAATTTTACTATTCATGACGATTCAAATATAAAAAAACCATCCGATAAGGATGGTTCTTTTGAGATAAAATAAAATCGTTAGATCTTATTTTTCAACGCCAGCAGCAAGACCTGCATATTTAGCGTTTGCATAATCCCAGTTCACAAGGCTTTCTAAGAAAGTTGTGATGTATTTAGGACGAGCATTACGGAAGTCGATGTAGTAAGCGTGTTCCCATACGTCAATTGTTAATACAGCAACTTTGCCATGAGCAAGTGGAGTATCAGCATTTGAAGTTTTAAGAATAGAAAGGTTACCATTTACTTTGTCAGCAACTAACCAAGCCCAACCTGAACCGAATTGAGTTGTTGCAGCAGCAGCAAACTCTTCAGCAAATTTTTCATAAGAACCAAATGCTTCATCAATTTTAGCAGCTAAAGCACCAGTTGCTTTACCGCCACCATTTTTAGCCATACAGTTCCAATAGAAAGTGTGGTTCCAAACTTGAGCAGCATTGTTGAAAATACCTGCTTTAGATGCATCACCAGCTGAAGCTTTAATGATTTCTTCTAAAGTTTTATCTTCAAGATCTGTGCCTTTAATCAAGTTGTTCAAGTTAACCACGTAAGTGTTGTGGTGCTTGTCATGATGGAACTCTAAAGTTTCTTTGCTGATATGTGGAGCTAAATCTTCGTAGCCGTAAGGTAAAGCGGGTAAAGTAATCGCTGTCATGATTTCAATTCCTTGCATTTTGCTGGGTTATGACATTTAAGTGACCTTATTGTAATAGATTCTTGAGCTAAATTGGGCATTAGTTGCAAATAACAATACAGAATAAAGCTTGAATTTATTGAGATAAGGCCTGTTTTAAAGTACTTGAAAATAATACATTAAATAGGATTATTTAATTCAAAATAGCATGTTTCAATATCAAATTGTTCAGAAATGGCTTTTGCTAAGCGTTGCACACCATATTTTTCAGTTGCATGATGTCCGCACGCATAATAGTGGACATTTAATTCTTTTGCTTCGTAAAAAGTACGTTCACTGACTTCACCAGAAATAAATGCATCGCAGTTTTGTTCAGCAGCTTTTGCAATAAAATCTTGTGCAGCACCTGTGCAATAACCAATTTTATGAATTTCTTTTTTATTTGCAGCTAAATGAATTGTATTAAAGCCTAAGCGTGATGTTAAAAAATCTTTAAATTCTTCAGGTGACATAGGCTGCTTTAAAAAGCCAATATTTCCAATGGGATGTTTTTCAGCTGGATCAAGCGCTTCAATATTTTCCAATTCTAATAGATCAGCAATCGCTGCATTATTTCCTAGGCGTGGATGAGAGTCTAATGGCAGATGATAACCAACTAAAGAAATATCATTTTGTATTAATGCTTTTATGCGTTTGCCACGCATCCCTATAATTGGGTAGGGTTCACCTTTCCAAAAATAGCCATGATGAACTAAAAGTAAGTCTGCATTTTGGGAAATAGCTGCATCTATGGCATCTTGTGAGGCTGTTACAGCGCAAAGAATTTTATTCACTTCAAGTTTACCTTCAATTTGTAAACCATTTGGTGCATAATCCTTAAACTCATGAGATTTTAGGGTTTGATTACACCATAAGATAATTTCATTGAGATTGGCCATAGATTTCCTGAAAAGTTGAATTAAATTATATAAAACATATCTTAATTGTAACCAAAGCGAGACAAATTTCTTGGTTTTTTTTGTGATTCATTGTTTATTTCCATTTAAAATAACTTATAAATCATTTACTCATCAACGAAGTAAAATCTTTTTATTAGAGGTATAAATCGTGCGTAGGACCTTTACATGGTTGCCTTGGATTCTCTTAATTATTGTGATTATTGGTTTTATTGGCTGGCAACAAATAACCAAGCCAAAAGCACCAATTTCAGCAGATGGAGTTAAATTACCTGCTGAAAAGGTAGAGCCGTTAATTGATACTACGCGTACTGGTGGAGTCGTGTCCTATCATGCAGCAGTTAAAGTTGCAGCTCCTGCTGTTGTAAATATTTATACCACCCAAAGTATTCAAAAAGTTAAACATCCACTGTTTAATGATCCAGCATTTAGAGAGTTTTTTGGTGATCAATTACCTGATCAATTCGGACAAGGACCAGATCAAAATAGTTTAGGTTCAGGTGTAATTGTACGTCCAGATGGGTATATTTTAACTAATAATCATGTGATTGCTCAGGCAGATAAAATCATTGTTGCATTAAATGATGGTCGTAAAGCAGAAGCTAAAGTGATTGGGACAGACCCAGATACTGATTTAGCTGTGATTAAAATTGATTTAGATAAATTACCTGTATTGCCATTTAAATTAAGTGGTAATGAAGTTGGTGACGTTGTTTTAGCGATTGGTAATCCATTTGGCGTTGGGCAAACTGTGACACAAGGAATTATTTCTGCAACAGGCCGATCTGATTTAAGTATTAGTACATATGAAGATTTTATTCAGACTGATGCTGCTATCAACCCTGGTAACTCAGGTGGAGCCTTAATTGACGTTGCAGGAAATTTAATTGGTGTAAATACTGCGATTTTCTCTCAATCTGGTGGTTCAATGGGCATTGGTTTTGCAATTTCTGCAAAAGTTTGTCAACAAGTGTTGAATTCTATTTTAAGAGATGGTCGTGTTGTTCGTGGATGGTTAGGTATTGGATTACAATCTATAAAACAAGATAATTTCTTATCTTCAAAAGAAGGTGTAGAGGTTGCTTATGTAGAGCCTGAAGCACCAGCAGATCAAGCAGGAATTAAAAAAGGTGATATTATTTTAAAAGTGGGAAATGAAAAAATTACCTCTTCATCTCACTTAAGAAATTATGTTGCTCAACAAGCCCCAAATAGTAATATTGATATTACGGTCAAACGTGGTAATGAAAAATTAGTACTCAATGTCGTGATTGGTGAATTAAAAAAGCAGAATGTAGATGCAAATAAGCAATATATTCCGTTACCAAGATAATGTTTTAGATCATTATTGAATTTTCATAAAACCCCAAATTTGGGGTTTTATTTTATGAAAAATAAAGGAAATTATGTGTATAAAAGAGAGATAAAAATGAAAACAATTGGATTAATTGGTGGTATGAGCTGGGAATCATCAGCATTGTATTATCAACGTATTAATCAGCTTGTACATGAAGCTTTAGGTGGATTAAATTCTGCAAAAATAATATTTTATAGCGTGAACTTTAAAGAAATAGAGCAATTACAAAGAAATGAAGAATGGGAGCGTGCAGGAAATGAACTTGCTGTAATTGCTAAAAAATTAGAAGATGCAGGCTGTGATGCAGTTGCTTTATGTACCAATACAATGCATAAGGTTGCACCTCAAATTTTAAGTGCTATCAATATTCCTTTTTTACATATTATTGATGCTGTAGCAGCTGAAATTCAGCAGTTAAAATTAAAAAAAGTGGTATTGCTTGGTACAAAATTTACCATGGGACAAGCTTTTTATATTACTTAACTTATTAATTTTTGAATTGATGTTGTTGTACCTCATTTAGATGATCAATTAATTATAAATAGAATTATTTACGATGAGCTTTGTCAAGGCATTATTAATTCTCAATCTAAAGAAATATATAAAACAATTATTCAAAAGCAGATTGTTTCTGGTGCAGAAGGTGTCATTTTAGGTTGTACGGAATTAGGTTTAATTGTGGATCAAGCAGATTTTAATATTGCAGTTTTAGATACAACTGAAATACATGTACGAAAAATAGTAGATTTTATTTTGCAATAATTTTTTAAATTCTCATGATTATATTTTATATAAAAAAGCCCAACAACTTTAAGTTATTGGGCTTTTTGAAGACTAAGTTAAATTAGCCTTCTTGTTGAATTCCAGCAACTAACCAGTCTTGGCTTGAACCAGCAGGTTTTACAAAATGCCAAACTTCAGTAAATGGTTGAGGTAAGCTGTTTAAGTCTTCACTCACTGTACCTGTAAAGCGTACGCTTACAATGTATTGACCATTTTCATTAGCAGAATCTGCAACCATTGCATTTAAGTTAGAAAATTCAGCAACATCTTGATCTTGGTTTTCCATAATGTCGTTATACATTGACTGGTAAAGATCAGGTGTTAAATAACGCTGAATTTCTGCAATGTTACTTGCTGTATTCATTGATTGAATATGGTTAAAACGCTGACGAGCAACACGTAGGAATGCAGCAGGTTCAGTACCATCTGGTAATTGGCTGCCGCTGTTCGTATAAGCAGTGCCAAAAGGAGCATTGTTTACAGGAGCAGTTGCATTTGAGCCACCTACATTTTGACCAAAAATATTGGTGCCGTCATTAGAAGGACGACCAGTAGGTGGTGTTTGACCAAACGGTGCTTGTTGCGCACCGCTATTTGGCGCATAAGGATTGTTAGAAGCTAGTTTTTTTTTTGCTCCGACTTTGCGGAAGATAAAGAAAGCAACAGCAGCGATTAATAGAATCCATAACCAGCTTGGAATACCACCTTTTTCTTCCTCTTGTGCTTGTACAGGCGCTTGAGCTTCACTTGCTGCATTTGCAGGTTTGTCATCTGCTAAAGCATTTGCAGCTACAGCACCAATAGCAGCACCGGCTACACCAGCAGCAACCATACCACCTACACCAGGACCTGATTTTTGTTGAGCAGGTGCAGCTGTAGGTTGTTGAGCAGGAGCTGCTTGACGAGGTTGTTGGTATGATTGAGATGGCGCTGCAGAGCGACTCATACCGTGACTTTTACCGCCACCAGCACGTTTTGCTTCTGCTGCCAAAGGAGCTACCAATAATGCCGCTGTTAAAATACCGGCAATAAAACCACGCTGTCGAACTTCCATTAAATTTTCCTGTCGAAGTAAATCTTGTTTAACTTCTATATTTATATAGGCTTTGATTAAAATTTCAATAAAAATTTGTATATTCTTGCAACTCAATATATAAATTTGTCTGAAAACAAGGTGTCAAAAAACGTGAATATTACTCACATAAATTGATGGCTTCAGTTAATGCTTCATGCAATCTTGCAACGGCAATAATTTGTACACCAGCGATCTTTTTTTGAGGTGCATTGGCCCTAGGGACAATAATGTATTTGAAACCATGTTTAATGGCTTCTTTTAAACGTTCTTGTCCATTCGGTACAGGGCGAATTTCTCCTGATAACCCAACCTCACCAAAAACAGCCAGTTGCTGTGGTAGTGCTTTGCCTCTCAAGCTTGATGCACATGCTAGAAGTACAGCCAAATCTGAACCTGTTTCGGTAATTTTTAGGCCACCGACCACATTTACATAAACATCTTGTCCTGATGTTTGAACACCACCATGACGATGCATAACTGCTAAAAGCATATTCAAACGGTTTTGTTCTAAACCTAAAGCAACACGTCTTGGTTGACCATGTGCATCATCAACTAATGCTTGTACTTCTACTAAAAGGGGGCGTGTACCTTCACGGCTAATCATTACAATTGAGCCGGGTATTGCTTCATCATAACGACTTAAAAAAATAGCTGAAGGATTGGCAACTTCTTTTAGACCTTTGTCAGTCATACCAAATACACCTAATTCATTCACTGCACCAAATCGGTTTTTAACAGCACGAATCATTCGGTATCTAGAGTCTGATTGTCCTTCAAAATAAAGAACACAATCGACCATATGTTCTAAAACACGAGGTCCTGCTAAAGAACCTTCTTTAGTGACATGTCCCACAATGAATAGCGCAGTACCACTATTTTTAGCATAGCGAGTTAATAGTGCAGCTGATTCACGAATTTGTGAAACACCACCTGGAGCAGATTGTAAAGTTTCGGTATATAACGTTTGAATAGAATCTAAAATAGCTACGGCAGGGCGAATTTGCGCTAAAATTTCACATATGCGCTCTACACAAGTTTCAGCCATGACTTTTAAATGGTCAGTAGGTAAGTCTAAGCGTTGTGCACGTAAAGCGACTTGAGATAATGATTCTTCACCTGTTACATATAGGGCAGAGCTATTGGCTGAAGCCATATGAGTCGCAGTTTGTAGCAAGATAGTTGATTTACCAATACCAGGATCACCACCAATCAGGACGACAGATCCAGTCACTAAACCGCCACCTAATACTCGATCGAATTCGCTAATTCCTGTTGCTAAACGTGTTTCATTTGAAATAGAAATTTGATTCAGTGTGGTAACAGCAGAAGCTTGCCCTGCATAACCACCACCCATTTTAGGTTGAGCACGATGCGTAACGGCAGGTGCAATGTTGACTTCAACGAGTGAATTCCATTCACCGCAATCTGTACATTGTCCAGCCCACTTAGGATGATCTGTACCACATTGTTCACAACGATATACTGTTTTTGCTTTGGCCATATTATTTTAAAAGCAGATAAAATTTATATACAGCATACAGCTGAAGTTGTTTTTTATGAAAAAAAAATCCTGAAATGTTTTTATAGATTGAATATATTTACTTTTATTTTTCGCAGGAAAAATGTCTATTTTAGTGACTATTGTGATTAAAAAACAGGTGGTTTTCTTGTAAAAAAATAATATAAATCAGTTGTTAATGGTTTAATCAATGTTAACTGATAATTAATCGATTTGTCTAAAAGATAAATAGGATTGACTATGAAATACGTTTAAAAGGGAGGCGTAAAATCATCATGGTCGATACTTTTTATAATCCTGTGACTACATACTTTGGGAAAGGATCTCTTTGTAAATTAAAAGAGTTAACTGAAAACGAGACAGTAACTTTGGTTACTTTTCCTGAAGCTGAAAGTTTAGGGTTAATTGAGAAAATTAAGCTGTTATTGGGAGATCGGTTGGTTCATATAATTCAAAATGTTCAACCTAATCCTGATGTAATTCAACTCAAAGAAATATATGAATATTTTTGGGAGAAATTTGAAGATTGCGATACTGTTCTAGCAATTGGTGGCGGAAGTTCAATTGATACAGCAAAGGCACTTATTGTTGGAACAGAATCAAAAAAATTTGAAGAGTTACTTGAACCTTTAGTAACAGGGAAAAAGTTTACACCTACAAAATATAAAAAATTAATCGCTGTTCCAACGACTGCAGGAACAGGCAGTGAAGTAACACCTTGGGCAACAATTTGGGATAGTAAAGAACAAAAAAAATACTCTTTGCATTTGGATTGTACATGGCCAAAAGTTGCAATTATTGATCCAGATTTAATGTTAACTGTTCCTAGAGCAATTACAATTTCAACAGGCTTAGATGCTTTATCACATGCTTTAGAGTCTATTTGGAATGTTAATTCAAATCCAGTTTCAGATATTTTTGCAATCTCTGCTATTGAAGATATTTTGGATTGTTTACCTAAATTATCTCAAGATTTATTGAATGAAAATTTACGTTCAAAAATGGCATTAGCAGCTTTAAAAGCAGGGATTGCATTTTCGAATACAAAGACTGCGTTAGCTCATTCGATTTCTTATGAGATGACATTGAGGTATGGATTAGCCCATGGAATTGCATGCTCATTTACATTGCCTTATGTATTAGGACTTGCTTGGGGTAAGAGTAAATCAAGAGATCAAATCTTTAAAAAAATGTTCGGAAATAGTTTAGAAGATGCTCAGACACAATTATTGAATTTCTTACATAGCTTAGATGTTAAAACAGAGTTTTGTGATTATGGGGTATATGCAGACGAGCAAATGGAGATGATCAATTATGCGATGCAAGGAGCACGAGGAAAAAACTTTATAGGAGTTTCTCTTTCTTAAAAAGCATTATCTTGTAGGAAAAAATAAGAGGATCTTTATATTTTCCTATTTATAAAGGATTTGCGCGTATTTATATAATAAGGATAAGAATCATGGAACGAACACAATATTCAATACCATTAGCTGATAATAATACACCAGCATTTCGACGTGCACAGTGGAGAATGTTATTTGCTGCAATGTTTTGTTATCTATTTTTTTATACAGGTCGACAAACATTTGGTTTTGCCATACCTGGTATACAAGCAGAATTTGGGTTAAGTAGTGCAGCTCTAGGATGGATTTCTGCAAGTATGTTGTGGGCTTATGCTATTGGGCAAGCAATTAATGGAAATTTGGCGGATAAATTTGGAGGCCGCCGTATTATGACAACAGGAGCAGTACTTTCCTGTGGTGCGAATTGGATTGTAAGTTTTGCAAGTGGTTTTTTTAGTTTAATTATTCCATGGGCTGCAAATGGATATTTACAAGCTCTAGGTTGGGCACCAGGAAGCCGTTTACTTTCAAATTGGTGGGGTGTTTCTGAACGTGGAAAAGTATATGGATTTTATGTATTTGCAGCAGGTTGTGCATCCATTTTGTCGTATGTAACTTCTGTTGTTGTAATTGAAGTTTTTCAGTTGGAATGGAGATGGATTTTCCGTTTACCAGTTTTACTTATGTTGGCAGGAGGTATTTTATTTTTCTTTGTTGCACGTGAACGACCAGAAGATCTTGGTTTTAAACCGCTAGAAAATACTGGTGTTGCAAATGAAGAAGATAAAGCTCAAGAATTAGCAGGTGATGTAGAAGAAACATCGTGGCAACGTTATAAAGCAATATTAAAGAATGTAAAGCTTTTAATTGCGGCAGTGTCATTAGGATTTCAAAATGCGGCACGTTATGGATTGATTATTTGGGTTCCTGTGCATTTTTTAGGTTCGAATTGGAAATCAGGAGATGCGGGGATTGATCCTATCTGGATTACCGTTGCATTACCAGTTGGAATGGCTGTTGGTGCACTAACTAATGGATGGGTTTCTGACAGATTATTTGGATCGAAACGTTATTTAGCCATTATTCTTTATATGGTTTTAGGTGCTATTACAAGTTTATGGATGTGGACACTTCCTACATATAGTTCTGTTGCAATTGGTGCTTTATTTTTATGTGGCTTCTTTGTCTATGGTCCAGCCTCTAGTTTTTGGGCATTGTGTCCAGATTTAGCAGGTGCTAAACGAGCAGGTACTGCAACTGGGGTTATGAATTTTGCATCATATTTATTTGCAGGATTGGCAGAGCCACTAATTGGTAGTGTATTAGACATGACAGGTAATACATCTCTAATTTTTATGATTGTGACGATTGCCTGTGCTTGTAGTGCTTTTGTTGCTTTGTTTGTAAGACGATAAAAAAATCAACATTTAGTTTTTATGGAGGGAATTGACTAATGCATCAATATCATAAGTGGTTACGTTCATTTTATGCTGTGGCTTATAAAGGGAGTTTTACAACAGCAGCTGAATATTTGAGTATTGGTCAACCCACGGTCAGTGAACAAGTCAAAGCATTAGAGAAAGTATTTAAGGTTGAATTATTTCATCGGAATGGAAATACGGTTGAAATGAGTTTGGCTGGACAAAAATTATATGAAATAGCAAAACCATTATTTAAGTTAGAAGAGGAGGCAATTCATTTACTACAAAGTTTTCAGCAGAAAAAAGTAGGGATGTTTCGCATAGGTGCAGTTTCTCCACCTATTGCTATGGAATTGACGCATGAATTAAGGATGCAGTATCCGACAATTGATTTTAAAACATCATTTTATTCTGCAACTGAGACAATTACTCGGTTACGAAACTTTGATATAGATATTGCAATATTGGCAAGATCAAATTTTGAAGCGGATTTATATACACAAGTTTATAAGCGCTATCCAATTGTTGCTGTAGTTCGAGAAGATCATCCTTGGGCAAAGGAAAAAGAAGTTTTTCTTGAACAACTTCAGCATGAGAAAATTATTTTAAGGGAAGAAGGATCTCAAACTCGTGTCCAAGTTGAAAATATATGTCACGAACGAAACATTAAATTAAATAGTGTTATGCAAATGAATAGCCGTGAAGCAATTTTCTATGCAATTGCACAAGGAAGCGGAATAGGTTTTGTCTCTGAAATAGAATTTGTCGACATGCTAAATCTTCAGCCAATTAAGTTTACTGGTCATCCTTTTTATATTGAATATCGCTTGTGTTGCTTAAATTTAAGAAAGGATCGTCAAATGATATCTGAAGTATTTCAGCATTATGCAATAGATTAAAAATAGATCGTTTTAATGTGTTTAAATGGAGTTTTTTATGAAATATGATCAACCAGATCAATTACAAGCAGTAATTTTAGATTGGGCAGGGACGGTGGTGGATTTTGGTTCATTTGCACCTACCCAAATTTTTGTTGAGGCTTTTCGTGAGTTTGGTATCGAGGTTTCTTTAGAAGAATCACGAGGTCCTATGGGAATGGGGAAATGGGATCACATTCGGACGTTATGTAATATTCCTGAAATTGCAGAACGATATCGTGAAAAATTTGGTCGACTTCCAACTGATGATGATGTGACGGCAATTTATAATCGATTTATGCCCTTACAAATAGAAAAAATTGCAGTACATTCTGCTTTAATACCAGGAGCCCTAGATACTATTTCCAATTTAAGATCTAAAGGATTAAAAATAGGAACTTGTTCTGGATATCCTAAAGTTGTTATGGATAAAGTTGTAGAGTTAGCAGCTCGAAATGGATATGAACCAGACTGTGTTGTTGCAACGGATGAAGTTCCAAATGGACGTCCTTATCCAGCTCAATCTCTACAAAATGTAATTTCATTAGGTATTAGTGATGTTGCTGCATGTGTAAAAGTTGATGATACATGGCCTGGTATTTTGGAGGGACGAAGTGCTGGAATGTGGACAGTTGCTTTAACGTGTTCTGGAAATGCTTTAGGATTAACCTATGAGGAATATAAAAGGTTAGATGAAAATAAATTGAATGAGGAGCGTCTTCGAATTGAACACTTATTTGAGGCATCTCGACCACATTATTTTATCGATACGATTGCAGAATTACCAAATGTTATTGATGACATTAATGAAAGATTGAAGCGTGGTGAGATGCCACAAAACTATTAATTTGGTAATTAAAGTTAAAAACCGACTTGATGCTTCAAGTCGGCGTATTTATGATTCAATGAAGTGACTATTTATTAATATGAAATTATATTTTAGTAGAGTTCGCCAGATTTTCGTTTCGCAATAAAGTCTTTAGATTCTTTTGCAATCACACCTGAAAGCAATAATAAAGCAATTAAGTTTGGTACAGCCATCAGTCCATTAAATATATCAGCGAATAACCAAACAAGATCGAGTGTTGCTACACATCCAATAAAGACAGAGATGATATAGATAATGCGGTATAGCAGAACGAACTTTTCACCTAATAAGTAAGAACAGCATTTTTCACCGTAGTAGCACCAACCTAAAATAGTTGAATAGGCAAAGAAAACTACACCAAATGTAACAACCCAACCACCAAAACCTGGTAATAGTTGGTCAAATGCTTTTGTTGTGAGTACAGCACCTGTTGAATCACCGAAAGAATTTCCTGCGATAATAAAGCCCATAACTAAAACAATGCCCGTAATTGAGCATACAATGATGGTATCAATAAAAGTACCTGTCATTGAGACTAATCCTTGTCGAGCAGGGTGATCTGTTTTTGCAGCAGCTGCCGCAATTGGTGCAGACCCCATCCCAGCTTCATTAGAAAATACACCACGAGCAACACCGTAACGAATTGCAGCACCAACAGCTCCACCAGCAACTGCTTCACCTGTAAATGCATCTTTAAAAATGAGTTCTAGTGCAGGCATTACAAGTTCTAAATTATTTAAAATAATAATTATGCCACCAGCTACATAGCCAATTGCCATAAATGGAACAATAATGGATGAAGCTTTAGAAATTGATTTAATCCCGCCTAAAATAACCAATGCGGAAAAAACAGTAATTACAATACCTGTAATCCAAGTGTCGATATGTAGGCTATGTTCCACAGTAAGAGCAACGGTATTGGATTGAACTGAACTTCCAATACCAAAAGAAGCAAGCGTACCAAAAAGAGCAAAAATAATGGCTAACCATTTCCATTTTAAACCACGTTCAATGTAATACATTGGACCGCCAGACATTTCTCCTTTTTCATTTTTTATTCGATATTTAACCGCTAAAACCCCTTCACCATATTTAGTTGCCATTCCAAATAGAGCAGTCATCCACATCCAAAATACAGCACCTGGACCACCTAGAACACATGCTGTTGCAACACCAGCAATATTACCCGTTCCAATTGTTGCAGAGAGTGCTGTCATTAATGAAGCAAATTGTGAAATATCACCTTGTTGATTTTTTTCACCTTTATGTTTGCTAAAGACTTGTTTAAACGCTAAAGGCAACATCCTAAATTGCCAAAACAAAAGGCGGAAAGTCAGGAAAATCCCTGTACCAACAATGAGTACAAGCATATAAGGACCCCAGACCCAACCGCTTAATGTTTCCATAAAAGATTGTAAATTTTGCATAGTTGATTCTTCTTTTCATCCTGATTGTTGTGATGGCTTAATTTTTTAAGCAATCGTTGTGCCATGATTGGCAATCCGTAAAATTATTATTCATATCAAAATTTATAAGATTATTTTTTACACAGTTTAACTTTGCTTTCAAGGTTTTTTATATTTTATGTACAAAAAAAGAACGACTTAAATTGAGATAATAGATATAAGAAAAATGAATTAATTTCCATAATTAATTGGAATTTCAATAACAATTAAATTTTACTTTTGAATTTCGTGCGTTTTGCGTTAATTTGTCGCACTTATTGCGTGAATGGTGAATGAAAGAGTGTCAGATCGAGAAGTTAATTCGCCTGCTGAAAAAGGTGAATTAGAAAGAAGTTTATCTAATCGACATTTACAGTTAATTGCGATTGGTGGGGCAATAGGTACAGGGTTGTTTATGGGGTCTGGTAAGACCATCAGCTTAGCTGGACCATCTATTGTTCTGATATATATGATTATTGGATTTATGATTTTTTTCGTGATGCGTGCGCTAGGCGAATTATTATTATCCAATCTTGAATATAAGTCGTTTATTGATTTTAGTTCTGACTTAATTGGTCCTTGGGCAGGGTATTTTGTCGGTTGGACATATTGGCTATGTTGGATCACCATTGGTATAGCAGATTTATCAGCAATTATTTATTACTTACAGTTTTTTAATGGTGGACTACCTTTTTCTCCAGAAGAAGGTGTAATGATCAGTGTTGCTTCCATTATTTTTATTATGGGGCTGAATCTAGTTACAGTAAAATTGTTTGGTGAATTAGAGTTTTGGTTCTCCCTGATCAAAATCATTGCAATTATTGTCTTAATTGCTGTTGGTTCTTGGATGATTTTTACTGGATTTACTTCAGATGCAGGGCATGTTGCATCCTTTACTAACCTATGGGCTTATGATGGATTATTTCCTACAGGTGCATTAGGATTTTTAGCAGGCTTTCAAATTGCAATTTTTGCTTTTGTTGGGGTAGAGCTTGTAGGTACAACTGCTGCTGAAACAAAAGACCCTGAACATAACTTACCGAAAGCTGTAAATTCAATTCCTATTCGTATCATTATTTTCTATGTATTGGCATTGTTGATTGTTATGTCTGTAACACCTTGGAATGCAATTGATCCGAGTATTTCACCTTTTGTAAATTTGTTTAGTCAGGCGGGTATTGCTGCTGCTGCGATTATCATGAATTTAGTGGTGCTTTCTTCTGTAATGTCATCTATGAATAGTGGAGTTTTCTCTACAAGTCGAATGTTGTTTGGTTTGTCTCGAGAAAAGCAAGGTCCGCAAGTTTTTGGACGATTAAACAGTCGTGCTGTACCTGCTAATGCATTATATTTTTCAGCATTATGTTTATTGTGTGGTGCTGCATTACAATATTTTGTACCTGATGCGGTGAAGGCATTCACATTAGCAACGACACTTTCAACTGTATTTTTTATTTGTGTATGGTTGATGATTATGTGGAGTTATATTGTGTATTACAAAACACGTCCAGAATTGCACGCAAAATCGAAATTTAAATTGCCTGGTGGTTTGGTCACTTGTTGGGTTGTGATTATTTTCTTTATCACAATGATTTATGTTTTGTCTTTAGAGGCAGATACCTTCCAAGCGCTTAAAATCAGCCCAATTTGGTTTATTATTTTATTAATTTGTTATTTTTGTTTTTATAAAAAGAAATAATATAAGATTTAAACAGAAAAACGTCAGTTAAAACTGGCGTTTTTTTATCACAAAAGCTAATCTTTGGCGTTAAATACTTTGGTCACGTTCGTGATCACGTTATACTTTCTCAATAATATTATTATAGGTGGTCAGATGCGTTTCGCCATTTGCTGCATGAGTTTATTGGTTACAAGTAGCGTACTTGTAGGTTGTGGTCAAACAGGAGCATTACAGCTACCGAACGATCCAACTTACGATAAACGCTCAAAATACTTGATATATCCTGATGCGAAAAAATCAAATCAGCAAGAACAGCAACAAGATGTGTCTGTTCCATCTGCTGTGACAACACCAGTTTCAGAAGCTATCGTTACTGAATTTTCAACTTCAACACCATAATTGTTCAACGAAAGGGATACATTCATGAGTTTTACCCGCATTAATGGGGTTTTGCATGCCGAGCAATGTTCATTACAACAGCTTGCGCAGCAATATGGCACACCACTTTATGTTTATTCAAAAGCAACATTTGAAAAGCATTACTTAGATATGGATCGTGCTTTTAGCTTTATCGATCATCAAATATGTTTTGCGGTAAAGTCTAACTCAAATATTGCGGTATTGAATGTATTAGCGAAGTTAGGTGCTGGTTTTGATATTGTGACTGGCGGTGAATTAGCACGTGTACTTAAAGCAGGTGGTGATGCATCTAAAATTGTATTTTCAGGTTTAGGTAAAACAGAAGTTGATATTGAGACAGCGTTAAATGTCGGTATTGCATGTTTTAACGTGGAATCTTATGCTGAACTTGATCGTATTCAAAAAGTTGCAGCGCATCTTGGGAAAAAAGCACCTATTTCTTTGCGTGTAAACCCTGATGTAGATGCTAAAACGCATCCTTATATTTCAACTGGCTTAAAAGAAAATAAATTTGGGATTCCTTCAGATACTGTATTTGAAACTTATCAATATGCAGCATCATTGCCTAATTTAGATATTGTGGGTATTGATTGTCATATTGGTTCTCAATTAACTGAAACACAACCTTTTGTTGATGCACTTGATCGTGTCATTGTGATGATTGATCAATTAAAAGCTTTAGGAATTGAGCTTAAACATATTGATATTGGTGGCGGTTTAGGTGTGACTTATAAAGATGAAGTTCCTCCTACAGTTGAAGAATATGCCAATGCTTTAAAACCTGCTTTAGAAAAATTAGGCTTAAAAGTTTATATGGAACCCGGTCGTAGTATTTCTGCAAATGCTGGGGTATTACTAACGAAAGTTGATCTACTTAAACCAACAAATCACCGTAACTTTGCCATTATTGATGCGGCAATGAATGATTTAATTCGTCCTGCTTTATATGAAGCTTGGATGGATATTCAAGAAGTAACACCACGAACAGATACAGAAAAAAAAGAGTGGGATGTTGTGGGTGCTATCTGTGAAACTGGTGATTTCCTTGGAAAAGAGCGTCAGCTTGCTATTCAAGAAAATGATGTGTTGGCGGTACTTGGTGCAGGTGCTTATGGCTTTGTCATGAGTTCTAATTACAATAGTCGTGGTCGTGCAGCAGAAGTGATGGTTGATGGTTCTCAGGCTCATTTGATTCGTGAACGCGAAACAATTGAATCACTTTGGGAACGTGAACGTTTATTACCTTAAGGATGAATTCGAGATGTTATTAGAATTTACAAAAATGCATGGTCTAGGCAATGACTTTATGGTGGTTGATTTAATCAGCCAAAAAGCATTTTTAGATACCTTAACGATTCAACGTTTAGCAGATCGTCATTTTGGTATTGGTTTTGATCAATTATTAATTGTAGAACCACCTGATGTTCCAAATGCTGACTTTAAATATCGCATTTTAAATGCAGATGGTTCTGAAGTTGAACAGTGTGGTAATGGTGTACGTTGCTTTGCAAGATTTGTACATGAACGCCAATTAACTACAAAAACTAAAATTAAAGTTCAGACAAAATCGGGTATTGTAGAACCAGAACTTGGTGCGAATGGCTGGGTTCGGGTAAATATGGGTTATCCTAAATTTTTACCACAAGAAATTCCATTTGTGGCAGAAGATGTAGAAAACTTATATGACATTGATTTATCAAGTGATGAGCAATTAACAATTGATGTTGTGAATATGGGGAATCCACATGCGGTGACAATTGTACCAAATGTGATTTCAGCAGAAGTTGCAAGAATAGGTCCAATTGTTGAGTCTCATGAGCGTTTTCCACAACGTGTGAATGTTGGTTTTATGCAAATTGTGGATGAAAAACGAGCACGATTGCGTGTGTTTGAACGTGGTGTAGGTGAAACATTGGCGTGTGGTACAGGGGCTTGTGCTGCGGCAGTTTCAGGTATGCGCCGTGGATTATTATCTAATGCTGTCGAGGTCGAATTGGCTGGTGGTAAACTTCTGATTGAATGGCGTGAAGGAGAGGTGGTTTGGATGACTGGTCCAACAGCTACTGTCTATCATGGTCGCCTCGACTTAAGTTACTTTCAAGCTTAATTCTAAAAAAGCTGAATAAAAAAGCCCTAATTGATTAGGGCTTTTTTTTAACCATACAAAAATAAATATAGGAAAATAAAATGAAAGATAAAGATGATGAGAGAAAACTCGAAGAAATCTTAATACATGCTGTACATGAACCAGCGTACCGACCTGAGTTTTTAGAGAAGTTACTTGAAGCAAATATTTATTGTATTCAATATGATGTTGAAGAGCTTACGGAGAAATTTCCTGAAAAAACATTCAATAATAAACAATCTATTTCTTTAAAAGTTTGGGATGATCCAGAATATGGGCATATCATTCCTTTTTTTACTTCAGTGGAAAAATTAAGAAAAATATCGAATGAGAATTTTATTTGCTTACCATGTCGAATTTTATTTGAAATTACCTTGGGTGCTCATTTAATTTTAAATCCTGAATCAGAAGCGATTAAAGAATTTTATCCTGATGAAATTAGAGGCATTTTATTGGGAGATTATAGTCAAGTATTAGAAAGTTATGAAATAGAGGGAGATTCAATATTTTTAATGAAACAGCCAGATATATATCCAGAATTTATGGTTGGGCAATTAAAACATTTTTTTTCAACAGAACTTCATATTATTGCAGCATATTTGGCGCAGATTTACGATAGTGATATGAGTGAGATACCATTTTTATTGATAGGTTTAAAACTCGATCAGCATTTATCTATGTATTATATTGATGAGCTACATCGTAAAATTAGCCAAATTGCATATGCATCTTTAAAAGAAAAAATTGAAATTAACTTGGTACATTTAGATTTAGAGGAAGATGAAATTAATCGATATTTTAGAGAGGAAATAACACCATTTTATATGCGAACTGAAGAGAATAAACCGCGTTTTTTTGATAAACTATTTTCATGAAAAAATTAAAATTTTTGTTGAATCATGGAGAAAAGTAAAATGCAGCATACGACTATGCAATTACTTTCCATGTGGTTAAAAGAGCGAGAGATACAGAATCAATCTAAACATACACTAAGTGCGTATGAAAGAGATGTTGCTGATTTTTTAAACTATTGTGAACAGCAAAATATTCCATTACAAAGCATAGAAACTTCAGATTTAAGAGGTTATTTAGCATTTAAAGTCGAGCTTAATCAATTAAGTTCTAGTAGTTTACAACGTATGTTGTCAGCTATTCGTCAGTTTATGAAATGGGCTGAACAAGGACAATATTTATTGTTTAATCCATCAGATGATTTTCAATTAAAGCGTCAACCTAGACCTTTGCCTGGGCTGATTGATATTGAAACAATTCATCAAATACTTGATCAGCCCGATCCTGAATCTCCAACGCAACAACAACTTTGGGTCAGGGATAAAGCTATTTTGGAGTTACTATATTCTAGCGGGTTGCGTTTATCGGAAGTGCAAGGGCTAAAAATTAAAGACATTGATTTCACTCGCCAATTATTAAGGATTACAGGTAAGGGTAATAAAATGAGAGTAGTTCCATTTGGAACTAAGGCAAAAGATGCAGTGATGGCATGGTTGCAAATTTATCCTTTATGGAATGGTGATTTTGTACCCGAGGCACAGATCTTTATTACTCAAAAGGGAAATCCATTAGGTGTAAGACAAATTGAAAATAGAGTGAAGTATCAAGCACAGAGAGCAGGTGTTGGTGTAGATTTACATCCACATCTCTTGCGTCACTGCTTTGCAAGTCATATGTTGTCAAATAGCAGAGACTTAAGAGCAGTACAAGAAATGTTGGGACATAGTAATTTAACGACAACTCAAATTTATACGCATGTTGATTTTGATCATTTAGCACAGGTATATGATCAAGCACATCCTAGAGCACATTTTAAAAGTGATAGTTGAAAGACGGTAAATTTTTATTTAGATCATTTTTTTTGATTATGATGGTAATTTGAACTAATGTAGAATAAAAATAAAGCAACAGTTAAGGTATAAGAATTGCTTAATTGAAGAATTTATGACATGAGCAATGTAAATATTAAAATATTTTTGGTTCGCTAAATTGTTATTGAAAGATAGATATTGAAAAACAAGGTTAAAAAATGATTACGAATATACAGCAAAAATATGATCAACTTACACCAACACAAAAAGAAATCTTTGCCGGTTATGGGCTTAGACAAGTTAAACATTTTGTTGAAGTTAATCTTCCTACAATTCAGGCTACTCTTCCTGACGGTGCACATGTAGAAGGAATTAATGTTGAAGGTAAGTTGCAAGCGAGGAATCCTAATAATCAGAAAACATATATTTGGATTTCAGATAAACAGTGGCAAGAAAAGCCTGTGTCAATGCAAAATATAGATTTAAAAGAAGATTTTATTGCTGTCTGGGAAGTTTTTCATTTAGAAAAATATAACCTGATTGATTTAAGTCATGTTCATCGTGATTTTTTAGAAAGTTTGCAGAAAGAAAATGCTTAGGATGAATTTATTAAATTGAGATCACTTCATTTAGCTTGAAATGAATTGTAATCATCAGTTTCTTACTGAATTTTTTAGTTTTTTGATTTTAAAGTTCTCCCTCATTTATTTTTAAATGAGGGATTTTCATAATATTAAAAATAAGGAGATTTTTATAAATCTTCTAGAGGTAGTTGAAAACTCTGTTTAATAATTTGGCTAGGTAAATCTGTTTTTACACTGGTAATACCATTTTTCTTGGTTAGATGTGTTGATTGAAACTTTCTATAACTTTCTAAATCGGGCACCACCACTTTCAGCATCGCATCACATTCACCTAAAATAATATAGCACTCCATCACTTGAGGAAGCTCTTTCATTGCTTCAATAAAAGTATCAATCGTTTCGGCATCTTGCCCAATGAGCCAAATACGAGAAAAAAGGATCAGTTTTAATCCAATTTTTTGAGGATCAACAATAGTTGCATAGTGTTGAATAACACCTGCTTCTTCTAAAATTTTGACTCGTCTTAAACATGAGGAAGGTGAAAGCCCAATCTTATCTGCCAATTCATTATTTTGAATTCGTCCATGGATCTGTAAAGCACGAATGATATTTTTATCAATTCGATCAAGCTTTATTGAAATAGAGTTTGGAGATTGTTTCATAAAATAGAATTAAATTCTAAAAATAGCTCACTAAGTAGAATATTTGAAATCCTATTTTAAGTAAATTAGAAGATACTATTTTCTGTTTTTTGTTATACAGAAAGGTAAAGGAAAATGTCTGTATTTGTACTCTTCGCACTGACCGTGATCCCACTTATTTTTACACCAGGACCAGATATGTTATTTATTTTGTCTCAAGTGATGGGGAAGAATGCAAAAGCTGGCATTATGGCAACAATAGGTGTGTGCTGTGGTTATTTAATACATTCTATTCTTGTTGCACTCGGCATTGCGGCAATTATTGTGTCATTCCCAATTCTATTTGAAACTATTAAATGGTTAGGAATTGCATATTTACTTTTTCTTGCATTTGGTTTGTTTAAATCTGTATTGAGCAAGAAAACACTTAAAATTGACAATAAGTCTGTATCGAATCCAATTAAAAAAGGATTTTTTACTGCACTGTTAAATCCAAAAGGTATGCTGATTTATTTTGCCATTTTGCCGCAATTCATTAATAAGTCTGAGAATACTGTCATTCAAGGTTTAGTGTTGTCTTTTATTTTTATTGCTTTATGTTTCATTGTTTATAGTGCTTTAAGTATTTTGTGTGCAAAATTATCACAACGAGCACAAATTAATGAACGTCGCCAAAAATGGATAGATGGTTCTTCAGGTGGCTTATTGGCATTAGCTGCAAGTTGGTTGATTATTAACTAAAAAATAAGTGTAAATAAAAAAAGCCTGTATTTATGCAGGCTTTTTTATACATGCTTGAAAGAGAAAGATGCGAAAATACATAAAATTAAGGTTCGCTATTTCTCTTAAATGACGAATATAGATAGATAAATTGATTTTATGGACGATAAGTTATTTAGAAAAAATGATATAAAACGCGTTATACATAAGTTCTTTTGATGTATTAAATAAAATAAAAACATAATAAAAATCAATAGTTAAAATTGTTTGAAAAGTGTCCTAAATGTTGATAAATGTGTCCAAAATAAACAAAGTGAACGTAGGGTTCAGTTATTTTTACGCTTTTTTATAGTTCTTTAGTTAATTGTGACTTGACCGAAATGCCATACGCATTGCAAGATAAGGTACCTAAAAAATTTTAAGTGAAGAGTTACTCTAATTCTTCTCAATATTTACTTTTGCTAAAACAGCCGAGGATTACATGAAGGCTCTTGTTGCTGTAAAACGTGTGGTTGATGCCAACGTTAAAGTTCGAGTTAAACCGGACAATAGTGGGGTGGACCTTACTAACGTTAAAATGTCAATTAACCCATTCTGTGAAATCGCAGTGGAAGAAGCGGTTCGTTTAAAAGAAAAAGGAACTGTTTCAGAAATCGTTGTTGTTTCTATTGGTCCTAAAGAAGCTCAAGAACAAATTCGTTCAGCGATGGCACTTGGTGCAGATCGTGGCATTTTAGTTGAAGCTGATGATAGCCAACTTGGTGCTTTAGAAGTTGCTAAAATTTTAAAAGGCATTGTAGATGCTGAACAGCCACAATTGATTCTTCTTGGTAAGCAAGCAATTGATGAAGATTCAAACCAAGTAGGTCAAATGCTTGGTGCTTTACTTGGTGCAGGTCAAGGTACTTTTGCATCTGAAGTTAAAGTTGAAGGTGATAAAGTTCAGGTTACTCGTGAAATTGATGGTGGTTTACAAACTGTTGAACTTTCACTTCCAGCAATTATTACGACTGACTTACGTTTGAATGAGCCACGCTATGCTGCGCTTCCAAACATTATGAAAGCTCGTAAAAAGCCGCTTGAAACTAAGTCTCCTGCAGACTACGGTGTAACTGCTGCAACTAAACTTAAAACAGTTAAAGTTGAACCACCAGCAGAGCGTAAAGCTGGCGTACAAGTGAAATCTGTTGATGAGCTTGTTGAAAAATTAAAAAATGAAGCGAAAGTGATCTAATACAGAAGGATAAAATCATGAGTATTTTAGTTATCGCTGAGCACGACAATAAAGCACTAAATGGTGCAACTTTAAACGTTGTTGCTGCGGCTCAAAAAATCGGTGGTGATATCACTGTATTAGTTGCAGGTTCAGGCGCACAAGCTGTTGCTGATCAAGCTGCAAAAGTTGCTGGTGTAAGTAAAGTATTACTTGCTGATGACGCTGCTTATGCAAACCAATTGGCTGAAAACGTTGCAAAATTAGTTGCTGAATTGGGTAAAGGGTATACACATATTCTTGCTGCTTCTACAACTACAGGCAAAAATGTACTTCCACGTGCTGCTGCTCTTCTTGATGTAAGTATGATTACTGACATTATTGCAGTTGAAGGTCCTAAAACTTTCAAGCGTCCAATTTATGCAGGTAATGCAATTGCAACTGTAGAATCTGGTGAAGCAATTGTAGTGGGTACTGTACGTGGTACAGCATTTGATGCTGTTGCTGCTGAAGGTGGTTCTGCAAGTGTTGAAGCTGTTGCATCTGCGGGTGAAGCTGGTGTTTCTAAATTCGTAGCTGAAGAGATTGTAAAATCTGAACGCCCTGAATTAACTGCTGCTCGTATTGTTGTATCTGGTGGTCGTGGTGTAGGTTCTGGTGAAAACTATCATACAGTTCTTGACCCATTGGCAGACAAACTAGGCGCTGCTCAAGGTGCTTCACGTGCCGCTGTAGATGCTGGTTTCGTACCAAACGATATGCAAGTTGGTCAAACAGGTAAAATTGTTGCACCTGACTTATATATCGCTGTAGGTATTTCTGGTGCAATTCAGCACTTGGCTGGTATGAAAGACTCTAAAGTGATCGTTGCGATCAACAAAGATGAAGAAGCGCCAATCAATGCTGTTGCTGACTACTGGTTAGTTGGTGACCTAAATACTGTTGTTCCAGAATTAGTTTCAAAACTTTAATTCTAGAATGCAAAAAAAGCACTCATTTGAGTGCTTTTTTTTATTTGTGTGAAAAGTATAATATTTTTTATTCATTTAAGACATTGAATGAATCTGTAAGATTTTTAAGAAAATATATATGGTGATGGAAAACTAAAAGATGACTTGAATGAGAAGATTTATTTTCAAAATTTAGTACTAAAATAAATACAAAAAATCATGGTGCTACTCAAGTGAGAGCATCACAAATTCACTCTTATTTATGCTATACTACGCGACTGTATTTTTGATTTTAGTTCTGTCTGTTAGACAAGCTTTTTCACTGATTTTACGATATAAAATGCGGGCAGAATTCTGCTTGTATAACAAGGAGTATGCATGAGCGTATCGGAAATTAGACCGATTGCCATTGAAGATGAACTCAAGCACTCGTATCTCGATTATGCCATGAGCGTAATCGTATCTCGTGCCTTGCCAGATGTTCGAGATGGTCTAAAACCAGTTCACCGTCGCGTGCTTTTCGCAATGCACGAATTGGGCAATGACTATAATAAAGCGTACAAAAAGTCTGCTCGTGTAGTGGGTGACGTTATCGGTAAATATCACCCACATGGTGATTCTGCTGTATACGAAACGATTGTTCGTATGGCGCAAGATTTTAGCTTGCGTTATCAATTGGTTGATGGTCAAGGTAACTTTGGTTCTGTCGATGGTGATAGCGCTGCAGCAATGCGTTATACCGAAGTACGTATGCGTAAAATCACGCATGAAATACTTGCAGATTTAGAAAAAGATACGGTCGAATGGGAAGATAACTACGACGGTTCTGAACGTATTCCTAAAGTTATGCCAACGCGTGTACCAAATCTATTGATTAATGGTGTAACTGGTATTGCTGTAGGTATGGCGACCAACATGGCGCCACATAACCTAACAGAAGTCATTAATGCATGTTTGGCATATGCTGAAAATCCACAAATCTCAATTGAAGGTTTGATGGAGTATATTTCAGGTCCAGATTTTCCAACAGGCGGTATTATTTACGGTAAATCAGGCATTGTTGATGCTTACCGTACAGGTAAAGGTCGTCTTCATATTCGTGGTAAATATCACTTTGAAGAAGATCCGAAAACCAACCGTACTACGATTGTATTCACTGAAATTCCATATCAAGTTAACAAAGCAAAAACGATTGAACGTATTGCTGAGTTAGTAAAAGAGAAAAAACTCGAAGGTATTTCAGAGCTTCGTGATGAGTCTGATAAAGACGGTATGCGTATTGCGATTGACTTAAAGCGTGGAGAAAACGCTGAAGTTATCGTGAATAATTTATTCATGAATACGCAACTTGAAAACTCTTTCAGCATTAACATGGTTTGCCTAGACAATGGTCAACCTAAGTTAATGAACTTAAAAGATATCATTGCAGCATTTATTCGCCATCGTCAAGAAGTGGTAACACGTCGTACGATGTACGAATTACGCAAAGCGCGTGAACGTGGTCATATCTTAGAAGGTTTGACGGTTGCGCTTGCAAATATTGACGAAATTATTGAAACCATCAAAACTTCCGCAAACCCAGCAGAAGCGCGTGAGCGTTTACAGGCAGGTGAGTGGGCGGCAGGTTCTGTTGCAGCATTGCTTGAAAAAGCAGGTTCTGTTTCAGTTCGTCCTGACGAAATTGAAGGTGAAGATTTAAGTCGTCCATTTGGTATAGATGGTCAAATTTACCGTTTATCTCCAACTCAAGTGGGTGCGATTCTTGAATTACGTTTGCATCGTTTAACAGGTCTTGAACAAGACAAGTTACATGCAGAATACACAGAAATTTTAGGTCAAATTGCTGAATATACTGCAATTCTAAATGACTTTAATTTGTTGATGAACGTGATTAAAGAAGAACTTGCATTGATTCTTCAACAATATGGCGATGCACGTCGTACTGAAATTGTTGAATCTCGTATTGATTTCTCACGTGAAGATTTGATTCCTGAAGAGCAAGTTGTATTAACAGTTTCTAAAACTGGTTATGCAAAAACTCAACCGTTATCAGATTATGCTGCGCAACGTCGCGGTGGTCGTGGTAAGTCTGCGACATCAATGAAAGAAGATGATTACATTCAACATCTGATTGTAACTTCAAACCATGCGACAGTGCTTTGCTTTACTAACGTAGGTAAAGTGTATCGTCTGAAAGTATTTGAAGTGCCTCAAGCATCACGTGGTTCAAAAGGTCGCCCAATGGTGAACTTATTGCCATTAGATGCAGATGAGTCGATCACAGCGATTCTTCCTGTTATTGATGCACCGAAGAAATTTAAAGAACGTTTGGCTGACTTTAAAGCATTTGTGAAAGCGAATAGTGCTCAACTTCAAAGCAATGAAGTGATTAACAGTCACTTTACAGCGCTTGAAGCTGCATTGGCTGAATCTGAAGATGGTGCAGATGATATTTCTGCTGCACTTCGTATTCAGTTGAAAGAACTAGGTTTAGAGCTTTCTACAACCGATCTTGATGATGACATCATCAATGATTTTGCACAGCAAGCGGAAGCTGTACGTAAAAACTTCTACGTATTTATGGCAACTGAATACGGTACGATTAAACGTGTAGAACTTGAACAATTCAGTAATGTTCGTTCAAATGGTTTACGTGCGCTTGAATTGGCTGAAGGTGACACTTTAATTGGTGTTGCGATTACCGATGGCGAACAGCAAATTATGTTGTTCTCGAATGAAGGTAAAGCAATTCGATTTGCGGAAACTGACGTGCGCTCAATGGGTCGTTCAGCGAAAGGTGTACGCGGTATGCGTGTAACTATCGGTGCTACACAAGCTGAAGATCAAGACGAAAACGATGTTGAATCTGATGATGAAGATGGTTCGGATTCAGCATTTGTGAGCCGTATCGTATCATTGGTTGTGGTGCCTGAAACAGGTGAAGTACTGTGTGCTTCTGAAAATGGTTACGGTAAACGTACCCCTGTAGATGACTTCCCGACGAAGAAACGTGGTGGTAAAGGCGTGATCGCAATCAAGACCTCTGAGCGTAATGGTCAGTTGGTCGGTGCAGTTTCAATTGATGCAACCAAAGAATTGATGTTGATTTCTGATGGCGGAACGCTTGTACGTACACGTGCATCTGAAGTAGCGCAAACAGGTCGTAATGCGCAAGGTGTTCGTCTGATCCGTTTAGGTAATGAAGAACTTCTTGTGGGCGTGGTTTCAATTGAAGCAGTTGAAGATGAAGAAGAACTTCTAGAAGCTGTAGAAAATACTGAAAACCTAGTTACAGATGAAACGATTGTTGTTGAAACTGAAAATGAATCAGATTTAAAAGCATCTGAAGAAGACTAAGTTTGAACTCATAAAAGAGGGCGCTAAGGCGTCCTTTTTTATCCTTTTAATATGAAAATTTGTAGAGCATTGATTATGAAAATGAAATTAGTCGCATTGAGTGCTGTAATGTTTTTAGCATCGTGTGATCAAATTGGTAAACAAGCATTAAATTCAGTGCCAGATCCAAGCCCAGAACAAGAACAAGTTGCTCAAGAAGTATTTAATCATTTACGTCATGCAGAATTTGATGCATTAACAGAAAATTTCACACCAGAATTACAAGCGAAAGTCAGTGAAAAAAATAATAAAAAGCTTAAAAAGTTAGCTAAATCTTTGCCACAAGTAGATTATAAAACAAAGAAAATTGTATCGAAGCATTTTACAGAAGCTGAAGGAAAACCAAGTGAGTATAAGGTGAGCTATGAATATGCTTATCCTGATAACTTAGTTCAATATGATGTGAGTTTTGATAAACCTGCTGGAAGTGCAAAAATTCATGATATTAATATTCAAATTTTTGGTAAATAAATTCTCACTTTTTATATTATAAAAACAATAGCAAATAAACGAAGCGATTGGTTTATTTGCTTTCTATCAGTGAACAATATGAATAAACAAATTATCTTTATTTTAATATTTTTGATGCCTTACATTGGTTATGCGCAATCTATACAACCTATTATTCATAATAAAACTTATTCGGGTCTTAGTGTGCCATTAAAAAACTTTGGCAAGCCAGAAAGAATAATTAAAGGTGGAGAAAATGAATGTAGCGGAGGCTTTTTTCCAAATCAATATGTATATCGGGATATCACGTTATCTGATCAAGGTCAGGTCTATAGCGTTATTATGAACAGGAATAATGGATTAGTTTTTTATCATAAAAAAATTGATGTAAGTATGGGGAAAACAAAATTTTTACAACTGTTTAAAGATTTAGTTTGGCAATCTGAGGAGCATCCAAATGTTTATTATGCTGAATCAGAAGAAGATTCTACGACTATAATTACATTTATTTTTAAAGATGAAAGGCTGATAAAATATAAAATCAGCACAAATGATTGCTAGGTTACCCGCAATTTCATTGTCATTTTAATCGCTCATAATTTTATGAAGCAGTTCTTCACCGTATTTTCGGCTAAATTGCACTTTAAGTTCTGGCTGAATATAAAAAGCAAAAGCAAGCTGTCCTTTTAAGCTTAAAATTTGTTGTTCATCATTTAATTTATTGATTTTAAAATGATGAATTTTTGCAGAAAGTAAGCGCTTTTGCTGACGTCCAATAGAGAGTTTTGCATCATTTGTTAGTGTAATACCTGTGACAAAACGACGATGCTTACGTGTTAAATATTTGGTTTTTTGTGTGTTGAGTTTAATTTTTCCTTGGAATTCTTGATCTAATAAATTTTGGACGTGTTGTGGAAAATTTAAATCATAAAAATGGTATTTAGATGAAATCGTAATATCATCTGCATATCGACTATAAATACATTGATGCTTTTCACAGAGTTGATTGAGCATTTCATCAAAACGATACATGATAAAATTTGATAATACGGGAGAAGAAGGGGCGCCAATACTTAATTTTAGTGGACTATCTTTTTTCTCTCGCCAAAAGAAGATGAAACTTAAAATAGTTTGATCAATTTCAGAAAGTTTAATTTGATGATGTTCTAATTGATTAAATAAAATTTTAGGACGAATAGAATGAAAAAAATGTTTAAAGTCGAGTTTTAATACATAATTTGAATGACGATGTAATTCAGCATTATCTTTAATATTTCTATTTTTTACATAGGCATAAGCACAGTTGTGAATGGGCAAAAATGCTGATAGTTGATTAATTACATCTTTTTGTACAAATTTTAACTCTGCTGTAGGCTGAGAGATTAAGCGTTTTTGGGTGCTATTGCGTTTTGGAATATAATAATTTTTATATTTATAAGGTGCACTATAGGCGAAGTCTAAAAAACTTTTTTTATTTTTGAATTTTTGTTGATTAATATTCGTTGGATAAGAAATTTTTAGTACATTTTTTTCTGATTTTGAGTTAAATAACTGATATACAAATTGTTTTAGTTTTTGGAGAAAATTGCTCATTAGAAAATCTCTAAAATCAAAAAATTAAAGTAGGTTTTATGGTCTTGAATTTATTTGAAAGATAATTGATATCACTGAAAATAAATAAAGGTGAGTAGACCTCACCTTTAGATTCTCTATACTTTGACTCTAGGATGATTTATTATCCTACAACAATAATATGCACAATAACAATACTTTAGCGAAGCGCTAAAGAGTATAAAACAATAGAAATTGCTTTATAAAAAGCTAAAGAGAATGATGGAATTATAATCATTTTCTAATTACTTGGCAATTACTATTATTTTGTTGAGTAAAGTCACAAAAATAAAAAGGCATTGAATTATTTCAATGCCTTTCAAAGTTTTAGTGCAAATAAAAATTATTTATTGCTATTCTCTAAATGTGATGCTGTACCTGCACCAATCGCACCACCAATAGCAGCACCAGTAGAGCCACCAACTTTATTACCAATTGCTGCACCTGCTGCACCACCTGCCGCACTTGCAATTGCATTTGAAGTAGAGCCATTTTGTGCTTTGCTACCTGCTGCACCACCAATCGCACCACCAGTTGCAGCACCAGTTGTACCACCTACTTTACTACCAAGAGCAGCACCAGTTGCAGCACCACCAGCAGCAGTACTAGATTGCTTTTGACTTGTAGACATGCTTGCACAACCAGCAAATAAAGTTGCAGACATAGCAGATAATAACGCGATTTTTAAAACAGATTTCATAAGCTTGAGACTATAATTTAAGAAAAGTATCTAATAAATATAGTCTTATCTTTTAGAAAAATAATGAATTTTATAGAGTGATTTGTAATTTTACGTGCTGTTTGGATGATTTATAGCTTACTTAAAAAATAATAGTACTTTTTTTAAACAGGAAAAGGCATCAAATATATATTTGATGCCTTTTAAATTAAGATATTAAATTTCAAAAATTATTTAATATGCTCTGAAATTTCTGTGAAAATTACACCTAAACCATGTGCACCAGCATCAGGATAGCCTAAGCTACGATCACCTACTGTACCTGCACGTCCCATACGAGCAACAATATCTTTAGTTGCTTCTGCACCTTGAACAGCAGCTTTTGCACCTAATGCAAAATTTTCTTTAAATGTTTTATTGGTATTTGCAGACCAAGAATCTGCACAAGGTACAAGTGCATCAATTAAAGTTTTATCACCAACAACTGCACCACGACCAAATGAGCGTTCACCTGTTGTTTGAATGCCTTTTACCGCAGCTTGTAGAAGCTCAGCAAAATCTGCAACATTTAAAGAATCTTTCCCTTTAACTGCTTTACTTGCAGCGCGGAAAGCAGAACCCCAAATTGGACCTGATGCACCACCACAATGCTCCATAATAATCATTGAGCAGTTGAGTAAAAAGTCATTCATTTTTTCAGCTTGTAAAAGCTCATGCCATTGACGTTTAAGTTGTTTAAAGCCTTTAGCAACGCTCATACCGAAGTCACCATCACCTGCATGTGCATCTAACTCACAAAATGGTACTTCATTTTTGATGATGCATGCTGCCATAACATCAACAACATAACGCATATTCTCAATGGTAAATTGCTCATTGCTAATGACTGCATGTTCAGGATGTGTCTCTACATCTGTATTTACAGTGCGAGTAATACTTTCATCTTTTTTAGAAAATTCAAATGGTAGAGCAGGTGAGCCATCCATTTTAAATGCAGGCGTATTTGCTTCTGCATCTAAATAGGTTTTTAGTTCATCATCTACCGCAAGAAGGGAAACTGAAGCACCGTTCATGTCTATGCTAGTCATGTAGTTGCCAACAAATGTGCGATAAATTTTAATACCTTTGATTGCAAGGTGTTCGCATACATCATTGTTAAATACATATAGTTCTTGTAATGGTGTAGTGCCAAAACCATTGACTAATACAGCAACTTCTTTGAGTTCAGGACGATCTAAAAACAAGTCATCTACAATACGTTGAGCAAGTTTTTTAGATGGCAAGATTTTTTCACGACGAATACCTGGTTCACCATGAATACCTACACCGTATTCCATTTCATCATCTGCCAACGTAAATGTTGGTGTACCTTTTGCAGGAACGGTGCAAGAGGTATAAGCAAAACCTAAGCTTGTTACATTGTCTGCTGCTTTTTGTGCAAGTTCTTTTACACGTGCAAGGTCGTAGCCTTTTGTTGCTGCTGCACCTGCAATTTTATGCACGAAAATTGTACCTGCAACACCACGACGACCTACTGTATATAGGCTGTCTTTTACGGCAATATCATCGGCTACTTTTACATAGTCAACTTTTATGCCATCTTCAGTTGCAAGTGCTGCACCATTCTGGAAATTCATCATATCGCCAGAATAATTTTTGATGATCATTAACACGCCTTTGTCAGTCGCAACTTGTGTTAATGCTTTATAAATTTGAATTTGTGATGGAGATGCAAATACGTCACCACAAACCGCTGCATCTAACATACCTGTACCAACAAAGCCCGCATGTGCAGGTTCGTGACCGCTACCACCGCCACTAATGAGTGCGACATTTTGGTGTTTGTTTTTACGTGAAATAATTTTAGATGTTTCATTGAAAGCAAGTTCAGGATGTGCAAGTACGAAGCCTTTGCACATTTCCACAACGATGTTTTCTGCACCGTTCATTAGTTTTTTCATGGAGGGTAGCCTACACGTTTAGATATGAGAGATATTGAATAAGCTTATTATTATTGAAATAGACAAAGATTGCAGGGTTAAATATGCAAAAAAGAATAATTTAGGATTGATGGGTTAGAAAAGGGGCGGTTTTTGATGTATATATTGATGAAAAGAATCCCCCTAAATCCCCCTTTGTTAAAGGGGGATTTATCTCGAATTTGATGGCTGTATTGGATTCATGACGTCCCCCTCTTTTCCCTTGCGCCATATATGGCTCAGGGCTAGGGGATATTTAAAAAAAGAGAACAAAAATGAAACCCTACAATAAAAATTTAAAGCAAGCCTCACATGACTTACGCAATAACATGACCGATGCTGAAAAATTGTTATGGTCAAGACTTCGCAATAAACAAATTTTAGGTTTGCAGTTTTATCGGCAAAAGCCAATTTTAAATTACATTGTGGATTTTTACTGTCCTGCTGCCAATTTGGTGATTGAGTGTGATGGTAGTCAGCACTTTACCCAAGAAGGTTTAGAAGCAGATCGAATTCGTGATGAGGCTTTGGCTCAGCTTGGGCTAAAAGTTTTGAGATTTGATAATGGGCAGGTGATGGGGCGGATTGATGATGTAGTAGAAGAGGTTTATCAATGTTGTTTGGATCGGTTAGCTGATGAATCCCCCTAAATCCCCCTTTTGCAAAGGGGGACTTCACGCGAATTTGGTCGTGGTTTTAGATACGTGTTGTTCCTCCCTTTTTAAAGGGAGGTTAGGAGGGATTTTTAAAAATAGACAAAATATGGAAGTTGTTTTTTTTTAATGTTATAAATCAATTATACAACGAGCTAGATATGTAGTAGATTTATGGATATATTTGATTTTATTAATAATTACAAAAACCATCCTGTACTTTTTATTGGTACGGGTTTTAGTCTTCGCTATCTTGAAAACTCATATTCGTGGGAAGGTCTCTTAAAAAAAATTGCATTTGAATTGAAGGGTAATGATGAATTTTTCTTTGATCTAAAAGGAAAAGTTTATGATAGAAAGTCAGGTAATTATGATTACATGCAATTAGCGTCATTTTTACAGAGTGAGTTTAATCGTCAAATCTCAGAAGATCGTAATGGTAAATTTAAAGATGTTAATGATGAGTATTATCGTAAAAGTGCTGAAGGTATAACTTCCGATAAATTTAAAATCTATATATCATCGTTATTAACTGCTTTAGAAAAAAAAGATGAAAAAAAGGATGAGTTAGAAGTCTTTAATTTATTATCAAAAAATATATCATCAATAATCACAACTAATTATGATGTGTGCTGAAATAACAGGACACTTCTACTTGGGAAATTCTAGGCAGCCATCCTGTAAAAGTCTTCTGCCATTTGATTTGGTGTCTTAAAGTCCAATCCTTTCTGAATTCTCTGCTGATTATAAAATAGCTCTATGTATTTTGTAATATCTGCTTTAGCTTCTTCCCTTGTTTTATAATTGCGATGATGAACCAATTCATTTTTTAATATTCCCCAGAAGCTCTCAATAGGAGCATTATCGAAGCAATCACCGCGTTTACTCATTGATCCCTGAAATCCATATTTTTCAAGTATCTTTCGATATTCATGACTACAGTATTGGCTGCCCCTGTCAGAGTGAATAATCAAGTCTTGAGAGGGTTTATGATTTCGAATCGCCATGCTCAGTGCATTGCAAACGAGCTGTGACGTCATCCGTTCACTCAAGCTATACCCAACTACTTGTTTGCTGCAAAGATCTTTTAAAGCCGCTAAATACAGCCATCCTTCAGCTGTCCACACGTATGTAATGTCACTTACCCATGCAATGTTTGGAGCAGTCACTGTAAAATTTTGCTCTAACAAATTATTGTAAACCGTACGTTGGTGGTCGCCATGAGTTGTTTTTTTGAAACGCCTATGCCGCTTACAATACAGCTGATTAAGTTTTTTAATACAACGAACTGCATACTCGCTAATTTCTATTCCTTGTGCCTGTAAGTACTTGGTTAAACGAATATAACCATAGCTTTCATTTGCTTCTTGGTGAGCAATTTTAACCAATATTGTTTGATGATTTCTCTGAATAACCCGCTTACTTAAGCCATATTTTAACCATTCATAAAATCCAGAAACTGAAACGTGGAGTAACCGAGCCATCATAGTGACTGAGTATGCATGTTTTTGCTGTTTCATATGTGCGTACTTTACTGACTTTCTTTGGCAAAGTACGCTGCTGCTTTTTTTAGAAATTCTCTTTCCATTTCAGCGGTTTTAAGTTGCTGCTTCAGTTTTTTATTTTCCTCGAGAAGAGCAACGAGATCAGGTGAATATTGTTGTGTGCCTACTAATTTTCCAGCTTTTGCTTTGTTGTACCAATTTGAAAGGGTTTGCATTGAAATGCCAAGCAGTCGTGCTGTTTCTGAAACATTGCCATTGTTTGAATCAATAGCTTTGATTGCTTCAGCTTTGAATTCTGCTGTATAAATCTTTTGTTTTTTGCTCATGGTAAACTCCTGATGAGTATGTGTAGTTTACCAAGTTAAAGTCTCCGTTTTTTTCAGCACACATCACCCTTTGAAAAAGGGGGATTTAGGGGGATTAAAAACTAAAATCCCCTCAAGTGAGGGGATTTTTTGTATTTGATATGAATGGATTCTTCCCCCTTTACAAAAGGGGGATCGAGGGGGATTACACTACTGAATCATCCAAATTCGGCGCTAACCAACGTTTCGCTTCATCTAAAGTCCAATCTTTACGTTTCGCATAATCTTCCAACTGATCGCCAGAGATTTTACCCACATTAAAGTAATCTGTTTCAGGGTTTGCATAGTAGAAACCACTTACAGATGAAGGTGGCCACATTGCAAAGCTAGACGTTAAGTAAGTGCCCATCTTCTCAGTTGAACCTAACCAGTCAAACAGTGGCGCTTTTTCAGAATGTTCAGGACAAGCAGGGTAGCCCGGTGCAGGACGAATACCCACATACTTCTCTTTAATCAAATCTTCATTCGACAATTTTTCATCTGCTTGGTAGCCCCAGAACTCTTTACGAATGCGCTCATGTAAATGCTCAGCAAAGGCTTCTGCAAAACGGTCGCCCAATGCTTGAACCATAATCGCATTATAGTCATCGCCTTTGGCTTTGTATTCTTGCGAAAGTTCTTCCGCACCAAAGATCGAAACCGTGAAGCCACCCAAGTAATCTTGAGCCACATCTTTTGGCGCAATAAAGTCAGCCAAAGAATAGTTCGCTTTACCTGTCACTTTGTCAGACTGCTGACGAAGGTGCTCGAAGCTATGCGTCACATTGCCATTTTCATCGGTTACTGCAACAGTATCTGCCGCAACACGGTTCGCAGGGTAAATGCTGAATGTTGCACGTGCATCAAAGCGTTTATTGTCGATGATGTCTTTGAGCATCGCTTGTGCTTGCGCATACAAATCACGTGCTGCTTCGCCTACCACTTCATCTTCAAGAATTTTCGGGAATTTGCCCGCCAAACTCCAAGAAATAAAGAATGGTGTCCAGTCGAAGTATTCCACCAAAGTTTCTAAAGAATAGTTGGTGAACGTTTGCGAACCAATAAAGTTCGGCTTCACAGGGGCATTCTTGTCGAAATCAACTTTGAAGTTATTTTCTACAGATTCTGCATAAGACAACTTCGCAGCTTTCGGCTGTTTGTTCGCAAGACGCACACGGATTTTTTCATAATCCGCAGCATAGTCCGCTGCCAATTGTGGTTTCATTTCAGCAGATAAGAGTTGAGTTGCAACACCTACTGCACGAGATGCATCAGCCGTGTAGTACACGCCATCATTTTGATATTGCGGTGCAATCTTCACAGCCGTATGTGCTTTAGACGTCGTTGCGCCACCAATCATGAGTGGCACATTAAAGCCTTTACGTTGCATTTCTTTGGCAACAAACACCATCTCATCCAATGATGGTGTGATCAAACCTGATAAACCGATGATGTCCACTTTCTCATCAATCGCAGTTTGTAGAATCTTCTCACATGGCACCATCACACCAAGGTCAACGATGTCATAACCGTTACAACCAAGTACAACACCAACAATGTTTTTACCGATGTCGTGTACGTCGCCTTTCACCGTTGCAAGTAAGATTTTACCCTTTGATTGACCAACCGTTTTTTCAGCTTCAATGAACGGGTTTAACCAAGCCACAGCTTGTTTCATTACACGCGCAGATTTTACCACTTGAGGTAAGAACATTTTGCCTGCGCCAAATAAGTCGCCAACCACGTTCATACCTGCCATCAATGGTCCTTCGATCACATCAAGCGGGCGAGTCGAGTTTAAACGTGCTTCTTCAGTATCTTGGTCGATGTAAGTGGTAATACCTTTAACTAGCGCATATTCAAGACGTTTTTCAACAGATTCATTACGCCATTCAAGGTTTTCTTCGGCTTTTTGTGCACCAGCTTGACCACGGTATTTTTCTGCAACAGCCAATAATTTTTCAGTGGCATCTTGACCGCTTTCACCTTGGTTACGGTTAAGTACAACATCTTCAACGGCTTCTTTCAACTCGGCATCAATGTCATCATAAATCGCAAGTTGACCTGCGTTTACGATACCCATGGTTAAACCTTGTTGAATGCCGTGGTACAAGAACACTGCATGGATCGCTTCACGAACAGGTTCGTTACCACGGAATGAGAAAGATACGTTTGAGATACCGCCTGAAATCATTGCATTTGGGAGGTTTTGTTTAATCCAACCTGTTGCTTCAATGAAGTCCACGCCATAGTTGTTGTGTTCTTCGATACCTGTTGCCACTGCAAATACGTTCGGGTCAAAGATAATATCTTCAGAAGGGAAACCAACTTCGTTTACCAACACATCATAAGAACGCTTACAGATTGCTTTTTTACGTTCTGCTGTATCTGCTTGACCATCTTCGTCAAATGCCATTACGATCACTGCTGCACCGTATTGACGGCAAAGACGCGCACGTTCTACAAACTCGTCATAACCTTCTTTTAGGGAAATCGAGTTTACAACCGCTCTACCTTGTACGCATTTCAAACCTGCTTCGATGATCTCCCATTTAGAAGAATCAAGCATGATTGGCACACGTGAAATATCAGGTTCAGATGCAATTAGATTCAAGAAGTGTACCATCGCACCTTGTGAATCGAGCATACCTTCATCCATGTTGATGTCGATGATTTGCGCACCAGCTTCAACTTGTTGACGAGCAACGTCTAATGCTTCAGTGAAGTTTTCTTCTTTAATTAAACGTAAGAATTTTTTAGAACCTGTGACGTTGGTACGTTCACCGACGTTTACGAATAAAGAATCTTTAGTGATGTTAAATGGCTCTAAACCACTTAAACGACATGCAGGTTCAATTTCAGGAATTTGACGAGGTGTAATACCTTCAACTGCTTGTGCAATGGCACGAATATGGTCAGGTGTCGTACCACAACAACCACCTGTGATATTAATCAAACCACTTTCAGCGAATTCTTTAATGAATGCCGCAGTCTCTTCAGGGGTTTCATCATAACCACCGAATGCATTTGGTAAGCCAGCATTTGGATGTGCAGAAACAAAAGTATCTGCTACGTCAGACACGGTTTTAACGTGTGGGCGCATCGCATCTGCACCAAGCGCACAGTTAAAGCCAATTGAGATTGGCTCTGCATGACGCATTGAGTTCCAAAATGCTTCAGCTGTTTGACCTGTCAATGTACGACCAGAAGCATCAGTAATTGTGCCTGAAATCATAATTGGCAATTCATAACCAATTTCTTTAAATACTTCTTTTACTGCAAAAATGGCAGCTTTGGCATTTAAAGTATCGAATACAGTTTCGATGAGAATGATGTCTACACCACCATCAATCAACGCTTTGGTTGATTCGATATAATCGACTTTTAAAGCATCAAAGGTAATGTTACGAAATGCAGGATCGTTTACGTTTGGTGAAATAGAGGTAGTTCGAGATGTTGGGCCAATCACACCTGCCACAAACCGTGGTTTTTCAGGCGTTGAATATTTCGCACAAGCTTCTTTTGCAAGACGAGCTGCTTCACGGTTAATTTCAGGAACCAAATCTTCCATGTGGTAATCTGACATTGAAACACGTGTACCGTTAAAGGTATTGGTTTCAATAATGTCTGCGCCCGCTTCAAGATAAGCTTCATGAATACCTTGAATAATATGTGGCTGAGTTAAAACCAATAAATCATTATTACCTTTAAGGTCGTATGCCCAATCTGCAAAACGTTCACCACGATAATCGGCTTCTTCCAATTTATGGCGTTGGATCATGGTACCCATTGCACCATCGATAATTAAAATTCTTTTGGTAAGAAGTTCTTTTAGTGTGGTAAGTGTGGACATTCAAACTTTCTCAGCAGGAATCAAAAACGGCTGTAATCTTAGCAGATTTAGGTGTTAAATTCTGCTTAGATTGCTCAATATCACGGATATAGCTGATCTGAAAAATTTATAAGTAAATAAAGATCAGATTATTTATGGGCAGAAAAAATGATTATTGAAGCAAAATAATTAGCCATGTCACTAGAATAATAATTAAGGAAACAAATTGAGCCGCACTTCCCATATCTTTTGCATTCTTAGAAAGTTCATGACGTTCAAGTGAAATACGGTCAACGACTGCTTCAATTGCAGAGTTAAATAATTCAACAATAATAGAGAGTAAACAAACAATAACCATAATGGCTTGTTCAGTAGCACTTACATTTAGAAAAAATGAAAGAGGAATTAAAACAATATTAATCAATATAATTTGGCGAAATGCGGCTTCATTTTTAAATGCAGCCTTAAAGCCTGCAAAGGAATAACCTGTTGCATTTAGAATACGTTTAATACCTGTTTTACCTTTAAAGGGAGAATGCTGATCCATATTTAAATATCCGAAATTTAATATATTAAGTAAAAAGTACTTAATGTCGGTGGAGGGATTTTAAACGATGAGGAATTAAAGAATCAAAGGGATGAATAAAAAGAATTCAACAGACAAATAATATTATTTGATTATTATTTTAATAATTCATTTGATTGAGTGTGGAAAGTTCTACATATTTTCTCCATATTCAATAGAAAAAGAATTTTTTCTGTAATCTAGGATTGTTTTTTGCTCTTAAGTCGATGATGATCTAGTTTAAATAAAGAAAAATCATGAACTTTGCTTTGGGTTGATGTATCTCATCACAAATATGGAAATGTGAAAAAGGCATTATGCTGTCTAAATATTTTATTGAACGACCTATTTTTGCTACGGTATTAGCTATTTTTGTGATGGCGCTGGGCATATTTTCAATTGTAAATTTACCTGTTGAGCGCTATCCAGATATTGCTCCACCACGAATTTCCGTAAGTACCATGTATTCGGGTGCGGATGCTGTCACAGTTGAAGAAAGTGTAACGCAAATATTAGAACAACAAATCAAAGGTTTAGATCATCTTTTATATTTTAGTTCGAGTAGCGATTCTACAGGGCGTAGCCGTATTAATCTGAGTTTTGAGAATGGAACAGATCCTGATACAGCACAAGTTCAAGTCCAAAATGCAATTAATAGTGTATTGAATCGTTTACCTGAAGATGTTCAACGTCAAGGTGTGAATGTTTTTAAATCATTAGGCGATACGCACTTAGTGATTGGTTTATATGATGAAACAGGTAAAAGCAATAATATAGAATTATCAGACTACTTATTAAGTTATTTAGAATCTGAAATTGCACGTGTAGATGGTGTGGGTGAGGTTGATGTATTTGGCTCACAGGTAGCTATGCGCATTTGGCTAGATCCAGTAAAGCTGAAAGAATATAAACTGATTCCAAGTGATATTCAAAGAGCTGTCGAAGCACAAAATACACAAGTTGCAGCAGGTGGTGTCGGTGAATTACCCACTGCTCAAGAACAATATTTAAATGCAAAAGTTACGTCAGGCACACGATTAAAAACAGTAGAAGAATTTAATCAAATTATTCTAAAAGCATCACCAGAAGGTGGCTATGTCTATTTAAAAGATGTTGCAAGGGTTGAGTTAGGTGCGGAAAATTACCAATCGTACAGTACGATTAATGGCTATCCATCTGCTGCCATGGCTGTATCTTTAACAACTGGTGCGAATGCAATTGAAACATCAAAGCGAATTGAAGAAGCCATTCAACATGTTTCAAAGCAGTTACCAACAGGGTATAAGCTTGTCTATCCTCGAGATAACACACCTTTTATTCAAGAATCATTAAAAGAAGTGGTTAAAACGCTATTTGAAGCAATTGTTCTCGTTATTTTAGTCATTTTCTTATTCTTACAAAATTGGCGTGCAACGCTTATTCCTACCATTACAGTTCCTGTTGTTATTTTAGGTACGATGGCAGTTTTGCTCGCCATAGGTATGAGTATTAATACACTAACATTATTTGCTTTAGTTTTAGCCATTGGTTTGTTGGTCGATGATGCAATTGTTGTGGTTGAAAACGTTGAGCGCTTGATGCATGAAAAAGGTTTAAGTGCTAAAGATGCTTCTATAGAATCTATGCAAGAAATTAGTGGTGCATTAGTTGGTATTACCTTAGTTTTAACTGCTGTATTTATTCCAATGGCATTTTTTGGCGGTTCCACTGGGGTTATTTATAGACAGTTTTCAATTACACTTGTTACTGCTATGGCAATATCATTATTAGCCGCACTGGTTTTAACTCCAGCATTAAGTGCTTTAATTTTAAAACCAAACCAAAAACCGTATAAATGGGCGATTAAATTCAACCAATTTTTAGATGGTGTTAATCAAAAGTATCTAAAAGTTTCACGTAAAATTATTGAATATCGTTGGATTACGATTGTTCTTTCATGTGCCTTATTTATTGTATTTGCCTTGTTTTATCGTGCATTACCAACGAGCTTTTTACCAAGTGAAGATCAGGGAATGTTGGGTATTCAAATTTCATTACAAGATAGTGCTCCAATGTCTAAAACAATTGAGATTGGAAAAGAAGTTGAACAATACTTTTTAACGCAAGAAAAAGATAACGTTGATTTGGTAATGTTGCGTTATGGACGAAATTTTTCTGGGACTGGGCAAAATTTAGCTCAAGGATTTATTCGATTTAAACATTGGGATGATCGAGCAGGTCAAGAGAATACGGCAGCAGAAATTCGTGCACGAGCTATTCAATATTTTAAAAATAATAAAAATGCACGTATTAATTTTACGATGCCACCTGTAGTGAATGGTTTAGGTGATACGAATGGCGTGAATCTTTGGCTAAGGGATGTAGATGGACAGGGGCGACAAGTTTTAACTAAAAAATTTGAACAGTTAAAAGAAGATGCAAAAGTCTTTCCAAGTTTTGAAAACTTAGATAAAAAAACGATGCCAGATAAAGCAAATATTAATGTAACTATTAATCAAAAAGCGGCAATGGCATCAGGCGTTGCATTATTAGACATTAATACCACTTTATCAGCAGCTTTAGGTGGTCGCTATATTAATGACTTCATTGATCGTGGACGTATTAAACGCGTCATGATGCAAAGTGATGCTGAATATCGAGCAAAACCTGAAGATTTACAATATTGGACAGTGCGTAATAATAATGGTGAAATGGTGCCTTTTTCCAACTTTACGAATATTAGTTGGTCAGGTGGTCCAGAAGTGGTTAATCGTTTCAATGGTTATACCGCTATTGAGCTTGAAGCAGATAAAGCTGAAGATGCAAGTACTGGTCAAGCAATGAAAGACTTAGAGGAATTGGTAAGTACGCAATCAGGTGTGGATTTAGCTTGGAGTGGGTTGTCTTATCAAGAGAATAAATCAAACAATCAAGCAATATTCTTATATCTCATTTCAATTGGATTTATTTTCTTATGCTTAGCAGCTTTATATGAAAGCTGGTCAATTCCAACGGCAGTTATGACAGCAATTCCATTGGGGATTGGTGGGAATATTTTATTCAGTTATTTTGCTGGCTTTCCAAATGATATTTATTTCCAAATTGCATTGCTTACGACTATAGGTTTGTCATGTAAAAATGCAATATTAATTGTTGAATTTGCATCTATGGCACAACAACAAGGAAAAACTGCAATTGATGCTGCGATGGAAGCTGCAAGTTTACGTTTGCGTCCAATTTTAATGACATCTTTGGCTTTTGGTGCAGGGATTATTCCTTTGGTTTTTGCTTTTGGTGCAGGGGCTGCAAGCCGACAGGAAATTGGGGTAAGTGTTTTAGGTGGGGTGATTTTTGGAACTGTACTTGTTCTTATTTTTATTCCATTTATGTATGTATTAATTCGAAATATATTTAAATTAAAGTCGAGTTAAATATAAAAAATTGCATGAATTGTAGATTTTTTGTTGTTTCTATTGAGCTGTGTAAATCTTCTCTGTAAAATTTGCACGCCGTATAAACGGTATATAGAGGATCAATCCCTTAAATGGACAGGCATAGTTGTCATTTACATTCACTTTTAAATTATTTTATTGATTTCATTCAGTATAAAGTTTACGCATTAGCTAAATAATGTGTTGCTGCCTTTATTCTGTCTGAATGACAATAAGGGGCTAACACATGGGTTATAACAATTTTTTATATTTATTAAATGATGCTTTAGAAAAAAATCACCTAGAGCTTGCTTTGGCATCAGTTAAAACATTTCGTGCCGCAGATGTTGCAGATCTACTTATGCAACTTCCTTTAGAAAATAGCAAAAATCTACTCATTCATCTTCCTGATCGTGTCGATGTGTTTTCATTTTTACCTCCTGAGTATCAAGCTGAATTAGCTAAAATTATTCCCCGTAATATTTTGGCTGAAATTATTGGTGAAATGTCATCTGATAAACGTGTTGATGTATATAAACGTTTAGATACAAATCAACAAAATGCATTACTACCTGCGCTTGCTCAAGCTGAGCGTGAAGACATACGCCAATTAGCTTCTTATGTAGAAGGTACTGCTGGTGCGATTATGAGCTCGGAATATGCGACATTAAAGTCGAATATGACGGTATCAGAAGCGATTACCATGCTGCGCCGTGAAGCACCAGATACAGAAACCATCTATTTTGCATATGTATTGAATGACGAACGTAAATTATTAGGTGTAATTTCACTTAAAGAATTGATTTTGGCTGCAGAAGAACAAAGTATTGGTTCTATTATGACCACTGATATTTTATTTGCCAAAGTTGATGATGATCAAGATGAAGTGGCTAAAATTATTGCTCGTTATGATTTGCTTGCATTACCTATTGTAGATCAATATGGAATTATGATTGGTATTGTGACTTACGATGATGCGATGGATGTTGCAAGTGAAGAAGCAACTGAAGACTTTTTAAAAGTTGGTGCTGTTAATGGTTCATCAAGATTTAGTTTAAAAACGGCACCATTATTCCAGCTTTATAAAAAGCGTGTGTATTGGCTTGTGATTTTGGTATTTGGTAGCTTGCTATCAGGTATTGGAATTGCACATTATGAAGATATCATTGCTGAACATATTGTGTTGGTATTTTTCTTACCATTATTGGTGGGAAGTGGGGGGAATGCGGGTTCACAGTCATCAACTTTGATGGTACGTGCATTGGCAACTGGGGATGTTCAATTTAAAGATTGGTTCTATTTACTTGGGCGTGAAACCTTAGTTGCTTTAGGTTTAGGTGTGACTATGGCCGTAGCTGTATCATTACTAGGATTTTATCGCGGTGATGAATTGGTGGCATTAGTCTTGGCTTTAAGTATGACAGGTATTGTTTTACTTGGATGCTTAATTGGTATGAGCTTACCATTTATTCTCAATAAATTAGGGCTAGATCCTGCAAGTGCATCAGCACCTTTAGTTACATCAATTTGTGATGCGATGGGTGTACTTGTTTATCTATTTATAGCATCACTTATTTTATTTTAATTGGCGTTTTATAAAACTTGCAAATAATTAGCTTGAGCTTATGATGAAGAAGCACAGAAGTTTATTGGTTAGTTATGCAAAAACAAAAAAAATTGTCAAAAGAAGAGGTTATTCGATTAGAGCGTGATTTGGCTAAATATGCCAATATGATGGATTCTTTAGTACGAATCCCTTTTACAAAGCAGGGTGTAGGGGCAGATGCGGCATTAAGCACAATACCAATTGCAGGAGATGCCGCAGGATTCGTTTTGACTTGTTATGCAATTTATAAAGCCAAACAAATTGGTGTTCCCCAATCAAAGTTAAATGTTGTTCTAAAAATGGCAATCATAGATGGCTTAGTTGGTTGCTTACCTATTTTAGGCACTATTTTTGATATTTTTATACGTCCAAGTCGTCGTACTTTAAGTATTGTGCATGATCATATTCGTGAAGAATATGATATTACGAATGATCATCATGTGGTTCATCCATTCTTACATGAGAAATTAGAACATATGCAGAAAGAATCAAAAATTTGGAAAAATCCAATTATTGCCTGGGTTTGGTTACATTTACCAGATCTTTTAGGAATCATCTTTTTAATTCTTTTTGTTATGGCAATATGGATTGGTGGGACTTTAGCTTGGGAATGGTTACAGAATAAAATGGCAACAACGACTTAAAAATAAAAAGCCTCCAATTGGGAGGCTTTTTATTATGAAGTTAATATCTTCAAAACGTATTAAGGTACATTCAATTGTTGTAATGCAGCAACACGTTGTTCAATTGTTGGATGAGTTTGGAACAATGCAGCTAAGCTGAAACCTTGTTCTTTACCTTCAGCAATTGCAAAAGCTTTCATTTCTTTTGGCATCGCATCTGGCATTTCAGATTCTGCTTGCAAGCGAAGTAGTGCAGAAATCATTGCTTGTTTACCAGCTAAACGAGCACCTGCTTCATCAGCACGATATTCACGTTGACGAGAGAACCACAATACGATTGCTGAGGCTAGAATACCAAAGACAATATCAAGTGCAATTGTAATTACAAAATAGCTTAGTCCAGGAGCTTCACCATCTTCACGACCAAATACATTACGGTCAATGAAATCACCAACTACACGTGCAAAGAACATTACAAAGGCGTTCACAACACCTTGAATGAGTGCAAGTGTAACCATATCACCATTGGCAACGTGACCAATTTCATGTGCCAATACAGCACGTAATTCGTCTTTGTTCATACGTTCTAATAGACCCGTAGAAACAGAAACGAGGGCATCATTTTTATTCCAACCAGTTGCAAAAGCATTCGACTGATATGATGGAAAAATACCCACTTCAGGCATTTGAATACCTGCACGTTGAGATAATTGTGCAACTTCTTGTAATAACCATACTTCAGCTTGGTTACGAGGTGCATTTGGATCAATGAGTTCAGTACCAGTAGTTTTCTTCGCCATCCATTTCGACATGAATAGAGAAATAAGAGAACCAACCATACCGAATACAAAACAGACGACTAAAAGGTTGCCTAGATTCAAGCCACCCGCGCCATGGTAACTACCGACACCGAAGAGTGACAAAATAATGCCAGCTACAACCAGTACCGCGAGGTTGGTAAGCAAGAACAAACCAATCCGCATCATTGAGAAAATCCTCTTATAGTAAAAAATTAAACTAATTTACGAATCATAAATTATTCACTTCAATATGAGGTGAAAATATTAAAAATTCAAGAAATAAAAGCAAAATCTTTGCCAAAAATAAAAAATATTACTCAGAAATATAAATACGTGCGGAAGCAACCGCATTTTGTGTGGAGTAGGTATTTGCAGGTTTATCGGTATATGTACCGTCTGCTGCAATGATGATTTCTCTTTGCGATGAATAGTCAGAAGTATTTATATTTTCGGATATTTGGGCAGGTGCAATTTGAGCTGTAGGGTTTTTATCATATAAATGGTTAAGGCGACTAAGTACTCGTTTCACGTAATCTTGAGTTTCTTTAAAAGGAGGAATCCCACCATATTTGGCAACATTACCTTCACCCGCATTATAGCCAGCTAAAGCCAATTGAGTATTGCCATTAAAACGGCGAAGCAACCAAGCAAGATATTCTGCACCCGCCATAATATTTTGCTCGGGATCATATGCATTATTTACTTTAAAACGACGAGCAGTAGCTGGCATTAATTGCATAAGCCCTTGAGCACCAACTGGTGAACGTGCTTGTACATTAAAACCCGATTCAGTATGCATGACGGCCTTAATTAAAGCTTCAGAGACTCCATGTCGATCAGATGCACGTTGAATAATAGGATCAAAAGTATTTCTATTTTTATGATAACTAGGTAATACTGAAGATTCAGTTGCTCCCCAATTTGAATAACGATGAATATTACTTTCAGGATAATAAGTAATTTTAACTGTTGTTAAAGATTGATCATGACTTTTTTTATTGGTTAATAGGGTTGTACCAGTATTTTCATTCTTATAGACATACATTTGCCCTGCAAAACTGGATGAACCAATTGAAAGGTAAATAAGTGATCCCCAAAAGATGGAAAAATTAATCTTTATTTTCATTTTATCAATTTAAATATTATTGCTTATGTTGGAGAGTTTACCAAAAAAACTGGAGCTGCCAAGTAAAATTTTAATCTTAAATATTTTTAAAAAAGCAAGCGTGTTTGATCATTCCTTAATTAAAAAAAAATATTTTTTTTTTCATATTCATAAGTATTGACATTGTAAGTTGCTGAAAACAAATAAAAAATAAATCGTATAAAAAGTAGACAATTTAAATGAAAGCCTTAAAGTTGGGACAAAAAAGGCTGTCAAGTCTTTTAAAATCCACAAAGTTATCCACAACTTTTGTGGAAAACTGTGGAAAAGTCCAAAATATAAGCAATTGGAGTAAAAGATGAACGATTGAGTTCAAAAACAGAAAAAATGATCAAGAAAAAAAGAAGAATTTTTAATTACATTATTTTGATGCGTGGTGGTCGTATTTCGGCTAAAATTGCGCGGTATTTTTTTTATGGGTAAATCTCGTCTATGTACTCGCCAGTTGAGTCCAATCAAGGATTTAATTTCAAACCAGAACTACCAACAAGCTCTGCGTATTATCGTTTGTTGAAAAAGCTTCGTCGCCAAGTTGGACATGCTATTCGTGATTTTAAAATGATCGAAGATGGCGATAAAGTCATGGTATGTATTTCTGGTGGTAAAGACAGTTATACCTTGTTGGACATTTTGCTTCAATTTAAGCGCATTGCTCCTATCAACTTTGATGTAATTGCAGTTAACCTAGATCAAAAGCAGCCAGGTTTTCCTGAAGATGTGTTACCACGCTATTTAGAAGAAAATAATATTCCTTATTATATTCTAGAAAAAGACACGTATAGCATTACTAAACGTTTAACGCCTGAAGGTAAAACATACTGTGCTGTGTGTTCACGTTTACGCCGTGGATCTTTATATGGGTTTGCTCAGGAAATCGGAGCGACTAAGGTGGCTCTTGGACATCACCGTGATGATATCTTAGCAACGTTCTTCTTGAACTTATTCCATGGCGGCAGCTTAAAAGCAATGCCACCAAAACTTTTATCTTCTGATAAAAAAAATATCTTAATTCGTCCACTCGCTTATGTCGAAGAAAAAGATATTATCAAATATGCTGAAATGCGTAAGTTTCCAATTATTCCATGTAATTTATGTGGCTCACAAGAAAACTTACAGCGTGCAATGTTGAATGACATGTTGCGTCAGTGGGATAAAGAGTTTCCAAAACGTTTACACAGTATTTTTGGTGCTTTGCAAAATGTTTCGCCATCACAATTGGCAGATCGTGAATTATTCGATTTCGAAGCATTAGATGCTGAACGTGAATTTGACTTTAAGGGCTCATGCACTGTAGATGAGTCTGAAGAGGGACGTAAGCGAATTAATATGGTGAACTTAGGCTTTGCTGCTGAGTAAAACATATTTAGACACCATTCTTTAGTGTTTGGTGTCTTTTTTATTTTATTGAAAATTATAATAAAAAATATAAAAATGAACGCTTCGACTAAAAATTCTTCTCCCAAAGCAAAAATTACATGTTATAACAACTAACGGCTTTATGCTAAGTAAGATGCCATTTGGATAGATGGTATATACAATGAACAAATAAATTGAGGAATGATGATGCCTGCTTTTTTATCTGATGATTGGTTTTCAACTGTTGAAACTTTAACCGCTCAAGCTGGCAATTTAAATTTACCACCTGCTCTGGCAAATTTAGCTATCAATTTGGTTGTAACAAATGATTCTGGCAATACTGAATTATCACTTGATGGTGGTGCAATTAAAAAAGGTTTATCGCCAAATGCTAAAACAACTTTAAATATGGATGGCGAAACACTTCGTAAAGTATTTTTAGAATTTGATATGGCAGCAGCAATGCAGGCGTTTATGACTGGAAAAATAAAAGTACAAGGTGATATGTCTCAGCTCATGGCTTTACAAACTGCAAAGCCTAGCCAAGAACAAAAAAGCTTATTTAAGCGTATTCTTGAACAAACTGCTTAAGAATAAAAAAAGCTTAGCAATGTTGCTAAGCTTTTTTTTATTTATAGATTTACAAGTTGTGGCGTAGACTTAATATGCTCTAAATAGGCACGTATACGTGTCACATATTGAGTTGCTTGCCCATAGCGGCTATTTGAAGCCTTATGTCGTTCTAAATAGCTATATAGGTTAATCCAACTATTCGGATTTTTTCCTTGTGCTTTTAGACGAGACTGAATTTGGCTTACTGCACCAGGTCCCATATTATAGGCAACCAACGCATACCAATTACGATCTGGATAAGAAATATTAGAATATCTATTCAGCATGAGATCGTAATATTTAGCACCACCTTCAATACTTTGGGATGGATCTGTACGATCATTTACTCCCATTGCTTTAGCTGTATTATGAGTAAGCATCATTAAACCACGTACACCAGTAGGTGATACTGAGTTTGGTTTAAGATAAGACTCTTGGTAGCCAATAGCAGCAAGTAAATGCCAGTCTATATCATACGTTTCAGCTGTTGATTGAAAGCTTGCCTTGTAGATGGGCATGCGATTAGTTAAATCACGTTGAATGATATCCCATGATTCATCTTTTACAACATTACGATTATAAAATGATGCTAGTTGAGAGATAGTTCCATTCTGCTTAGTGTTACAGATGTATGCACTTGCATTTTGGCTTAATGGATCATTGGCATGTTTAAATACCCAGTTTAAATTTACATTTAACCCATTGTCTTCTAAAACACTCGAATCATCACATGTTGCAGAGAAGCCTGCGAGATGCTTATCTTCAATTGCTTGAAAAGATGCAGTAGTCATTGCAAAATTGGCTTTACCTGATTTCACCATATTTAGGGCACTTGCATTATCTTTAACAGTTCTAAATTCAAGCTTCACATTTAAACTGTTGGCATAACTACGTACCAAATCATATCCGAAACCATGTAAATGAGTTGTTTTATCAAATACAGTTGTTGGATTTTCAACAGAAACAACAATTAATCTATTCTGATTAACAACAGTATCAAATTGATAAGTTGCTTTACTGGCATTAATACTATGCAATGGTAGCATCATCGTACTAAATGCTAGGGCTTTAAGTGGGAGAGTGGTTTTAAATGAGTGAAGGCAAGGCCTCGACCCAGATACTGAACTACTGTGCATGTTGTCTCCGCTACACATCATTTACCTCATAAAAAAGTCGAAGAGAATCCCCTCAAACTTTTAAAGTCTGATAAATTTAATTAAGAGGTGGGCAGTCATGACGTCATTCAAAATGACATTGGTTTAAGGAAAATGCGTAGAAAATCTACACTGTTTAAAAAACGAGCTAATTTAAAAGATGAACGAATAATAATGACCTAAATTTTAGTTGTCAAATTTTATACATAAAAAAATTGACAAATAAAAAATAAGTCTATGAATATAATGGGAATATTTTTTATATTTTTAAAAGATTAATAGTAAAAAGCGATATAATAGGCATTTTTTTGCACATATTGACTAATAGGTTGTTATTAACATTATGAAATCTAACTTAATTACACGTGGTGGGCATGATCTTTTAGTCGCAGAATTAAAGCACTTGTGGCATGAAGAAAGACCTGAAGTTACAAAAAAAGTAAATTGGGCAGCAAGTTTGGGGGATCGAAGTGAAAATGCAGATTATCAATATAATAAGCAGTTGCTACGCAAGATTGATCGACGTGTGCGTTATTTAGGAAAACGACTTGAAGAGTTAAGAATTGTTGACTTTTCAATTGAGCAAGAAGGAAAAGTGTATTTTGGTGCATGGGTTGAAATTGAAAATGAAGAAGGTGAAGTAAAAAAATTGAGAATTGTTGGAGTTGATGAAATTTATGATCATCATCCACAACATATTTCAATTGATTCACCTATGGCGAGGGCTTTATTAGCAAAAGAAGTGGATGATGAGGTGGATGTGATTACTCCATTAGGCAAAAAAACTTGGTTTATTAACTCCATTAGCTATGAAAAAGATTGATAAATCATCAAAATATGCTTTTTTGATTTTATTTTAAACACTCAGTTAACTTTTTTAATAAAAGTATTTGCCAAGTCTGCAAATTATTTATATTATAGCGCCCATGGAAGCGTGGCAGAGCGGTTTAATGCACCGGTCTTGAAAACCGACGAGGGCTTATACCCCTCCGTGAGTTCGAATCTCACCGCTTCCGCCAAATTCAAAAACCCCAATCATTGATTGGGGTTTTTTTATAATAAGACAAAAATCAATCAATAAACTATTTTAATTGTAAAATAAATTTTTAATATATGATTTATTTTATTTGTACTTTACTAATATATTCGACTTTTCTTATTTGATTTAAATCAAGCAAAAGTATTTTAAAATTGAATTAGGTATTAAGCTATTTAAACAAAGTGAATTAGAAAATGATAAGAAAACTAAGTGTATTGATTATATCTAGTCTACTGTTAACAGGCTGTTCATCTGTAGTTGGATATTTACAGAATATTTTTAACTTTAGTTATGAAAAAGGTGTTCATGAAGAGATAGCAGATCTTCCTGATGAATTACATGTCTTAGCTGAACAGTTGTATTTAGGTATAAGAGATAAAGATAGGGCTATGATGAACGCTGTAATGCAGCCTAAGCTCATTCATGAATTTGATAGTGATCCGCTATCAGTACAAGAAATGTCAGTGTATATACCTTATTATGATCAGCTAATTAGTAAGAAAATATTGTCTGTAAAAAGAATAGAAAATTCAAATCATCCGACAGTTCTGGTTATTCTTTATGAATATCAATATGAAAATCAAAAAGTCATTTATGAGGTTCAGTTTAATTCAGATGATCAATATCAGAAAGTAGCAGGTGTTTTTATTCATATATAAATAATAGTGTGAGTAGGGTTATATAGTAAAATTAATTCATAATGATGCTCTAGTATTCTTTATATAAAGAGAGACAGGAGCTGATTTATGATAAAGGTATATTGTTGAACTATTCTTTATTTTAGATATTCAGATGTTTTTGTGAACTAAATGCTTAACTAAAATATGCTTTAAAGCATATAGGTTTTAATAATTGATGCACTATCATTTAAGTATCATGAAATAGGTGTAGGGTCGATCTACTGATTTTTATAATTTATGTATAATAAAAAAGGACGCATGTGCGTCCTTTTTTATTAAGTAAGCTTAAAGTTGATTATTTTGTGCAATGCTATAGTTCTTTTGTTTTTCAACATCGAACTGGCCTTCCCATTTACTAATAACAAGTACAGCTAAAGCATTACCAATTACGTTTACAACAGTACGTGCCATATCAAGAATACGGTCAATACCAGCAATAAATGCAAGACCTTCTAATGGAATACCTACACTTCCTAATGTCGCAAGAAGTACAACAAACGATACACCTGGGACACCAGCAATACCTTTAGATGTAACCATCAAAGTAACAATCAGAATAATTTGTTGGGTTATCGTGAGGTCAATACCATAGAGCTGTGCAATAAAGATTGCTGCAATACTTTGGTAAAGTGTTGAACCATCAAGATTAAATGAGTAACCAATAGGAAGAACGAAACTAATGATCGGCTTTGGCGCACCATAAGCTTCCATTTTTTCCATAATACGTGGTAATACTGTTTCTGAACTTGCAGTAGAGAATGCAAGAATAAGCTCATCCTTAAGAATTTTAATAATTTCCCAAACGCTTAAGCTACAGATTTTAGCAACAATACCAAGTACGACGAAAATGAAGAACAACATTGCAGCATATACAAGTACAGCAAGTTTAACTAATGGTAGTAAAGAGCTAAAACCAAAGTTTGCAACAGTAGCTGCGATTAAACCAAAAACACCGAAAGGTGCAAAAAGCATAATCATATGTGTTACTTTGAACATTGTTTCTGAAACAGCATTCAATACTTTAAGTAACGGCTGTTTGACTTCATTATCAAGTGCACCCAAACCTAAACCAAACATTACCGAGAAGAAAATAATAGGTAACATTTGCCCGCTAGTAAGAGCACCAAAGAAATTTGATGGAATTACTGAAAGGATGGTTTGAATAATACTGTGAGAGCCTTCGCTTACTTTTTGTGTCGTTGCTTCATATGAAGAAATATCGACTTGAGTAAGTCCAGACATATCAATACCAGCACCTGGCTGGAAGACATTTGCAGCAACTACACCAATAATGATGGCAATTGTTGTAATAATCTCAAAGTAAAGAATGGTTTTGAAACCAAGTTTACCAATATTGCTACCATGTGCTGTATTTGCAATACCGTAAATAAGCATTGCAACTACAAGTGGTATCACAATCATTTTAATAAGTGTAATAAAGATTGACCCTAAAGGAGTCAAAAAATTTAACACTAATGTTTCGCGATATTCAGGAGAATAATGAAGGAAAGAGCCAACAATTACACCTAAAATTAGTGCGATTACAATTTGCCACGCGAGGCTAATCTTATTTTTTTTCATACTCAGCTCTGAAAACTAGATTAGGTGAAAAAATTCCGCATTAATTCATTGAAATAATATAAATATCACATGAAATTTTGGCAGGGTGGAATAACCCCTTATTTTGCTACTTATAGTAGTAAATGACTTTATTTTTTTATGAAATGTCGATTTGTTCGCTTATTTTTAATACAGTTTAATGTGGTTATTCGATTGAATATTTGTTTTTAATGTGAAAAAACGAATAAAATTATGAGAATTAACTAGAAATCGGTTTAAATCTTAGTCTATAGAAGGCTAGAATTAAGCAGATTAAACCAAATGCAAATAAATAAATGAGCTTTGGAATGACTAAGTTTGTTGGAACACCCATTTGATTAAGCTGAATAAACATTTGCATACCATTCGTTGATGGAAGCACTTGTCCAATCCATTTAATCCATGATGGCATAGCCTCAAATGGCCATGCAATTCCAGATAATAAGAATAAAGGTACTGAAGTCGAAACAATGACATGACCCACACGTTCAGCTGAGTCCATAAATGTTGCAAGTAGCATTGCTAAAGAAACAATACATCCAACAAAAATAGGCACAGCAAGTATCATCCCCCAAAAATTACCACCATGTGGATAATCGTAGTACCAAAATGTAAATCCAAATAAGTAAAGTGAGCCTAGACATCCAATAGTAAATATGGCGAAAAAAACTCCCCAAAATTCAACTGTCTTTGGAATCCATTTTTTTTCACGATATCCAGCAATCAACATACCTAAACCAAGAATAATGGTTTGATGAATGATTAATGAAGATATAGAGGGAAAGACATAACTTCCATAACCTGAGAGGGTGTTATACAGTGGTATTTGATGTACTGGAATAGTTATTGAAAACTCAGTAATATGACCAAGTTGTGCAATCTGTTCTTTCAATGCAGCTTCAATTGAAGCAGCTAAGCCAACCCCAATTTGTTTAGAAGCAAGTAAGTTTGCAGCACTTAAATAAAAACCAACGCCACCAATTTCACCGCGTCTGAGGCTGTTGGATAAATTATCGGGTAAAAATAGAATACCTTCAGCTTTTTCTTCTTGGACTAACTGCTTCGCTTCTGCAAAATTTCCAGTAATTGTAGTGACATGTACATTTGGACTTAAATATACAGCATCAATAATTTTTGCAGTTGTCACGCTTTGCTCTTCGTCGACAATAACAATTGGTAAGCCTTCTGGTATTTGCGCTTTATAAGCTGTCGGATAAAAAAAGCTATAAAAGAAAATAGAAAGTATTAAAGTAGCTAAGATTGGTTCACTTTTAGCAACATCTTTAAATGTTTGAAAGTAATATTTAAAAAATGCTTTCATGCCTTAAGCCCTTTAACATATATTTTAAAAAATACAATAGAAAGTACAAAACAGATGAGGCAATAAATGATAAGCACAAATAACGGTGATAATGATGTTGAAATAGGACTACCAATGACCCATTGTTCAGTTTGTAGTTTTGCATAATGTGTGTATGGAATAAAATTTGACCAAATTTTTGTAAATAAGGGGGCATTTTCAGTGACAGGTAAGGTCACACCCGCAAAGCTTAAAGATGAGCCACCATAAACGGCTAAAAGACCAAAAGTTTCTAAAGATCGTTTTGTTGCAAGTACCAGTAATGTGCTAACAAATGCATAGGCTGTATAAAAGAAGATTTGTGCAATTAAAATGACCCAAAGATGACCTGCAACAAACCAACCACGAATCCCTACTAACCAAACCATCCATATCCATGTCCAAACGCTAAAAATAGCAATATAGACTAAATTTTTAGATAAAATTGCTGTTGCAAAAGATTGGTGATTGAGCCATTGAGACGTGGTTTTGAGTTTGAGTTCTTGTCCAACAGAAAATGCCACACAGCACGAAAGTAAAAGATGGAAAATTGCAGGAATGAGATACGGCTCTAAATAAAACTCATAATTAAAATTTGGATTAAATAGTAAAGAGAATTTTAAGTTAGGTGTGGGAATATTGAGATATGGTAAATCATTTTCCAAATATTCTGTTCCCATAAAGTTAGTTGTGGCTTCCAAAGTGCTTTTAAGCATTGCAGATGAAATCATATCTCCAATACTGTAATAACTTTGGTTATAAGCCATATTGATTTCAGCATCTTTACCTTGGACTAAGCGTTGTTCGGCACCTTCAGGAATATGTAAATATCCCCAAATTGCGTTTTCATTAAGTAATTTTTCAACTTGGACTTGGTTAGGAGAAATTGTAGTAACTCGTAATGTATCATTTAAAGAAAAATAGCGCTCAATAGTCTGACTAAGTTGGCTATTGTCTTGATCAATGATTGCAATTGGAAGGTGTTTAGGCACACCTTGCACAAACATACAGCTAAATAAAATAAGTAAAAATAATGGAACAATCGTAACGAGTGATAAATCCCACTTATGTGTTATTAGATATTTTATTTCACGCTGTATGCCTGCCCACATTATGGTGTTGCCTCTTTAACTGTAAAGAGAACGCTCATTCCAACTTTTAAATTAGGTAAGGGCTCTACAGAAACTAAATGAAATTTAAAGCTTCTAATATCATAACCACCTGTCTGACGAGTTGTTTTGATCGTTGCAAAATCACCTTCAGGGCTAATTTCTTTAATTTTAAATTTTGCAGATTTATCAAGAGCAGGAATAAATCCTTCTAACTCTTTAACTTTATATAGATTAGCATATTGATCTTCACGGACATTCAAGCTTACCCAAGTTTTCTTTTCATCAATAATGCTTACAATTGGAACCCCCATAGCAACAAGTTCAGAAACATTGCCATAGGTTTTTGAGATAACACCATCAATAGGAGCATGTAAGAATGTTTCAGCAACGAGAGCATTTGCTTCATTTAATGCTGCTTGAGCAATTTCAACCTGCGCATCTGCTGTTGATTTTTGTTGAGGTGTACTGCCTCGTTTTGCACGAATATATTGCTGATATGCAGCTTCGGATAATTGTGAAGCTGAAATTGCAGCAGCTTGCATTTCATCACGTCGTTGCTTAGCAATTACACCTTCTTGGTAGAGCTTAGCACCACGTTGGAAAGTACTTTTTGCTAAAGCTTCTTGTGCTTTTAATGCTTGCCAGTTTGCATAAAGGCTATCAATATTTTCTTCTTGAGCACCACGATCTACAGTAGATTGAAGTGCTAGAGCAGATTGTAATGCAGCAATTGCTTGTTTTTTCTGATTTTCAACAGCAGGGCTATTTAAACGAACAAGTGGCTGACCTTTTTTAACAATTTGACCGCCTTGAATATATAATTCTTCAATTCGGCTAGGTACTTTTGTACTTACATAAATGGTTTCTGCTTCTACACGACCTTGAAGTTCAATCTCATTGGGTTGATAGCTTTTCCAAAGACCGAAAGCAATCAATGCCAGCACAATAATTAGAAAAATTGCGACGGCAATTTTAATGAGAAGTGTATTTTTCTTAGAAGATGCAGTTTGACTTAAAGATGATTGATCACCATTCGATTGTTCTGGTGATTCATGCTTTAAAGTCTGCTCAGTAGAAGGTTGATCAGTCATAAGTAATTCTCACCCATTAACGAATATAGTGTGTATTTGGTTGATTGATGTAGGTTTGAAATAGGTCAATAGAGCCATAATTTTGTAAAAGTGTTGCGAGTGAAATAATATATTTATAAGAATTAAGCGCCATTTCACTATGAATAGTCGTTAAAGCATTTTGAGCATCAATCACTTGAGTTGCAGATGCCATATCCTCTTTAAATGAGAGTTCTTGAATGCGTAAATTTTCTTGAGCTGCTTGAATATTATTTTCAAGTAATTGATGACTTTTTAATGAATTAGAAACTTCATTATATGACGTATAAATAATAGTTTCTATTTCCTGTTTTGTACGGGAAGTTAACAACTCAGTTGCACGTTTTTGTAACTCAGCCGCTTGTATGTTTTTACTTTTATTTACACCAGAGAATAAGTTGTAGCTTGCTGCAACACCAACAATCCAATTTTCATTGTTTTCTAAGCTATATTCACCAAAGGCAAAAACGGTTGGTTTTTTTGCTGCATATTGTGTTTTGACATTTACATCTGCAAGTTGAGTATCCATTTTTAATTGACGAATTAAATTTGAATTTTCTTCAAATGAAGTGAGCAGAGTATTTAAATCTTGATTTTGAGATGAATTAATGAAAAGTGGCGTACTTAAATCGGTGATTTGACTACTTTGTAGTAGGTTATTTAATCTAAATAGGCTTGTTTTATATGCAATATCGGTACTTTGTAAAATACGTAATGCATCATTGCGTGCAACTTCAAATTGCATGCGTTGACCTTTGCTAATAAAGCCTTGTTGTTCTAATTTTAACGCATTGTCATAATGTCTTTGCATTGCTTTTGCATTAAATTGACTAGATTTGTATAGTTGTTTTTGTAGTTGAACAGCAAAATAAGTTTGAATCACTTCAAATTTTTGCAAATCTTGCTGTTGTTTAGTGCTTAATTTGCTTTTTTGTACTTGTAACTTTGCAAGTTCTTTAGCATTTGAAATGAGACCACCTGTATAGAGTGGCATGATAAAAGATACTGAAGGACGTACCATCTGATCCTTGAGGGTAAATTCATATGAATTGGGAATCAATCCAATGCCTTCAGAAATGACTTGACTTGTTCCTTGTTTAATAGCATCTGCATCTTGTGGTGAAATGAGTGAACTATTATTACTTTGCCATTGATCAATTTGATTATTTACACTGTCGACAAGTGAATTATCTAAATTTCCTTTTAATGAGCTTAAAGGAGCATCAATTTTTGTATGATAAGACAGTGCACGTACGTTAAAATCAATAGTTGGAAGACCTAAGCCTTTCACTGCTTCTGATTGTAATAGAGATGCTTGTTCTAATGCTTGATTTGCTTGTGTTGTAAATGACTCAGTTAATACTTTTTGTTCAGCTTGTATATAACTTAGCGTTTCTGCATGAATGAATGAACCATTTAGAGACAGTAAAGAAATGATGCCAAATTTAAACGCAAAATTTAGTGATTTATTGAGGTTTTTTTGGTTAAATTTTGGATTTTTTTGAACTGATTCACAAAGCATTGATGCGACTCGTTACAGAAGCTATTTTTATCGGAGTATAAAGGATTTAATGCTTATTGTATTGGCTTTATATGAGGATATATTGTTATTTTTATTTAAATAATTAAATCGGATAAAATTTAAATAATATTTAGTCGAAGAGTGGTTTTTAATTTTTAAATCACCTTAAAAATAATGAAAAATTTAGTGAAAATATTTGTTTTGATATCGAAAATTTAATTTTATTTGTTGACTTACATTGAAATATTTTCAAGATTAATTACTGCGCAGTCTATGAATATATGGTTAAATGCCCATATTTTATTGTGTTTCACTTTGAAAGGAAAAATCATGCGCGCGTACAACTTTTGTGCTGGTCCTGCTGCATTACCAACTGCTGTATTAGAAAAAGCTCAGGCAGAGCTACTTAACTGGCAGGGGAAAGGTCTTTCGATCATGGAGATGAGCCATCGTAGTAAAGACTATGTTGCTGTTGCAGAAAAAGCTGAAGCAGATTTACGTAAGCTGATGAATATTCCTGAGAATTATAAAGTCTTATTCTTACAAGGTGGAGCATCACTCCAGTTTTCTGCGATTCCGCTGAATTTATTGGGTAAAAATAGTAAGGCTGATTATATTCATACCGGTATTTGGTCTGAAAAAGCATTAAAAGAAGCTCAGCGTTATGGCGACATTAACGTGATTGAAGCTGGTATTCAAATTGATGGGAAATTAGCAATTTCTGAACAAGCAAAATGGAATTTATCAAATGATGCGGCTTATGTTCATTATGCAGATAATGAAACAATTGGTGGTATTCAATTTGCAGGTATTCCTGAAACGGATAAACCTCTTGTATCTGATTTTTCTTCTAGTATTTTATCAGCACCCTTGGATGTATCTAAGTTTGGTTTAATTTATGCTGGTGCCCAAAAGAATATTGGACCTGCAGGCTTAACGTTAGTTATTGTCCGTGATGATTTACTCGATCAAGCTAAACCAGAAATACCAAGTATTTTAAAATATTCTGCACAAGCTAAAAATGATTCTATGGTAAATACACCATCGACTTATGCATGGTATTTATCTGGATTGGTTTTTGAATGGTTGCTAGAAAATGGTGGCGTTGAAGCTGTGCATAAAACGAACCTTGAAAAAGCAAACTTGTTGTATGGTTATATTGATTCAAGTGATCTTTATGCTAATCCAATTGCGAAACAAAATCGCTCAATCATGAATGTTCCATTTACTCTAGCGGATGAGGCATTAGATAAACTCTTCTTGCAAGAAGCTGAAGCTCATCATTTATTGAACTTGGCAGGTCATCGTTCAGTAGGTGGTATGAGAGCAAGTATTTATAATGCTGTACCATTAGAAGGTGTACAAACTTTAGTAAGCTTTATGGATGATTTTGTTCAACGCCATGGTTAATTAGATCAAGGAATCTTCTTTATATTTATAAGGAAGATTCATCATAAAAAAAGCCCCTAATAAAGGGCTTTTTTTATGATGAATCTTTTGAAAAGTTATAAGATAAAATGGTGTAAACAATAGGCACAAATAAACATACCCAATAAGAAAAAAAGGCATGACATAATATCAAGTCGAGGCTTCGCCCATATACGTTGTTGGACTGGTTGAATATTTTCTTCTTGCACGATTTTCATAGATATTATTTTCCAGAGATCTATTTATCGTTAGGTATTAGGTTTAGATACATTTTTATCATAAAAAGTTGATTAAATAAAGATCTATTTATATTCATTTTATTTATTTGATCATTTTTTTATAAAAAAATTGAATATTTAGAAAGTATTTTATGATATCTAATATATTTTGATATGAAATATAATTGATTAAACAAAATATAGCAGTGAATAGAAAAGGTATCTTAGTATGAGTATAAATTCTATTTAAGTTTGATTTTATCAGTAGATTTTAATGATTAATATTTTGAATATGATAAGTGCTCATTTATAGGATTATTTCGTTCAACTTTTTCAGAATTAATATTGAAAAAAGGGCAGAATTCTTTAAATATTGAGGGCGAGGTTTTTTGTGAAAAGCCTCCCATAAAATATTTTATGGAAGGCATGGCTTTATAGTTAGAATGCAATTATCACTTAGAAAATATTAGTTTGAAGCCAAATATTACCACGGATATATTGACCAATTTGGAAGTCTTTGAACTCCGTATTTTTAGTTGCGATGCGCGCTAATATCGCAGGCTGATTTTCTTCAGAAAATAAAGTGATATCGTAGAAAGTATACGTTTGATCCATAAAGTCAAAACTTGATTTTCCAACGATTTTACTTTGGAACCAAGCTTCATCTTCTTGTCCCATTTTTTCGCCATATAAATATGCAACCATTTTTGAAAAGTCGACAGTGACAGGTGCTTTGTCATCTTCTGACTCAGGTTCCCAAGCATCAATTTGTTCTTGAAGATTGGTAGGAGCTATACCATTATTGGCTGCTAAAATAGCATTTAGAGCTCTATGATGTTTAATTGAAGCTGGGTCATCAACCACTAATTGCTCATGATCTGATACAGCTTCTAATTCATATGCCCAACCATAAAGTCGAACAGGATATTTTTGATTCTTTTTATATTGCGTATGGTTGACGCTATAAAGTGCATCAAAAGCATATACAATTGTATTATTTCCTAAATTTAGTCGAAGTACAGCTTGAGAGTTTGATTTACAAGTAATAATACGTTCAATTGTTGCTTCAGTTTTAAATGGACTATTAAAACAAGGGAATGCTGTTTTTACTGCTTGAGGTTTATTATTTTCAACGGCAATAATTTGTGAGAGTAAAATAGGTGAGTTTTTGGGGCCCTGAATTAACCAGGAGTTTTCATCCATTTCCGCTTCACTTCGGCATAATCCCATAGGCATTACAGGAGCATCTAACGCTTGCCCTAACCATTTAGGTACTTCGGTTGTAGGTTCGTCAGTAAGTAGATTCCAATGCTCAACATGGCTTCCGAAATTTTCATCATCAATTGTAATGATTTCAGGACAGTTTTGATTGTTCATATGCTCAAGTAATATTGGTTTATATTTATAAAGTAGATCGAGGGTAATTTGGATTTTTCAAGGTGTCATCATAAATATAATGTCGAAATTATTGAAAATTAATCTGATTTTTAGTTTGGTAACTTAGGTTTGATATCTTTTTATGTTTATAAATTAAATATATCTATAAAAAGCGATCATTGGTTTATGTCTTTTAAAATATTTATTTTAATGACTTTTAGTCGTTATGTATTGATACAATAGTTATAATTTAGAATTGGAAAAAATACGTGTTGCCATTTAAAGTATGGGTTGATGCTGATGCATTACCACGAATATTAAGAGAAGTAATTCTTCGTGCTTCTGATCGTTATCAAATAGAAGTAACTTTTGTGGCGAATCAAAATGTTGGAATAACACCATCTGTCAGAATTAATTCAATTCAAGTTTTAAGTGGTGCAGATTCTGCGGATCAAGAAATTGTAGACAGAATGCATGCTCATGATATTGTGATTACACAAGATATTCCACTTGCAGCACAAGTGATTGAAAAAGGAGGTATAGCAATTCATCCACGTGGTGAAATTTATACTTCTGCAAATGTTAAAGCACGACTACATTTACGTGATTTTATGGATACTTTACGTGGAGCTGGTGTACAGACAGGTGGTCCACCGCCAATTTCCGAACGTGATAAACGTGAGTTTTCAAGTTCTTTAGATCAAACTATTCAAAAACAAAAGCGTAAAACTTCACAATAAAGTTGAAAGAATGCAATCATCTCAGGCAAGCATTGCCATTAACTATGCGTTGTTAATTTTTATTTGGGCAACCACACCACTTGCTATTGTTTGGAGTGTGACCGATGTTCACTACATGTGGGCATTGGTTTTGCGTTTTTGGTTAGCTTTGCCCATTGCAGTTTTATTGTTATATATTTTAAAAATTAAATTACCTTTTCATTCAAAAGCATTACATAGTTATTTTGCTGGCTCTATGAGCTTTATTGGCTCGCAGGTGTTTACTTATATTTCAACCAATTATTTAAGCTCTGGAATGATTGCATTGATGTTTGGTCTGGCACCAATGATTGCAGGGGTGATTGGTTTTGTCTTATTTAAGCAGCATTTAAAAATGACCCAATGGATTGGAATGTTGATTGCTATTATTGGTCTAGGAGTTATTAGCTTTTCAGGTTCGACTCAGCATGTTCAGCCAATAGGTATTATTTTAATGTTATGTAGCGTATCTATTTATGTGTTATCAATTTATTGGATAAAATATGTAAACGCACAATTAAAGCCAATGGCGCAAGCAACGGGATCGATCTTATTTTCTGTATTATTTACTGTATTTATGATGCCTTTTATTTGGCAAAATTTTCCAACGCATCTTCCTGTAGGGAAATCTTTATTTGCAATTGTTTATGCTGTTGTAATGTCATCATTAGTTGCAATGTTTTGTTATTTTAAATTGGTTCAATCTGTTTCAGCAACGACATTGTCTTTAACCACAGTGATTACGCCAATGCTTGCTATATTAATAGGTGCTTGGCTTAATCATGAACAGTTAACTTTAATGATCTTACTTGGTGCTCTTATTTTGATTTTTGGGTTATTGGTTTATTTTTATAAAGATTTAGTTGCACAAAAATTAAAGATGAAACGTTGATTGTGAGTTGCGTAAGATAGATTTCATCCATAAAAAATAAATTTTAAAAATGATGATATAAATAATTCAAAATTTATTCATTTTTTTATGCGTTAATAACAAGCATTGTACAAAGTGATTGTTAAAATTTGATAATACGGTATTTTGTTGTTTTTTAATTAAATATATTATTCTTCATATATTTAAATGGTTATAGATTTTGTTTCAAAGTTGATGATCAAGAAAATTGTTGAATTGATCTAAAACGTTGAGTAGTAGAAAATAGTGACCGAAAATGACGTCAGTATTTGAGAGTTTAAAGAATTTTTCTTTATAAATATCTCATGATTGAATTTCAAGGCAGTGTTGATATTTGACATTATTGATGCTGAATTTTTCCATTATATTACCTCGGACTAGATGGTATGTTTAAACCAATCTCGCTGTATATAGGGTTGAGATATACTCGCGCACGGCGTAGTAATCATTTTATTTCTTTTATTGCCTTAGTTTCTATGATTGGCCTGACATTAGGTGTTGCTGTGTTAATTACAGTATTGTCAGTCATGAACGGTTTTGATCGAGAATTAAAAACACGTGTTTTGGGTATGGTTCCACAAGCAACAATATCATCAACACAAATTTTAACTGATTGGCCTGAACTTGCTAAAAAAGTAGAAAATAATGAGCATGTTACAGGGGCAGCTCCTTTTACTCAATTACAAGGAATGCTGACTGCTCATGGTCAGGTTTCGGGAGTATTGGTTACAGGGATTGATCCGAAGTACGAAAAAAAAGTATCAATTATCCAAGATCATATGGTTGAAGGAAGTATTGATAATTTAAAGAAAGGTGATTTTGGTATTGTGCTTGGTAAGCAAATGACTGATTCATTTGGCTTAGGTCTTAATGATTACATTACTTTGGTTTTACCAGAAGCAACTCCTTCACCAGCAGGGGTAGTACCACGTTTTAAACGATTTAAAATTGTAGGTATTTTTAGTATTGGTGCTGAAGTTGATTCGATGATGGCATATATTGATTTGTATGATGCCTCAACCTTGTTACGCCTACCTGATGGTGCTCAAGGTGTCCGAATGAAATTAGACAATATTTTCCTTGCACCACAAGTTTCTAGCGAAATTGTACGTGAGCTTCCTGCTAATTTTTATGCATCTGATTGGACTTATACACACGGTAATTTATTTAGTGCTATTCAGATGGAAAAGGCAATGGTAAGTTTATTGCTATTTTTAATTGTCTTGGTTGCTGCATTTAATATTGTGTCATCTTTAGTCATGGTTGTTACAGACAAAAAAGCAGATATTGCAATTTTAAGAACATTAGGTGCTTCACCTGCAACTATTACTCGAATTTTTATTGTGCAAGGTACAATTATTGGTGTAATTGGTACAGTTGCCGGTGCTATTTTAGGTGTCATTTTCTCTTTAAGTATTAGTAGTATTGTGACTTGGTTGTCGAGTGTATTTGGCTTAAATTTATTTGATGCGTATTTTATTAACTATTTACCTTCTTATTTAAGATGGCAAGATGTAGGTATTATTGTTGTACTATCATTGCTATTAAGCTTCATTGCAACGATTTATCCAGCACGTCGTGCTGCGAAAATTCAACCAGCAGAGGCATTACGCTATGAGTAATATTGTTCTTGAAGCTCAGAATGTTTCTAAGCATTTTACAGATGGTAAAAGTACAGTTGAAGTGATTCGTGGCTTAGATCTGAAAGTGAAAGAAGGTGAATTTATCTCGATTGTGGGTTCTAGTGGTTCAGGTAAAAGTACGTTATTACATGTTTTGGGGGGATTAGATCGCCCTACAGATGGTAGTGTATTTTTAAATGGGAAACGATTTGATAATTTGGGTGAAGCTGAGCGTGGATACTTACGTAATCAGCATTTAGGCTTTGTTTATCAATTCCATCATTTATTACCTGAATTTACTGCACTTGAAAATGTGGCGATGCCTTTAATGTTAAGAGAAGGTACGCATTATAAAAAAGTGAAAGAGCAAGCCGAATATTTGCTTGAAAAAGTAGGATTATCTCATCGTCTAACACATAAACCTGGTGAGCTATCAGGTGGTGAGCGTCAACGTGTAGCATTAGCACGAGCTTTAGTTACACAGCCAAAATTAATGTTGGCAGATGAACCAACAGGGAATTTAGATCGTAAAACAGCAGTTAAAATTTTTGAGTTATTGCAAGATTTACGTGCTGAATTAAATATGGCGATGTTAATTGTGACCCATGATGAGGCTTTAGCTCAATCTGCCGATACGATTATGCATATGCAAGATGGTGTATGGTCTGATTAATGGACTGAAAATTTGGATTAAAGATATTGAAGCCCACTTAGGTGGGCTTTATGATATCTACAAAAGAATAAGAAAAATAAAAAATGTTTTATTTCATTGCATTCGGTTGGATTATTGGTATTGCTTGTATGGGGCAGGCATTTACTTCAATTTTAGAGCTATCGCTCCCTGTTAATATTCTTCTATTTATTTTTCTTTTTTTAGAATTGATATTTTATCGAAAAATAAGTACATATCTGTTTAAGTTCTTATGCTGTTCAAGCGCATTTATTTTAAGTCTTGTTCTAGGGTTAAATTATGCAGATCATCATTTAGTGCAAAGGCTGGAATTAAGAGAAAAGCAGGTCGAAGACGTTACTGTTTTAATTTATGTTAAGCATATTTCTGAATTAAGAGAAAATTCCTTCCAGCAAAAAATAGAAGTATTGAATAGAAAGTCTAAACCTGTTCAGTGGTTTTCATCTGTTGAATTAGATCAAGGTGATTTTGAGCTGGGCAAGTATTTTCGTGTATCAGGAAAGCTTAGACCAGCGCATGGTTATGCGACAGATGGTAGCTTTGATATAGAAAAATGGTACATCCAGCAGAATATTATGGGAAATTTAAAAGTTTCTACATTTGAAGAAATTTCCCCACAAGAAGTTCAACAGTTCGGTTATATGCAATATGTAAAACAGCAAGATACATGGTTAAGTCAAAGTTTGGTTTGGATTGAAAAGCAACGGTTGTTGATTAGACAATTTATTCAGATACAACCAATACGTCATAAAGGTTTGACTTTAGCTTTATTAACTGGCGATGAAAGTCTTTTAGATAAAAACTTAGAACAACAATTTCAGCGATTTGGTATGAGTCATCTTTTGGCTATTTCAGGTCCTCATGTTGTTATTTTTGCGGTTATAATTTGCTGGTTAATTCAATATTTAATTGATCGCTTTAAGCCCGATATTTATTTAAAAATTCCAAGACAGTATTTACTCATTTATCCATTCTTGAGTTGTGTCATTATTTATTGTGCTTATGTTGGATTTGAAATTCCTGCTTTAAGAACCTTGTTAGTATGTATCTTGGGAAGCTTATTTATTTTATTAAAGCAATCGATTAAACCTTTATCTTTATTACTTTTGAGTGCTTGTATACTTTTATTTTTTGATCCTTTCAGTGTTTTATCTGCTGCATTTTGGCTATCTTATGGTGCTTGTTTTATTTTATTAAGAATTTATCAAACCATTCAAAATGACAAGTTAGAACAAGCTTCATTTTATGAAAAATGCAAACACTATATTGGAGCTTTAATAGAGTCTCAATGGAAAATATTTATTGCATTATTTCCATTAATGATCATCTTTTTTAATCAAATTTCCTGGATTACGCCATTAAGTAATTTGTTTGCAATACCTTGGATTGGTTTAATTATTGTACCTTTAGATATTTTTGGAGGTATAAGCTATTTCTTTTTTAAACCTTTAAGCACAATCATATTTCAATTGAATGATTTGATGTTGTCATTATTATTACATTTCATCCAATTATTAGATGATATTTTTAATCCACAGTTATATCCGATTTACTTAAATATTTGGGCATTAGCTGGACTCATTTTAGCTTTAATTATTTTATTTATGCCCAAAGGAATTGTGCCTAGAGCATGGAGTATTTTGTGTATCATTCCAATTTTTTTAGGGCAGCAATCATCTGAAACTTTTGAATTTGTATTGTTGGATGTTGGACAAGGACAATCTATTTTTATTCGGAATGAGAATAAAAAAATGTTGTTAGATACAGGTGGAAGTTTTGATGAAGATAAGTTTAGTATTGGTGAGCAAGTTATTTTGCCATTTTTGTCTATAAAAAACTCAAGAAAACTAGATATTTTAATTTTAAGTCATTTAGACCAAGACCATAGTGGGGCATATTTTAAAATTAAAAATCAATTGTATGTTCAGCAGTTATATTCAAACGAGATTCTTGAAGATCAAGACCATAATCAACTTTGTGAACGAGGGAAAAAAATAGATTTAGGTTCGAATATTGATATTCAAGTACTATTACCACATATCGAAGATTTAACTAAAAAACCATTTAATAAAAATGAAATGTCATGTGTCATTTATTTGCAATTGGCACAAGCTTATCCATACCAAAACTATTTATTCATGGGGGATGCTGGATGGGAAACTGAATTTAAGCTTTTACAGTTATATCCGAATTTAAAAGTAGATGTTTTAGTTTTGGGACATCATGGGAGTCAACATAGTTCTGCTTATGATTTTTTGAAGAATATTCGTCCTAAAATTGCTTTAATTTCAGCAGGATTTGACAATCGTTATGGACATCCAAGTGGAAAAACAATTCAAAGGCTTAAGCATTTAAATATTCCATATTTATCTACAGCAGATGTAGGAACTATTAAAATTAAGAAAAATAAAACTGGTCAAACGGGTCTGAGAGTATTAAGAAATCAAAAAAAATGGTTAAAGAAATAATTATATTTATTATTTCAATCGCATATGTTCTACTTTTTTCAAAGCTTCGGATGTCTGAATATCGTAAATTTTCTTTAACTCTAAATTCGCACTAAAGCGTTTATAACTCCAGTGATAATGTTCGGGATACTGACTGATCAGCTTTTCTAAAGCCTGAAAAATAATTTGTGTACCTTGTTCAGCATCAACCTCATAGATCTTAGGATTAATTTCTTCAATATACATATCAAAGCCTTGATTTTTATTTCTTAATGCATAAAGAAATAAGGCTTTTGCTTTTGTTTTTTGTACAAGTTTAGAGCTTAAATTACTTGAAAATAAAGGAATGCCAAAATATGGGACTGTTTCTGAAACATGATCAGGTGTGTGATCAGGAAGAATAACCGTTGTACCACCTTGTTTTAATGCTTTGAAAATTTGTTTTACGCCTATTTCATCTGTTGGAACTAAATGAGCATTTTCTCTGCTTCGTGCATCTCGAACAAATTGGTCAGCAATTGGGTGCTTAATTGGTTTATACATAATAGTCATTTGGGTATATTGTGCGATCCAAGCATTCATTATTTCCCATGTCCCAAAATGTGGAACAATTAAAACGGCACCTTTTTTTTCTGCAAGTGCTTGGTGTAATAGTTTTTCACCATGTATTTTATGAATACTTTTAATATTATCTTCTGTTTTAGCTCCCCATATATGGAAAAACTCCATATATGACATAACTTCATTATTAATTGCTGCACGTGTTATTTTTTCACGTTCGTGCTGATTTAAGTTTGGAAATGCAATTTCTAAATTTAAGCGAATAATTTTAGAAGTTTTAGTAAGATGAAGAAGATTAATTAATGTAGATAAAAAACGTGCAAAAAGACGAGAGACAGTTAAAGAACGTCTACTGAAAAAATATAAAAGTCTAGCAACAGTCGATTTTGAGTTGGATTCAGACATTCTTGATAATTAAGTCAAAAAAACAGCATCATTATAGGACAAAATATATAAATTAGACAGTTTACAAATCATTCGTAGGTATAATACAAATAGGTTAATTTTATTATTTGGATAATTTTATGTCGGATTGGCCACCTAAACCACAAGACCAGCAAGAAAATATACAACAATCATCACAACAACCGACGGGGCAGGAATGGAAGTTACTTGAAAAAGTACTCTTGGTTTCTGTAGAGGAGCAAAGAAGAACACGTCGTTGGAGCATTTTTTTTAAATGTTTAACCTTTGCTTATGTTCTGATTCTTATTTTATTTATGTGGAAAGGTTGTAGTACAGCAACTTCAGAGGCACCAATTACAAGTGAACACATTGCTGTTGTTGATATTGTAGGAACGATTGCTTCCGATAAACAAAGCGTAAATAGTGTCAATACAATTAAATCTTTGAAAAAAGCCTTTGAAAATGTAAATAGTAAAGCAGTGGTTTTAAATATTAATTCTCCAGGTGGTTCACCTGTTCAGTCAGATGAAATTTGGCAAGAAATTCAATATTTAAAGAAAATGTATAAAGATAAGAAAATTTATGCAGTGATTGGCGATACAGGTGCATCAGGTGCATATTATATTGCTTCGGCAGCAGATGAAATTATTGTGAATCCATCAAGCTTAGTTGGTTCCATTGGTGTCATCATGCCAAATTATGGTGTGACTGGTTTAATGCAGAAGTTAGGTGTTGAAGACCGTACAATGACAGCAGGGGATAACAAAGATATTCTATCAATGACTCGTCCAGTCGATCCTGAACAAAAAGCACATGTTCAAGCTGTTTTAGACGATGTTCATTTACATTTTATTAATGCTGTAAAAGAAGGGCGTGGAAATAAATTAAAATCAAATGATCCTGCTATTTTCTCTGGGTTATTTTGGACAGGTGATCAGGCTGTTAAATTAGGTGTTGCAGATAAGATTGGTAGTTTACAAACATTAAAACGTGACCTAAAAATTGATAAAACTGTTAACTATACTGTTGAATATAGTCCACTAGAGTCTGTATTAGGTCGAATGGGAGCAGTTCTTGGAGAAGGGTTTGCAACTTCATTAACGAAGCAAGTACAGTCTGAACAGAGTAATCCACAATTACAATGAAACCATTAATTCATTTTGCGCACGCCAATGGCGTACCATCTTTGGTATATCAGAAGTTATTTGATTTACTTAAAGATGAATATGACATTATTTATGTCCCTTTACTTGGACCTGATAAGCGTTATCCAATCGATTCTCACTGGGAAAGTTTAACCGAGCAAGTGATTGATAGTATTGTTCAACAATCAAATGGCCGTAAAGTAATTGGCTTAGGGCATTCCTTAGGGTCTGTTCTGACTTTTCAAGCAGCACTAAAGCGACCAGAGTTATTTGAACAAGTGATTATGCTAGATCCTCCGTTAATTATGGGGAAAGATGCATTTTTGTTGAATGTAGTTCAAACTTTCAAATTGAAAATATTGGATAAGCTTTCACCGGCAGGTTTATCAAAACGTCGTCGTGATCATTGGGATTCTAAAGAACAAGCTGCAGAGCTTTTACGTCCTAAGGCATTTTATCAAAACTTTGATGAAGATTGTTTTCAAGCATATATTGATTATGCCTTAACTGAAGATCACGTACGTGGTGGTGTTCAATTGACGATTCCTAAAATGGATGAAGTGAATATTTTTAGAACAAATCCATCTTCATGGTGGTTACCTCAACAAAAGCCAAAGGTACCTATGCAGTTGGTTGTTGCAGAAAATAGTCCATTTTTAGTGCGAAAGTTTCCACAACAAGTTAAGCGTAAATTTGATATTCCATTTACTATTACATCTGGTGGTCATATGTTCCCATTAGAATATCCAGTGGAAGTGGTCGAGTTAATTAAGACATTAATAATAGAACAATCGCAATAAGTTAAGTTTGTAAATCATAAAAAAACGCATCCGAGGATGCGTTTTTTTATGATTTATATTTTTTAAATTTTGCAAAATTGAACAGGTGCTTTTATTACTTTCCCACGATAGAGTACGCCATTTGAGGTGTGCTGAATAGTCTGGTTACAAATCCATTCAACAACCTGAGGATAAATCAAATGCTCCAGTTCATGGACACGAAGGGCTAAAGTCTCAGTAGTATCATGATACGATACTTTTAATACACCTTGTGCTAGAGCTTGACCAGCATCTAATTCTGCTGTGACGTAATGAACAGTACAGCCGTGATATAAATCACCAGTTTTGAGTACACGCTGATGTGTATGCATACCTTTATATTGAGGTAATAGTGAAGGATGGATGTTAATCATCTTTCCTTCCCAAGCACTCACAAATTTTGCGCTTAAAATGCGCATAAAACCAGCTAACACAACTAAGTCAACACCCCAATCAAGCAGTTGTTGATGCATAACATCATCAAATGCTTCACGATTAGGATATTGCTTATGTTCAATGACTGCAGTTTGGATTCCTGCACGTTGTGCACGTTCCAAAGCATATGCTTCTGGTTTATTGGAAATAACACCAACAATTTGTCCTGAGAGATTTGCATCAATCAGTGCTTGGAGATTACTTCCACTACCAGAAACGAGTACAGCAATTTTAATCATGGGAGATTACGCAAAAATCACGCGGATTTTTTCGTCAGCACCTGCAACAGATTCAGCATTGTCTGCAATATGACCCATAACCCAAGCTTTTTCGCCAAGATGGTTAAGTAATTCGACAGTTTTGTCTGCTTCGGTCTCATCTACAACAAGAACCATACCTACACCACAGTTAAATGTGCGGTACATTTCGAATTGTTCAACACTACCTTCTTTTTGAAGAAGTTTGAATAATTCTGGCCATTCCCAAGATGATTCATTCACAATTGCTTGTGCGCCATTTGGTAATACACGAGGAAGATTACCAGGTAAACCGCCACCAGTAATATGTGCCATTGCATGAACATCTACTTGTTTAAGAAGTTCAAGAATAGGTTTTACATAAATACGAGTTGGTTCCATTGCTGCATCTGCAAGAGGGCGACCATCAACAAGTTGTGTTAAGTCGATATTCTTAACATCTAAAATTTTACGAAGCAGTGAGTAACCATTTGAGTGAGCACCAGATGATGCAACACCAATTAAAACATCACCTGCTTTAACTTTTGAGCCATCAATAATTTTGCTTTGCTCAACTACACCTACGCAGAAACCCGCAAGATCATAATCTTCGCCTTCATACATACCCGGCATTTCAGCAGTTTCACCACCTACTAATGCACAGCCAGCAAGTTCACAACCAGCACCAATACCAGTTACAACATTTGCAGCAACATCAACATTTAAGTGACCAGTTGCATAGTAGTCTAAGAAAAATAGTGGCTCTGCACCACATACAAGAAGATCGTTTACACACATTGCAACTAAATCTTGACCAATTGTGTCATGACGATTCAAGTTGAGTGCTAAACGTAATTTTGTACCTACACCATCCGTGCCAGATACGAGAACAGGTTCTTCATAACCTTTAGGAATTTTACAAAGTGCACCAAAGCCACCTAAACCGCCCATTACTTCAGGACGTGATGTGCGTTTGGCAACAGATTTGATACGATCGACTAATAAGTCGCCCGCTTCGATATCGACACCTGCATCTTTGTAGCTTAAACCAGTGTTTGGGGTAGAAGTTGAGTTGCTCATAATGAAGTCTCCGCATTCGCGTGGCGATTATACCCGAATATATGAAACTCTTATGTTATTTCTGCGCTAAAATGGTATCTTAATTGAAATATTTTTTGTTCTATAATGAATAATCCTAAAAAAGGCGAACATCAATGGTAGATCGTTCCTTACGTCGCATTTTTATTCTGTGTTCAATTGCACTGATTTTATGGGTTTTATATTTATTAAAACCTGTATTGATTCCATTTGTGGGTGCATTTTTTATTGCGTACTTATTTAGCCCATTGGTTAATAAACTTCATAAAATTGGTTTGCCAAGATGGTTATCAATTAGTTTAGTATTTATTGGAATTGGATGTGTTGTAACATGGGCAATGTGGTATTTGGTTCCTCTAATTTGGGAACAACTCATGTATGCAAAAGGTAATATTCCTAGAGCGATTCATTGGGTTAATTACGATTTTCTACCTTGGTTATCTAAAACCTTTAATTTAGTTCCTTTGGAAATAGATACAGATCAAATGTCAAAGTCTGTTATGGAATATATCCAAACGAATTATAGTGTTGATAGTATTCAAACACTTGCATTGAGGGTAGCTCAGTCTGGACTTAACTTTATTCAGGTAGGTGGAACAATTGTTCTTATTCCTGTGATCACATTTTATTTCTTATTAGATTGGAATCGAATGCTTGAAAGTTTCCATAGATTGATTCCACGTCAGCATGAAAAAGGCATATTACAAATTGTTCAAGAATGTCATCAAGTTTTAGGTGCCTTTGTAAAAGGTCAATTTTTGGTGATGGTATTACTGGGTGTTATTTATGCTGTAGGACTACAAATTATTGGTTTAGAGGTCGGACTGATTATAGGAATGGTTGCTGGTTTAGCAAGTATTATTCCTTATTTAGGATTTGCAGTTGGTATTATTGCAGCTGGTGTTGCAACATTCTTCCAATTTGGCTTGGATTGGATGCATTTTGCCTTAGTTGGTATTGTTTTTTTAATTGGTCAAGCAGTAGAAGGCTATATTTTACAGCCTTTCCTTTTAGGCGATAAAATTGGACTTTCACCTGTTGCTGTTGTTTTTGCTGTACTTGCAGGTGCGCAATTGGGTGGTTTTTTAGGTATGTTAATCGCATTGCCTGTCGCTGCTGTTATTGTGGTGCTGTTACGTCATTTGCGTGAGTTTTATGAACAATCTCAAATCTATGGTAAAGAAAGTTCAATATTGTCTGATGCATCATCAAACTCAATTCATATAGAGTCTGCAAATATAGAAACAGCAAATTTTGATGTCTCTATCGAACTACATAACTCACAAGGAAATTCTGAGCAAGTCTCGGAAAAATCAGTTAAAATTGAAGAAGCCGATAATAAAGATCAACGTTAAGGAAAAACAGTATATATGCGTCAATTGCAACTTGATATTGAACCACAGCTTGATGCTCGAATTAGCGATTTTTCGGGTCCAGGATGGGGGCATGTGATAGATGCAGTGAGGCAGTTACATGCTGGCTTAGTGAATAGATTTTACGTCTATGGACCTGCGGGTAGTGGGAAAAGTCACTTACTTTCAGCAATTTGTGATTCTTATTTAGAAACTGGAAAAACAGCAATAAAAGTTTCTTTATTGGAGTTGTTGGATGCTCCAACTGAAGCAATTACATCATTAGATCAATATGATTTAGTAGCACTAGATGATATTGAAGCAATTAGTGGTGTTCCACATTGGCAGCGTGCAGTTTTTCACCTTATTAACTATAGTAATGAGGTTGGTGGGCAACTTGTTTTCTCATCACGGTTTGCTCCAATTGAATTAAAATTAGAGCTTCCAGATTTACAATCTCGATTGACTCAGGCTGTTAGCGTAAAAGTTCCTAATGGAAGCTTATTCGCAGATCGTATTGCTTTAGTTAACTCTGTACTTGAAAGGCGCGGAATTCATATTGATCAGCAAATTATTGATCATTTGTTGATTAACGGTCCTCATCAAACCTCAGTATTATTACAAGTGCTGGAGAAATTAGTACAGTTACTAAAAGGTGATAGAATTAAGTTGAATGGCACAAATCTTCGACAAATTTATGCACTGATCGATGAATATCAAGTACAGAATTGATTTTCTAATATAGTAAAAAAGACCTCAGTACTGAGGTCTTTTTTTAATTGGTGTCAGGCTGCTTATATTTATTGATATATTCATTTCTGATTTGAGCACGATTTTCAGGATTTGCTTTCTCTAAGCGATGTGCTAAGTCTTTTCGTTCCTGCAAGCTCATTTTTTGCCATGCTTCACGCATTTTTTGTTTTTCTGTGTCTGGTAATTGTGAAAACCAATCCATGCGCTGTTGTAAGGCATTGCTTGTTTCATCAGGCACTTCTTTAAGAGATTGATAACGCTTAATTAATGCTTGCTGTTCTTCCTCACTCAAATTTTCCCAAGAATTTGTGATTTCTGGTTCTGGATTTTTAGAGAAAAACCAAAAGCGTTCAAATCCTGCAAAACTTGTTTGCAAGAATCCAATGGCACAAAAGGCAAGAACAATTTTTTTAGCTGCCATGTGGAACTTTTTCCTCACCAAACACCATTAACATTTCTAAATCCTCAACCATTTGAGGGGAAAGTTTTGGTGAAATAACCACTTGATTCTTAGGTTTTGGTATTAATTCTGATGAATTAGGTAAAATAATGAGTCCTGCTAATGCAGCTGCCATAGCAAAACCTGACATTTTAAATAAGCCAAAACGGGATGTTTTTTTATCTTGAATATGTTTTAAAACATGATTCATGATCATTGGCTTAGCTTGATGCTGCTGAGCCAAATTATCAAGTTTGGAAGTCACTTTTTTTAAGAAATCATCTTGCTGTTTCATGATGATGATTCTCCTGAATGAGGATCCATGTGTGCCAATGTTGAGCGTAATGCTTGAATGGCACGGTGATAATGGGTTTTAACACTACCTTCTGAACAATTCATTATTTGAGCGGTTGTTTGCACGTCAAATCCTTCCCATGCTCTTAACATAAAAGCTTGTTGCTGACGAACAGGTAGTTGCGCAATTGCATCTTGAATTTCTTCAGCTGTAACGGCTTGGTCTAGAAAGTGGTAAGGATTAGGGGTGTTTTCATCAACAATATCTAATTGTTCAATATCATCATCGTCTAGGCTGACTTTTTTGAAAAATGAAAAAGGTTGATTTCGACGAGCTTCCTTACGACGCCAATCTTGTAACTTATTGTTTAAAATAGTGTAAAACAGGGGGTACCATTCTTCAGTTGATTTGTCTGCATAGGATTTATGTAATGAGATAAATGCTTCTTGGACTAAATCCATGGCAATACCATGTTGATGTTGAGTAGCACTTTCCATCATGACGAGTGCTCTTCCTGTAATTTCATGCATGAAATTCTTCAGACGTATTTCAGCCGTACTTTTTAAAGTACTTAATTTTGCTGATTCGGTCTGTTTTGGCATTTCATCCATAGAAATGGAAGATCCTATCATTGGATACCCACCAACCACCATTATTTTTAAGTTCATATACATATAACGTAAAAATAATGGTTTGGTTGACATCACACATTATTATTTTTTCTAGTGTAATCTATTTTATATTTAGAATAGGGGAATGAAAATAAAAGATACATTTATTGACGTTGGCGAACCATTTCAAAGAAACAGATTGAACCTGCAATTGCTACATTTAACGATTCTTGTCCACCAGGTTGCGGAATTGTTACAGCCTTAGCATTTGCTAATGCAAAATCAGAAACGCCTTGTCCTTCATTTCCTAGTACCCACACAGCTGCTTGGGTTAAATCTTGCTCATAAATGTTTGTTGCATTATGCGAGCTAGTAACATAAACAGGAATTTGGAAGCGAGTAAGTATGTCTTCTAATGCAATATTTTCATAAGTTGCTAATGAGAAGTGCGCACCCATGCCAGCACGTAAAACACGTGGAGACCATAAAGCAGCAGAACCTTTGGTGCAAATAACTTGCTGAATACCTGCTGCTGCAGCCGAACGTAATAATGTACCAACATTGCCAGGATCTTGAATATTTTCTAAAACTAAAGTGTCAGCTTCAAAATCTACACTTTTGCTAGAACTAGGAATATCAATGATTGCTAAGCAAGGCAGTGTTGTACCTAATGTGCTTAAATCTTTATATAGTGATTCTGAAATAACAAAAACAGAACCTTGGTAAAGATCTAAAATATCGCAAATTTCTGGATTAGTCAGAGATTTTTCGGTAGTGAAAAGCGAGTTGAGTTTACGATTTTTTTCTAACCACGCTAAACATAAATGCGTACCTTCAAGCACAGTTTGTCCTTGTTTTTTACGATACGTATTTTGTTCAATTAAGCCACGAAGGTGCTTAATTTTAGGATTATCTTTAGATTCAAGAAAAATAGTGGCCATATGAAAAGCAGTCCACGTTGGTGAATTCAATACTCACCAACGTTATATATTAAAAATTAATTGTGGTATTGAGTAACTAAGTTAACTTCATTTTTAGAACCGATAATGACAGGCACACGTTGATGAAGTTCTGTTGGTTGAATATCTAAAATACGTACACGACCAGTTGTTGATGCACCACCAGCTTGTTCCATTAACATACTCATTGGGTTTGCTTCGTACATTAAACGTAAACGACCTGCTTTTTTCGGATCTTTAGTATCGTATGGATACATGAAAATACCAGAGCGACAAAGAATACGGTGAATATCGCCAACCATACATGCAACCCAACGCATGTTAAAGTCTTTTTCACGTGGACCTGTTTTACCAGCAAGTAATTCTTCAATATAACGTTGTACAGGAGCTTCCCAATGACGCTGGTTTGAGGCATTAATTGCATATTCTTTAGTATCTGTGGCAACAGAAATACTTTCAGAAGTTAGTAGAAATTCTTGAGTTTCTGGATCAAAAGTGAAGAAAACAACGCCAGCACCAACAGTTAATGCCATCATTGTTGATGGACCGTATAGTACATAGCCCGCAGCAACTTGGTTTACACCAGCTTGCATAAAATCTTCAGCTTGAGTGATTGCATTTTTAGCTGGTAAAATTGAAAAAATAGTTCCAACACACATGTTGATATCAATGTTACTTGAACCATCTAAAGGATCAAATAAAACAAGATATTTACCATTTTCTTGAGCTGGTGTGAATTCATCTAATTCTTCAGATGCTAGACCACCTACTTGAGGGTGAATTTTTAGAGCATCGATTAAATAATCATTAGAAATAACATCTAATTTTTTTTGAGTTTCACCTTGTACATTTTCATGTTCAGCACTACCAAGAACCCCAGCTAAAGCACCTTTCTGTAATGCTTGATCAATTGTTTTACAAGTATTAGCAATTGTTTCAATTACTTGTGAAAGCTCAGGTGTTAAATTTCCATCTTGCTTTTCTAAGAATTGAGAAAGGGTGAGGTATGACATAAGGATGAAGCTCCAAAAATTGCAGATAGCCGTATTGAAAAAAGGCTATTGATATAATATACGAATACATTTTAGATGAGATTGAACTAAAAGAAAAATTAAATACAGATTATTTGTTGCCATTTTCCCCTTGAAAGTCTTTGTAAAAATGCTATGTTGATAGAAAGAAAGGAAAATTATTGAGGAGCGTAAATTATGACAACATTGAAGTTTGATAAAACGCCAACACCAAATGAAGCAATTAGCTTAGATGAAATTTCTAAAGAAAAAATGGAAGAAGCGTGGAAGGGGTATGAAGCAAAGCCTGAATATAAAAGTGTAAATAAGCACGATATGATAGAAGCTTTACAAACGGCACATGATTCAGATGATGATTCAAAATAAAAAAGCACCCAATAAGAGTGCTTTTTTATTAGATGGAAGTATCTAAATTATTTTAATAATGGAGGAACAGCTTCGTAGTTAATTTCTACGCGACGGTTTTCTTTCCAAGCAGCTTCATTGTGCCCAGGGTTAATTGGCATTTCTTTACCATAGCTTACTGGCTCAAGTTGACCTGGATTTACACCATTTGAAATAAGGAAACTTTCAACGGCTTTTGCACGACGTTCGCCTAATGCAAGGTTGTATTCACGTGTACCACGTTCATCTGTATGACCTGTTAGTGCAACTCGAGAATTTGCATTTGCCATAAGAAATTGTGCATGTGCTTGAAGTGTTAAGTAATCCTGATTTGATAAATCACTACTGTCGTAATCGAAATAAACAACACGGTTTGCTAAATATTGTTTATTTGCTTCTGTAACACCTTTTGCAGAAGCACCTGCTAAGTTTTGTGCATTTAAAGCTGCATCCTCACTTAAGCCTTGTGTACTTACAGTTACACCAGAGTCATTACCTGTACTGCCAGAAGAAAGTCCCTGTGTCGCATCTACTGTTGCAACAGGTTTACGGCTAGCGCAACCAGTCATAATTACTGATGTTGCTAATAATGGTAAAATAAATAATTTAAGTGCTTTCATTTTCATCTCCATGAAGTTAAATTTATAAAAAATAGAAAGAGATTACTTTGGAGCCCAAGCTGGTTCGCGGACTTCACCCTGTTCACTTGGTAGATTCATTTTAAATCGACCATCTAAAGACATAATTGATAATAAACCACGTGAGCCTTCGCGTGTGGCATATACAACCATTTGTCCATTTGGTGAGAAGCTTGGCGATTCATCTAAACTAGTTTGTGTAAGAATATTGGTTACACCAGAGTTTAGGTCTTGAACAGCAACTTTATAATTGCTACCACTCGGACGATGAACTAAAGCAAGTTTCTTACCATCTGCACTTAACGTTCCACGTGCATTAAATGCACCTCTAAACGTTAAACGTTTTGTTGTATCTGTTGCTAAATCATAACGATAAATTTGAGCAGAACCACCGCGGTCAGATGTAAAAATAAATGATTTACCATCAGGAGCGTAGCGTGCTTCCGTATCAATTGAACTATCATTTGTTAGGCGTTTAATTTCACGCGTTTGTAAGTTCATTTGATAAATTTCAGGGTTACCATGCATAGATGCAGTAAAAAGCATGTTTTTACCATCAGGAGAGAAGCTTGGTGCACCATTTAAACCACGGAAACTTGCAAATTTTTCACGTTGACCTGTCGCTAAATCTTGAATGTAAATTGCAGGACGTTTAGTTTCAAAAGATACATAGGCAATTTTTTTCGCATCAGGTGTCCATGCCGGAGAAAGGATTGGATCACGAGAGGTTAAGATTGTACGAGGTTGTTCGCCATCTGTATCTGCAATTTGTAGTGTATAGCGTTCATTTGGTGTTGCAGGATTACGTAATACATAGGCAATACGACCGCTGAAGTCACCTTTGATTCCTGTTAGTGCTTCATAAATCGTATCACTGATTAAATGAGCTGCAGCACGTACACGAGATGCTGGAACAGATAATAATTCATTGAGTAAGTATTGTTGTTTTTCTACATCGTATAGCTGATATTGAATATCATATCCACCATTAGGACTTTGTTTTACTGTTCCTGTAACAACATAGGGAACGCCTGCTGCTTTCCATGCCGCTGCATTTGGTGTATCCATTCCAGCTGTTGCTGGTAAATTTTTCGATGCACTGCTGAATTTACCTGAACGATTTAAATCTTGTTCAATAATAGGATAAATACTCGAATCATTTGAAAATGGAATAATTGCAATTTTAGGCGCAGACTCAGGTGCTTTTTCAATTTCTAATTGTAGCTGTGCCTGTGTTTGGAAAGACAAGCTAGTACCTAATGCCGTAAAAATAGCAAGCCAAAGTATATGTTTACGAGTTTTTTGCATCATTCGTTCTTTACTCAAATCTAAAAAACTTATTGTGAATTGTGATTGCCATACATAATGGCACGATTTAATTTTATTTAAAGTAGATGATTATAAAGATCTGTAAAAAAAAATATGAAATTAAACATTAATCGAGATTTTTATCTTTAATTTTGGAGAAAGATAGGATTTATCGTTTCAACACTGTAAGCAAGCGACTTATTTTTATATTTGCTAGTGTAAAACAGATTTATAGAAAAATGATATTTGATTATTTTTCATATAAAAACTCCCTAAAACTAAATGATGATTTTAGGGAGTAAAATACTACTTAGATGTAAATGTAGAGCTAAAGGAGCGAGCTTCACGTCTTGCTTCAGGATCAGAAGGCATTGGGTATGGTGCAGCTGAACGAATAGCAGCTTCAATACTTGCTTTCATGTCCGGATCACTTGAATTAACGATAACTGATGCAATACTTCCATTATCATTTAATGTGACACGTGCAGTTGCTTTTTTACCAGATGAGTCTGAAGGTGTATTCCACGCACGATGAATTTTATTTTCAAAATCTTTTTTAGCTGAAGAGGCAATACGTTTAGCTTCTGCTTTTTTAGTAGCCGCTTCTTCTTTCGCCTTGGCTGCTGCTGATGCTTTAGTATCTGCATCAGCTTTCGCCTTGGCATCTGCAGCGGCTTTTGCTTTAGCATCTGCATCAGCTTTCGCCTTGGCATCTGCAGCGGCTTTTGCTTTAGCATCTGCAGCGGCTTTTGCTTTAGCATCTGCATCAGCTTTCGCCTTGGCATCTGCAGTAGCTTTTGCTTTAGCATCTGCAGCGGCTTTTGCTTTGGCATCCGCAGTAGCTTTCGCTTTGGCATCCGCAGCGGCTTTCGCTTTAGCATCTGCAGCGGCTTTCGCTTTAGCATCTGCAGCAGCTTTCGCTTTAGCATCTGCAGCGGCTTTCGCTTTGGCATCTTCAGCGGCTTTCGCTTTAGCATCTGCAGCAGCTTTCGCTTTAGCATCTGCAGCGACTTTCACTTTGGCATCTTCAGCGGCTTTCGCTTTGGCATCCGCAGCGGCTTTCGCTTTAGCATCTGCAGCGGCTTTCGCTTTAGCATCCGCAGCGGCTTTTGCTTTGTCAGCTTTGGCTTGTTCGTTTATTAGATTTTGTTGTGCTTTTTTAGCATCTTCAGCAGCTTGTCTTTCTAAGTTTTGCTGTTGAATTTGTGGTGCTGGTGGAGATGTTGGAATAACAGGGGCTTCGGTAGTTGGTTCTGCCGTTTGTGTAATTTCTGGTGCTACATTTTCATGTGTCGTTTCTGCAAACTCTGTAACTTCACGTGTGATTTCTAAATCTTCAGGTTTAACCAAAACGGTTTTAATTGGCTTTGGTGGTGCAGGAGGTTGGCTCATGCCTAGATAGAGTAAGCCTACAATTGCCACAATATGGATACTAACTGTAAATCCAAGGGCAATTGCATTTTGTTTGAAAGGAGGATGCTGAAAGTCTTTCATTTATTTTAATGGCTCAGTCAATAGACCAACTTGAGTTAATCCTGCTTGTTGAAGGCTATTCATAAGAGACATCACTTCTCCATATGAACGTGTTTTTTCACCTTCAATAATCACATTTAGTTCTTTGTTTTCAGCTTTAGCCGTTGTTTGAGCTTCATTGAGGAGAGAGCTTAGCTCTTCAATGCTTAAAGGTTGATTTGAACCTAAATCTTTATACTTTAAAAAGTATTGTCCATCTTTATTTAAACTTACAATGGCAGGCGCATTTTTAGATTCAATTGGGGAACTATTTGCTTCAGGTAAGTCGACTTTAATACCTGTTGTGATCATCGGTGCTGTGACCATAAAAATCACCAGCAGAACCAACATGACGTCAATATAAGGAACGACGTTCATATCACTTTTGAGTGGTTTTTTTATACGCTGAAAGCGTCCAGAACGTTGAATTGCCATTATTCTTGATCCTGAGATGAACCTAAAGATTGGCGTTGTAAAAGCGCAATCATTTCTTCGGCAAATAATGCGCGATCTGAATAAATAGATTCACCTTTTGCAGTGTAATGGTTAAAAGCCAATACCGCAGGAATTGCTGCAAACAAACCAATAGCAGTTGCAATAAGTGCTTCAGCAATACCAGGAGCAACAGTAGCAAGAGTAACTTGATCTACATCTGCTAAACCAATGAAAGCATTCATGATTCCCCAAACAGTACCAAATAAACCCACATAAGGAGCAACAGAACCAATGCTTGCAAGTGCACCTAAACCATTTTCAAGATAGCCTTGATCACGACTTAAACCCACACGTAAAATTCGCTCTGTACCTTCAATGCTTTGATCTATGTTGGCATTACGTTTTTTAAGTTTAAAAAACTCACCTAGACCTTGATAGAAAATATCTTCTAAACCAACACGTTTTGAGTTGAGTTGGGCATTGTTATATAAGGTATTTAATTCAGCGCCAGACCAAAAGATTTTTTGAAAATGTTCATCATCAGCTTGGGCTTTTTTATAGCTCATATGTAATTTGGCAATCAAATACCAGCTAAATAATGATGCTAATAATAATAAAAGCATCACCAGTTGGACGACAGGACTTGCTTGAAGAATAAGATCTGATACGTGAAGTGTTGATTCTAGTTGATTTGCCATAATTACATTGTGCCGATTAATTTTTTTTTAATCTTGTCCTAATTCCTTAAGAATTAAGGCATGAATTTCCTTGGGTAATCTGAGAGGTCGCATTTCTTTACTGATGCAAGCCAACTCTACCTCGCCAGATGCTAGCATGATTTCACCACGATAAATATTTTGTTGCAATACAAATGACGAAGCTTTACAAGAAACTACGCTTGCCGTTACCGTGATTAAGTCATCCATCAAAATTGGACGCATATACTTTAAACCAATTTTATGTACAACAAAATGATAATCTTTCTGATGCCAATAATGATCTAAACCTGATGCACGAAGCCATTCTGTGCGTGTACGTTCCATGAAGCGAATATGGTTAGCATGATAAACGATACCACCAGCATCAGTATCTTCAATATAGACACGAATGTTGAATTCAAATTTATTCGCCATGAGATTTTTCCATTACCGATTTTCTAAATTTTAAGCAAAACAAAAATAAGTTCATGATCTTTCAAATCTAAATGAACCATGCTCAGCCTTATGTTTGGTGTTGCGAAGTTTATCATCTTGATCTCTTCATCCAATGGCACAAGGTTTCAAATGTTAAAAACATGATAAATGAAGTTGGGGAAAATCATCATATTGAAATTAAGCTAATATTTAGTCATTTTTAGCTGGAACATATTTCATTATTTAAAGATGATGAAATAATGTTACGACTCAATATTGATTTGAAAATCAGCTTTTACTAACGCATTAAATAATTAAAAAATGAATAAATGATGAATTATTGAAATTGAAATTAGAATAAAAATAAGATTAATTTTACCCTTTGGTATGATTTTTGCTGTTCCATAAGTAATGTAAAACGTAAGTGGAATTTGAACAAATGTTAAAACCGTTGGCTTTGTCTTTAGCAATTTTATCTATGGGTGGGATGGCTTCAGCAACTTTTGCAGTTGAAAATTTTAAAGTATTAAAACAAATACATGATCAGCCAGCATTACTTAAAAATGGTGAGTACAAAGGGCATTATTATGTACCAAGTACATTGGAAACAATTACTTGGGGTTATTTACCCAATCGTGATGCAAAACCTGTATTAACTATTCCATCAGGAAGTTTAGTTACTTTTGATACGGTTTCACATGAAGGATTACTTGAAGATCAAGGGCGTGATGCAGAAAAATACTTTAAATCACAAGGTGTAAAATCAGAATACATTTTAGATGAAGCAAAAAATATAACAAAATCAGATTTAAAACATGATTTTGATAAAGATGGTCCACACATTATTACAGGGCCACTTTATGTTGAAGGTGCAATGCCAGGTGATATTCTCAAAGTTGAAATATTGAATGTTCAACCACGTGTTCCTTATGGAGTAATTTCAAATAGACATGGTAAAGGTACATTGGTAGGAGAATTTCCAAAAAGAACCAAACATGCAGATGCATCACCAGCAGAGCCAGAAAAATATGGTAACGTTTCTATTTTTACGCCAATTGAACAAAATAAAAATGGTGAATGGGAAGGCGTGTTAAAAACTGAATCTGGTAAAGCAATTCGTTTTCCATTAAATCCATTTATGGGTACGATGGGGGTGGCTGCAAATACGAGTGATCCTGTGCATTCAGTTCCACCATCATTTTACGGTGGTAATATTGATATCAATGAGTTAACTGCTGGTGCAACAGCGTATTATCCTGTGCAAGTTCCTGGTGCACTTTTTTATACGGGTGATAGCCATTTCGTACAAGGTGATGGTGAGGTTGCTTTAACTGCTTTAGAAGGATCGGCTCGTGCAACATTTAAAATTAGTGTTTTAAAATCTGGTAAAGATAAAATTTTAAGTAAACAATTAACACAGCCATTAATTGAAAATGCTGAATTTTGGATCACACCGGGTTTAGATCCTGATCTAAATGAAGCAATGAAAAAATCAACACGCGAAGCTATTCGCTTTTTGGTCGATGAATTTGGAATTTCTGAAGAAATTGCATATGCATATTTAAGTGCAGCAACAGATTTTGAGGTTTCTCAAGTGGTTGATAAAACTAAAGGCATTCATGCCATGATTCGTAAGGCAGATTTTAAAGAGTTTACTGATTCACTCAAATAATCTTTAAAATTGTATATAAAAAATCCTCCAATTATGGAGGATTTTTAATTTCTATCTTTTAACTTTTATTATTTTTCCAAGCACTTTGAACTTGTTCTGCAACATTTGGATAATCTAAAACAAAGCGAATATGTGTTTCTACACCTGTTTTAAGGGTTGCATCATCTACAATAAACATTGGGCTGTGATTTGCTGCTGCTTTACTCATATCGTGATCCGTCGGAGTAGCACCTAAAAAGACAAAGAGAGATGGCATAAGTTTTCCATAGTAAGCAAAATCTTCACTTCCACTTGCATTATGTTCAAGTAAGTGGAGCTTTTCTTTTCCTACTGCCTTTTCTAGCGCTGGAATCATCGCTTCTGTTAAAGCGTTATCATTCATTGTGACAGGGGAATAAGGTGAAATTTCAACATGTGCTTTCACTTGGTTTGCCGCTGCTGTACTTTGAATCATTTCAGGAAGTTGTTCTAAGATTTGTTGACGAATACCTTCATTATTTGAACGAATGGTTCCAAGTAAATTAACTTGATCTGGAATCACATTGCCAGCTGTACCTGCTTGAATACTACCAATACTCACAACACCCATACCTTGAGTTAAATCAATTCGACGACTGACCATGGTTTGTAGATTGTTAATCACTTGTGCTGAAGCAACAATTGGGTCATGACTTAGCCAAGGCATTGAACCATGTGCTTGCTGACCATTAAGTTGTACGCGTAAATTATCGGCACTATTTAGAATTGCACCTGCTTTATAATAAAGATGATTTACAGGCATACCAGACATCACATGCAGACCAAAAATAGCTTCAGGTTTTGGATTGTTTAATGCACCATCACTGATCATTTTACGAGAACCAATTTCATTAATTTGGGTCAAGTTATCAATATCTGCACCACCTTCTTCAGCAGGTTGGAAAACAAATACTACAGTACCTTTCACTTTATCTTTATTTGCAGCTAATATTTTTGCTGCACCTAATAACATGGCTGTATGAGTATCATGCCCGCAAGCATGCATCACCGAAACTTCTTTACCTTGGTAAATTCCCTTATCTTTACTTGCAAATGCCAAACCTGTTTTTTCTTCAACAGGTAAACCATCCATATCGGCACGAAGTGCAATAACTGGTCCAGGCTGACCACCTTTTAAAATGCCAATAACACCTGTTTTTGCAAATCCTTTTTTAACTTCAATACCATAAGATTTAAGTTCTTTTTGAACAAATGCTGATGTTTTAAATTCTAAATTACCAAGTTCAGGATGTTGATGTAAATGATGGCGCATTTGAATGGTATGAGCTTCTGTATTTTTAACAGAATCACTGACCCAATCTGCATATGTAATTGTACTTAAACAAAAGAAAGGGAGACATAGAGAAATTTTTTTAAAGAGTTCCATCTTTGATTTCCAATTGTTGTTAATAAATAGGTGAATTTATGATGAATTAATTTGTTGATTTATAAAATAATTTAAAAGGTATAAATATATACTTTGATTGTATGACTTTAAGTGCTGTAGACATGCTAATACATGTGATAAGTATTAACAATATCGCATGGTTCTTATAAAATTTTATTTGAAATATCTTTAAATTTCTAGGTCTTCTTATTTTTAAATCTTAGATTTTCTAATGATGATCATGATAGCTTTTTATTCTTCCTTCACTTTTTCATCAAGTCTTAAATAGTCGTTAATATAGTTGTTTAGATGAGCGGTAAGATATTCTTGAACATAAAATTTTCTTTCATTATAAATGGCTTCTTGCCGTTTTTTTGATTTAGGTACATACGTGTTCCAAAGATAATGAAATGATAGGCTTCCAACAATAATAATCATATAAATATATAATGTTGATGACCAAATGTGTGCGGTGCTGATCATGTATACACATAGTAATATACTGATAATTGAAAGAATTGAAAAAAATATTTTTTTATTTTTGTCATTTTGATTTTGCTCAGAAAAATTTTTGACTAATGACTCTATGTCTTCTTGAAAATATAAATTCAACCAAAGAAATCCATCAATAATATTGAATGTGATTTTTGAAATTGCAAAATTACTTGGATTTTGCTTAATTATTTCCAAGTATGTTGTGTCATCTTTAAGTTCAATATCTACGTTATTTAATAAATCCTTAAATGTTATGGTGAGTAATAAATTTACGTATTCAGAATCTAATAATAGATCGTCTAAAAATAATCTTTCATCATATGAAAAGTCTGAAATTGGTATATTTCTACGAATATTCTGAATTTTATGAGGATGAGCAATCAGTTCTTTGTATTGCTGTTGAATTTTATTTAAAATTTGAATTTCTAATAGCATTGTTAGTCGTATATTTGGTTTTCTATGGTCTAATTTTAAATGATGTTTGCTTTTATCTGAAGTAAAAAGGGAGATTTCTCTCCCTTTTTGATTATTTGTCCTTTGGTTCTGGTGGCGTTAGTCCAAATTGTAAATACGCCATATTTGTTGCAATACGTCCACGTGCTGTACGCATAGCATAACCTTGCTGAATTAAATAAGGCTCAATCACATCTTCTAGAGTACCGGAATCTTCTGCCATTGCCGCTGCTAATGCTTCTACACCCGCAGGTCCGCCATCAAAACGTTCAAGTAGCATAGATAAATAGCGACGGTCTAAAGTGTCTAATCCATCTTTATCGACATTTAACATATCTAATGCACGTTGAGCCATTTCTTGAGTAACTTCGCCAGTTCCTTTAACTTGTGCATAATCACGTACACGACGTAATAAACGGTTGGCAATACGCGGTGTACCACGCGCACGACGGGCAATTTCTTTTGCACCATCATCGGTCATTGGAACATCCATTAAGTTTGCTGAACGAGACACAATATGTGTCAAGTCATCTACAGAGTAAAACTCAAGACGTTGCACAATCCCAAAACGGTCACGTAAAGGTGAGGTGAGTAGGCCTGCACGAGTCGTTGCAGCAACTAAGGTAAATGGTGGTAAATCGAGTTTGATTGAGCGTGCTGCTGGACCTTCACCAATCATAATATCGAGTTGGTAATCTTCCATTGCAGGATAAAGAATTTCTTCAATTACAGGAGAAAGACGATGAATTTCATCAATAAATAAAACATCACCTTCTTCAAGATTGGTTAGCATGGCTGCTAAATCGCCTGCACGTTCTAAAACTGGACCAGATGTAGATTTTAAATTACCCCCCATTTCGCGGGCAATAATATTGGCAAGTGTAGTTTTACCTAAACCTGGGGGACCAAAAATGAGCGTGTGATCGAGTGCTTCTCCACGTCCACGTGCAGCGCCAATAAAAATTTCCATTTGTTCGCGTACGACAGGCTGACCAATATAGTCATCCAATGAAGTTGGGCGAATGGCACGATCATAATGATCTTCTGGTTTTTCAGAACCACTGATAAGACGGTCTTGCATAACGGTTAATTACCACAGTTTTTAGTGATCCTTTGAGTTGCTGATTTTATACAACCTCAAAATGATGGATCTGAAACCTAAGATTTTTGCATAGGTGATATTTTACTTTTGAAAGATCAAAAATAACAAAAATCTTTTGTTGGATGAAGAATATATTTACTCTTCTGATCAATAGCTAACATTGATCTTATGATCGGTTAACTATTGAGTTTATTTTGTTTTATCGATTCATTGACTTTAATGCAGCTCGAATAATTTCACCTGCATCAGTTAGGTCTGCTTTTACCGCATTAATTAATTTTTGTGCTTCCAAAGGTTTATAACCTAAAGATTGTAAAGCAGCTTCAGCCTCTGCAACGGCAGAATTACCTGTAAATTGAATTTGTTCTGTTGTGGCGTTACTTGTTGGTGTTGTAGATGCCATTGCTTTAAAACGATCACGTAATTCAATCATTAAGCGTTCAGCGGTCTTTTTACCTACACCAGGAACTTTAACTAAAGTATTTACGTCTTCATTTTCTACAGTATGAATGAGCATTTCTGTACTTAAGGTTGAAAGAATAGCCAAAGCCATTTTAGGGCCAACGCCATTTACCTTTAATAAAGTACGGAAAATTGATTTTTCTCGTGCATCTAAAAAGCCATAAAGTAATTGAGCGTCTTCACGGACAGCTAAATGTGTCCATAGTGTGATTTTTTGTCCTTTTTGGAGTTGGCAAAAAGTTGAAAGTGGGGTATCTACTTCATATCCCACACCATTCACATTTAAAACAACTGTTGGTGCTTCTAATGCGAGAACTTCGCCAATTAAACATCCGATCATGAATATGTGTCACTTTTTTATTGATGGTTGAATATTAGAGGGCATTTGTATTAAACGCAAAATTGCTTTCACAATATTTCTAATATTACGTCTAGGTTTTATACAATTTACTCTCGGTTATTTGGATTTAAATTAATCCTACTTTATTCCCTCTTAATTCTTGAGAGAGTTGATAAGCTTGATGATCTGAAAACTTCGCTATAATATCTAAAACTTGCATAATATTTTCATAATGATCATCTTCAAAATAAGCACCCGAACGTTGCAAAATTGCCATTAAACGTTGTTCTTTAAAGTTTAAGTTTTTACGTGGTGTCGTAAGCGGAATAAAAGCATCTAAAATTGTTTGTAAACTTTGATGTCCAATAATTTCTAAACCTGCTTTTTGAGGATGTTCAAAAATTTTAATACGTGCTAATTCTTTTGCACGTTGAATACCTGTTGAAATATCAGGTGCACAATAATCTAACAAGCAACCTTGCAGTTGACCCGATAAAATTTGCCAATGTTGTTTTGCAAAAGCAGTCGTAACTTCGTCGACCAAACGCTTCATAACACGGCCACGTAAAGCGGCTATTTTTTGTTGCCATGTTGTATTTTGCATATTAAGTTCAGATGGAATGCCATATTCACCAATTAAATCTAGGAAAATTGGTTCAACTTCTGAATAGGTCAGCATATTGAGGGTAATCCCATCTTCTAAGTCAATGAGGGCATAACACATGTCATCAGCAGCTTCGAGTAAATAAGTCAAAGGATGACGACAGAAATGGTTTTCACCTAATTGAATTAAACCAAGCTGTTCAGCAATTTGCAGCAAGATTTGTTTTTCTGATTGGTAGCACCCAAATTTAGCACGACGGCTTGCAGGAATATCGCCTTGCGATTCAATGGTTTTTGAAAGCCAAGGATATTTTAAATAAGCTCCTAAAGTTGCATAAGTGAGACGCATACCACCATCATTAGGGTGATAATCAATTTTAGTGAGTAATCTTAAGCCTTGTGCATTGCCTTCAAATTGGCGTAAATCTGCCTCTTGTTCTGGGCTTAAATCTTGTAAGAAATTTGTATGAGAAACATCATCAAACCATTCACGAATAGCGTATTCACCAGAATGACCAAAAGGTGGATTGCCAATATCATGTGCTAAACAGGCAGCTTGAATAATTGCACCGACATCGGCAGGTGAAATCCATGCAGGGAGTTCATCTTTAATTTTTTCGGCAGCAAGCATACCTAATGAGCGACCAATACATGAAACTTCTAGTGAATGTGTAAGGCGAGTGTGAATACCATCATGTTGAGTAAGTGGATGAACTTGCGTTTTACGATTTAGTTGACGGAAACTTTGTGAAAATATAATACGATCATAATCCTTATGAAAAGGACTGCGAGCAGGTTCATTGTTATGTGTTTTACGACCTAATCGGACTGTAGATAAAAGTTCTAACCATCTCATTTGCATTTTATTTCATTACTCTTTTCATTTTTATCTATCATGCCAAAGAATAAAAAGTCATGCTATGGCAGTGCGACATAAAGTGTCTTATAAAGTTGGAAGAAAAAATAAATCATTAAAATCACGTTTATTTATTATTCATAGGCTAATAAAAATGTAATAATTATCACATTATATAAAGCTAAAAATGTCATTCCAATAATTACTTTTTAGCACCTTAATTTCTTAAAATAAAGGGAACAATTATGAATCATATTCAACGTATTTCGGTTTTATCTGCATTGGCGATGAGCTGTGCTTTTACAATGACAGCATGTCAAAAAAGTGAGGAGCAAAAACCAAAAGTTGTTCAAGAAGAAAAAGTTGTAGCACCAGAAATACAATTGAATAGCCAAAAGATGATGCAACATCTACAAGCTTTTCAAAAAATTGCTGATGAGAATGATCATAATCGTGCAACAGGAACAGCAGGTGGTTTAGCTAGCGGAGAATATATTCTAGAGCAAATTAAAAAAACGGGATATCGCGCAGAAGTTCAAACATTTAAAAATAGAGATGATGTAACAGGGCAGAATATTATTGTTAAAATGCAGGGGGCGTCCTCGAATAATCCAATTATTGTTATTGGCGCTCATTACGATTCAGTCGAGTTTGGTGCTGGGATTAATGATAATGCTTCAGGTGTTGTATTATTGTTAGAGCTAATTCAACAGCTAAAAGAATCTAAAACTAAATTAAAATCGACCATTTATTTTGCATTTTGGGATTCTGAAGAAGTCGGTATTGCAGGTTCTCAAGCTTTTGTAAAATCATTAAGCCATGAGCAACTTAAAAATATAAAAGCGTATATCAATGTTGATATGGTGGGAACAAAAGATCCAACAATGCAAATCATTGATGCAGATAAATCATCTATTAATGAAATGGAAAAAATGTTGAAAGAGCTTGGCGTTAAAAAAGAAGAATATACATCGCTGTTAGAAGGATTGAGAGCTATTCCTTCACATCCTGAAGATATTGCTTTAGAAAATAGTTTAAAAGCATTTGCGAAAGAACAAAATGTGGCAATGAAAGAAGATATTTCTATTATTACAGCAAGTGATACTGTTGCTTTTATAGGGAAAGTCCCAGTAACGTCTCTTACATTCTTTAATGAAAAATTAAATGGAGATGAGCTAGAGTTTGCACCTTGTTATCATAAAGAGTGCGATACAATAGATATTATTGATACAAATAGTTTAACTTTAGCAGGTAAAGCTATTTTACATTTGATTAAAGATCTTGAAAAATAATGATTTAAAGTTCTTTAAATAAAAGGCTTTTTAATTTTGATAATTAAAGAGCCTTTTATCTGTTTTTATAAATTAGTGTAATGTAATTTTTTGAATATTTATTTCCTTTAAAATTACAGATTTAGATGCTTGTGTATACAGGTTAATTCATAAGCATTCAATTTTTTTATGTGAAAAATAAAGAATTTTTAAAGAAAACATGCTGAATTAAGCAAGATAAATCTGTTTTTTCATCTAGCCGATTTCTATAAATCGAAGTAGAATACGCACTCTCTTCAAAGTCACATTGTGGCATGGTTTTAAGACCATCCCGTGGAGCCAAAATCAGCATGTTTATCGTGGCCGGTGCACCCGCACATTCTACTTTTAAGAAAACTCAACTATTAGCACGCTTAGCGTCAATTAGTTCAGTCCAATCAATAGAAAGCCAATGGGTCTATCTGTTTAATCAACCGCTAGACGAGCAACAGCAACAATCTGCTTTACAGCTATTAAATGATGGTCATAGCTATCAATTAAACCAAGCTGCAAGTGATGAAGTCCAGATTTTAGTCACGCCACGAATAGGAACAATATCTCCGTGGTCTTCTAAAGCGACAGATATTTTCGCGAATTGTAATACACCGGTTCAACGACTTGAACGCGGTGTTTTATTTATTTTAAAGGGCGTAAAAGAAGTTTCGAATGAAGTAAAACAAGTTCTGCATGATCGTATGACTGAAAGTGTTTTTAATCATATTGATGATGCAGCAGCATTATTCACTGAAACGGAACCAAAGCCTTTAAATAGCATTGATATTTTAGGTCAAGGTAAAGATGCATTAGTTAAAGCTAACTCAGAATTTGGTTTTGCTTTATCTGATGAAGAAATTGACTATTTAACAGAAGCATTTATTAAGCTTGGTCGCAATCCACACGATATTGAATTGATGATGTTTGCTCAAGCAAATTCTGAACATTGTCGTCATAAAATCTTTGGTTCAGAGTGGACAATTGATGGTGAAGTACAACCATTGTCATTGTTCCAAATGATTAAAAATACGTATAAAGAATCACCTACAGATGTATTATCTGCTTATAAAGATAATGCATCAGTTATTGTTGGTTTTGATACGCAACGTTTTTATCCGACTCAAGAAGAAAACGGTCAACACGTTTATAAATATAAGAGTCAAGCTGCTCACATCTTAATGAAAGTGGAAACTCATAACCATCCTACAGCAATTGCACCATTTGCAGGTGCAGCGACAGGTTCTGGTGGTGAAATTCGTGATGAAGGTGCAACAGGTCGTGGTGGTAAGCCAAAAGCAGGCTTAACAGGCTTTACTGTTTCTAACTTGAATATTCCTGGTTTTGAACAACCTTGGGAAGAAAACTACGGTAAACCTTCACGTATGGCATCACCACTTCAAATTATGATTGAAGGACCATTGGGCGGTGCAGCATTTAACAATGAATTTGGTCGTCCTGCATTAAATGGTTACTTCCGTACATTTGAACAAAATGTAAATGGCGATGTAAAAGGCTTCCATAAGCCAATTATGATTGCAGGTGGTTACGGTAACATTCGTCCTGACCATGTAGAAAAAGATGCAATCCAACCGGGCGATTTACTCATCGTTCTTGGTGGCCCTGCAATGCTTATTGGTTTAGGCGGTGGTGCAGCATCTTCTGTCGATAGCGGTAAATTAGGTGAGAACCTAGATTTCGCATCTGTACAACGTGAAAATCCAGAAATGGAACGCCGTTGCCAAGAAGTTATTGATGCTTGTTGGAGAATGGAAGATCACAACCCAATCGTATCTGTACATGACGTAGGTGCGGGCGGTATCTCAAATGCAATGCCTGAACTTGTGAACGACCATGAATTAGGTGCAATTCTTGATCTTCGTAAAATTCCATCGCTTGAAAAAGGCATGTCTCCAATGGAGATTTGGTCGAATGAAGCGCAAGAACGTTATGTATTGGCAATTCGTCCATCATCGCTTGAATTGTTCGAATCACTTTGTGCACGTGAACGTTGTCCGTTTGCGGTATTGGGTGAAGCGACTGAAGCACGTCACTTAACTGTTGAAGATCCATTGTTTGAAAACAAAGCTGTGGATATGCCAATGCAAGTGATGCTTGGTGGTACACCACGCATGAGCCGTTCATATGAAACAATTGAGCGTAAAGGTGATGACTTCACAGCAGAAAAGGTAACAGACCTTAAAGATGCAATTTATCGTGTTTTGAAGAACCCAACTGTTGCATCTAAATCGTTCTTAATTACCATTGGTGACCGTTCGATTACAGGTATGGTTGCTCGTGATCAGTTTGTGGGTCCATGGCAGGTTCCTGTTGCAGATGCTGCGGTAACGACAACAAGTCTTGTGGGTTACACAGGTGAAGCAATGGCAATGGGTGAACGTCCACCTGTAGCATTGTTAAATCCTGCTGCATCAGCACGTTTATCTGTTGCTGAATCAATCTCAAACATCATGTCTGCAAAAATTGATCAAATCAGTGACATTAAATTGTCTGCAAACTGGATGGCGGCTGCAGGTCAACAAGGTGAAGACCAAGCATTATTCGAAGGTGTTAAAGCCATCGGTATGGAAATGTGTCCTGCTTTAGGTATTGCAATTCCTGTAGGTAAAGATTCTTTATCTATGCGTACCACTTGGAATGATGACGGCATCGACAAATCTGTGACTTCTCCAATGTCTGGCGTAATCACAGCATTTGCACCTGTAACAGATGTACGTAAAACACTTACTCCTGAACTTAAAAACTTAGAATCTGTACTTGTACGTATTGATTTATCTAAAGGTCAATTCCGTCTTGGTGGTTCGATCTTGGCGCAAGTGTATAAAGCAATTGGTTCTGTGACTCCTGATGTAGATAACTTTGACGATTTCAAAGCATTCTTTGCATTGGTTCAAGACTGGAACAACCGTGGCTTTATCAAAGCGTATCACGACATTGGTGATGGTGGTTTGGTTGCGACTGTTGCAGAAATGATGTTTGCTTCACGCTTAGGTGTGGCATTAGAAGATCAATCTACAGCAAGTTTATTTGCTGAAGAAATTGGTGCGGTATTGCAAATCTCTAAAGCAGATTGGGCAGTACTTGAAGCTGAAGTTGCAGCATCTACATTGAAAGATGCCATTGCGGTAATTGGTACTGTAAACGATACAGATAGCTTAACTGTTAATGGTTTAAGTCTTGATCGTAGTGATCTTCAAGTCGCTTGGACTGAAGTATCTCATCAGATTCAACGTTTACGTGACAATGTTGAAACAGCAGATCAAGAATTTGCATTGATTACAGATAAAAACCATAAAGGTTTAATTGCTGTACCAACATTCGATTTGAATGAAGAAATTGAAGCACCATATATTAATGAACGTCGTCCAAGTATGGTAATTTTACGTGAACAAGGCGTAAATGGTCATGTTGAAATGGCGGCTGCATTCGACAAAGTTGGCTTCAATACTGTCGATGTACATATGAGTGATTTACTTGCAGGTCGTATTAGCCTAGATGATTTCGAAGGCTTAGTGGCGTGTGGTGGCTTCTCTTACGGTGATGTATTAGGTGCAGGCGGTGGTTGGGCTAAATCAGTACTATTTAATGCCAAATTACGTGATCAATTTGAGAAATTCTTTAATCGTCAAGAAACATTCTCTTTAGGTATCTGTAATGGATGTCAAATGTTGTCACAACTTGCACCACTCATTCCTGGTGCTGATGCTTGGCCTCGTTTCCATCGTAATACTTCTGAAATGTTTGAAGCACGTGCTGTAAACGTACGTGTTGAAAAATCAAATTCTGTATTACTTGAAGGTATGGACGGTGCGATTCTTCCAATTGCTGTTGCACATGGTGAAGGGCGTGTTGTTGCAAGTGCTGAACAAATTGCGACTCTAAATGCAAATGATCAAGTGATTTTACGCTATGTAGATAGCTTGGGTAATCCAACGCAACATTATCCATTGAATCCGAATGGTTCGCCTGAAGCAATTTCAGGGGTAACGTCTAAAGATGGTCGTGCAACGATTATGATGCCGCATCCTGAACGTAATTTCCGTGCGCTTCAGCATTCTTGGAAACCTGAAGATTGGGATCAAGATGGTGCATGGTTACGTATGTTCCGTAATGCACGTAAGTTTATTGGTTAATTAATTTATTTAAGAAAAGGGTGCTTAAGCACCCTTTTTTTGTAGATATTTGATTTTAAAAAACTTAGTTCAATGAGCTTAAATATATTGTTTATGCATTTATATTTTATGTATTTAAATATTATTTTTCATGTGAATATTAATATATAATTAAACAGTTTATTCAACAATTCTAAAGAATAAATAGTACATTTAGTTCAATTTAATAAGTTAATAATATTAAGTAACTACGGAATTTTTATGAAAAAAATAATTATATCAATCACGACCACACTATGCCTTTTGGGCTGTGGTGGTGAAGATAGTCAAAATAATTCAAACACTCCGAATCAACAAGAAAAAACCTCTTCAGAAATAATTCAGCAGATGGAGAGGAATGGAGAATTACCAGTTTTAGATCGAAGTACTTCGATTGAAGGTATAGATTTGAATAATAATCATATTCGAGATGATATCGAAGAATATATAGCTAAAGAATATACAGAGATTCATAAACGTAAAGCTGTTGAACAGTTAGCATCTACTATTCAACTTGGTCTTAATGCAGATAAAACTGATATTGAAGCTTTAAAGCAAGTTTCAAATAATCAGTCACGTGCGATTGGTTGTATTTATCAACAGTTTCCAATGGAAGATACTGTTGAAGCAAAAAATGTTGTGAAAGATTTAATTTCATTAACCACAAATACAAAAGAGCGTTTAGTTGCACATTTGGAAATGAGTAAAGCACTTGATGGCACTGTATTAAGTCTACCAAAGGGAGATTTATGTGATGACTAAATTATTATTAAATCTATTGTTATCTGCTTCAGTTTTGGTGAGTACATCTCTAGTTGCAAGTCCTTTACAAGATTTAGAGGAAAATTGTAATAACAGTGGTGATACTGTTCTTGCTTTTTTTAATGGTGTGAATAATACCGTACAAGATGCAGATATTAACTTATGGGAAATTAATCGACATATTGGAAATACAACCCAGAATGGTTCAAATATTCAATATGAAAAATTATATAACTACACTAATGGCTTTGAAGACTTTGTAGAAACATTTGAACAACGATTGAAAGAACAGCAAGCCTTAGCAGGGCGTTATGAGCTATTTTTTCCAATTTTGACAGGTCAAGGAACATTTTTAAATCGTATTACGAGTCAAGTCAGAGAATTGCTCGGTTGGGCAAATCAATTTACTCAGGTGTTAGAGGCAAAAGCAATTCGTGATTTGACGACTTTATTGGCAGATCCACCTACACAAGAAAATTATCAAGAGCATCGCAATACAATTGATGGTTGGATTGCTAAAACACAAAAAATATTATTTGTTCCACATTCTCAAGGTAATTTATTTGCAAATAATGCATATCATTATAGTTTGAAATCTATAACAGCGGATAACATTAAAATTGTGCATGTTGCACCAGCATCACCAATTGTTAATGGTCCGCATATATTGGCAAATCAGGATCTAGTCATTAATGGTTTAAGATTGGTCGGTAGTGTACCTGCAAATACACATGCAATTTCTGTTTATAATATTTTTGGAAATAATCATGGTCGCGATATGTTGGGGCATAGTTTTACTGAAACATATTTAAATCCTGCATTTCCTATGTTGGAAACATTTAAGCAACAGGTAAATGAATCTTTAAATACTTTGGTTTCACCTCGCGTTGAGCTTGTATCAAAATCTATTCAACTCTATGACTTAAATCAAAATATGGTAGGGAAAAATACAAATTCACTTTTCATAAAAGAATGTGTAATCAATTAAGTTTATGTATTGGTGAATTAGCATATATTTGTTAATGATTTAATTTTTTAAAAGCTGCCTTAAAGGTGGCTTTTTTATTTTGAAACATCTTAGTCATAGACTTGGTTTGATATTTGCATTTATATAGAAGTCAGTATATTTATGCTTAATTCTTATGCAATAAATAATGTGATCAAAGGTAAGTTACAAAACATATTCGTTTTAGCTCAGGTATGAGGTGATGATATGATCAAAACAATAATGATACTGAACAAGCACGAGTTGAGGCAAAAAGGCTGGAAGTTATTCGCTTTTGTAGCCAGCCTTCAAATCCTATTTTTAATTGCAGGTTATTTCTTAATTGCGTAAAAAAAGACCATCTAATGATGGTCTTTTCTAGTTTTTAAAGAATCAATTGAATCTGTTTTAATACTGCTTTTAAGGTATTTTCATAGTCAAAGTTTATATTGGTACTATCTTGATAACGCCAAGCAATATAACCATCTGGGCGCACTAAGACAGCACCAGATTCATGAATTTCCGACTTTATATTCCAAGTACCATAAACATCACGATAATCACGGGAACCAATTTGGATCACATCTAAATAAGGAAGATTTAATGTTTCAACTGCTTGTTTCCAACCTTTACCTGAAAGTCCAGTGAGTAAAGTAAAACGACCTTTACCTGTAATATCTAAAGTAGATTGCTTTTGCCCTTTGGCATTAATTAACCATGTATGTGGAACTTTTGCACCAGCACGTGTAGTAGCTTGAAGATATAACTGTTCATCTTTTTCGAACACTTCAGGAATAGATTCTGAAATCACAGCATTGGATTGGTAGCGTTGGTTAAGCTCAACACCTTGAGCGTTAAATTCAAAATTTTTAATTTCTAAAGCCTTAAATAATTGTTCACGAATTTTAGAACCTTGATCATCTTCCGCAAAAATACGTTCAAGCATTTGTTTTTGTGTAGTTATACCTTGATCAAAGCCAAATACGTCTTTGAGGTGTTTATAGTCAAAACGAGATTGATTGGCACGTGCCACAATTTGCTTACCGACTGGTGCACGCTCAAGTGTATAAGAGTCAAGTAGAGAGGAGATTGCCCACCCTTTAATTGCATATGCGAGTTTCCATCCTAAATTAAAAGCATCTTGCATACAGGTATTTGAACCTAAACCACTTGAAGGTGGATGGCGATGTACAGCATCGCCGCCACAAAATACGCGATCTTTTGAATATTTCGTTGCCCATGTTTGGTTCACATACCAATAGGAAATTTTTTGAATTTCGACATCTTCAATATGCTCACCAACAAAGGCATCTAAACGTGCACGAACTTGTTCTTCGGTCACTTGTGGCTCACCTTTAGAAATATCAAAGCCCCAACCCATAATCCATTCATTCCATGGGGTAATAGCACGTAGTAAGCCCATACCTAAATCACCAAAACTGGCTTCTGGATTTACAATCCATTGCAAGATGGCAGGACGATGTTGTACATACTTTTGTAGATCTGCTTTAAAGGTGACATAGACTGTTCCTGCACGTGCCATGATGCCTTCTAAAGGTAAATCAAGTTGTTCAAGAACTTTAGATTTTGCTCCATCCATTCCAATAAGATACTTGGCGCGTAAATTAAATTCTGTATTGGTTATGCGATTTAAAAAAGTTGCGGTAACACCATGCTCATCTTGAATATGTGATAAATACTCTGTATTAAAATTATAAATTGCACCACGTTCGGCTGCATTTTTAACTAAGAGTGCTTCCATTTTGGGTTGAATTAAATCTACCAATGGACAAGGACTACCTTTAATATAATCACCATGGCGTTCATCACCTGTACCCCAAGCACTTAAGCGAGCAATTTCTTCACCAATAAGGCTAGTGGTGATGAGGCTTTCACCCATTTGCTCCCAAGGGGTTGCAATTTCTTTGACTTGTTCTTCTATACCTAAGTCACGTAATACTTCCATCGCACGTTGGTTGGTAATATGTGCACGTGGACTATTAGCTAACCAACTAAATTGAGTAAAAAGTTGTACCTTAATACCATAATTTGCTAAGGATAAACCAAGCGTTGAGCCTGCAGGTCCTGTACCAATAATTAGGACATCTGTGTCGTAGTGCTGTGTCATACATGACTCCATCTTTTATAAATATGAGCATTCATTGCTAAATTTAGAAGAGTCTATGCAAATCAATTACATCTCGATATAAGTATTCATATAAACTATAGAGCTATATATTTTCTAACTATATTTGAAATGGATATTTGATTATGGTGGTATGTCATGGAGCTTAGACATCTACGCTATTTTGTTACAGTTGCACAAGAGCAAAGTTTTACCAAAGCAGCAGATAAATTGTTTACTGTTCAGCCTTCATTAAGCCAGCAAATTAAAGATCTAGAGCAAGAAGTGGGGGTAAGTTTATTTGACAGAGGAACTCGAAAAATCAGCTTAACTGCTGAAGGTGAAGCCTTCTTAATTTATGCAAAAAAAGCATTAGAGAATGCAAAAAGAGCAGTTGCTGCCGCACGTCAAGTTGCTCAGAATAAAACTAACCAAATTCATATGGGTTTATTAAATGTTGCCGAAATAAAAGTGATGCCAAGTATATTGGTACGGTTAAAGCAAGATTTTCCAAATATAAATATTCATTTATATAGTCTTACTTGTCTAGAACAGGTTCAAAAGCTTAAAAATTCAGAATTAGATATTTGTTTTACAAGGCTTTATTTAGATCATCCTGATTTTGAGAATATTCAATTGATGCAGGAGCAAATTTATTTAGTAGCACATCAAAGTTTGCATTTAAAAGACCGAATAATAAAGCTGAAAGAGCTGAAAAATCATACTTTAATTATGTGTGAAAAAAATGCCTCACCTGTGTTTTATGACAAAATTAATGATCTTATTTCATTTGATCAGCAACAACATGAGCAGATGCTTTGGGTTACAAATGTGATGCAACATCTAAACTTAATTAATATGGGAATGGGATTTAGTTTTGTACCCGAATATTTATTAAAGTTTTTATCTCCTGAAATTAAGGTTATACCATGTGATGTTTTGCTACCAAAACTTAGTATTTATGCTAGTTTTAGCCGTATGTCTAAAAATATGGCTTTACAACGAATTATTGATATATGTGCTCAATCACATTCTTCTTAATATGAAAGGCGGTTGTATGCTTAAACTGATTTATTATGTTCCTGAATCACATTTAGAATTGACAAAACTTTCAATTTTTAATGCGGGAGCAGGTGGTATAGGGAATTATGAACATTGTGCTTGGCAAGTATTGGGTACAGGGCAATTTAAACCCGTAAAAGGTGCAAATCCGTTTATTGGTGAACTCGATACTTTAGAACAACTACCTGAATGGCGAGTTGAAACCATTGTCCCTGAAGAAAATGCACATGCTGTAGTAAAAGCATTAAAAGCAAGCCATCCTTATGAAGAGCCTGCTTTTGAGTTTTTACAGATTGTTAATATTGAAATTTAATCAATTTTTTTATGATCGGGATTAAATTTTTTATCTATATAAAAATAAAGAGGTCCCACGGTACTCATTACGCCAATCATTCTCACCACATGAAAAGCAGTGACCATTGGTACACCTAAATGCAAAACTTTAGCGGTTAATGTCATTTCGGCAACACCACCAGGTGCTAAGCCTAATAAAATAGTGGGTAGGGGCAAATCTACAAAAAAGATAAGAATATAGGAAAATAAAAATGCTAAAGCGATGCTTAAAATATTGGCACAAGCAACGACTGACATATATTTAGGCGCAGTTTTAAAAAAGCTTTGACTAAATTTATTACCCAAAGACCAACCTAAAAGAACCTGACCTAAATGTAAAATTGACGGAGGAATAGAAGAAAGTTGGATGCTGTTTGCTGTTAAAAGCATGGCAACAAGCAAGGGACCAAATGTCCAAGGATTAGGTAGTTTAAATTTTTTAAAAATGAAACAGCCAATTAAACATAAAATAAAGAGTAGAGCGAAGTTGCCCCAATGGACAGGAATACTGGCTATTTCAGTTAAATCTGTACCTTGCCAGCTCATAAACTCGTAAAAAAATGGAATAATAACGACAACTAAAACAACGCGTAAAGCATGTGCAGAAGCAACTTTATCAACGCGTGCTCGATAATGCTCTGCTAAATTTGCCATTTCATTTGCACCACCTACAGCAGATGCAAACCATGCTGTTTTAAAATCAACATCTCCCCATTTATAAATAATACACGCTGTGAGTGCGCCTAAAATAAGTGCAAAAGCTAAACCACATAAAAGTACCATCCAATGACTAAGAACAATACGAATCATGTCAGGAGTAAAATATAAACCTAAAGATAATCCAATGATGAGTAAACCAATCTGTCGGGCAGATTTATGGCATTCTATAGGGACATTATTTATTTTAAGGAGTGCAGTAATAAATAGTGGTCCAAGTAACCAGGGAATTGGTAAATGTAGTTTTTGAGCAATAAATGCACCAAATAAAGCAAAACAAAAACTATAAAAGTACTTAAAGTAGACCACTGCATTATCTCTTATTATTTAATCTCAATAGCATAAATATGCTATTGAGAGGTTTAGATGTTATGCAAGTGTTGATTTACGACGCTGACGGAAATAACGGAATAGTGGTAGAACAATCATAAATCCAGCTAAGCACCATAACACTTGTGTAATTGTACTATCGAATAAGATAGAAATATTACCATGTGAAATGGATAAAGCACGTCTTAAACTTGACTCCATTAACTCACCTAATACATAACCTAGAATCAGTGCAGAAAGTGGGAAATTTAGTTTTCTTAAAATATAGCCAAATATACCTAAGCCAACCATTAAAACTAAGTCGAAAACTGTACTATGAATTGCATAGACACCTACGAAACTAACAGTTGCAATAGCTGGAATTAAAATAAAATTTGGAATAGTTAAAAGTTTGGCAAAAAATCCAACTAATGGAATATTCATGAATAGTAAAACAACGTTACCAATAAAGAGTGAAGCAATAAGTCCCCAAACAATGTCTGGTTGCTCAGTAAATAATTGCGGACCTGGTGTAATATTATAAAGTGTTAGAGCACCTAACATAACAGCAGTAGTCCCTGAACCTGGTACGCCCAAGGTCAGCATTGGAACAAAGGAACCACAAGCAGATGCATTATTAGCAGCTTCTGGTGCAGCAATCCCTCTTAAATCACCTTCCCCAAATTTACTATTTTTCCCTGCAAGTTTGCGTTCACTGGTATAAGCCATTGCACTTGCAATTGTAGCACCTGCACCAGGAAGAATACCGACGACAAATCCAAGCAATGAGGAACGGAGTGTTGATCCTAAGGTAAATAAATATTCTTTAAAATTAAATAGACTGCGTTTTCCTTGAGTAAGTGCTTTTTGTCCTGCTGTGGTTTGTTCGAGCATGATCAAAATTTCACTGATACTAAAGAAGCCAATTACAATGGTTGTAAATTGGACGCCGTCACTTAAGTTGACAGAACCAAAAGTAAAGCGATAAACACCAGTAACTGCATCGACACCTATTGTGGCAATTAATAGTCCAATCAGTGCTGAAACGCCTGTTTTTACAGGCTGGTCGCTAATTAATCCACTTAAGCAGGTTAAGGCAAAGACCATAAGAACAAAATATTCAGCAGGACCAAATACAATTGCCCATTTTGCAAGTAACGGTGCAAAGAAAACAATGCCTAATGTCGCAATAAAGCTACCGGTAAAAGAGCTGACAGCAGATAAAGAAAGTGCAATACCTGCTTTTCCTTGTTTTGCTAAAGGGTAGCCATCAAGTGTTGACATAATGGCGGCTGCATCACCTGGAACATTAATGAGAATTGCTGAAATACGTCCGCCATATTCACAACCTAAATATACTGCGGCCAATAAAATTAAGGCACTTTCAGGTGGTAATCCCATAGCAAATGCAAATGGTAAAAGTAAAGCGACACCATTAATTGGTCCAAGCCCTGGTAATAAACCCACAATTGTGCCAATAAAAGCACCAATGACAGCTAATAAAATATTTTCTGGCAATAAGGCAATTTGAAAACCATGTAATAAATATCCATATATGTCCATATATATGTCCTTATTGATTTAATAATCCAAGTGGTAAGGGAACATCTAAAAGATAATCAAATAAAAAATAACAAGAAATGCTTAAAGAAATTCCGCTAATGGTTGAAGCTTTAATATTTCCACCAAATAAAATACCAATAGCGGTTGACATTAATGCGGTTGAGATAATAAATCCTAAAAATTCAAAACTAATCGCATAAATAAAAAAACAAATCAGTGTTAATATTATTTTCTTAATAATAAGAGGATTGAATCCTAAATTTAGTGTTTCAGAAAACTTTTTTGGTCTAATTGTTAAATATAAACAAGAAAAACTAATTAAGCAGAGTAATAAAATTGGATAAGGGCGGGGACCAAGTGGGTCATATGCAATAGGTGCAACAAACTCTAATGCAATAAACAATAATATAATGCTGGTTATTACTAAGCAGCTAGAAAAAATTCTTTCAATCAACATAGCATTCCCTTGTATCATGATGAGTAAAACAAAGGTTTACTCATCTTTTTAAATTTATAATGATGTATAAAAGTTTTTATTTGGATACGAGGTCATATTCTTTAGAAAGTTCTCTAAAGAGATTTGTCTGTTTTTCAACATATTGAGTAAGCTCATCACCAGACATAGATAAAGGCAATAAATCATATTGTTTGCGAATATCTTCAAATTTATTATTTTTTGCCATGTTATCAAATGCTGACTTCCACCAATCAAAGGCTTCATCACTCACTTTTGGTCCCATATAATAACCACGAATAACAGGCCATTCTATGTCATAACCTTGCTCTTTAGCGGTTGGAATCGTAGCAAGGTCACCTGGTAAGCGATCTTTAGAAAACACTGCAAGTACTCGCATTTTTCCTGCTTTAACATGAGGTACTATTTCTGCAATACCTGCACTTACAATTTGAATATGGTTGCCTAAAACGGCAGTAACAGCTTCACCACCACCTTCTAACGCAATATATGTCATTTTTTTGGGATCAATGCCAGCCGCTTTGGCAAGCATTGCTGTTTGTAGCCAATCTTGACCACCAACACTGCCACCAGCACCAAAACTAACAGATTGCGGATCTTTTTTAAGTGCATCAACTAAATCATTAAGACTTTTGAATGGAGAATCTTCTTTAACAGCTACCATACCGTAGTCGGTGCCTACAGCTGCAAGCCAACGAACATCTTTTTCATTATATTGACCAAATTTTCCTTGAGCGATATTTAATAATGAGCCTGTGGAGAAGGCAATAATCGCGTCATTATTGGCTGGATCATTTGCTACAATTTTATTATAAGCAACAGCACCTACACCACCAGGCATATATGTAACACGCATTGGTGCTTTTAAGATGTCTGTAGATTTTAAGCCATTTTGTGCAAGTTTACAGGTCAGATCAAAACCACCACCTGGTTTAGCAGGGGCTATACATTCAGGTCTTTTAGGTTCACCAAAGTTTACTTTATTTTTATTACAAGCACTTAGACTTATACCAAGTATTAAAATAGAGCTTGTAATAAGTAATGATTTTTTTACCATGATGGCGTTACTCCATTAACTATTATAGTTTTATCGTTGCTATTAAATCCTTTATAAAGATTTAGTATTAATATTTTAAATCTTTGATAGCAGGATTTTATCCTAGCATTCTTTTTATATGGTTTTTATATTATTTTTATTTATATCAAAATGATTTTATATTTATTATTTTAATGCAGATTTATTTTTATTGAAAAATAAATTAATTTTGGAATGGTTGATAAATAAGCCTCAATTATTATGAAGCTTATTTATTTGTATTCTTTAAAATTATAAATATTAAACTTTCTCAATAAATAGATTTCGATCAAATCTATATTGTGGGAAAAATACACCATCTTTAGCACGCTCACCAGCACCAATAACCATTACAGGGAACTGATGATGATTTAAGTCTAAAATTTTTCGTACTAATGGCTCATCAAAACCTTCCATCATACAACTATCAAAACCGTAGGCACGTAATGAAAGTACGAGGTTTTCACATGCTAAAGCAGTGGTTTTTGTTGCCCATAATTTTGCATCGGCTGGGGTAAATGCACTTACAGGAAGTTGTTTATCTAAACGACGTGCAACTTTGAAAGCTACTTTTTTGAAATGACCGAATGAATTTAAAAAACCAGTTTTATAGTTGTATGGAATAAATTGATAATATTTTTTAACTGCTTTTGGTGCTTCAGGAAATGGGAATTCTGAAATATTCATTTTCGCCATTTGATCGATACGGTCTGTACGTGCTACACAAACAATGAGTTCAGCAGCAGTTTTGGCAGCTAATTGCCCTAAACATGCTTTTACTAATTTTTTTTTCTTTGTTGGATTTTGAACAACATAAAATGTCCAAGGTTGTAAATTAGATGAGTTTGGTGCAAGTAAAGCAAGGTCTAAACATGCATCTAGAATTTCATTTGGAATTGGTTTTTCAGTGAATTTTCGAACAGAGCGTCGACTTTCAATGACTTTCCTAAAATTTTCAACATCAATATTTTCTGGAGCGGGTTCGTAATAGCGTTCTTGAGTTTGAGACATAATGACAGACCATTTAAATAACTCCTAATTATTCGGTTAGGAGTTTAATTGACTAATTAAATTGAGAAAAATCAGGTTTACGTTTCTGCATAAACGCAGCAACCGCTTCCATCATTTCTGGCGAGCCCACACGGCTCATAAAAATTTCAGCTTCATGATCAATACATTCTACTATGTCTTTTACGTTATGTTTCATTAACGCTTTAGTTTGTTTAAGCGATGCAAGTGGCAGTAATGAAAGTTGCTCTGCTTTTTGTTGTGCAAATTTATAAACATTATTTTCAATAGAATTAATAAGATGAGCTTCATATGCTGTTTTGCTATCAAACTTTTGAGCAGTAAATAAGAGTTCAGCTGCTTTATGATAGCCAGCTTGTTCAACTAATAATTTACTAGAAGCACCTTCTGGTGATAAGCCTAAACTTACAAATGGAATTTGAAATAGTGCTGTATCATCACAATAGGCAAGATCACAGTGAAGTAAAATAGTGACGCCAATTCCTATAGCGACACCACGAACAGCAGCAATAAGAGGTTTTGAAAACTTTGCGGCAGATTTAAGGAGTATAAATGGCGGAGTATCTCCAGCTTTTCCTTCAAGTGGTGACTGAATGAACTTCATAAAGTCTTGCATGTCATTACCTGCAGAAAAATCTGCATCTGAACCACGTAAAATAACAACTCGAACATTTGAATCTAAATCTGCTTCATCTAAGGCTTGTGCAATCTTTAAGTAAAGTTCACCATAAAGTGCATTTTTGGCTTGTGGACGGTCGATCGATAAAGTCAAAATACCATTGGTTAAATTTGCTTGTAAATGTTCATGCGGTTGTTGAATACAGCTCAGTGTCATCGTACTATCCTAGTTTGAAATTTAATTGATTTTATCTGCTCATTATGTCGTAAAAATAATTTTATGGCATAACTTATGAGTTCATAAAAATTGTGTGTGCTATGAAATATACGTTTGATTATCTCGTTTTTATTGGTCGCTTTCAGCCTTTTCACTTGGCACATTTGCAAACGGTAAAAATTGCTTTAGAAAAAAGTCAGTTTGTGATTTTAGCATTGGGTTCTGCACAGCTTGAGCGCAATATTAAAAATCCATTTTTAGCGATTGAACGCGAAGAAATGATTTTAGCGAATTTTACGGAAGATGAGCAAAAACGTATTGTATTTGTTCATATTCATGATGTTTATGATGATGAAAAATGGCAAAAATTAGTCAAAAAATTGGTAGAAGGAAAGACAGAATTTTCAGACAAAATTGGTTTAATTGGTCATTTTAAAGATGATTCTTCGTATTATTTAAAGTTCTTTCCCGAATGGGAAATGGTGGAGCTTGATAGTTTAGAAGGAGCAATGTCTGCTACACCAATGAGGGAAGCTTATTACCGAGGCATTATAGATAAAACGGCATTTCCTATGGGTACAATCAAGTTTTTACAAAAGTTTCAAATCAATCCAATTTATAAACAACTTCAGCACAAATTCGAAACTCAAGATAAAACAAATCTTTTATAACTTAAATTATGCTTTTTTATAGATGGAATATTTTTCATGACTTGAAAGATCATCCCAAAATAAAAGAGCATAATAAGAGTTAAATAAAGAATGAAAAAACAATTAAAATTTTTAAGCCTTTTATCTGTAATGAGTTGGATAGGGGCTTTAAATGTATATGCACAAGAATGGACATTATCATCACAAAGTCTCATTAGTTTTGATATTAAATCGCTAGGAATTTCAGTTGTAAATGGGAAGTTTACTCAAGTCCAATCTAAAATGAATTTTAAAATTAGTGATTTTAAACAAGCATCTACTGAATTTATTTTAAATGTTGAAAGTGTTGAAATTAATCGATCATCTTTAAAAAAGAAAATTTTGGGAAAAGATTTATTTTATGTTGAAAAATATAAAACGATTGTATTTAAAAGCACTCATTTTAAAAAAATAGAAAAAAATAAATATTATATCTATGGAATGTTAACAATACGTGGAGTAACAAAGCCTGTCATTTTTGAAACGATATTAAAACCAGATGATCAAAACTCAGAAAAACTGGATGTCTTAGCAACAACAATAATTAAGCGCTCTGATTTTGGAATGCAACCTGCTGTAGCTGGTATCGGTGAGAATGTTAATATTCAGGTTAAAGGTGTATGGGTATCAAATGAATGATTTGGTTTTAACCATATCTGAGCATATTCAATAATCGAATTGCTTAGTTCAGTCAAGCTATCGGACTGTTTTTTCCAATGATGCCAATATAAATGAACATTTTTTTTGGCATTGGGGAGTATTCCAATTAAATGACCTGCTTTTAGCTGCGTCTCAATTTGAATTGTAGGAACAAGTCCGTAGCCTAAGTGTTGTTCAATCGCATCAACAAAAGAGGTAGATGACGGAATAAAGTGATACGGATATTGTTGTTTATTTAAGCCAAATAATGTCAATGTGACATCTTCATGTAAATGATCTTTAGCATTAAAAATAATGGCTGGTGCAGTACTTATAGTATCTCTAGAAACACCAGAGTTAAAGTAAGTTTGATAGAAAAGAGGTGTGCAAACCATCATATATTCCATACATCCTAAATGATGTGAAACACAACCTTTAATATTCATTTTTTCAGCTGAAATACAAGCATTGACTAGCCCTGTTTCTAATAGTTGATGAGTTTTTGATTGATCATCAATAATAATATTTAAAGTGATATGTTCATGGATTAATGTTTTACTAATTGCAGGAAGTAACCATGTTGCTAATTAGTCTGCATTGGTTCCAATATTTATTTTATAAAATGCACGTGCACTTTTTTTCCCTTGTAATTGTTGTAATAAATGATCTTCTAGTAAACGTTGATGTTGAAGATGTTCTAGTAGGAGTTGTCCTGCTAATGTTACGCGGCAGGGACGTTCTCTAAGTATTAAAATTTGTCCAAGTTGTTTTTCTAAAGCTTGTATTCTTAAAGTAACTGCTGATGCTGTAATACAAAGTTTTAAAGCAGCAGCTTCAAAACTTCCATATTCTGCAACGCTAAGAAATGCTTCACAAGATTTATGTGGCAACATATAAAACCTTAAAAAAATTTAATTAAATTGATATTTTCTTAATATTACTTAATTGTATAAAAAATACGAGATAATCTTTTTATCATTTTAAAATATGAAAAATTAAATGTTACAGACATTTTTTCAAGGTTTTTTTGTTAGCCTCAGTTTGATTGTTGCAATTGGAGCTCAAAATACATTTGTTTTAAAACAAGGTCTAAAAAAACAGCATATATTCTGGATTTGTTTTATTTGTGCTGTATCAGATTCTATTTTAATTACAGCCGGTGTATTTGGGTTTTCTAAATTAGTCTTAACTTATGCAGATGTAATTCAGTGGGTTAAATATATAGGTGCAGGTTTCTTAGTCGTATATGGAGCACAGCATTTTTATCAGGCATGCAGGTCAAAAAATGTTTTAGAAGAAAGTGACCTTGACGAAAATAATCTTCTAAAATCATTATCTATTTGTTTAGCTTTGACATGGCTGAATCCACATGTTTATTTAGATACAGTCATTCTTATTGGCGCTATTTCTACAGGAATTGAAGAAACAATAGTTTACTTCGCTTTAGGTGCTATTTTAGCATCTTGGATATTTTTCTTTTTATTAGGTTATGGGGCACGACTTCTTCAGCCTATATTTAAAGATTATCGCGCTTGGAAAATTTTAGATTTTATGATTGCCATTGTGATGTGGATGATTGCATATTCACTAATTTAACAGTAATGAAATTAAGTTTTATTTAATTTCATTACTGTTTGTGGACTTAAACCGTTTGAAGTGCTTTTAAGTCTTCCAACACTTGTTCAGCATGACCTGCCGCTTTTACTTTTCGATATTCTTTAACTAATTTACTTTCATGGAAAATAAAAGTTGAACGTTCAATTCCCATTACTTTTTTGCCATACATATTTTTTTCTTTAATCACATCAAAAATTTGACACAAAACTTCGTCTTTATCGCTAATAAGATTAATGCTTAAGTTTTGTTTTTCTGTGAAATTTTGATGAGCTTTTACAGAATCACGAGAAATACCAAATATTGTTGTGTTTAGTGCATCAAATTGATCTTTTAAGCATGAAAATCCAACTGCTTGTGTTGTACAGCCTGGCGTTGAATCTTTAGGGTAAAAATAAACAATTAACCAAGGTGTGGTCACTTCAGTAAGATTTATTTCACCTGTTGTTGTCGGGAAGTTTTGGTTTGGTAAATTGATGTTTGATGACATATCGAATTTATCCCTTTTAAATTTGAGTTTATCGTAATACGAAGACTATAGTTGATTTGGAATGATAGAGAAATAGCGAGATCTTTGGTGATAAAAAAAGCCACAGATTTGTGGCTTTTTTTATTTTAGAAAGAAATTATTTAGCTTGTAAGCTTAATAGTTTTTTCTGTAAATCAGGACCTAAACAAGCTTTGATTTTAGGTTCATCTGCTTTTTGTAAACGATCTAAAATCTCTTTTACTTTAGCTTGGTTCTTCGCATTTGTTGCACTTTGAAGTTCCCATTTTTGACTCTCTGTCATACGACCACGAGATTCAACATTACATTTACATAATTTAGTCACTTCAGCTTTAGTTAGTTTATTCAATGCACCTGCTTTAGTGTAGTCATCTACACAGACATTGATTAAACCTTGTTTAATATTTGTGCTCTTAAATGCTGCATCTAATTTTTTAGCTTGTTCGTCTGATGCGAACGTTGCTACTGATGAAAATGATGCTAATGCAATGATTGTAGAAAGTAGAATTTTAGATTTCATAAAGCTCATGTGTCCTAGTTATTAGGAATATAGCGAGTAGGGTCTTCGATACCTGCTTCAACGAAACCTTGTTTACGTAAACGACAGCTATCGCATTTACCACATGCTCGTCCTTCTTGGTCAGCTTGATAGCATGACACTGTTTGACTATAGTCTACGCCATGTTCTACACCTAAGCGAATGATATTTGCTTTAGATAAATGTAACAGAGGTGTTTCAAATTTAAGAGGTTTTCCTTCAACACCGACTTTAGTTGCCAAACGAGCCATATTTGCAAATGCATCAATAAATTCTGGACGACAATCAGGATAACCTGAATAATCAACAGCATTAATACCAATCACAATAGCTTCAGCACCAAAAACTTCTGCTGCTGCTAATGCATAAGATAAAAAGATGGTATTACGTGCTGGAACATAAGTAATAGGAATCCCTTCTTGCTCATGATCTGGTACATCAATATTATGGTCAGTAAGCGCAGAACCACCTAAGTTACCTAAATCAATATTAATAATACGATGCTCAACACCAGAACGTTCTGCTAATGCTTTTGCAGCATCAAGTTCTGTAGAAGAGCGTTGACCATATCGAAAACTAAGAGCAATACAGTCATATCTTGCTTGAGCCCAAGCTAAACATGTTGTTGAATCTAATCCACCAGATAATAAAACTACGGCACGAGGGCGCATCTTTAATTCTCCAAAATCATTCATCATTAACGACCAGTTTCATCATTCCATAACAACTTATGTAGTTGAAGTTGGAAACGTACAGGGAGATGGTCTTCTAAAATCCATTGTGCTAAATCACGTGCCAACTGAGGTAAGCGAACAGCACCTTTTTCAACAGCAAAGGCTGGTGAGAACCAAATCGTACTTACTTTGTCATTTAGTTGGTATTTTTCAACTTGCTCTTTTGACCATTCATAATCTTCACGATTACAAATGACAAATTTAATTTGGTCATGCTGAGTTAAGTGATCGAAATTACTTAGCAAATTACGTGTAACTTCACCAGATGTTGGTGTTTTTAAATCTAATACTTTAGACACACGTACATCAACTTTTGAAACATCTAAAGCACCGCTAGTTTCAAGTGAAACTTCACAGCCTAAATCTGCCAAGCGTTGCATCAATGGTAAGGCATTTGGTTGTGCAAGTGGCTCACCGCCAGTAACACAAATATAAGGTGTTTTAAAATCTAAGGTAGTTTGAATAATTTCTTCTAATGATTTTCGCTCACCACCTTCAAAAGAATAGGTAGTATCGCAATAAGTACAGCGAAGAGGACATCCTGTTAATCGAATAAAGACAGTCGGAAGACCTGCTGTATCTGCTTCTCCTTGCAGTGAATAGAATATCTCTGTAATGCGTAAACCGGCAGACGGATCAGAAACAGGAATAGCAGATGAACGAAGATGAGTCATAACACCATGTACCACAGAAAAAGGAGAAGTTTAAATTAAAAATCTCTACGACCATGACTGCTCGTAGAGATGAGGAACATTAAGTTGTTCCACCAAATAATAAGATGAAAATTAGTCTGCGCGTAATAGGTCGTTTAAGCTAGTTTTAGCACGAGTTTTAGCATCAACTTTTTTCACGATAATTGCCGCATATAGGCTGTAAGTACCACATTTAGATGGAAGGCTACCAGCAACAACTACAGAACCTGCAGGAACTCGACCATAGTGAATTTCACCAGTTTCACGGTCATAAATCTTAGTTGATTGACCAATGAATACACCCATTGAAATTACAGAGCCTTCTTCAACGATAACACCTTCAACAATTTCAGAACGTGCACCAATGAAGCAGTTATCTTCAATGATTGTTGGATTTGCTTGAAGTGGTTCAAGTACACCACCAATACCAACGCCACCAGAAAGATGAACATTTTTACCAATTTGAGCACATGAACCAACAGTTGCCCATGTGTCGACCATTGTACCTTCGTCAACATATGCACCAATGTTGACATAAGATGGCATTAAAATAACGTTTTTTGCTTGGAATGAACCTTTACGAGCAACAGCAGGAGGTACAACACGTACACCAGCTTCTTTGAATTGAGCTTCAGTCCAACCTTTGAATTTAGTATCTACTTTGTCATAGAAACGAAGATCACAAGATTCAACAGGTTTATTATCATTTAATTTAAATGATAATAATACTGCTTTTTTTAACCACTGATGAACAACCCATTCACCATTGATTTTTTCTGCTACACGAAGTGTACCATTATCTAAACCAGCAATTGCTTCTTCCACTGCTTGGCGAATTTCAGCAGGGCATGTTTCCGCTGTGAAATTTGCACGATCTTCAAACGCTTGCTCAATAAGAGTAGAAAGCTGTGTCATGATCTTCCTTCCATAAAAATTTTGAAGATTTTACACTATATTTGAGTGAAAATAGATGAAAAAACACTTTTAGATTGATTAAATTGTTAATCCTTTTGAAATAGATAATTTTAATTTTTTGATATTTGATTCTTTTGAAATAGTTTTCTTTTGAATGGTTGATTAATTATCAAAAAAATAAAAAAATGAGAAATTGTTTTTTTATTTTTAAAAACATACACATGAGTATAACCAAAAATAACAGACTAACGTTTCTTCGAATAGTAGTGTGAATTATATTTAAAATTAATTAAAAATTTGAATCCACCACCTCTGAGGAATTGTTAGATGAAAATGATAAGAGTAATTTTAGCGACTTCAGCACTGGTTACAATGACTTCAACAAGCATTGCTGGTGTTATTAATGATGGATCTTCTGATTCTTCTCTAATGCCAACAGGTGTACGTGCTGAAGTAGGTACCACTGGTTATGGTGGTGCTATTCAGTGGACTGCAAATCCTTATATTGGAATTACACTTGGCTATAATGGCGGAAAAATTTCTTGGTCAAATGATCTTAAAGTTGATGGTTCAACATATGATCTTGAAACAAAGAGTAAGACAACGTATTTAAATGCAGAAATTTATCCTTGGGGAACCAGCGAAAATAAATGGGCACAAGCTGCATATGTTGTTGCTGGAGTAGCATATTTAGATAATAAATATGATATTGAACGTGAAGTTGGTTCAGGTAGAGACTTTTCTGTAAACAATAAGAGTTTTACAGCCTCGGGACAGGTTAATATTGATGGTAAGTTGAATTACAATAATTCATTTGCTCCTTATGTAGGGCTTGGATATGCACCTAAAATTAATAAAAACTGGGGAGTATTTGGAGAAATTGGAGCCTACTACACAAGAAATCCGGATGTAACACTTACGGCTACAGGTAATGTTGCAGGTGGTCGAGATGATGAATTCAAAGAAGCAGTTCGTCAAGAAGCACGTAATATTGCAAATAAAACAAAATATGAATGGCTACCTGTTGGTAAAGTGGGTGTAAATCTATATTGGTAATATATATTTTTACTTAATAGATGAAAAAGCTACCTTTTTGGTGGCTTTTTTTTATGCATTTTAATGTATTAAACTGAAGAAAATGAAAATTTGTTGTTTTATTGTTAATAATTTCTTAATTTTTAAGATTCTTTAGTAGTTGATTTGTTAGGAAAATTTAATTAAAAATGAAATTTATTGTGACTTTTATCATAAAAACTTAATAAAATGTGTTTTATTATTATAATAAATGCATAATAATTGAAATGTATATTACATATTTTTTTAATACTTAAGCGTTTTTTTAGTATTACTTTAGGAGAAAATAATGAAAGCAATGAAGTTCATTTTAGCTACTTCTGTTTTTGCTGTAGTTGCAACGAGTGCTGTAGCATCTGATGATTTTTTATTTCCATCTGGCGTGCGTGCTGAAGTTGGAACAACTGGTTATGGTGGTGCTATTCAATGGACTGTCAATCCATATGTTGGTTTAGCTTTTGGTTATAATGGTGGCGATATTTCGTGGGATGATGATCTAAAAATTAATAATTCTAAATATGATCAAGATATGAATAATGACATGTTCTATCTAAATACAGAAATTCGTCCTTGGGGTGCAAGTGATAATAAGTGGGCTGAAGCATTTTATGTTGCAGCTGGTGTTGCTTATTTAAATACAACTTATGACTTAGATCGTCATATTGATGCAGGAAATACATTCTCTGTTAATAATACCGACTTTGTTGCAGGTGTAGATGGTGTGCACATGGAAGGTCGTTTAAACTATAGAAAAAGTTTAGCACCTTATGTCGGGCTTGGTTATTCTCCTAAGTTTGGTGAGCACTGGGGCGCATTTGTAGAAGGCGGTGCGTATTACATTCCTGATCCACGTGTGCGTTTGACTGCAACAGGTTCAGCGACAGCTGTTGATAATAATGGCAGCTTCCAAGATGCAGTACGTCAAGAAGGCCGTGATATTGCTGATAAGAGCAAAAATGAATGGATGCCAGTTGCTAAAGTTGGTGTGAATTTCTTCTGGTAATTGTTAACAGTAAATTTACATTAAAAAAGGCTATCTTTTGATAGCCTTTTTTATATACTAAAATTTAGAATAAAGTGTAGCTTAGTCTTCAGGATATGCCATTTTTTTCAAAACTCTGATATCTGTTTTTGGCGAGCATAGAGAAATAAACTCATATCCATAACCACGTAACAGGTGTCCTTTACGGACAGCAATCCAAGTGGTATTTTCACCAAAAATATCAGTTTCAATTTGCTTTAAGCGATAATCACGTTCAGGATCGTAAGCAAGATCATTTACGATACCAACACCCATACCAAGTTCAACATAGGTTTTAATAACATCAGCATCAAGTGCGGACATTACAATATCAACACTTAATCCTGCATCTTCAAAAGCTTTGTCGATTTTTGAACGACCTGTAAAACCACCGTGATAGGTGATAATAGGATATTCAACAAGGTCTTCTAAAGTAATATTTGCTTTTGAGTTTAATGGATGATGTTGCGGTGTAATAATACTATGTTGCCAATTATAATAAGGAACACTTGCCAGATTTTCTTCAGTTGTTAAAGACTCTGTTGCAATACCAATATCAGCTTCACCGCGTAATAGCATTTCTGAAATTTCAATTGGGCTTCCTTGTTGTAAAATCAGATGAACTTTTGGAAATTCTTTTTTAAACTGATTCACAATAGGGGGTAACACATAACGCGCTTGTGTATGTGTTGTTGCAATAGTTAAGGTACCTTCATCAACTCGATTAAAATCATCTGATAAACGTTTAATATTGTCCGCGTCGACCAACATTCGTTCTACGATTCCGAGCAAAGCCTGTCCTGGTTCAGTTAAGCCCAATAAACGTTTACCTTTACGAATGAATAGCTGAACACCTAACTCATCTTCCAAGTCTTTAATGTGTTTACTCACACCAGATTGAGATGTATAAAGTGCCGCTGAAGCTTCGGTAAGATTAAAGTTCTGCCTAACTGTTTCTCGAATAATTCGTAGTTGTTGGAAATTCATACCCTGTGTTCCTTAAGGGATGGGGGGAAGCCCCCATCAAAGTCTTATGCGACTTGGTTTTCAAATAAATGCAAGTTGGTAGCACTTAACCAAACTGTTTGGTTTGGACGGAATTGATGTAATCTAGATTCTTCAGGTGTTAAAGAAATTTCAATTAAATTACCTTGGCGGTCATTAAGCTCAGCAACCACTTTTCCAGCAATCCATACTTCACGCAAGAATATTGCTTGAATAGCATTTGGTTGAGGTTGTGCATGAATATGTAATTCATTTGGTCGTGCAAATGCAATCACATCACCTTGTGGTAGATTTTGCGCATTTGGAAGCTGAATACGGTCTTCACCAATTTGAATAATACCGTTATGGTTAATTCCTTCAAAACGATTCGCCTGACCTAAGAAGTCAAATACAAAAGGTGTTGCTGGTCTTTCATATACTTCACGAGGTGAACCAATCTGTTCAACGTCACCTTTGTTCATGACAACAATTTGATCGGCAACTTCTAGTGCTTCTTCTTGGTCATGTGTTACAAAAATAGAAGTGATATGAAGTTCATCATGCAAAGTACGTAACCAACGACGTAATTCTTTACGAACCTTGGCATCAAGTGCACCAAAGGGTTCATCAAGTAATAATACGCGTGGTTCTACAGCTAGAGCACGTGCAAGCGCAATACGTTGACGTTGGCCACCCGATAATTGAGCAGGATAACGATCTGCCAAAAATCCAAGTTGAACTAAATCAAGCAAGCGAGTTACGCGTTTTTTAATCTCTGCTTCAGATGGGCGAGTTGAACGAGGACGTACGCGTAAACCAAAAGCAATATTGTCAAATACCGTCATATGACGGAAAAGCGCATAATGCTGGAAAACAAAGCCAACTTCACGTTCACGTACATGAACATTTGTTGCATCTTGTCCTTCTAAAATGACTTGTCCACGATCTGCAGATTCTAAGCCTGCAATAATACGTAAAAGTGTTGTTTTACCACAGCCAGATGGACCAAGTAATGCCACCAATTGACCATCTGGAAAATCAAGAGAGATGTTTTTAAGTGCATGGAATGCACCAAAGTGTTTTTCAATATTTTTAACTTGAATACTCATGAGGTCATTCCTTAAGAAACTGTTGAATCTTCGTTACGTTGATCTTGCTTTTCTTGGCGTGCTTCAACCCAAGTTTTTAAGATTAAAGTAATGATGGCAAGGAAAGCTAATAGCGAAGACACTGCAAATGCTGCACTAAAGGTATATTCGTTATAGAGAATTTCTACATAAAGAGGGAGTGTATTGGTTTCTCCACGAATATGACCTGACACGACAGAAACAGCACCGAACTCACCCATTGCACGAGCATTACAAAGAATGACGCCGTAGATTAGACCCCATTTGATATTTGGGAGCGTAACTTTCCAAAAGGTTTGCCAACCTGAGGCACCTAATACGATAGCAGCTTCTTCTTCTTCTGTACCTTGAGCTTCCATAAGTGGAATAAGTTCACGTGCAACAAAAGGAACGGTAATAAAAATCGTTGCAATCACAATAGCAGGAATTGCATATAAAATTTTAATATCGTGATCGAGTAACCAGCCACCAAACCAGCCTTGTGTACCAAAAATAAGGACAAGCATTAAACCTGCAATAACAGGTGACACTGCAAATGGTAAATCAATAATCGTGGTTAAAATAGATTTTCCACGGAAATTGAATTTAGCAACAGCCCATGCTGCTGCAACACCAAATACCACATTTAATGGTACTGCAATAGCTGCTGTTAATAGAGTGAGCTTAACTGCAGATAATGTGTCTGGCTGTACAAGTGCATTAAAGTACACATTCATGCCTTGTTTAAACGCTTCTACAAATACTAAGATTAGTGGAAGGATTAAACAGCTTAAGAAAAAAATCAGTGCAATAACTAATAAAGTAATACGTACCCATGTTGGTTCACGTGTGGCATCTCTAGATTGCAATTTTTTCGCAAGTGCATTTGCATTAATATTCATCGAGCAGATCTCCCTGTACGACGGCTTGCCCATGCTTGTAGTAAATTAATTAAGAACAAGATTGCAAATGAAATTACAAGCATTACCACAGCAATCGTTGTCGCAGCTGCATAATCATATTCTTCTAAACGAGAAATAATCATCAATGGTGCAATTTCTGTTTTAAAAGGTTGGTTGCCTGCAATGAAAATAACTGAACCATATTCACCTACGCCACGTGCGAACGATAATGCGAAGCCTGTAATTAATGCAGGAAGCAAAATTGGGAAAATAATTTTAGTCACAATTTGAAGGCGATTAGCACCTAATGCAGATGCGGCTTCTTCAAGTTCAGTTTCTAAATCACTCAATACAGGTTGAACTGTACGAACAACGAATGGTAAACCAACAAAAATTAAGGCTAAGGTAATACCAATAGGGGTATAAGCGACTTTAATTCCCATAGGTTCTAAGTATTGTCCAATCCAACCTGTAGAAGCATAAAGAGAAGTTAAGGCAATGCCTGCAACAGCTGTTGGTAGGGCAAAAGGTAAATCGACTAAAGCATCAACAATACGTTTGCCTGGGAAGGTATAACGAACTAAACACCAAGCCAAAAGTAGTCCAAAAATTACGTTTACAAGTGCAGCAATAATTGCAGCACTAAAACTTAATCTTAAAGATGCCAAAATACGCTCTGAAGATAGAATTTCCCATAATCCATCCCATCCAATACCAAGTGATTTAATAAACACTGCAGATAAAGGAATAAGAACAATTAGGGATAAATACGCTAGGGTAAAGCCTAGAGAAAGACCAAATCCTGGCAGCACTCGGGATCGCTGCGACATGATTACTCCTCAAAGAGAGAATGCTGACAAAATTTGCCAGCGAAAATGAAATTTAAAACAAGCATAATTTGCGTGATTCAAAAAGCAAATTTAAATAAATACTTGCTGTCATCAGAAATATTGATATGTTGCATAGTCTTTTCTGAAATTAAATAATTTAATATTTCAGGAAAAGGACCAAATCCAGAAGCAACATTAATATGACCAACTTGACCTAGATTTACTGGTGATAAATGCCAAGCCTTTGTAAGTTCATTTGCATCTTCAAAACTTAACCAAGGATCATTTTCACTAATGATAAGTGTGGCAGGAACTTGAATTTTTAACTGCTGAAAATAAGTGAGATAATTATTAGATTGCGAGGTTGCAAAACCACTTTCACTAAAACGCGCAGGATTTGCGGGTGCAACTAATACAATATTTTTCACTTTAAGGTTCAGCTCTGAATGCTGTGCTAAGGCAGCAACTGTAGTTAAACAACCAAAGCTATGAGCCACAATTTGAATATCATGACTTTGAATGGCTTCTAAAGTCTTTATACATTCATTTACCCAAATTTGAAGAATTGGTAAATTCCAATTTTTTTGCTGTACGCGAGAGCAGCACATGAGTTGCTGTTGTAACCATGATTGCCAATGGTTAGCTTCACTACCACCAACACCAGGAACAATTACAGTATGTGTCATGTGCTTACTCCTTAATTCTTCAATTAATTATTTACCGCTATTCGCTGCAACAATTTTGTCAAACACGCCACCATTTTCGAAATGTTCTTTTTGAACTTTATCCCAGCCACCAAATTCTTGGTCAATTGTGACTAATTTGAGTGGTTTAAAGGTTTTTTGATATTTTGCTAAAACAGCCTGATTTCTTGGACGGTAAAAATTACGTGCTGCAATTTCTTGTCCTAACGGTGAGTAAAGGAAGTTTAGATAACCTTTTGCTAAGTAAAGATTACCTTTTTTCTCTGCATTTTTTTCAACAACAGCAACAGGTGGTTCTGCTAAAATAGAAAGAGACGGTGTCACAATTTCAAATTTACCAGGCTGTTCACGTAAAGCGAGATGTGCTTCATTTTCCCAAGCCAATAGAACATCACCAATACCACGTTCAGCAAATGTTGTTGTAGAGCCACGTGCACCAGAATCGAGTACTTTTGTATTTTTATAGATTTGACGTACAAATTCTTGTGCTGAAGCATCAGTGCCACCAGGTTGGTTTTTAGCATATGCCCAAGCTGCTAAATAATTCCAACGAGCCCCACCTGATGTTTTTGGATTAGGTGTAATAATTTCTACATCTGGTTTAACTAAATCATTCCAATCTTTAATCCCTTTGGGATTACCTTTACGAACCAAGAAAACAATTGTTGATGTATAAGGTGTGGAGTTATCTGGTAGTTTCTTTTGCCAATCTTTAGGGAGTAGTTTTGTTTTTTCTGCAATTGCATCAATATCTGCTGCGAGTGCTAAGGTCACTACATCTGCATCTAATCCGTCAATTACAGCACGAGCTTGTTTACCTGACCCACCATGAGATTGTTTGAAGTTAATTTTTTGACCTGTGCGGCTTTCCCAGTATTTACCAAAATTTTTATTAACGTCATCGTACAATTCGCGTGTAGGATCATAAGAAACGTTGAGGAAGTCCTTTGCTGATGCAGTAAATGCAGTTGCTGAGATGAGTGCTGCAAGTACCCCGAGTTTTAATTTTGAGAAATCCATGTGTGCCTCAAATTTTTAAATGCTTTATAAGATGTGGCAAGAATAACGCTAGTTGCTTTTTCAAAAAAATAATAAAAAATGAATTTTATATGAATAAAAAAGAAATAGAAAGTTGTGAATTTTTACCTAAAATAAGCAGTGAAATAAAGGAATGAATTTCAGATGAAATGTTTTAAAAATGCATTAGAAACAGATTATATTTCATTAATAGACCGTGCATTTCATTATGGTGATGGCTGTTTTAGTACTGCACGTATACGAAATGGACGGATTGAGTTACTTGATTTACATCTCGCACGTTTAGCTTTAGCATGTGAAAAACTATTTTTAAAATTTGATGTTGAATTAATAGAAGCAAGTTTAAAGCAGATTAATGCACAAGAATTAGTAAATGGAATACTTAAAATTGTCATTAGTCGTGGCAATGGGCAGCGTGGTTATAGCTTACCTGATCATGATGCAGATTTATGGGTTTATTATTACCCAAAGCAAACAAATGATTTTCAGCCAGAATTTATTCAAGCTGGAATTTTAGCTCAGCGTATGGGATTTAGTATGCCGAATATTGTTGGGTTAAAAACGTTAAATCGGCTTGAACAGGTTTTATTAAAAAAAGAAGCAGATGAAAAGGGTTGGGCTGAAGCAATTGCTTGTGATCTTCAAGGGAATATTGTTGAAGGGGTGAGCAGTAATTGTTTTATTCGTATAAAGAATAGATGGATTACACCAGAACTTCGTTATAATGGCGTTCACGGAATTATGCGTGCAGAAATTTTGCGACGAATGCAGCAATACAATATAGAATGCGAGCAAAGTTCGATTCATATTGATGAAATTGAAAATATTCAAAGTCTATTTTTCTGTAATGCTTTAAATCCAATGAAAATTGTTACGCAGCTTGATCAGCAAAGTTTAGATTCGCAAGTATGCGTTGATCTTTTTAACTCTCTCCATTTAAATCAGATGTCTTAATTTATGTCTACGCCTAAAACTCACCCAAAAGCCAAGAAAAAAAGCAATAAAGCCCAAAGTCAGTTTTCTTTAAAAAAATATTTAATTGCGTTCATTACGTTAGTTATTGTTGTTGCGTGTGTGTTATGGAGTAGTTTGTTTAAAAGTTATCCTGTAGAGGGTAATAAGCAAATGCTTTCAATTGGTCAGGGCGATACTTATTCTAGATTTATTGATCGTTTAGCAAAAGAAGATAAAGCAAGTTTTCCACTTGTTTTAAAGTTGTATCAGAAATTTTTTATTCATGACACGATGAAAGCTGGTGTTTATGAAATTCCAAAAGGAACTAGTATTCGCCAAGTTTTAGAAATGGTGTCTAATTCGGATAATGCACAATTAAATCGTATTTTGGTGATTGAAGGTACAACGTTTAAAGATTTGATCAATAACTTGAAAAAAGATGATTTGGTTACACATGAGGTGAGTCATTTATCTGATGAAGAGTTATTAAAAGCTTTAGATATTCCGTTGAATCATCCTGAAGGTTTATTTGCTCCAGATACATATTTCTATGCAAAAGGTGAGTCAGATAAAAAAATCTTAAAAGACTTATATAGCCGACAAATGAAAGCTTTAGATGAAGCTTGGGAAAATAGAGCACCAGATTTACCTTATAAAGATAAATATGAAGCACTCATTATGGCTTCAATTATTGAAAAAGAAACCAATGTAGATGCTGAGTTAGAGCAAGTATCTGGTGTATTTGCACGTCGTTTAAAAATGGGGATGCGTCTACAAACAGATCCGACTGTAATTTATGGTATGGGCGATAAATATAAAGGTAATATTACGCGTAATGATTTAAGAACCCCAACTGCATATAACACTTATACAATTTCTGGTTTACCGCCAACACCAATTGCATTACCAAGTAAAAAAGCAATTGAAGCAGCATTACATCCAGACAATTCAAATAATATTTATTTTGTTGCAACAGGCAATGGCGGTCATAAATTTAGTTCAAATTTGCCAGATCATAACCGTGCAGTTCAAGAATATTTGCAAGTGTTAAGATCGAAATAAGGAGTGAGCATGTTTATTAGTTTTGAAGGTACAGAAGGCGTTGGTAAAACGACGCTTATTCAACGTATCTATGCTCATTTAGAGCAACAAGGGAAGCAGGTTGTTCTGACACGTGAGCCGGGTGGAACACCAATGGCTGAACAAATTCGATCATTACTTTTGTCAGTGAACCATGAAGAAAGTATGTGTAATGATACTGAATTGTTGTTGATGTATGCAGCACGAGCTCAACATTTGGCACAAGTTATTGAACCTGCATTAACTCAAGGTCAAACAGTTCTATGTGATCGTTTTACTGATGCAAGTTTTGCTTACCAATGTGCAGGACGTGGTTTAAGCCAAGAAAAGCTTGAATTATTAAATGATAATTTTGTTTCTCGTATGCCAAATTTTACTTTTTGGTTAGATGCACCTATTGATATTGGAATGAATCGTGCGCGTGAACGAGGTGCTCTTGATCGTTTTGAACAAGAGAAGTTTTCATTTTTTGAAAAAGTTCGTTCTGGCTATGAGCAATTATGGCAAAAATATCCTGAACGTATTAAACGTTTAGATGCAACGCAAACACCTGATCAAGTATTTGCACAAGCTTTGGCTTATTTAGACGCTGTATAATTTGAAAAGAGATTGGTTTGTATTAAAACCAATCTCTTTTATTTTAATAAGATTAAAATCAATTTAAACGAAGTGTTATTAAGCATTAATCGGTTCTTTTTGCACACTAAAATTGTGTGGCATGAGAACCGTTCTTTTGAGTTCAGAAACTTGTTCAGGATAATCTAGCGTGAAGTGTAAGCCACGAGATTCTTTGCGTTGTAAAGCACATTGAACAATCATCTCGGATACCATTACTAAATTACGCAGTTCAATTAAATTCTTACTGACTTTGTAGTCTTGATAATATTCATTAATTTCATTTTTGAGCATTTCAATACGGTGTAATGCGCGTTCTAATCGTTTGGTTGTTCGTACAATTCCTACGTAATTCCACATAGTTTGGCGCAGTTCATCCCAGTTTTGTAAAATAACGACATCTTCATCAGGATGATTGACTTGAGTATCATCCCAAGCAGGAACAGAAGGAATGTGATAATCAGCATCAAATTGAGATTGGATATGTTTTGCAGCAGCCATTCCATAAACAAAACATTCTAAAAGGGAATTGCTCGCCATTCGATTAGCGCCGTGCAATCCTGTATATGATGTTTCGCCAATGGCATATAAGCCTTGAATATCAGTTTGGCTATGTTGATCAACCATAACTCCACCACAAGTATAGTGTGCGGCAGGGACGACAGGGATCATCTCTTTAGTAATATCGATGCCAAGTTCTAATAAGCGTTGATAGAGTGTTGGAAAATGCTCTTGAATAAAATCTTCAGATTTATGTGTGATATCTAACCAAACATGGCGAATACCTAAGCGTTTAATTTCATAATCAATTGCACGTGCGACAATATCACGCGGAGCAAGTTCTGCACGTTCATCAAATCGAAGCATAAAGCGTTCGCCATCAGGTAAACGTAAATAGGCACCTTCGCCACGCATTGCCTCTGTTATTAAAAATGAACGTGCTAGAGGATGATATAAGCATGTTGGATGGAATTGGTTAAATTCCATATTGGCAACTCTACAGCCTGCTCTATAAGCCATTGCAATACCATCACCAGTCGCAATATCTGGATTTGATGTATAAAGATAAGCTTTCATTGCACCACCACATGCCAATGCTGTGAATGGGGCTAAGAAAGTATGCACTTTTTCTGTTTTTTCATCGAGTGCATATAGACCAATAGCACGCTTTGGACCTTCTAAATGTAGTTTTTCAGATGTGATTAAATCGATCGCAATAAAGTGTTTGAAGATGTGTATATTGTTTTGAGATTCAGCTCTTTCTACCAATGTGGTTGAAATAGCTTTTCCTGTAGCATCTGCTGCATGAATAATTCGACGATGCGAATGACCACCTTCGCGGGTTAAATGTAATTGTTCTTGGTCATCTAGAGTGAATTGAACACCTTGTTTTAGTAAAAAGTCGACGGATGCCTGACCACCTTCAACAGTTTGTCTTACTGCATTGAATTCACATAAGTGAGATCCTGCAATCATGGTATCATCAATGTGTTGTTCTAATGAATCAGTTTTATCTAGTACGGCTGCGACGCCACCTTGAGCATAATATGTGCTGGCATCTGTCAGATGGGATTTCGCAAGAATTGCAATTTTAAAGTGTTTGGGTAAAGACAATGCGAGTGTTAAACCAGCACCGCCACTTCCAACAATAATGACATCAAACTGATGAGAAGAATTTGAATTAGGCATGTCCATTTGCTAATTTTTAGAAAAAGTTTATTAATAACAACGGTTTTTTTTGAAAAATGCAAGAGGAATTCGGCTAAAATACATAAAAATAATGAAGGTTTGGTAACGAAAAGTATATTAAATGCATGTTTTATCGTGATTTGAAACATAATCAGCATGTAAGGTATATACTTTTTGTGATAAATATCAACTTGTTTAAATTTAGAAAAATTTTGAGTGAATTGTGTATATGAATAATACTGTTTTTAAAAAATGTATATATACGGCTGCAGTAACGATGGTGGCTGTACAAGCACAGGCGGGTTCACCTGTAGACTTTTCTAATTTGGTGGAAAAAGTTGGTCCTGCTGTTGTGAGCGTGAATGTTGTTAAAAAATTATCTGAAGAAGAGCAACTTCAGCAACAAATTCCAGATATTTTAAGACGTTTCTTTGGAAATCAGGTGGTAATTCCACAAAGACAAATTCCGCAAGAAAAAACAGGTTACGGAAGTGCATTTTTTATTAGTAAAGATGGTTATTTACTCACAAATCACCACGTCATTGAAAATGCTTCAAAAGTGACAATTATGTTGAGTGACCGTCGTGAATTAGATGCGACTGTTGTCGGTAGTGACCAACGTACAGATGTTGCATTACTGAAAGTTTCAGGAAAAGACTTTCCTGAATTAAGTACAGGTAATGTTGATACCTTAAGAGTCGGTGAACCAGTACTGGCAATTGGTTCACCATTTGGATTTGACTATTCAGCATCTGCTGGGATTGTTAGTGCCAAAATGCGTAATATGCGCGGTGAAACGACTGTTCCATTTATTCAAACAGATGTTGCATTAAACCCTGGTAACTCAGGTGGACCATTATTTAATACCAAAGGGGAAGTGGTTGGTGTGAACTCACGTATCTTTAGTGGTACGGGTGGATACATGGGCTTGTCTTTCTCTATTCCAATAGATGTTGCGATGGATGTTGCAGACCAATTAAAGAAAAATGGTAAGGTAACTCGTGCATATTTAGGTGTGGGCTTACAAGATGTGGATCGCACTTTGGCTGAAGCTTATAAATTACCGAAGCCCGAAGGTTCTTTAATTACACAAGTAACACCTGATTCACCAGCAGATAAGGCTGGTTTACGATCAGGTGATGTGATTTTAAAATTAAATGGAATGCCAATTTCAAGTACGGTAGAATTATTTACGTATTTAAATCGTGCAGTACCTGGGCAGACTTTAGATTTTGAAATTTTAAGAGATGATAAACGTCAAAAGAAATCGGCAACTTTAAGTACAGCACCTGATGATACTCCAGCAAAATCTTCGACTGCGAATAAAACAGGTGATGGACCTATTCTAGGTGTTTCAATTCGTGAATTATCACCTGCGGAATTGGCTCGTTTGGAAGTAAAAGGTGGTGTTTTAATTCAAGATGTTCGTCATGGTGGTCTTGCTGCGACAGCAGGAATTATGCCTGGTGATGTAATTGTTCAGTTAAACAATACTGAAATTAAAAATGCAGAACAATTTGTTGAAGCTGTATCTCAATTGAAAAAAGGTTCTGTTGCACGTGTTACTTTAATCCGACAAGGTAATCGAGCTATTGTTGGAATGAGAATTTCATAAGTTATATTTTTAAATTAAACCGCTGGTAACAGCGGTTTAATTTTTTAATGTGAGATTAAACAAAATTACGTAGACTAATAAATTAAAATATTGTGGTGTGGGATAGAGCATTTAAATGACGGATGTATTTGATTTAGCGCTAAAGATAGAACCTCAACATATTGATATTTTGGGGCACGTAAATAATGTGATGTATGTTCAATGGATGCAGGATGTTGCATCGGCACATATTGAAAAAATTGGATTAGGATTAAAAGAATATTTGAAATTAAAGCATGCAATGGTAGCGGTTGAGCATCATATGCAATATAGAAAAGCAGCTTTTGAAGGCGAAGACATTATTTTGAGAACATGGCTTGATGATATCAATGCTTTGTATTCATTTCGCCAATATGCCTTTTATAGACCAAAAGATAGAACTATCCTATTTTTAGCAAATACAAAATGGGCATGTGTTGAAATTGCAACAGGGAGACCAAAGCGCATGTCACCGAGTTTTACACAAGCATATCAGCCACTAAAATCTGATGTAAATCCTTTTGATTTTGAAAAATATCATACAGATATCATCTAGTTTCATAGGTATTTATAAAATGTGGATTTTTATTTTTGTGGGGATTACTAAAAGTAGATCATTATAATGAATACTTTGAAAAAACCATCTGCTATAATCCTTCGCAATTCTATTTCGGTTTTTGCTAAGCTAATTTTTTGATGCTTAGCATGTTTATGTTCTTAAGGTAGCCCATGGCGCAAGCAAAAAAATCTGTTGATATTAACAACATTCGTAACTTCTCGATTATTGCGCATATCGATCATGGTAAATCGACTCTTGCCGATCGTTTTATTCAAACTTGTGGTGGTCTGCAAGATCGTGAAATGCAAGCACAAGTTCTCGATTCTATGGAGTTAGAACGTGAGCGTGGTATTACGATTAAAGCCACTTCTGTGACGTTATATTACACACATCCTAATGGTCAAGAATATCAATTAAACTTTATTGATACACCTGGACACGTTGACTTTTCATACGAAGTTTCTCGTTCTTTGGCCGCATGTGAAGGGGCGTTACTTGTTGTTGATGCTGCGCAAGGTGTAGAAGCTCAGTCGGTTGCTAACTGTTATACAGCAATTGAACAGGGCTTAGAGGTTCTTCCAGTTTTAAATAAAATTGACTTACCTCAAGCAGAACCTGAGCGTGTAGTTCAAGAAATTGAAGATATTATTGGTGTGGAAGCAACAGATGCACCAACATGTTCAGCAAAAACAGGTTTAGGCATTGAAGGAGTACTTGAAACTTTAGTCAATGTTATTCCTGCACCAAAGGGTGACCGTGAAGCACCATTACAAGCTTTAATTGTCGACTCATGGTTTGATAATTACTTAGGCGTTGTTTCTTTAGTTCGTATTAAAGAAGGTCGCGTGCGTAAAGGCGATAAAATGTTGATGAAATCGACTGGTCAAACGCACATCATTACATCTGTGGGTGTTTTTAATCCTAAGCATACAGAAACTGATATTTTAGAAGCTGGTGAAGTAGGCTTTGTGATTGCAGGTATTAAAGATATTTTTGGTGCGCCAGTTGGTGATACCATTACACTTGCAACAACTCCTGAAGTAGAAACCTTACCTGGTTTTCAAAAAGTAAAACCACAGGTTTATGCTGGTTTATTCCCAATTGATGCAAGTGAATTCGAACCGTTTCGTGAGGCATTACAAAAACTTCAAATTAATGATTCAGCTTTATTTTTTGAACCAGAAAGTTCAGATGCTTTAGGCTTTGGTTTTCGTTGTGGCTTCTTGGGTATGCTGCATATGGAAATCGTACAAGAGCGTTTAGAGCGTGAATACGATTTAGATTTGATTTCATCTGCACCAACAGTAATTTATGAAGCTGTTATGAAAAATGGTGAGACAGTTTATATTGATAGTCCATCAAAAATGCCAGATGGTTCAACGGTTGAAGATTTACGTGAACCAATTGCTGAATGTAATATTCTTGTACCACAAGAATATTTGGGTAATGTGATGACTTTGTGTGTTGAGCGCCGTGGTGTTCAAAAAGACATGAAATTCATGGCTAACCAAGTAGCAATTACTTTTGAAATTCCTATGGCAGAAGTTGTGATGGATTTCTTTGATAAATTGAAATCTTGTTCACGTGGTTTCGCATCTTTAGATTATAATTTTGTTCGTTTTGAAAGCTCATCACTTGTAAAAGTTGATGTTTTAATTAATGGGGAGAAAGTTGATGCGTTAGCAATGATTTGTCATCGTCAAGATGCGCGTCATCGTGGTATTGCACTTGTGGAAAAAATGAAAGATTTGATTCCACGTCAAATGTTTGATGTTGCAATTCAAGCTGCGATTGGTGCTCAAATTATTGCACGTTCAACAGTAAAAGCGATGCGTAAAAACGTATTGGCTAAGTGTTACGGTGGTGATGTTTCGCGTAAGAAGAAACTTCTATCGAAACAAAAAGAAGGTAAGAAACGCATGAAGCAAGTGGGAAGTGTTGAAATTCCACAAGAAGCGTTCCTTGCAGTATTGAAAGTAGAAAGATAAGAACACAGAGGTCATTTAGTTCATGGATTTTGATTTTAATTTAATTCTTGTACCTGCAACGATTATATTATTTGTCGTGTGGTTATTAGATAAATTGGTTTTCAAGGAAAGAGAATCAAAAGGTCGTGGGAACGAAAAAGCAATTATTCGATGGGCTTATGACTTCTGGCCAGTTTTAGCTGTTGTAATGTGTTTACGTTCATTCTTATATGAACCATTTAATATTCCTTCAGATTCTATGGTACCTACTTTAGAAACTGGTGATTTTATCTTGGTAAATAAGTTTGATTACGGTGTTCGTTTGCCTATCATCAATAAGAAAATTATTGATGTGGGTGAGCCTGAACGTGGTGATGTGATTGTTTTTCGTTATCCAGTAGAACCAAAAATTAGTTATATTAAACGCGTTGTTGGTGTTCCCGGAGATCATATTGTTTATGATCATGGCCAGTTGATTATTAATGGTAAAAAAGTACCAAAAGTACCTTTTGAATTTAGCCGTGAAAAAGATAAATTTGACACGCCAACTTCACTTTATTTTAAAGAAACATTGGGTGATCATACATTTACAATGCGTGAGCTTGAAAATGTAAATGTTGCCAGCCAAGCACCATATTTGAACTCTTTGGATAATGGTAAATATGCATATCAGAATGGTCTGTATTGGGAAGTTAAAGTTCCTGAAGGGCATTATTTTGCGATGGGTGATAACCGTGACCAAAGTGCAGATAGTCGCTTCTGGGGTATGGTTCCTGAAGAGAATTTAACTGGTAAAGCATTCTATATTTGGATGCATAAAGAACCTGGATTTAATCTTCCATCATTTAGCCGTAATGGTAGAATTGATTAATATTAAGTGATGCTTGAAAGAGTAGAGCTTTATTTCTAAAAATGTAGAAATACATTAAGAAATGAACAGTTAAAATAGATTTCATATACTGTAATGCTAATTGCAGTATATGATTAGCTTGTTCTTACGAAGAGATAAGTAATTTTTAAAATCGAAGTTTTATCACACGCTATTTTATCGATAATCGAGTGTTGGTATGCGGTATTTTAAAAATATCAATTGTTTGAAATGTTATACATAAACGAATGATGAATTTGTTTATGCATGACATTTACGATTTACAGATTAAAAGAGTGCAATTGTTTTAAGACTTAGCATTTGTAGGAATAAGTACGGAATATAGTGCTTAAAATTAGGTGCTATATGAATTTGGTATTTAAATTCGAGAAATGTTTTGAACAAAGCTCATTCCAAGCTAAATGAAGTGCGTTTAGCAAGTCGTATTGGTTATCAATTTAAAAATCCTGAATTATTGCAGTTAGCCTTGACGCATCGTTCTGTGAGTCATAAGCAGAACTATGAACGTTTAGAGTTTCTCGGCGATTCCCTGTTGGGTATGATCATTGCAAATTATCTTTATCAATCTTATCCAACTGAAAATGAAGGTCGGCTAACACGCATGCGTGCAACTTTAGTTCGTCAAGAAGCTTTGGGAAAAATTGCTAATGATTTAAAGCTTAGCCAAAACTTAATCTTAAGTACTGGTGAATTAAAATCAGGCGGTCACCATCGTGAATCTATACTTGCAGATACAGTAGAGGCAATTATTGGTGCAATTTATGTAGATTGCGATGATTTAAATCTCTTACGTTCAATTGTTTTAAAATGGTATATACCTTATTTAGATCATATTGAACCTACAGATCAACTAAAAGACCCGAAATCGAGATTACAAGAGTATTTACAAGCGCGTAAAAAGCCTTTGCCTCTTTATGAGGTTGTAGATATTCAAGGTGATGCCCCAAATCAACACTTTACTGTAGAGTGTATGGTTGAAGGTCTCACTGTAATGAAAGGTGAGGGCACAAGTCGTCGCTTTGCTGAGCAAGCAGTTGCGGCAGATATTTTAAAATTATTGGAGAATCAGTCTAAATGACTACTCATTCCGATCACATCGATGCTGATCACGAGTCGCAAGGCGACACTAATGACTTAATTAGTCAATTCTTTAGTGCACAAGGCACTGAAATTCCATCAGATTACCGTAGTGGTTTTGTGGCGATTGTTGGTCGTCCAAACGTAGGTAAATCTACGTTAATGAACCATATATTGGGTCAAAAACTATCTATTACTTCACGTAAACCACAAACAACACGTCATAAAATTGTGGGTATTGATTCACGTGAAAAGTCTCAGGCAGTATTTGTTGATACACCGGGGATGCATAAAAAAGAAGTACGTGCTATCAATAAAATGATGAACCGTGCTGCACATTCTGCACTTCGTGATGTAAATTTGGTTTTATTTGTAGTTGATGCTCAAAAATGGACTCAAAATGATGAGCTTGTTTTAGAGAAATTAAAAAATGCAGACATGCCAGTTATTCTCGTGATCAATAAATTAGATACATTTGAGAATAAAAATGAAGCATTACCATTGATTCGAGAACGTGCAAAATTAATGAATTTTGCTGAAATTGTTCCTGTTTCAGCTTTGCGTGGTGCTAATTTAGATCACTTGCGCGATACGATTGCAAAATATTTACCATTTCAACCACCATTGTATTCACTTGATCAATTAACGGATCGTTCTGAACGTTTCTTAGCTTCAGAAATTATTCGTGAAAAAATCATGCGTCAATTGGGTGAAGAACTTCCGTACGATTTAACAGTTCAAATTGAATCTTTTAAAACAGAAGATGCGACTTTGAATGAAAAAACAGGTCGTATGAAGCCTACATGTACGTATATTGATGCTACAATTTTTGTTGATCGCTCAGGACAAAAAGCCATTGTAATTGGTGAAAAGGGTTCTAAGTTGAAAAAAATTGGTATGGATGCGCGCGTGGATATGGAAAAAATGTTCGAGCAGAAAATCATGCTTACACTTTGGGTAAAAGTGAAAGGCGGTTGGTCGGATGATGAACGCGCACTTAAAAGTTTAGGATATAGTGATATCTAAGATATTCACATTCTATGGACAGGAACTGTAATGAATAAAGTTTTCGTTGTACTTGCATCAATGTTGATGTTGCAAGGATGTATTACAAAATTGGTTACCGTTCCTGTTGGTATTGCTTATGATGTAACGAAAGGTGCTGTAAAAGGTACGGTGGCAGTTGTTGATGCGGTAATACCAGATGGTGATGATGAAGATGATAAAAAAGAGAAAAAGAAAGATAAGGAATAATTTAATTAATCATGCGCAATGAATTACTGCATGGTTATTTAATTCACCATCGAAAATATCGAGATCGTAGCCATATTGTGCACTTATTTACACAAGAGCATGGTCGTGTCGATGGGATTTTAAGACAAACTCCTCCACCGCAATATCAACCTATTGCTTTACAGGCAACAGGTAAGTCAGAACTTAAAAATTTTAGTAAACTTGAAATTGTGAATCAGCCAATTTTCTTTTTTGGTGATGCCTTTTTTTCAGGCTTTTATTTAAATGAAATTTTACTGCGTTTATGTCCATTAGAAGTGGAAATGCCACAAACTTTTCAACAATATGCGAAAACTTTGCTAGATTTACAGCAACTCAATCAACAAGAAAATCAAAATCAATTTTTAAAACATTCATTACGTTTATTTGAACACGAATTATTGGAAGAGTTAGGTTATCCACTAGATTTTTCATTAGATTCAAATCAAGAGCCAATTCTTGAAAATCGTTATTACCAATTTCAACTCAATGATGGATTTTTACCTGTTATTCAGCCATCACGTGCAAGTTTGCTTGGGTCGCAAATTTTAGCCATGTGTGATTACGAAAAAGGTAGGGAATTCTCTTCAGAGCAGTTACAATTATTGTCTAAATTGTATCGGCAGATGATTACTTCTTTATTGGGAGATCGTCCTTTAAAAAGCCGTCAGTTGTGGATTCAAAACACTCAATCAAAAACGTAGTTAGGAAATTATTATGGCTGCTTTACTCGGTGTAAATATTGATCATGTGGCAACATTACGTCAAGCACGTGGTACGACATATCCAGATCCAGTAAAAGCTGCATTAATTTGCGAAGAAGTAGGTGCTGAAGGAATTACTTTGCATTTACGAGAAGATCGTCGACATATACAAGATGATGATGTGCGTCGCATGCGTCCATTATTAAAAACACATATGAATTTGGAAATGGCAGTTACCAATGAAATGGTTGAGTTTGCTAAAGAAATTCGTCCGCAACATGTGTGTTTTGTACCTGAAAAACGTCAAGAAGTAACCACAGAAGGTGGTTTAGATGTGCTTGGGCATTTTGATGATGTTAAAAAGGCAACTCAAGCATTAGCAGAGATTGGTTGTGAAGTGTCATTGTTTATTGATGCAGACTTTGCACAAATTGATGCAGCAGTTGCATGTGGTGCTCCAACGATTGAGTTACATACTGGTGCATATGCAGATGCAGAAACAGTAGAGCAACAACAATATGAGTTAGATCGTATTGTTAAAGGTGCTGAATATGCAGCAGCGAAAGGATTAATTGTAAATGCAGGGCATGGTCTAAATTTGGAAAATGTTGCTCCAATTGCAGCTATCCCACAAATTCATGAATTAAATATTGGACATTCAATTATTGCGGAAGCAGTATTTGTAGGGCTTCCTGAAGCAGTGAAACAAATGAAAGCAGCAATTAAAGCGGCTCGTTAATTAAATTTTTTATTTTAAGATGAATTATGTCGACGATTGATTATGATGAACTCATGAAGCCAGTCATTGGCTTTTTGGGTTGTGAAACTCCCAAAGCGTGGTTAGATGAAGCACTTAATAACCTCGATGTTTTAATGCAAGATCATGCAAACTGCGAGAAAAAAGCCGCAGGTACAGCCATGAATCTGATGTTTCGTTATAGTTTCTTTACAGATTTACAAGTGAAGTTAGCACAGCTTGTTCGTGAGGAAATGTTGCATTATGAGCAAGTTCTTGAGTTTATGAATAAACGTGGTCAAGAATGGAAAGGCTTAAGTGCGGGTCGTTATGCTGGTGGTTTGCGTAAAGAAATTCGGACATATGAGCCTGAAGCACTTATTGATGTGTTGGTGATAGGTGCTTTTGTTGAAGCGCGTTCTTGTGAGCGTTTCTATGCACTTGCACCATTGGTTGATGATGAGCTTGGGCGTTATTACCGTTATCTATTAAAGTCTGAATCACGCCATTATGAAGATTATTTGGCATTAGCATTAGATGTGGCAAAAACAGCGAAACTCAAAAACCCAGAAGAAGACATTCAGGGGCGTATAGAGCATATTCGTCAAGTCGAAAAAGAGTTGATTGAAACACCTGATGAATTATTTCGGTTTCATAGTGGTGTACCTGTTGCGGCAGCATAATTTTATTTTTTAATAAAGTCCTCCTTTAATAGGGGGATTTTGTTTTTATAAGTTTGATAATATTTTCTATTGATAATAAAAAAGCCCAAGTCTGATTATGCTTGGGCTTTCTTTAATTTGGCTCTCCCACCTGGGCTCGAACCAGGGACCTGCGGATTAACAGTCCGTCGCTCTACCGACTGAGCTATGGGAGAATCTGAGTGCGATTATAAGGGGATTTTGAAAAGGGTCAATAGAAAATGGTCATCTATCTGTATTTTTTTATTCGAATGTTGAATATTTAGACAAAATAATTTGATGTATATAAAAAATGTAATGAATGCTTGAAATCTTAAAAATCAATTGTTAGTCTAATTGCAACAACAGAGCGTTTGGGTGAAAGCCTAAACAGTGTGGATTTAAACCAACTTGCCAGCACTAAAATGGCTAAACAGGAGTAAGCGAATGAATACGCTATCTGTCTCTCAGATTTTTTCAAACCTCCCATACTATCAAGATCAATATCTTGGTATTTTGCAAAATCCTGAATTGTATTTTACGCCAGTTGAAGATGCTTACTTGAATATTCGTTTTTTAAAGAATAAACAATTGTATCTTGGAGATTTATTACAATTGTGGTTTTCAGAAAAATGGGTCTTTAATCCAAATAATAAATTAAGTTTTACTCAGTTTTTTTCTAAATTGATTCCACCTACAGATGCGAATTTATATCTGATTTCAATTGAGGGAAATGCAGTTTCAGGTCGTAATAAGTGCAAAGCCTGGTGTTTGACTGAGCAAAAAGTCATAGAAACTCATTTAGATGCAGTTTTACCGTATTATTGTTATTTTGAAAGTATTCCTCGTCCATTGATTAGTTTTTTATCTTCGCAAAAAGAAAAATTGCCTGTATAAAAGAGTATGGGAAACATCTTAATTGAGATGTAGATGGATATCTGGAGTTTATATCAGAGCATTGCTTTAAAGTTTAGATTCCTTTTAGTGCAATGACCATTTAAGTAAAAAAAGATGTTTACATTCCTTTATTGAAGAAAAGGGTGGTTTAAAATTAAGTTTAGTATAAAAAAATATCAGATTAGTTAATCATTAATTAACAAAATATGAAATTTTTAAAAGGCCATTGTGTTATAATTTTTAAATCAACAAAGCTAAATCACGATATTTTATTGAACTAAATATCGGCATGAGTAAAGGCTAAAAGCTGCAACTACAATGTGCAGCTTTTTTATTTCCTTTGAGTGAATTTTTGAATATAAAAATTTTCAATGGTTTCATGTTTTTGATTTGGCTTTGCAAACTGGCATATTCGTTGCTATGAAATTGTAAATTTGAATTGAAAAATACTTATTTTTCTGAATTTACACTGAGTTTACTTATAGGGGCTAGGTCATGACGACTCCTAATCCATCTTCAGAGAATTTGCTAGAACGGTTGTTTAAGCTGAGCGAAAATAAAACAAGTTTTCGTACAGAAGTTTTAGCGGGTGTAACAACATTTTTAACGATGTGTTACATCATTATTGTTAATCCAATGATTTTATCCGAAACAGGGATGGATCACGGAGCTGTCTTTGTAGCAACCTGTTTAGCAGCTGCTATTGGTTGTTTTGTTATGGGGCTCATAGCAAATTATCCAATTGCACTTGCACCAGGTATGGGATTAAACGCGTACTTTACATACTCGGTTTGTTTAGGCATGGGTGTACCATGGCAGACAGCATTAGCGGCAGTCTTTATTTCTGGTTGTGTGTTTATCGCAATCAGTATGTTTAAAATTCGAGAAGCCATTGTAAATGCGATTCCAATGTCACTGAAGTTGGCAATTGGTGGTGGTATTGGTCTGTTCTTAGCGCTTGTGGCACTTAAAAATGCTGGAATTATTGTTGATAATCCAGCAACTTTAGTTGGCTTGGGTGATTTAAAACAGCCTTCGGTCTTGCTTGCATTATTTGGCTTTTTACTTGTAGTCATCATGCATCAGTTTAAAGTGCGTGGTGCGATTATTATTAGTATTTTAGTTGTGACAGCGATTGCAACTTTGATGGGCTATAATGATTTTAAAGGTGTTGTAGGTGAAATTCCATCTATGGCTCCAACATTCATGCAAATGGATTTTACTGGTCTGTTTGAAGCGAGTTTGATTGGCGTTATTTTTGTTTTCTTCTTGGTTGATTTGTTCGATTCTACAGGAACATTGGTTGGTGTTTCTCATAGAGCAGGTTTACTGAAAGATGGCAAATTACCTCGCTTAAAGAAAGCACTTTTTGCTGATTCTACGGCAATTGTAGCGGGTGCTGCTTTAGGTACATCATCAACAACACCATACATTGAATCATCTGCTGGTGTTGCAGCAGGTGGGCGTACGGGCTTGACTGCAATTGTTGTGGGTATTTTATTTATTGCATGTTTATTTTTAGCACCGCTTGCCCAATCCGTTCCGGGTTTTGCAACTGCTCCAGCATTATTATTTGTTGGTGTGTTGATGATTCAAGGTATTATTCACATCGAGTGGGATGATATTACAGAAGCTGTACCTGCATTTTTAACCATTATTTTTATGCCATTTGCATACTCAATTGCTGATGGTATTGCGATGGGCTTTATTAGCTACGCATTAATTAAATTGCTTACAGGAAAGGCGAAATCTGTACCTTATATGGTTTGGATTGTTGCAGTACTTTGGGCATTAAAATTTGCATTGTTTGGTGGCTAAACCATCAAGCAATAAGCAAAGGGTGTAAACTTTGTTTATGCCCTTTTTTATTTTGAGGACAATATGAACCAAATCGAATTAATTCGTGCAATGCCAAAAGCAGAATTGCATGTCCATATTGAAGGCACATTTGAGCCAGAGTTAATGTTTCAAATTGCTCAGAGAAATCAAATTGAATTACCTTACAAGTCTGTAGAAGAAATTAAACAAGCTTATAACTTTCATAATTTACAATCATTCTTAGATATCTATTATGCAGGTGCTAATGTACTCATTAAAGAACAAGATTTTTATGATTTAGCTTGGGCATATTTTGAAAAATGTGCAGAAGATAATGTGATTCATACTGAAATGTTTTTTGATCCACAGACTCATACTGATCGTGGTGTGGCATTTGAAACTGTTATTCATGGTTTGAAAAGAGCATGTGATGATGCACAAACAAAGCTCAATATTAGTTCGCATTTAATTATGTGCTTTTTACGCCATTTAAGTGAAGAAGCAGCATTTGAAACTTTAGAACAAGCATTACCTTATAAAAATTTAATTATAGGTGTAGGGCTTGATTCAAGTGAATTAGGGCATCCACCCTCTAAATTTGAGCGTGTTTTTGCAAAAGCGAAAGCAGAAGGTTTCTTGCTTGTTGCTCATGCGGGTGAAGAAGGGCCAGCTGAGTATGTTTGGGAAGCATTGGATTTATTGAAAGTAAATCGAATTGATCATGGTGTGCGTTCGGAAGAAGATGATGTGCTAATGCAACGTTTGATTGATGAGAAAATGCCACTTACTGTTTGCCCTTTGAGTAATTTAAAGTTGTGTGTTGTTGATGATATGGCACAACACAATATACGTCGTTTACTTGAAAAAGGTGTACATGTCACTGTGAATTCAGATGATCCATCTTATTTTGGTGGATATATGAATGATAATTTCATTGCTATTATGGAAGCGTTAAACCTTGATAATGATGAGCTTAAGAGATTAGCAATTAATTCATTTGAGGCATCATTTATTTCCGATGAAATGAAAAAAGTATATATTGATCAGGTAAATAGCTTGAAGTAGTTATTTTTATTGAAATGTTGTATGATAAATATACAGTAAAGTCGCTGTTTATTTATCATCAATGTATATGCAAAATCAATTGGTAGCTGTCATGGGTCGAATTGCATTGTTAGGATGGGTAATCCTTTCCGCAAATGCATTTGCTGCACCTGCTGGATCAAAAAGTGTAGAATCTGTGGTTGAGATGCAGTGCCTTAGAGAAGTGAATGACTCTAAAGTTTGGCGTAACGCATTAATTATGAAATCTCCGCAAGAGCAAAGTGCAACAAAAAGGGCAGTTTGCCAATGTGTGAATAAAGATATTGCACAAAATGCATCTATAAAGGCAATTACAGATGTTGATACACAGAAAGATATTATTTCTAAAGCAGTGCTTAAAAGTTTAAGAAAATGTACGCAAGAAATATTAGATTAATTTTAATTTAAGCACGTAAATGGAAAAGTCTACTTTGTGATTAAAGTAGACTTTTTATTTGATTTTTACTTAGGTTGTTTAGTCATACTATTTAATACGTTATCTTTATCTATAAAATGATGCTTCAATGCGGCGATAAAATGACCAACTATTAGTAAGCCTGCAGCCCAAGACAACCAAATATGCAGAGGCTTCACAACAGCAAGTATTTCAGGGTTTTTATCAATTAATGCAGGAATATTAAATAAATAAAGTACAGGTGCTGGATATCCGGCACTCCAACTAAATAAGCAACCTGTAATAGGTAATGCAAGCAACATGAAATAAAGAGCAAGATGACCTACATGAGCCATCTTTTTCATCATGGGTGACATTGTTGATGGAAGTGTTGGAATAGGGTTGGTATAGCGCCAAAAAATGCGAATCACAACTAAAAAGATAATGAGTGTAGCAATATTTTTATGAAGTGAGGTGATATCACCTTTGAAGCTACCATTTACTTCATAGCTTAGAAAATTGCCACTATAAAAACCGAGAAGCCAAACAAAAATAAAGATGAGAGCCATAATCCAGTGTAAATATTGGGCTGTTCGTGTGTAGTGTTCTGTTGGTTTTTTCATTTTTTAAGATTATTCGATTATTGATTGATTATGTTATAAGTATTTATTTTGAAAGAAAAGATTATATGTGGAACGTTTCGTTTGTATAATGAAACAGTTAGCAAGTTGAGTGGGATTATATAAAAATCAAATAAAATATTTCTTAATTAATGATATTTAGGCAAAATATACCTCTTTTATTATAGGCTGAAAGGCATTGAAAAAAATAACTTTACTATTGTCTGCATTGATTTTAACTGCTTGTGCAACGGGTACGAATAATTCATCAAGTTCTCAAATTGGACAAATTGCTTTTAAGAAAGCTGTGAATGCAAAATGTTCTGCTGAATTAGATACATATGATGTTTGGCGTGTGGGAACGAAACTTATGACTAAATCGCAACAAAAAGCGGTAGAGAAAGAGGTCTGTAGCTGTGTCACGCAAAAAGCGCCATATAATGCTGCAAATGCTGTGGTAAATTCGAATAGTTATAATGCTATGGTTGCAAATGCTGTAGCTGGTACTATTAATTCATGTTTAATTCAATCTTTTAAATAATTTATTCATGGATTATTGAGAATATTTTGATGTGGTGGGATTTGAAATGATGAAAATTGCAGGTGCAGATGAGGCGGGGCGTGGTCCATTGGTTGGATCTGTTGTTGCGGCGGCTGTAATTTTGGATCCAAATAATCCAATTGAAGGATTAAATGACTCTAAAAAATTAACTGAAAAAAAGCGTGAAAAACTTTTTATTGAGATTAAAGAAAAAGCTTTGGCATGGGCAATTGCTGAAAGCTCTGCAGAAGAAATTGATGAAATTAATATTCTTCAGGCTTCTTTATTGGCGATGCGTCGTGCTGTTGAAAAGCTGAATATTCAGCCAGATCATGTGCTTGTGGACGGAAATAAAATTCCACAAGGTTTAATGATGAGTTGTGATGCGATTATTGGAGGGGATGCTTTACATCCTGAAATTTCAGCAGCAAGTATTTTGGCGAAAGTTACACGAGATCATGCAATGATTGAACTTGATGCTAAATATCCACAATATGGTTTTGCGAAGCATAAAGGCTATCCAACAAAGGCACATTTTGAAGCAATAGCTGAACATGGTGTAATTGCAGAGCATAGACGTAGCTTTGGTCCTGTACGCAAGGTCTTAGAGGCATTGGAATAATATTTTACTGAGTTTAAAAGGCAAATTTAAAGCGGCTAATAAGCCGCTTTATTTAAAAGATTTTAATTTTATCGATTAAAGTCTTTTTGGTAATTATCATCTTCAAAAGAAGGTTGATAATCTTGATCGATATGTTGAAGATGTTCATGCATAGCACGTTCGTGCTGAATACGTTGATAAATTTCTTCACGGTGAACAGATACTTCTTTAGGAGCATTCACACCAATACGTACCTGGTTACCTTTTACACCAAGCACAGTTACACTGACTTGATCCCCAATCATTAATGTTTCACCGACACGTCGGGTTAGAATCAGCATGTTTATCTCCTTGCAAAACGCTAAACTTGCAATTTTAAAAATAGGAAAAGACACAACTTAAAGTTTATAAATTTTAACAGAATTTTGTGATAAACATCATGTTGGATACAAAATTGTTTAAATTATAAATTCTCTTTATTAGAATATATCAGAGCTACTAGTGCAAGTACTAGTAGCTCATTTTTTATATTGCTTTAAAGTGTGAAATTTTAAGCGAAATATAATAAAAATGTGAATTAAGCACGAGCGCTTGATTCACCATGCTCACGGTCTAAACCGAAAGCAGTGTGTAATGCACGAACAGCAAGTTCTAAATATTTCTCATCAATAATGACAGAAATTTTGATTTCTGATGTTGAAATCATCAAAATGTTGATGCCTTCTTTCGCAAGAGCTGTAAACATTTTACTTGCAACACCAGCATGTGAACGCATACCAACACCAACGATTGATACTTTAACAATATCATCACGAGTAGCGACTTCACGAGCACCGATTTCTTTTGCTGTTGCTTCTAAAATTGATTTTGCTTTGGCAAGTTCACCACGGTTTACTGTAAATGTGAAATCAGTCGTACCATCTTCTTCGACGTTTTGGATGATCATATCGACTTCAACATTTGCATCACCAATTGGGCACAAAATGTTTGAAGCAATACCTGGTTCATCAGGCACACCTAGAATTGTTAATTTTGCTTCGTCACGGTTAAACGCGATACCTGAGATAATTGGTTGTTCCATGTTATTTTCCGCTTCAGTGGTGATTAGTGTTCCGACGTTTTTCTTAAACTCTTCGTCGAATGCGCCATCATCGTCATTATCAAAACTAGATAATACGCGTAAAGGGACTTGGTATTTTCCTGCAAATTCTACAGAGCGAATCTGTAAAACTTTTGAACCAAGTGATGCCATTTCAAGCATTTCTTCAAATGAAATACGATCAACTTTTTTCGCTTTTGGGGCAACGCGTGGGTCGGTTGTATATACGCCATCAACATCTGTATAAATTTGGCATTCATCAGCTTTGAGTGCAGCAGCGAGTGCAACACCTGTTGTATCTGAACCACCACGACCTAATGTTGTTGTATTACCGTGTTCATCTACACCTTGGAAGCCAGCAACAATAATGACACGACCAGAATCGAGGTGGTTTGTCATTACATCTGTATCAATTGCTTCAATACGTGCTTTGGTAAATGCGCTGTCAGTTTTAATACCGACTTGGCGACCTGTCAAAGATGTTGCTTGTACACCAATGGAATTGAGTGCCATTGCTAACATAGAAATCGTTACTTGTTCACCCGTAGATACCATTTGGTCTAATTCTCGTGGATCTGGGGTTTCAGTAATGGCTTTTGCAAGCGCCAATAAGCGGTTTGTTTCCCCACTCATTGCTGATACAACGACAACCACCTTGTGACCGTGGTCGTGCCAGCGCTTTACACGACGAGCAACATTTAAAATGCGCTCGGGAGTACCCATAGAAGTACCGCCATATTTTTGAACGATTAATGCCATAGTTGTTCCATATAAGCCATGATCCTGATGTACCTATCAGGATCAGTTACACAAAAGGTGAAGTTATTTTGCTTCAAGCCAAGCTACTAAGCTTGCCATAACAGGTTGTAACTTCTCGTTGAGTGGCGCGCCACCTTGTGCTAAGTCAGGTTTACCACCACCTTTACCACCTAGCTCTTGACCTAAGTGTTTGATGATGTCACCTGCTTTAATAGACGCAGTAAATTCTTTCGCTACAGATGCAATAAGGCTTACTTTATCGCCTTCAACACCTGCAAGTACAATTACTGCATTGTCTAATTTTGATTTCACACCGTCATGTAAGTTGCGAAGTGATTTCGCATCTGTATTTTGAACAGTTGTGATTAATGTTGAACGACCTGCAATTGTCTGAACTTGGCTTAAAAGTTCAGTTGCTTGGAAGTTTGCAAGTTTTTGGTTGAGTTGTTCAATTTGCTTTTGAAGGCTAGTAGCAGTAGATGCAAGATTTTCAACTTTTTCCAGAGTTTGATCTTTTTGCGCTTTTAACAAATCGTTAATTGCGTGAATGTCACGATCTGCTTTTTGAGCTACTTCAACAGCTTTAGTGCCTGTAACTGCTTCAATACGACGAATACCTGCAGCAACACCACCTTCAGAAGTAATCTTGAATAGACCAATATCACCCGTACGATTTACATGGATACCACCACAAAGTTCGATCGAGAAGTTTTTCTCATCAATCACTGAACCCATTGAAAGTACGCGTACTTCATCGCCATATTTTTCACCGAACAACATCATCGCACCTTTTGCTTTTGCAGATTCGATGTCTAATAGTTCAGTGCTTACAGGTGTATTTGCAATAACTTCAGCATTTACAAGACGTTCAATTTCTTGTAATTGTTCAAATGAAACTGGTTGGTCGTTAGCAAAGTCAAAACGTAAGATATCAGATGCAACAAGAGAACCTTTTTGTTGTACGTGAGTACCTAAAATTTGACGTAATGCAGCATGTAGAAGGTGAGTTGCAGAGTGATTGCGAGCAGTTGCGGCACGTAAATCTGCTTTTACAATAGCTTCAACAGCTTGAGTTGCTTTTAAGCTACCCATCGTCACGATACCTTGGTGTACAAATGCGCCACCAGATTTTTTGGTATCTTGAACTTCGAAAATGCCCGTATCGTTTTTAAAGATACCAGTATCGCCAATTTGACCACCACTTTCTGCATAGAAAGGTGTTTGGTTAAGTACGATTAGGGCTTCATCGCCTTCTACGACTTCATCAACTTGTTCACCATCTTTGTAGATTGCAACAATTTGACCTTGCCCTTGAGTTGCATCATAGCCATCAAATTGAGTTTCGCCTTCAACTTTTACAATAGAGTTGTAATCTACAGCAAATTTACCAGCATCACGTGCGCGTTGACGTTGAGCTGCCATTTCAACTTCAAAGCCTGCTTCATCAATTGTTAAATCACGTTCACGTGCAATATCAGCAGTTAAATCCGTTGGGAAGCCGTAAGTATCATAAAGTTTAAATACAACTTCACCAGGGATTACAGAACCTTTAAGTTGAGTTAATTCGCCTTCAAGCAATTTCAAACCTTGCTCTAAAGTTTTAGCAAATTGCTCTTCTTCTTTAAGAAGTTGCGCTTCGATACGTGCTTGGTTCGCCGTAAGTTCAGGATATGCAGCACCCATCACTTCGATTAAAGGCTTCAACATTTTGTGGAAGAATGAACCTGTCGCACCCAATTTGTTACCGTGACGTACTGCACGACGGATGATACGACGAAGTACATAACCACGCCCTTCATTTGAAGGGTTTACGCCATCAGCAATTAAGAAACAGCATGAACGTGCATGGTCAGCAACAACTTTTAAAGATGCTGGATATTCAATAACAGATTTACCTTCTGCTTGAGCTTTTGCTTCAAGTTCAGAAGTATCTAAACCAATGATTTCAGCCGCAGCCTTAAGTAAATTTTGGAATAGATCGATTTCGTAGTTTGAGTTTACGTGTTGTAGAACAGCAGAAATACGTTCTAAGCCCATACCTGTATCAACAGATGGAGCTGGAAGAGGGTGTAACACGCCATCAGCAGTACGATTGAACTGCATGAATACGTTGTTCCAAATTTCAATGAAACGGTCGCCATCTTCTTCAGGTGTGCCAGGTAAGCCGCCCCAGATATGATCGCCATGGTCAAAGAAAATTTCAGAACATGGACCACAAGGGCCAGTATCACCCATTGCCCAGAAGTTATCTGATGCGTATTTTTCACCTTTATTATCGCCAATACGGATAATACGGCTTGCATCCAAACCAACTTCTTTGTTCCAAATATCAAATGCTTCGTCATCTGTATGATAAACAGTAACGTAAAGTTTATCTTTAGGAAGTGCTAACCATTTATCACCTGTGAGGAATTCCCAAGCGAATTTGATTGCATCATGTTTAAAGTAATCACCAAAAGAGAAATTACCTAACATTTCAAAGAATGTATGGTGACGAGCTGTGTAACCCACATTATCTAAATCGTTGTGTTTACCACCAGCACGTACGCATTTTTGTGAAGATGTTGCACGAACATAGTCACGTTTTTCAAGACCAAGGAAACAGTCTTTAAACTGGTTCATACCAGCATTTGTAAATAATAATGTTGGGTCGTTGGCCGGAACAAGTGAACTCGACGCGACACGTGTATGCCCTTGCGATTCAAAATAGCTTAGGAAAGCTTCGCGAATTTCAGCGGATGTCATAAGACGAGTACTCACAACCAAGTCACTCCATAAATTTCGATTTGGCTAATAGCGTATCAAGTCCAAGTTATTAGGAGAAAAAGTGACTTGATAGGCTGGCTTAAAATTTTAAAAACGCCAAATTATAACGGAAAAAGCAACATTCACCAATCATAACGTTGCGAAAAACTTAAAATTAAAATAATAAATTGATTTAAATATTTTATTTAAATATTTAAGGTGAATTTATAAATAGATGATCAAAACGATACATTATTAATACATATAATATGAGATAATTTTCTAAGAAGTAAAAACAAACAAACTAAGCTTGAATAAATATAAAAAAAGGGAGTTTTATCATGCTGAATATATTAAAACTATTTGTTTTGGCACTATTGTTTTCGACTAATATTTATGCTGTTTCTCCAGGTGGCATGGTCGCAAATTATTATAACTTTCCTATAAAAAAGGGGGGGTATGATGAAATGAAAGCAGATTTTCAAATTACGCATGAGCCAGGTCATGATGGGCTTACATTTTGGGCGAATCAATTTCAATTTGAAAAGGTTGATGGTGGATATACGGGGTTGCAACAAAATGATGGACGCACAAAAAAAGCTATATTTTCAATTTGGAATGCAAAGGGTTGGAATAAAATAAAAGGTGCAGAATGTTCATACTTTTCTCATGAAGGTTCGGGTGTTTCTTGTCTGATTGATTATTCGTGGAAAGAAGGTCAGCGTTACCAATTTGTTTGGTCAAGGGTGGGGCAAAATGAAAAAGAACAAGTTTGGCAATCTCGCGTCATTGATTTAAGTACAGATAAAGCAACAGTAATAGGTGAAATTCGAATTCCTAAGTCATGGGGTGGCTTAAAGCCTGAATTAACTCAATTTGTTGAAAATTATGCCCAAGCTGAGCAGGAATATCGCCAGTGTAGTGAAGTTCCAGCGACAACGAATATATTTTTTAAACCCAGTGCCAATGGGGTTAAAGCAATAAGTGCTTCGACAGAAATATATGGTGCTTGCTCTCGTGTTGCTGAGTCATTTTGTACTTTGGAAGGAGATTGTATTTCTACAATTAATTCAAAATCATATATAAAACAACCAGCATTCATGTTGAAAAATGGTGTTCTTGGTTTTTGCGCTGATAGTTTAGCAAGCGGAAATAAAATGGGGTTATATGTTTGTCAATTTAATCATAATCAAAAAATGCAAATTAGTGGTACTCACCAATTAAAATTGGTTGAGCAATCAATGTGTTTAGGTGTTGATAAAGAAAAAAGTGTGGTGGCTGAACCATGTAATCAAAGTGGAAATCAGCGTTGGTTATCAATTCCTTCTAAACATCAATATTTACATGTAGCGACAGGACAATGTATGGATGCAGTAAATGGTGGAAAAATTAGTACAAATATTAAAGTTCAACCATGTGTGGCAAAAAGGACTCAATCATGGAAAATCATAAGGGAAAGATTTTAGGCTTTTGGGATATGCTGAAGATTGGTATTAAAAAGAATGTATAAAATAGAGATAAGAGATTTATTCTTATTTTTGATTATTCTTTATAAATGAAAAGATATCCGCTATAGAGTAAAATCTATTAACATAAGCATCAGCAACTCTTGGGTTAAAATGAAGGAACACTGATGCAACGTGTAGCAATTAATGGATTTGGAAGGATTGGGCGAAATGTTTTAAGAGCTTGGTTTGAAAATCCTAAACTATTTAACTTTGAAATAATTGCTATTAATGATGTTGCTGATATTGAAACTTTAACGCATTTGTTTAAATATGATACGACTCATGGTCGGTTTGTTGGAAAGGTGGAAGTTATACAGGAAAAAAATAAAAATTATTTACAGATTGAATATGCGGAAAAACAATTAAAAGTTGAAGTGTTAAATCAAAAAAATCCATTAGATTTGCCATGGAAAAATTTAAATATAGATGTGATTTTGGAATGTACAGGTCTATTTAGATCTCGTGAAGCAGCTACGCAACATATAACAGCAGGCGCAAAGCGCGTAATTATTGGTGCTGCGCCTTTTGATACTGTTGATGCTGCGATTGTTTATGGTGTGAATCATCATGATGTTAAGAAAACAGATCAGATTATTTCAAGTGTCTCATGTACGACTCAAGCATTGGTGCCGTTAGTTAAAATAATTGACGATGCTTTTGGTATTGATACTGCTTTAATGACAGAAATTCATGCGGTTACGGCAGATCAATCTGTGTTGGATCACGCACATCGTGATTTACAAAGAGCTAGAGCATCTGGGCAAAATATTATTCCAACAACTTCTTCAGCATTAGGTGCATTAAAGAGAGTATTGCCAAAAATGGAAAATCGAATAGATGGTTATTCTATTCGAGTACCTACTATTAATGTTGCAGCTATCGATTTAACATTTAGTTCAGAATCGCAGCTCAGTGTTGATGAAATTAATCAGGTTTTAACCTTCGCTGCACAGCAACAGTATTCTGAAATTATGCACGTAACTGATGAGCCTTTGGTATCTTCAGATTTTAATCATTTACCTTATTCACTTATTGTGGATTTAACTCAAACGATGGTGGTTGGGCATCAGGCAAAAGTTTTTGCTTGGTATGATAACGAGTGGGGATATGCTAATCGATTATTAGATTTATGTGAGTCATTTAAAGAAGGGTTAAATATTTAAATTTTTGACTAAACCATATAAATTTTAAATTAAATTATTGGCTTTTAATGGATGATTGATTTTCGGTTAATCATGGAAAATTATTTTTTATAAAGCATAATATAATTGGTTAAAGTATTTAAAAAGTATGATCTTTTAATCAATTAAACGCTGTTTTATAAGTCATTATTAGAATATTGTAAGCTTTTATAAAAAAGTCTGGTGCACAGTATTAACTATCGTGTTAGACTAGGAGAAATCGGGTGTGTTCCCGATTTTTTTATGCGGATTACTTCCGCGCTGGCAAGGATTTAGGTTTACAACATGCCCATTTCAGAGACATGGTTATTACCTGATGGTGTAGCTGATGTATTACCAGAACAAGCGCAAGTAATTGAAACTTTGCGCCGTGACGCTTTGGATTTCCTCGCATCTCGAGGTTATCAGTTGGTGTACACGCCATTTATCGAATATATCGAATCTCTATCTTCTCTTTCAGAATCGAATCAAGATTTAGACTTAGCCACTTTTAAAGTTATCGATCAGTTATCTGGTCGTTTGCTTGGTGTGCGTGCCGATATGACACCACAAGTGGCACGTATCGATGCACATGTACATCAAGTCAATGGTATTGCACGTTATTGCTATGCAGGTACGGTTTTACATACCAAACCGCAAGGGTTTAATACCACACGTGCACCACTTCAATTAGGTGCAGAATTATTTGGTTCAGACAGTATTGATGCCGACGTAGAAATGGTCGATGTCATGTTGAACTTATTGCAAACAGCAGGTTTAGCAGATGGAATTCATCTTGATTTAGGTCATGTGGGGTTATTCCGTAGCTTAGTAAAACATGCAGGTTTGAGTAAACTGACTGAACGTCAACTTTCAGATTTATATCAACGTAAAGCATTACCTGAACTTGCTGAATTCACTTCTCATTTAAAGTTCGGTCAAGATTTTTATAATTTAGGTCGTTATGCAAGTGATTTAGATACTTTGCAAGTAAACTTAAGTGCAGAAATTTTAAATGATGTTGAATTTAAACAAGCATTTGATGCTTTGAAAACAACCCAAAGTGAAATTCAAGCCCGTTGGCCAAATTTACATATTGGTATCGATGTGGTTGAGCTTCGTTCTTATCATTACCATACTGGTCTAATGTATGCAGTATATGCACCAAATCGTGCGGCACCATTAGCGCAGGGTGGACGTTATGATGGTATTGGTGAACACTTTGGTCGTGCACGTCCTGCGACAGGTTTTTCTTGTGACTTGTATGCACTTTCTGCTGGTCAATTTAAAACAGCGAAAACTGTTGTTGCACCAAAAGGAACCGATGACGCATTGCAAAATGCAATTGCTCAATTGCGTGCAGAAGGTGCAAGTGTTATTCAATTATTAGGTAATGATGATTTAAGTTCGACACCATTTGCAACACATAAAATGGTTAATCAGTCGGGCAATTGGATTGTCGAAGAAATTTAATGGTATTACTAAATGTTCATGTCATTTAGTAATACTTTCCAATTTTAACAGCATGATGTAATGAGGCTATTATGGGCAAGAATGTTGTGGTACTCGGTACCCAATGGGGCGACGAAGGTAAAGGTAAAATCGTCGACCTGCTCACAGATCAAGCGACTGCAGTAGTTCGCTATCAAGGCGGACATAACGCAGGTCACACTCTCGTGGTTGGTGGTAAGAAAACTGTATTACACCTCATTCCATCTGGTATTTTACGTGAAAACGTATTGTGCTTAATTGGTAACGGTGTTGTTCTTTCTCCTGAAGCACTCATCAAAGAGATGGATGTTCTTGAAAAAGAAGGCGTACCAGTTAAAGAGCGTTTACGTATTTCTCCAAACTGCCCATTAATTCTTCCTAACCACATTGCGCTTGACCAAGCGCGTGAGAAAAAACGTGGTAATGCAAAAATTGGTACTACAGGTCGTGGTATTGGTCCAGCATATGAAGATAAAGTGGCGCGTCGTGCAGTGCGTGTTGCTGATTTGGTGCGTGGTGGTGATCATCTTAAAGCTCAATTAGAAGAGCTTCTTGAATACCATAACTTCCAATTAACTCAATTCTACGGTGTAGAAGCGGTTAAGTTAGAAGAGGTACTTGAACTTTGCGATCAATGGCGTGAAGTTGTTGCTCCATTAGTTATGGATGTAACAGGTGAGCTTCATAAATATCGTAAAGCTGGTGAAAACATCATGTTTGAAGGTGCTCAAGGCTCACTTCTTGATGTTGACCATGGTACATATCCATATGTAACTTCTTCAAATACAACTGCTGGTGGCGTAAGCTCGGGTTCAGGTCTTGGTCCATTACACCTAGACTATGTACTTGGTATTACTAAAGCTTATACAACGCGTGTAGGTGCAGGTCCATTCCCAACAGAACTTGTTTATGATGCTGCTAACGATGTTGGTGATGCAATTGGTAAACACCTTGGTACTGTAGGTTCTGAGTTTGGTGCATCTACAGGTCGTCAACGTCGTTGTGGTTGGTTTGATGCTGAAATCCTTCGCCGTTCTGTAGAAGTAAACTCACTTTCAGGTATTTGCTTAACTAAACTTGATGTTCTTGATGGTTTAGAAGAAGTAAAAATCTGTGTAGGTTATGAAGCAGCAGATTCAGGTTGTGTAGGTTCTTCTGATGCGCTTGCATTTGAAACTTTAAAACCAATTTATGAAACTATGCCAGGTTGGTCTGAGTCTACTTTTGGTGCTAAATCTTTAGATCAATTACCAGAAGCGGCAATTAACTATATCAAACGTATTGAGCAGTTAATTGAATGTCCAATTGATATCGTTTCTACTGGTCCAGACCGTGATGAAACAATTATTTTACGTCATCCATTTGATGCATAATTTGCATTAAATTGAGATAAAGAACCTCGCAAAAGCGGGGTTTTTTATTGAAAAAAGAATAAAATGTGAATTTATTGTTTATAATTGATATTTTTGTGATTAATTTGTTATAATTTTGAGAGTGTGAAGAAATATAAATTTTGTATTTTTTAATCAGTAAAGTTTTCGTGAAATGGTAAATAAAATGATTAATAAAAATAGTGCCTTAATTTTGGCTATGGTTGTTGGTATAAGTGGTTGTGCGACAGTTGCAGATTTAACAGGTAACGATACAGCAACTTTAAATATGAATGCCGCACAAGATTATCAAACGATGGTGGATAGTGCAAAATCACAAAAAGCACTCGATACGACTTCTTCAACATATAAGCGGGTTAATGCTGTTTTCTTAAAATTAAAACCTTATGCAGATCAAATGAATAATACCGGTCATGCATTTGACTGGAAACTTAGTGTATTTAAATCAAATGAATTAAATGCTTTTGTTATGCCTGGTGGTAAGGTTGTATTTTATTCAGGAATTGTTGAACAATTAAAATTAACTGATGCTGAAATTGCTGCAATTATGGGGCATGAAATGACCCATGCTTTAGAGGAACATTCTAAAAATAAAGCGGGTGCTACAGCATTAACGAATATTGCAGTGAATATCGGTAAGTCATATGCAGGCAGTAAGCTTGGTGAACAAGGTGCTGATGCTATTGATTTGGGTAGCCGTTATGGGATTGGTCTACCGTACTCACGTAATCTTGAATCAAAAGCAGACCGTGGTGGTTTAATGTTGATGGCAAAAGCAGGGTATAACCCAGAAGCTGCTGTATCTGTATGGAAAAAAATGAACCAAATTGATTCAAGTAATAATTCTGCATTAATTAAATTTGCCTCAACACATCCGTCAAATAATGACCGTATTGCAGATTTACAAAAGAGCATGGCAGAGGCAAAAGCACTTTATGCTGCAAGTACTAAAAAATAAAAATATGTGTTGAAATTTATGAATGACGATTAAGCCTTGCATATGCAGGGCTTTTTATTGCAAGACAAAAGTTGAGTGGCTTTTAATATATAAAAAGATTATAACCAAAATATGATATTAGGAATTTTAAATGGGAGATTCAATGCAAAAGAATATTGCAGGAACAATTTTTTATTCACTATTATTCGCAATGGGGGGGGCTCCTACTGCTGCAATGATTATAATAAAACTGCAAAACGTTAATATTGAATATATTTATCAAACCTTTATTGGTTTAACGGTCATGATCGCATGCGCTTTAATTCCAATAATATTATTGCAAAATACATATTTATTTTTTAAAAGGAAAAATGAAGAATTAGATAAAAAATTAGACAATTTGTGCCATATCTATTTAGCGTTAGATATCTTCGCACTTATGTTTTGGATACTGTATAAATTTATTTAAGTGAATCTATTTACAGAAATACAATGATTTCATCAGAAAAATTCATAATCATATTAAGGTCTAAGTTATAATTTCATCATAAATTTTGCAATGATGGATGTTTGGAGAAACAGCGAAATGAATAAAAAGTTGGTAATAGCTTTTCTTGCTTCTGGGGCAGTTACAATTTCGGGATGTACTACATTCGCTGATATGGTTGGGGCAGATAGTGCGACATTAAATGCCACTGCAACACAGGGCTTTAATCAAACAATTGACGAAGCACGTTCAAATAAAACATTAGATACATCATCTGCAACATATAAACGTATTAATACAGTATTTCTGAACTTGAAACCGTATGCAGATCAACTTAATCAAACTGGCATAAAATTTGATTGGCAATTGGCAGTTTTAAAATCAGATCAAGTCAATGCGTATGTTGCACCAGGTGGGAAAGTTGTTTTTTATACTGGAATTGTAAATAAATTAAATCTGACTGATGCTGAAATTGCTGCGATTATGGGACATGAAATGGTGCATGCTCTAGAGGAACACTCAAAACAAAAAATTGGTGCTCAGGCATTAACTAATATTGCATTGGGTGTGGGGTTAAGTGCTGCTGGTGTGGGTGATACTGGCGCTGCTGCAGCTCAATTAGGTTCACAAATTGGGGTGGGTTTACCTTATTCACGTAGCTTGGAAAGTCGTGCTGATCAAGGCGGTATCATGTTAATGGCAAGAGCGGGGTATAATCCTCAATCTGCAATTACATTATGGGAAAAGATGAATAAATTGGATGGTTCAGGTGGTGCATCATTCCTTTCAACACATCCATCGAATACTCAACGTATTGATGCGATGAAACAGAATTTACCTGCTGCACAAGCACTCTATAATAAAAGTATAAAACGCAGTTAATTCAGTGAGAAACTTTAAAAGGTCAATTAAAATTGACCTTTTTTATTTTGGTATAAGTGATTGAATTTAAATATGTATGTAATAGTGGGAGAAGTTGGTGTTTTTTAATAAATGATTCTTCATCATAAATATTGAGTTATGCCATAAATAACATATGAGTTAAGGTAAAAATAGAAGTACTAAAATAGGTTTTATCAATAATAACAATTGATAGAAAAAATATATTAAAAGTACTTTAATCTTCAGCTATTATCGTAAAATAAATAGTAGATTTTAGAAAGTGTCAGAGCTAAATTTTGTCATTGCCTATTTTGTACTGAAATAATGGTTTCGACAGATTTCTGTTAAATGCAAGCGTTAATTTTTATAAGTTCTTATAGAAATAATGAATATTGTATGTAATGCCCTTGATATTGTAGGTATTCATCTCAATTAAGGGTATGGCAAGTATCTGTAAAAATGTGTGTCGGAATTTAGAAATACTTTATTCTATTTTGAGTCAGAGCTTAATTTTAAGATCGAATAAAGCTCAATTTTCGCGTAGAATAAGAAAGCTGATGAAATATCTTTTTATATTATTTCTATACGAAATGATGATATGAAAAGATATTTCATTGACTGAATTACATTGAAGACCGATACTTTCAATGTTTAATTTAAGCAAATTGGTTCGAAGGAACTGAACCACAAGTTCGGTTCTAAAAACTCCATCTAAAGCAAGGGGCTATATATGACTGGTGGAAAGTCAAAAATCATTTACACACTGACAGATGAAGCGCCATTATTGGCGACATATTCGTTACTACCGATCATTGAGACCTTTACTAAGCCTGCTGGCATTGAGATCGTAAAGAGCGATATCTCAGTTGCAGCGCGTGTGCTTGCAGAATTCGCAGACTACTTAAGTGATGAGCAAAAGGTATCTGATAACCTTGCTGAATTAGGTCGTCTTACACAAGATCCAAGTACAAATATTATCAAACTTCCTAATATTAGTGCTTCAGTTGGTCAGTTAACTGCTTGTATTAAAGAACTTCAGTCTAAAGGATATGCAATTCCAGATTATCCTGAAAATCCAACAACTGAAGAAGAAAAAGCGATTAAAGCGCGTTATAGCAAATGTTTAGGTTCTGCTGTAAACCCAGTTTTACGTGAAGGTAACTCTGACCGTCGTGCACCAACTGCGGTTAAAAATTATGCTAAAAAGCACCCTCATTCAATGAATGAGTGGAAACAATGGTCACAAACACATGTATCTCATATGACAGAAGGTGACTTCTATCATGGTGAGAAATCAATGACTCTTGACCGTGCACGTAACGTGAAAATGGAATTAATTACAAAGTCTGGTGAGACGATTGTTCTTAAGCCAAAAGTTGCGTTACAAGATGGTGAAATCATCGATTCTATGTTCATGAGCAAGAAAGCGCTTTGCGATTTCTATGAAAAAGAATTGGCTGATTGTAAAGAAGCAGGCATTTTGTTCTCTTTACACGTTAAAGCAACAATGATGAAAGTTTCACACCCGATCGTATTTGGTCACTGTGTGAAAATTTATTACAAAGAAGCATTTGAAAAACATGCTAAATTGTTTGATGAACTTGGTATTAACGTAAACAACGGTATGGCTGGTCTTTACGAAAAGATCGAAACTTTACCGACTTCTTTACGTGAAGAAATCATCGAAGATCTACACGCATGTCAAGAACACCGCCCTGCTTTAGCAATGGTTGATTCTGCAAAAGGTATCACAAACTTCCATTCACCAAATGACGTAATTGTAGATGCTTCTATGCCTGCAATGATCCGTGGTGGTGGTAAAATGTGGGGTGCTGATGGCAAACCTTACGACTGTAAAGCAGTAATGCCTGAATCTACATTTGCGCGTATTTACCAAGAAATGATCAACTTCTGTAAGTGGAATGGTAACTTCGACCCACGTACAATGGGGACTGTACCTAACGTTGGTCTAATGGCTCAAAAAGCTGAAGAATACGGTTCACACGACAAGACTTTCGAAATTTCTGAAGCGGGTGTTGCGAACATCACTGATATCGAAACTGGTGAAGTGTTGATGTCTCAAAACGTTGAAGAGGGCGATATCTGGCGTATGTGTCAGGTGAAAGATGCACCAATTCAAGACTGGGTTAAACTTGCTGTAACACGTGCACGTAACTCTGGTATGCCAGCAATCTTCTGGTTAGACCCGTACCGTCCACACGAAAACGAAGTGATCAAGAAAGTTGAAAAATACTTGAAAGATCATGACACTGACGGTTTAGATATCCAAATCATGTCTCAAGTACGTGCAATGCGTTACACACTTGAACGCGTTGCTCGTGGCTTAGACACAATTTCTGTAACAGGTAACATTTTACGTGATTACCTAACGGATTTGTTCCCAATCATGGAATTAGGTACTTCTGCTAAAATGCTTTCTATCGTGCCGTTAATGGCGGGTGGCGGTATGTACGAAACTGGTGCTGGTGGTTCTGCGCCTAAACACGTACAACAACTTGTAGAAGAAAACCACTTACGTTGGGATTCTTTAGGTGAGTTCCTTGCACTTGCTGTATCTTTAGAAGAGCTTGGCATTAAAGAAGATAACGCGAAAGCAAAACTTCTTGCACAAACTTTAGATGCTGCAACTGGCAAATTGTTAGATAACGGCAAATCTCCATCACGTCGTACTGGTGAACTTGACAACCGTGGCAGCCACTTCTACCTAGCTAAATTCTGGGCTGAAGAACTTGCTAATCAAGATCAAGATGCTGAGCTTAAAGCACAGTTTGCTCCACTTGCAGAAACTTTAGCTGCAAATGAAGATAAAATTGTTGCTGAGCTTGCTGAAGTTCAAGGTAAATCTGTAGACATCGGTGGTTACTATGCGATTGATACAGCTAAAGTAAATACTGTAATGCGTCCAAGTTCAACTTTAAATGCTGTGCTTGAATCAGTTTAAGTATTTATCTATTAAATTGATTAATTAAGCGATAAGAAGTCGATGCGTAAGCATCGGCTTTTTTATATAAAAAATTAACAAAAATTAAATAAACTGTTATATATTTCACATATTTGTAGTATTATTGTTTCATATTAAATCAAAACGTAATTTACTGTATTGTTTAACGCATTTTTTTTGGGTAAGCATAAAAACAATTTTGTTTGGCTTAAATAAGTATATGCGTATTTTGATATTTATTTTAAATAGGAAAAAATGATGAAAAAATTATTATTATCAACACTATGTGTATCTATGCTTGCGTTAACTGCATGTGGTAAAAATGAAACGACATCTTCTACTAACCATGCTGAAGCATCATCTGCAGTTGTTTATAGTAGCGAAGTTGTTGTTGATATGCGTAGTGATTTGGATCAAATCCAAACCTTATCAAATGCAAAGGCACAAGAAGCTCTACAATTTCAAACTTCAATAGCTGAAGCTGTACAAAAAGGCAAAAGAGATGAAGTTACTAAAGTTGTCGACCAGATGAAAAAATATGTCGATGGTTTTAATAAAGACCTAGATGGTTTACATTTAAAAAGTACAGAAGGTGATAATCTTCGTAATAAAATTAAAGAAGTAAATAATATCGGTGTAGAGCTTGCCGTTACAGGCATGAATGTTCCACCAAATATGGATAAGATTGCTGAATTACAAAAAAATGCGATGGATTTACAGCAATCATTATTGCAAGATATGCAAAAAATTCAGTCAAAAACAGTAGCTAAATAAATCTTGTTAAAAAAGCAGATATTTATATCTGCTTTTTTTTGTTTAAAATTACGTTAATGATAATATTTAAAATAAAGTACTAGTAAATAAATTATTTATATTATATTTTTTTAATATAAGAATAAAGTTGAGATTAATTCTTAATAATAGATTTATAGAATATTTCTTTTTAAATTATTGGTTAAATCAATTTAAGCTGAAATGATAATAATTACTATTATTCAAAATAGTAGTAAGTTGTTGAAATAAAAAGATAAAATAAAATATATTTATTTGAGAGTTATAATAAGAATTATTACCATATTTACTGATAACAATTATCGTAAAATAAGGAGAAATATAGACTTTTAATTTATTTAAAAGGTTGCATAATAGCGGAAAGTGAAAAAACTTATTTTGGAGGGGAGAATGAAAGCATTAATATTGTCAGATGAAATTAATCAGTTTCATTGGTCTATGCTTAAGTCTGTTCTTTTGATTTTAAGTATATTACCACTGAGTCAGGGGATTCTTCATTTATGGCAAACTACTGAGGGTAGTAGTCAAATTATGGTGGGTTTTTTTGCATTAAGTTTAGTGAGCTCATTATTTATTTTAAGCTTTTGGTCTGCTTTAAAAGCAACTGTGCTCAATTTAAAAAATAGTTCAATGAGTGCATTTGAGCAAAATATTGTAAAAATCTATCGTTATATCCCAATGTTTTTTTTAGCTGGAATGATTTCATATATTGCAGCTTCTTTGTAAGGAATAGATTATTTTACAATATGGATTTTTGAATATGATTGCTATAGATAAATAAAAAGCCGAAGATTAATCTTCGGCTTTGTTTTTATTAGAGAGTATTATCGTCTTGATTTAAATGAGACATCAACGTGTTTGGGTCTAAAACACCATCCTAGAATAAGTAATAAACTAGAGAAAATAAGAATAGGCCAATCACTAAGGCGGTTATATAAAGTTTGACCTTGCATTGCTGGTAACTCACCACGTAATACGGTTCGTTCATCCATAGGTGCACGTTTTACAATTTGACCCTGTTCATTAATAAACGCAGTAACCCCTGTATTTGTCGCACGTACAAACCATCGTCCATTTTCTTTAGCGCGCATCTGAACCATTTGTAGATGTTGCTGTGGTCCTGCTGTTCCAGTAAACCAAGCATCATTTGAAACAGTAACTAAAAAGTCACTTTGAGCGGCATTACGTCTTGTGAGATTTGGGTAGGCAACTTCATAACAAATAGCGGCACCAAGTTGATGACCTTTAATATTTAGAGGCTTTTGATCTGAAGCACCACGGCTAAAGCCACCAGCAGCAGGATCATTTTGCAATGCAGGTAAAACCCAACTTAATAGCCCTGATAGAGGAATATATTCGCCAAATGGTACAAGACGCTGTTTCTTATATAAGCCATCAGATTCACTGCCAGAAGCCATAATGCTATTGTAGTATTTAAGCTTATTTTCAGTTTGAGATGCTTTTACATCCCAAAAAGGAATACCAGTCACCCATGCAGAATTAGATTGAATAGCTTCTTCATTCATAGCAGATAGAAATTCAGGAATATCTGTTTGGAATAAAGGAATAGAAGATTCAGGCCAGACAATTAAATCACGTCCCCATTCGGTACGAGTTAGTCCAACGTAAATTTCTAAAGTTTTAATTTGGTATTCAGTCAACCATTTTAAATCTTGAGGAATATTGCCTTGAATAAGCGAAACAGAAAGAGGCTTTTCTTTTTTCACTTCTACAAACTGAAGATAAGATGCACCCCAAGCTGTAATTAATACAATTGCAATTGGAATCACCCAAAAGAACTTTTTATTGAGGATTTCAACGATGGCTGCTGCAATGAGAATAACAACAAAAGAAACGCCAAATATTCCAAATAATGGGGCGTAATGATCTAAGAAGCGTTCTGTAAATGCATAACCTGCAAATAACCAAGGAAAGCCTGTAAATACCCAAGTTTTTGCCCACTCAAATAATGCCCAAAGAGGAGCGAAAGTCAGTGGTGTTTCTGGGAAAAAGCGTTTATAAATCCAAGTTTGAAAGGCTGTAAAAAGCCCCATAATGATTGCCATGATGACAATCATGAGTAAGCTTAAATAGAGATTGGTATCGCCATAGGTATGAATGGAGGTGAATAACCAAAATGCACCAACAAACCATAGACCAAAACCATAAGCCCAACCAATTAAAAAAGCTTGTTTTGCATTACGCTTCATGAGTGAAGCATAAAGTAAAGCAGGTGATAAAATCGCAATCCACCAATAATGATAAGGGGCTAGAGCAAAACTAAAAATTGCTCCAGCAACTAATGAAATTAATAGTGGATAAATAAAAGCTAATGGTTTTTTTGGTTGAGAAGGATTCATGAGTCTTTCAAAGAATGTTCTCATTTACGTACAGCTCGAATGAGATGAATCGTACGAGCATCTGCTTTTAGAATAGTAAACTGCCAATTTTCAAGTTCAACCATTTGACCTTGTAAATCACTTACTAGCCCAATTTCTTGTAATAATAATCCGCCCATAGTCTCAACTTCATCTTCTGGAAAATCGGTATTAAGAAGATCATTAAAGTGTTCAATTGGTGTACGTGCTTGAACTAACCAAGCATTCGTTTCGTTGCTTTCATGATCAGGCACAATAAATTCAGCTTCAGGATCTGCTTTGTCGTGCTCATCTTCAATTTCGCCAACAATCTCTTCAAGAATATCTTCTAAAGTGACTAAGCCAGATGTCGAGCCGTATTCATCAATCACAATTGCAATATGTGTTTGCGTATTTTTAAGCATACGTAAAACTTGATCGGAACGTGCACTTTCTGGAATAAAAAGTGGACGACGCATAAGCATGCGAATATCTACTTTCGGATTTTGCTCAGTTAAAAAAGGCAATAAATCTTTGGCAAGTAAAATACCCACGACATTGTCTGGTTGATCTGAAGAAAAAACAGGAAAACGTGAATGTGCAGACTCAATAAGAACATGAAGAATTTCAAATAATTCATCATCCTCTTGTAAGCTGACCATTGAAGTTCGAGGGGTCATGACTTCACGAATTTTTGTTGCAGGAAGGTCTAAGACACCTTCAAGCATAGTGACAGTATCTGGTTCTAAAAAACGACGTGAATCTTGTACTAATTTTAATAGCTCATCGCGAGTTTCTGGAGCAGTGCTTAACCATTTGCGTAAACCACGCATACCCCACGATGGGTGTGACTCCTCGTGCATGATCTTTCCTAAAGACTCTTTATGTTAAAAAAATTAGTTTAATCATACCTTAGAAAATACGCTTGTCTATTGTTAATAAGATGAAAGCGAGAGTTCATTTATCTTTTTTTATTGATAACTCACTTTCAGACTACGTTAAGCGTCTAATTTGAAAACTTTATGTTAAAATTGATCTGATTTTTTAATAGAGTTTGAAAATGTCAGAATCTATGTCTGCTCCTACAATTCAGCTTAATACAAGAGGATTACGTTGCCCAGAGCCTGTCATGATGTTGCATCAAGCCATTCGTAAGTCTAAATCGGGTGATATTGTAGAAGTGTTTGCAACAGATAACTCTACGTCTTGGGATATTCCTAAGTTTTGTATGCATTTAGGGCATGAATTATTATTACAAGAAGAAGCTCAAGATGCTGAAGGTAATAAAGAATTTCATTATTTAGTGAAAAAAGGTTAATGCTGTTTTGCATTATTAAAAGCGCTCACGATATGGAGCGCTTTTTTATATCTAAAATTAATTTGGATTTTCTAAAAACTGAGGAGCTGAATCGCAAATTTCATACCAATGAGGTTTAGAAGCAACATGTACATGAAATTGGATATTTAATGGAAGGTGATCATCTAGGCAGTTTGCTGGAATTGGAAAAGAATCATTGGTCGACCCAATTTCGCCAAGTGCTGTACCGCATTTTTTACAAAATGAACGTGTGTAGTGAAAGGGCGGTTCAGGTTGGAATTTCTCAATAAATTCTTGTCCTTGCAGTAGTATAAAATCATTTTTTTGGACAAAAATAAGTGTACTTGAACCGAGCTTACGACAACGTGAACAATGGCATGTTCCCATCATTGTTGGAAGATTATTTAATTGAAATTGTATAGCACCGCAACAGCAACTTCCTTTTAGCATTTTAATTTCTCTTTTATAGTCATAAAAAGTGGATAAAAGAGTATATGAAAAAGAACTTACTTTAGGTTAAAAATGATAAAAAAGACGCATAAATTTGTTTACTATTTTAATCCTAGCTCCCTTAGGAGCTAGGATTACCTAAAAAATATAAATGAAGTACTTAATTCAGCACGACATAATTGGATAAAAGACGATAACAATCTAAATTACATATTTGGATAGTTAGGTCCACCACCACCTTCCGGTGTTACCCATGTGATGTTTTGTGAAGGATCTTTGATGTCACATGTCTTACAATGTACACAGTTCGCAGCATTAATTTGGAAACGCTTTGAACCATCATCATTTTCCATAATTTCATATACACCCGCAGGGCAGTAACGCTGTGCAGGCTCATCCCATTTTGGTAAGTTTACATTCACTGGAATATCAGGATTAGTTAGCTTTAAATGTGCTGGCTGATTTTCTTCATGTACCGTATTTGATACAAATACAGAAGATAAACGGTCAAAAGTTAACTTACCATCTGGTTTTGGATAGTTTGGTTTAAAGTTAGCCGTATCTACAGTTTGTAAAGCACTAAAGTCCTGCTGTAAATCATGTAGTGTAAATGGAACTTTAAAGACATTTTGATCAATAAAGTTAAATGCACCACCAACCCATTGACCAAACTTATGCATTGCAGGACCAAAGTTACGAGCGTTATAAAGCTCTTCTTTTAACCAGCTATTATTGAATTTTTCAGTATAAGATGTGAGTTCTTTCGCAAAGAAATCTTCACCTTCAGTGACACGTGCAATGGCTAAATCACCACCTTTTTCAACACCTGCTTGAATTGCTTCAAATACCGCTTCACCACAAAGCATACCTGACTTCATTGCAGTATGAGAGCCTTTGATTTTAGCAAAGTTTAAGAAACCTGCATCATCACCAACTAAGGTACCACCTGGGAAAGTGAATTTAGGAAGAGAGTTAAAACCACCTTTCACAACAGCACGAGCACCATAAGAAATGCGCTTAGCACCTTCTAAATATTGCTTAATTAAAGGATGAGTTTTCCAACGCTGCATTTCCATAAATGGATACATATGTGGATTTTGATATGAAAGATCTACAATCATACCTAAAGTGACTTGGTTATTTTCAGCGTGATATAACCACCAACCACCAGAAGAACCTGTTTCACTTAAAGGCCAACCTGCACCATGCATCACTAAGCCTGGTTTATGTTTAGCGGGGTTAATTTCCCAAAGTTCTTTAATGCCAATACCATAATGTTGAGGATCAGCATCTTTATCTAAATTAAATTGGTTGATTAAACGCTTACCTAAGTGACCACGGCAACCTTCAGCAAAAATCGTATATTTGGCATGAAGTTCATAGCCTGGGGCAAAGTTATGCGTAGATTCGCCATCTTTACCAATACCCATATCACCAGTTTGAATACCTTTTACAGTACCATCTTCATGATAAAGAATTTCAGCAGCAGCAAAACCTGGGAAAATAGAAACTTCTAACTCTTCAGCTTTTGTGCCTAACCAGCGAACGACGTTTCCTAAAGAAATCACATAATTTCCATCATTGTGCATGGTTTTAGGAACCATCCAATGTGGTGCTTCTTTATGTGAAGTATCAGACATTAAGAAATAAGTTTTATCTTCAATAACAGGGACGTTTAACGGTGCACCTTCTTCTTTCCAATTCGGGAAGAGTTCGTTGATCGCACGAGGTTCAAGTACAGCACCAGATAAGATATGCGCACCTACTTCGGAGCCTTTTTCCACGACACACACGGAAAGATCATTTAAATTATTTTCAATCGCTAATTGACGAATTTTAATCGCAGCAGAAAGACCTGCAGGTCCTGCGCCTACGATTACAACGTCAAACTCCATTGCTTCTCTTATAATTTCTTCCATTATGTAAAATCCTATTTCGCCTAGCGATATTTTATCACTAAAGTTAAAGCTTAAAAAGCCTTTAAATTGTAAAAAAAGCCTCCGAAGAGGCTTTTATTAATGAATCAGCAAGATTTATGATTTTTGCGGATCATATAATTTTTCTTTGATAAATAGTGCAGGAATAACACCACAAATAAAGTAAGCACCACCCATAACTAAGAAGCCTAATCCAATTGAACCGCCACTTGCAAGATAGCCAATTGTTGCAGGAGCAATTGCAGCACCTAGACGACCTACGTTATATGCACCACCAATTGCTGTACCACGGATATTTGTTGCAAAACTTTCAGTCATATACGTTGCATTCACGCCATATGGAATACCATATAAGAATCCGAAAATGACTAATAAGTATAAGATGTTATCTGGTGAGTTATAGAACACAATAATTGGTAGGAAGATTGCGGTACCGATTGCACCAAATGCATAAGTAAAACGACGACCTAATTTATCTGCCATGAAACCAGCAAGTACTTTACCTAAAATCATAGCGGTATATGTACCTACCATGTAGGCAGTCATTTCTTTAAACTTCATACCTAATTCGCTTTCTAGGTATGACGGCATCCAGTTGTTTACGCCATAGTAACCGAACTGTAAGAAACCTGCTGTAAGTGCCCATAATATAAACATATTACGGTTTTTCTTATCTTGGAAAATAAGCTTCCATGTTGATTCTGATTTTTCTTTTACATCCACTTTTTTAAAGCGATTTTCTTGCCATGCTGCAGGTTCTGGAACTAAGTAATGCATAAGAACTGCAAGAACAATAGGAATAGCAGCAACATAAAATAGTACGCGCCAACCATGATCTGGAATTAACCAACCTGCAAGTAATGTTGCAACAATATAGCCAACAGTCCAACCTGCTTGGAGTGTACCCAATGTTGTTGTACGGTATTTCGTTGGTACATATTCTGCCATTAAGGTATTACATGCAATATATAATGAACCTAAACCTAATGAAGCAAAGAAACGTAAAATACCAAATTCCCAGAAGGTATTTGTGAAGCCTAAACCACACGTTAAAACTGAAAAGGTAAGAATTGAGATTACAACAATACGTACACGACCAAATTTATCACACGCCCATCCACCACAGATACCACCAATTGCCATACCAGCAAGAGTAAAACTTCCCAACATACCTGCTTCAACAGGTGTAAGACCAAATTCTGCTTTAATACTATTTAAACTGTAAGAGAGGAGCATTAAATCTGCGCCATCTACAAGTAGTGCAAGGAAGGCAAAAAGAAATGCTAGCTTCCAAGTATGTGGTCCAATTTTTGAAATTGTGTTTGTTATAGCCATAATCCATTACCATAATAAAAAATGGTTGAGCCGGAAGGAGATAAAATGGCTCAATCCAAAACAGACTGTTATTGAGTTGCTTCGCGAATCATGTTGCGGGCAATAATGACTTGTTGAATTTGTGTTGTGCCTTCATATAAACGGAATAAACGGACATCGCGGTAGAAACGTTCAATCGCATATTCACTGATATAGCCAGCACCGCCATGAATTTGCACACCGCGATCAGCAACTCGACCGCACATTTCAGTCGCAAACATTTTTGCGCAAGATGCTTCAGTACTTACATTTTGTCCTGCATCACGTTTACGTGCAGCATCTAGAACCATGCATTTAGCAGCATAAATTTCAGCTTTAGAGTCTGCTAACATGCCTTGAATAAGTTGGAAATTTGCAATTGGTTGACCGAATTGTTTGCGCTCAACAGCATATTGCAATGAATCATCTAGCATGCGAGTTGCAGCACCAACACTAAGTGCAGCAATATGAATACGACCTTTATCAAGAACCTTCATCGCAGTTTTGAAACCTACACCTTCAACGCCACCAATAAGAGCAGAGGCAGGAATACGGCAGTTTTCAAAAATAACGTCACAGGTATGAGCACCTTTTTGGCCCATTTTTTTGTCACGTTTGCCGAGTGAAATTCCAGGAGTTTTGCTATCTACGATAAATGCAGAAATACCACCTGAACCTTTAATATCTGGATTTGTACGTGCCATTACAGTAAACACGCCAGCATGTGGAGCATTGGTAATAAAGCGTTTAGTACCATTTAAAATATATTCATCGCCATCTTTTACAGCGGTTGTTTTTAATGATGCTGCATCAGAACCAGAATCAGGTTCTGTTAAGCAGAAAGAACCAATAATTTCACCACTTGCTAATTTTGGTAAGAAATATTGTTTTTGTTCTTCCGTACCATCAATGATTAAACCTGATGCACCAATACCGTTATTTGTACCAATTAAAGAACGGAATGCTGGAGAAGTTCTACCTAATTCAAAGGCAATATAAACTTCTTCTTCCATGGTTAAACCTAAACCATCGTAATCTTCAGGAATCGTTAAACCAAAAAGACCTAATTCACGCATTTGTTGAACGACTTCTTGAGGAATCTCATCTGTTTCAGCAACAACTTCTTCGTGAGGGATGAGTACACCTTCAACAAATTGACGAATCATATCAACTAATTGATCTAAGGTTTCTTGATCACGAACCATGTTAATACTCCATTTTTTAGGATAATCAGAACCTTAAGTTGTGATGTCACAAGTGCTTAAGTTCTATACATCAAATATTTTGAATGGATACTAATTAACTGCGATACAAGAAGCAATATATACGAAAGTATATTTTGCACAGCGAAACTGTATTTTTATTGATTGATTTATAACTAAATAATTGTATTTAAATAAAAAGTTTGTAGTTTTTTTTTATTAAAAATATTTTTGTAACTAAATTAAGCAATTTACAAGATCGAAAAAGTATGTATATTGTGTATCTAATACCGCATTGCGAAATATATGAGTTATGGAAAATACACAAATATTGAAGCTAGATATTCAGAATAATGGTGTGGCAATTGTTGAAATACATCGCCCTGAAGCAAGAAATGCATTGAATTTAGAATTACGCCAAGCACTTTCAGAAACATTCCAAGAATTATCAACTAATGATGCTGTGCGTAGCATTGTTATTACAGGTGGCGACAAAGTTTTTGCTGCTGGTGCAGATATTAAAGATTTTACAACAGCAACAACATCACAAATGTATTTACGACATACTGAGCAATATTGGCAAAGTATTGTTGATTGTCCTAAACCTATTATTGCAGCTGTAAATGGTTATGCACTTGGTGGTGGCTGTGAACTTGCAATGCATGCAGACATTATTGTTGCAGGAAAATCTGCAAAATTTGGACAACCTGAAGTGAAATTAGGGTTAATGCCAGGAGCAGGTGGAACGCAACGTTTACTCCGTGCAATTGGTAAGTTTCAAACAATGCTATTGGTTTTATCGGGTAAGTTCATTGGTGCGGAAGAAGCAAATCGTATGGGTTTAGTTTCTGAAGTTGTGGAAGATGAAAATACAATTTCTCATGCACTTGAACTTGCAGCAACAATTGCAAGTTTCTCTCCAATTGCAGTACAGCAAATTAAAGAAGTGACAAATTTAGGACAAGATCTTTCGCTTCAAGGTGCTTTAGCCTTAGAACGTAAAGCATTCCAAATATTATTTGATACGAAAGATCAAAAAGAAGGTGTAAATGCTTTCTTTGAAAAACGTTCACCAAATTACACAGGAAAATAAGAAATGACTATTCAAAAAATGGCATTGATTGGTACTGGTGTAATGGGGATGGGTATTGCCCAAATTGCAGCCCAAGCTGGTTTGGAAGTTCGATTATTTGATGCAAAAGCTGGTGCTGCTGAACAAGGTTTAGCAAAACTCAAAACAACATTAGAAAAGTTGCAAGCCAAAGGCAAAATGACTGAACAACAGTTAGCAGATACGCTTGCACGTTTTGTTGTACTTGAAAAAATTGAAGATGTTGCAGGTGTGGATATGGTAGTTGAAGCCATCATTGAAAACCTAGATATCAAGCAAAGTTTGTTTAAGCAACTTGAAGGTATTGTATCAAGCGATACGATTTTAGTTTCAAATACATCTTCACTTTCAGTGACTGCGATTGCTTCAAGTTTAGAGCATCAAGATCGTGTTGCAGGTTTCCACTTCTTTAATCCTGTTCCGCTCATGAAAATTGTGGAAGTTATTGCAGGTTTAGCAACAGATGAACAAGTTGTTGCTGATTTATTAGAACTTGCAAATCGTATGGGACACTTTGGTGTTCGCACTAAAGATACACCAGGATTTATTGTGAATCATGCAGGTCGTGCTTATGGTACAGAAGCATTGAAAGCATTGGGTGAAGGTGTTGCATCTGTAAGTGAAATTGATCGAATTTTACGAGAAGGTGCGGGCTTTCGCATGGGACCGTTAGAATTATTTGATTTAACTGCATTAGATGTATCACATCCTGTAATGGAATCTATTTTTAATCAGTTCTATCAAGAAGATCGTTATCGTCCACATCCTTTAACTCGTCAAATGTTGGCGGGGAAAAAAGTAGGTCGTAAAGTTGGTGAAGGTTTTTATCAATATGTGGATGGTGTTAAAACCAATGAAGCACCACGCCAACCTATACCTGTTGTGACAGATTTTAAAGCGGTTTGGGTAAAAGCAGATCGTGATGAAGATGCAGCGATTCTTTGTGAATATTTAGAAAATAATGGTATTACGCTTGATAGTTCGGTAGAACCTGCAAGCGATAGCCTTATTTTATTAGCAACTTATGGTGAAGATACGACAACCGCTGCATTACGTCTAAATGTAGAAGCAACACGTGCGGTTAGCATTGATATGCTGACAGATTTTGCTAAGCATCGTACGCTTATGCCATCCATTGCGACAGAAAAATCTTATATTGACCAAGCACATGCAATCTTTGCGAAAAATGGACATGGCGTATCTGTTATTGCTGAGAGTGTTGGTTTTATTTCACAACGTGTTTTAGCAATGGTGATTAACCTTGCATGCGATATTGCACAACAACAAATTGCGACAGCATCTGACATCGATAAAGCAGTGAAATTAGGTTTAGGTTATCCACATGGTCCAATTTCTTGGGGCGATGTTTTAGGTAGTGACCGAATTTTACTTATTTTAGAACGTATTTATGCCAATACAGGCGATCAGCGTTATCGTCCGAGTTTATGGTTATCGCGTCGTGCACGTTTAAATATTCCACTTCTTCACACTTCAGTTATCTAAGGGACTATTACGATGTTAAATGCATATATTTATGATGGATTACGTACACCATTTGGTCGTCATGCAGGTGAGTTAGCAACTATTCGTCCTGATAACTTAGCTGCTCATGTGATTAAAGCTTTAGTTGAAAAGCATCAACTACCAAATAATATTTATGATGATGTGATTTTGGGTAATACCAATCAAGCAGGTGAAGACAGTCGTAATATTGCACGTCATGCAGTATTACTTGCAGGTTTAGATGTAAAAACACCAGCACAAACAGTAAACCGTTTATGTGCTTCAGGTTTAGCCGCGGTAATTGATGCTGCACGTGCAATTAGTTGTGGTGAAGGCGATATTTTTATTGCTGGTGGTGTTGAATCAATGTCACGTGCGCCATTTGTTTTTGCTAAATCTGAAAAAGCATTTAGTCGCGATTTCAAAGTTTTTGATTCAACAATTGGTGCACGTTTTCCAAACCCTGTTATTGAGAAAAATTTTGGTGATGACACCATGCCAAAAACAGGTGACAACGTTGCTGTTGAATATGGCATCAGCCGTGAAGATGCAGATCAATTTGCAGCAGCATCACAAGAAAAATATGAAGCTGCAAAACAAGCTGGCTTCTTTGAAGATGAAATTATTGCGGTAGAAGTCGCTCAAGGTCGTAAATTACCGCCTAAATTAGTAACACTTGATGAGCATCCACGCCCATCGTCTAATATGGAAGCATTACAAAAACTGAAACCATTATTTGAAGGTGGTGTTGTGACTGCGGGTAATGCTTCAGGAGTAAATGATGGGGCTGCTGCATTATTAATTGGTTCTGAACAGGCTCAGCAAACTTTAGGCATTAAGCCTATTGCTAAAATTTTATCTTCAGGTGCGGCAGGTGTTGAGCCACGCATTATGGGAGCAGGTCCAATTGAAGCCATTAAGCTTGCCTTAAAGCGTGCAAATTTAAGTTTAGATGACATGGATATCATTGAAATTAATGAAGCATTTTCTTCACAAGTATTGGCTTGTTTAAAAGGTTTAGATGTTGCATTAGATGATCCTCGTGTGAATCCAAATGGTGGTGCAATTGCGGTTGGTCATCCATTAGGTGCATCAGGTGCTCGTTTAGCATTAACAACTGCGCGTGAGTTACAACGCAGCGGTAAAAAATATGCCGTAATTAGCTTATGTATTGGTGTGGGACAAGGTCTTGCAATGGTTATTGAGCGTGTATAAGTAAAGGGTTACAAGGAAAAACACATGGGTGCATTAGAGGGTATTCGCGTACTAGATTTAAGTCGCGTACTAGCAGGACCTTGGTGTGGTCAAATCTTGGCAGATTTAGGCGCTGAAGTCATCAAAGTGGAACGTCCAAAAACGGGTGATGATACTCGTATGTGGGGACCACCATGGATGAAAAATGACAAGGGTGAAGACACACGAGAAGCTGCTTATTACCAGTCTGCAAACCGTAATAAGATGTCAATTGCAATTGATATTTCAACATCTGAAGGTCAAGAGCTTGTTCGAGCATTAGCGGCAAAATCAGACGTTATTATTGAGAACTATAAAGCAGGTTCTTTAAAGAAATACGGTTTAGATTATGAAACACTTAGTGCCGTAAATCCTAAATTGGTCTATTGCTCAATTACAGGTTTTGGACAGACTGGACCTCGTGCATCTGAACCTGGTTATGACTTTATTGTACAGGGCATGGGTGGTTTGATGTCTGTGACAGGTGAAAAGGATGATTTGCCGGGTGGCGGACCACAAAAAGTTGGTGTTGCTGTTGCAGATATTACCACAGGGCTTTATTCAACAATTGCAATTCAAGCTGCACTGCTCAATAGAACAATGACAGGCTTGGGGCAATATATTGATATGGCTTTACTTGATGTTCAAGTGGCAATTATGGCAAACCAAGGCATGAACTATTTAGCATCAGGTAAAGTACCGGGACGCTATGGTAATGCCCATGCCAATATTGTCCCTTACCAAGTGTTTAGAGCGAAAGATCAAGATTTTATTATTACCTGTGGTAATGATAAACAGTTTGTTGCGATGTGTAATGCGATTGATCGTGCAGATTTATTAGCTGATCCACGATTTACAACAAATGCTTTGCGTATTCAACATCGTCAAGAAATCTGTGATTTACTTTCAACGCATTTCCTAACGAATACAGCAAGACATTGGGTCGATATTATTCATGCAGTAAAAGTACCTGTAGGTTTAATTAATAATTTAGAACAAGCTTTTTCTGAACCACAAGTACAAGCACGTAATATGCTTGTAGAAATGGAACATCCTCAGAAAGAAAAATTGAAAATCATTGGTTCACCGATTAAACTCTCACGTACACCTGTAGAGTATAAAAAAGCACCTCCAATGCTGGGTGAACATACCAATGAAATTCTGGCAGATGTCATTGATGCTGAAAAAATTGAAGCATTACGTCAGCAAGGAATCATTGGTTAAGCAATCATTTAGGTATGATGCAAGGCAAAAAAGCAATTCGGGTCGAATGGCTTTTTTGCTATTTAGATATAAAATATATTACAATTCCGCAGAGCGAAATATTAATTAAGAGTTTTAGGCTATAAATGACGATGAGTGATTTCACAGAAAAAGAGCAGGAATTAATTGCTCCTTTACGACATGAACTTTTACATCCTATTTCAGATATGCAGGATGAAAATGATCGTCAATATATTACAGCCTTAGCACGTGGTTTAGAATTATTACGCTGTTTTACCCCGAAACATCAACATTTGGGTAATCAAGAATTATCTCAAATGACCGGTTTACCAAAACCGACCATTACACGTTTAACTTATACTTTGTCTCGTTTAGGATATTTAAAACAAGTTCCAAATTCGAGTAAGTATCAGCTTTCTGTCGGTGTTTTAGCCTTCGGTTATTCAATGCTTGCGAATGTTTCGATTCGTTCCGTTGCTCATCCATACATGAAAGAATTAGCAGATTATGCGGGTGCAGCAGTTGCGATGGCTAAGCGTGATCGCTTGAATATGATTTATCTTGATGTAGTTCAAGGTAAAGGTAATGTGACGATGCGTCGTCAAGTGGGAACATATTTACCAATTCATCTTAGTTCTATGGGAAGAGCTTGTTTAGCTGCAATGCCTGAAGATGAACGTGAATTTTTATTAAGAGCGATTCGAGATAAACATGCCGATGAATGGGATGATATTAAGAAAAATCTAGATCAAGCATTTAATGATTACCAAGAAAAGGGATATTGTTTTTCTTTAGGCGAATGGCATAAAGATGTCAATTCTGTCGCTGTTCCTTATTATCATGAACAACATGGCTTACTGGTATTTAACTGTGGCGGTCCAAGTTTTATTTTAAGCCCACAAAAGTTAGAAGAAGATATTGCACCTCGTTTACTGCATATGGTGCACAACATTCATAATGATGTTGGATGATGGAATTGCATATAAAAAGCATGTTTTTTAATATGTTTTTAATATTAATAAGAACGTATGAATAAAAAAGAGTGATTTTAAAATCACTCTTTTTTTATGGCTTAAAATATATTGATATAGTTTAAGTTTCTAAAGAAAAAATCTAACCAATGGCCTCATTGGCTAGAAAAGCGTTAAATAACTTTTTGCTCTAAAAGTGCTTGAATTTGAGCGTCAGGATAGCCTAATTCTTGCAAAATATTTGCAGAGTGTTGACCTAGATCAGGAACAGCGCCAATGTAAAAGTCAGCATCATCTTTTAAACCCACAGGTTTTAAGGTTGGAACTTTGCCAATAGGTGTATCTACTTCAGTCCAACGTTGGCGTGCTTTTAGTTGCTGGTGTTCCCAAACATCTTTCATTTCATTGACACTCGCATTGGCAATTTTTGCTGCTTCAAGTCTTTCAATGACTTCGCTTTGAGTCAGTTTGTCAAAATGTTGAACAATGATTTTGTATAACGATGAACGGTTTTTAGAGCGTAAAGTATTATTAATAAACTCTTCATGTTGTGCCAGTTCTGGTTGTTCTAGAACAATACTACAGAAAGATTGCCATTCACGTTCATTCTGAATACCTAGCATGACTTGCTTTTGATCACCTGTTGGAAATGGTCCATAAGGATAAATCGTAGCATGAGAAGAACCTGTACGTTGAGGAGGAGCTTCGCCATGAATTGTGTAATAAAGGGGATATCCCATCCATTCCACCATAGATTCAAGCATTGAAATATCAATGCGTTTTCCTTTCCCAGTTTTTGAACGCTCAATTAATGCAGCCAAGATATTGGTATAGGCATACATACCCGCAGAAATATCAGCAATAGAACATCCTGCTTTTACAGGCTCTTGTTCTGTACCTGTAATAGATAAGAAGCCTGATTCACTTTGAATGAGTAAGTCATATGCTTTTTTATCACGATATGGCCCTAAATTTTCAGGATCATCACCATAGCCTGAAATATCACAAACAATAATCTTGGGATTAATTTGACTTAGTTCTTCGTAAGATAAACCTAAACGAGAAGCAGCACCGGGTGCTAAGTTTTGTACCAATACATCTGCTTTTTCAATTAGTTTTTTAAGAATATCTTGGGCAGGTTCAGCTTTAATATCTAAAGTTAAACTTTCTTTAGAACGATTTGTCCAAACAAAGTGAGATGACATCCCATCAACACGTTCATCATATTTACGTGCAAAGTCACCTACATTTGGACGTTCAATTTTAATAACACGAGCACCTAAATCTGCAAGTTGACGTGTACAAAAAGGAGCAGCAATTGCATGTTCTAAGGTAATCACTGTAATTCCATCTAAAGGACGCATGATTATTCTCCTTGAAATTCAATTGTTGCTTTCATTGCAACATCGCCATTGCTATGTTCAATCCACAATTCACTTGGTGAATTTTGAATATCACCACAAATATTGATTTCATTAAAATCAAAAACAGGTTTCACCGCACGGAAGTTAAATTTTTGAATCTTTTTATTTGGATAATTTTGCTTAAATGTATGAATTAGCAGTGTTGCAAGCAAAGGACCATGAACAACTAAGCCAGGATAGTTTTCATATGTCATGCTATATTCACGGTCATAATGAATTTTATGACTATTAAATGTAAGTGCTGAATATCTAAATAAGCATGGCGTATTGGCTTTGAATGGTACACGGTAAGTTGCTGGACGAAGCTCAGTTACAGACTTTTCTAATATTGCAGAATCTGCAACTGTTTTTGCTTGTTCAGCTTTATAAACAATATCTTGCTCTTCAATAATACAAAGTTCGTCATTTGAATAAATGCTATGTTTAACCGTAACAAAATAAAGATCGCCTACTTTACCTTGCTTAAAACTGACATTGAGTATTTCAGATTCACGACGTAGTGGCTGGTTAACAGCAATAGGAGCAATAAATTCTAAACGTCCGCCAGCCCACATACGTTTTGGAAATGGAATAGGGGGAAGAAAACTTCCTTTATGTGGATGACCATCTATAGCAAGTTGATCTGTATCAACAACAGGTACAAAGTATAACCAATGATATAAATGAGGAACGTGGTCTAATAATTTATTTTCTTGATTTAATAATGCTTGCATTAAACTTAAAGGACGTAAGTCACTTACATCATTTTGGATTTCTTTTTTTCCAATCCAGCTATCAAAGTTATTCATTTTCATTCCTTATCTTTTAATTACTTCACTGTAGTTAAATAACAAGTCAAAATTTTAAGCAGAAGCTAAGATTTTTTTTGCTTGGGAAATAACAGGTAAATCAATCATTTTTCCATTTAAGCTAACGGCTTGTCCTTGCGCTTGTTCAACAGCAGCTAAGACTTGTGTAGCCCATTCAATTTCAGCCTGACTCGGTTGAAAGACTTGATTGACAATATCGACCTGAGCAGGGTGAATACATAATTTTCCTGCGAAGCCTAAATTTTTTGCTTGTTGTGTTTCGAGCGTAACTAATGCTTCATCTTTAAAATCAACAGTAACACCATCAACAGGTGGCTGAATGTTGGCTAGTTTAGAGGCAAGTACAAACTCATTACGGAAACTTAATAACTCGTAATAACCACCTTGCATTTCCATTTCAAGTTGAAAATCAATTGAACCAAACATCAGTGCTTGAACGTTTTTTGCACGAGCAATTTCTCTAATATTGGCAAATCCAAGTGGCGTTTCCACAAGGGGATAAACCGCTATATTGCGTACTTGTTGTAATGTTGAAATGTCATCTGCAGTTTCAGTTTTAGGCAATACAATTGCTGACACATTTTCAATCTGAGCCAATGCAATATCGTCATTAAACCATTCAGTTTGTTTTGAATTAATGCGAATCATCACTTGATGTTCAGGATGATTAATCAACCATTGCTTTAATTCTTCACGTGCTTGTACTTTTAAATGAACAGGAACAGCATCTTCTAAATCTATAATGACTGCATTGGCTGCCGTATTGAGTGCTTTTTCAAAGCGCTCAATACGGTTTGCAGGGACAAATAGATAAGAGTGGTGAGGCTTATTTAAATGATCCATACTTCAACCTTTGAATTAGAATGAACGAGGTAAACCAAGTAAGTGTTCAGCAACAAAGCTATAAATTAAGTTTGTTGAAATAGGGGCTACTTGATATAAGCGTGTTTCACGGAATTTACGTTCAATATCATATTCATTGGCAAAACCAAAACCGCCATGGAATTGTAGACAGTTGTTAGCTGCTTCCCAGCTTGATTTAGCTGCTAAATATTTCGCCATATTGGCTTCAGCACCACATTTTTCACCACGATCAAACATTTCACATGCACGGAAACGCATCAGGTTTGCAGCTTCAATTTCAATAAAGTTCTCAGCTAGAGGAAATTGTACGCCTTGGTTTTGTCCAATTGGTCGTCCGAAAACAACACGATCTTTAACATACTCAGTCGCACGATCCATAAACCAATAGCCATCACCAATACATTCAGCAGCAATGAGCGTACGCTCAGCATTTAAGCCATCTAAAATGTATTTAAAGCCTTTACCTTCTTCACCAATTAAGTTTTCTTCAGGAATTTCTAAATTATCAAAGAAAAGTTCATTGGTTTCATGGTTCACCATATTTGGAATTGGGCGTACGATCATGCCATTTTTTTCAGCTTCACGAAGGTCGACCATAAAAATAGACATACCTTCAGATTTCTTTGTGACTTCAGCAAGTGGTGTTGTACGTGCAAGTAGAATCATCCAGTCACTATGTTGTACGCGAGAAATCCAAACTTTTTGTCCATTAACAACATAACGATCGCCTTTTTTAACGGCTGTAGTCTTAATTTTTGTAGTATCTGTTCCAGTTGTTGGTTCAGTAACGCCCATAGATTGTAAGCGCCATTCACCTGTTGCAATTTTCGGCAAATATAATTCTTTTTGTGCTTTTGAACCGTGACGAAGCAAAGTACCCATATTGTACATTTGACCGTGGCATGCACCAGCATTACCACCGCTACGGTTAATTTCTTCCATAATAATAGAAGCTTCAGTTAGGCCTAAACCTGAGCCACCATATTCTTCTGGAATCATTGCAGCTAACCAACCCGCTTCAGTTAAAGCATTAACAAATTCTTCTGGATAGCCACGTTCTTCATCAATTTTACGATGGTATTCATTTGAAAACTCTGCACATAATGCACGTACAGCTTCACGTATTTCAGGATAGTTATTAATTGTAGATTTCATGTGATGATTTCCTTATCAGGCTGTAATTTTTAAAATTAATTCATCATATAATGTTATTGATTAAAGAATAAAATAGAATAAAATGATCTAAAGTATGCTAAAAGTAGATTGAAATGGACATTAAACAATTAAGATCTTTTATTACAATTTCCGAAACTAAAAATATTACAAAAGCAGCTGCATTACTTAACATTGTACAGCCAGCAGTTTCACGTCAGATTCATTTACTAGAAGATGAACTTGGCGTAGTACTTTTTGAGCGTGGTCGTCATGGAATGCATTTAACAGATGAAGGCAAAATTTTAGAAGTATATGCAAGACGTGCATTAAAAGAAATTGAGGCTGCAAAAGTTGAATTAACAACATCTAATGGAACTTTACAGGGCACAATTAATGTTGGTATTTTGGCGAGTTTAAGCGAACTTCTTTCTGTTTCACTGATGAGGGTGATTAAAAAGAAATATCCAGATGTTAATTTAAAAGTTTCTGTTGGTTATTCAGGACATTTAACTGAATGGTTGGAAAAGGGCGATATTGATCTTGCACTCATTTATGGGACGGACTCATCAAAATTTATTGATATACAACCGATTGTACGTGAACGATTATGGATTATTGGGCCTTATAATTCTGATCTTAATTACAATTGTCCTTTGAGTATTAAAGAGATTTCAGAATTTCCTTTAATTTTACCGTATGCACCGCACCGATTAAGATCGATTATTGAACAAGGTTTTAATAGTGAAAACTGTGACTTAAATATATGTGCTGAAATTAATGATATTCAAGTGCAAAAACAACTCGTAAAGGAAGGATTTGGTTATACCATTTTACCTTTGGTCTCAATGAAAAATGATTTACAGCAAAAAAAATTTAAAATGGCGCCAATTAATAATGATTCGTTCTATCGAGATATTGCATTAGCTTTACCAAATACACGGCATATTTCTAAGCTTGTACATACAATTGCTCTTGAAATTTTACATTGCTCAAGGGTTGCTGTAGAGGTTAAAGCTTGGTCAGGTAGTGAATGGATTGGGAAATAGGAATAATCTAGTATAATTTTGTGTATAAATTAACAAAATTTTAAAATAATTGGCTTTTGATGTGAATATATTATTGATTCCATCATTAAAAGTGATTGAAAAAAATAATTTAACATATTTATTTAGTATTTTGAAATATAAGAGTTTTATTTTTTGTTTGATGTGTTTTTAGGCTTTGTGTATATCTGGTTTAATTGTTTTTAATAAAAAATCTGATAGATATATCTCAAATTAGTATCGATTAAATAATATTGAGTATTAAAGAAATTTTATTCTAATACTCTGGCTAAGGAGAAGCCTAATGAATGAAAATACTATAGGACATCAAACGGGCAGACCAGATAAGAAAACGCGTATTAAATCAATTATTGGTGGTTCGGCAGGTAACTTGGTCGAATGGTATGATTGGTTTGCTTATAGTATGTTTACTTTATATTTTGCACGTTCATTTTTTCCAGCAGGAAATCAAACGGTAGAGTTGTTACAAGCAGCAGCAGTTTTTGCTGTCGGTTTTTTAATGAGACCAATTGGTGCTTGGGTCATGGGTATTTTTGCTGATCGTAAAGGTCGTAAGGCAGGACTAACTCTTTCTGTAACATTAATGTGCATAGGTTCACTATTAATTGCATGTGCGCCAACTTACGATAAAGTGGGTCTTTTAGCACCTATTATTTTAATTATTGCACGTCTACTGCAAGGTCTAAGTGTTGGTGGTGAATATGGTGCAAGTGCAACATATTTAAGTGAGATGGCTGGTAAAAATAGACGTGGTCTATTTTCTAGTTTCCAATATATGACGATTCTAGCAGGACAGTTATTAGCGCTCTTTACACTTATTGTTTTACAAAATATTTTAACAGAACAACAACTTTATGAATGGGGATGGCGTATTCCGTTCTTTATTGGTTCAGCTTTAGCACTTCTTATATTTGTAATTCGACGTGGCATGGTTGAAACCCAATCATTTAATAATGTTGATAGAACAAATGTACCGAAGTCTAGTGCATTATCATTATTCAAATATCATCCTAAAGCTGCGTTAGCTGTCGTATTTTTAACGGCTGGTGGTACATTGTCTTTCTATGCATATACCACATATATGCAAAAATTCTTGGTGAATACCTCTGGGTTTACCAAAGAAACAGCAACTATGATTTCCGCTGCATCGATATTTATTTTAATGTTATTACAGCCTATCGTGGGTTTAATTTCAGACAAAATTGGTCGTAAACCAGTGATGATTTTCTTTGGTTTAGGTGGTGTATTATTTACATATGCAATTTTCACATTAATTGCGCAAACAACTAATCCATATATTGCATTTGGTTTAATTGTCTTTGGTATGATTTTCTTATCAGGTTATACGGCTACTGGTGCTGTAATTAAATCTGAAATGTTTCCTGCACATATCCGTGCGTTAGGTGTTGCACTGCCTTATGCAATTGCTAACACTATTTTTGGTGGAACATCTGAATTAATGGCATTACAGTTTAAGAGTATTGGTCATGAAAATTATTACTTTATTTATGTCACAGTGATGGTGGGAATTTGCTTGATTTATTTCCTTCGAATGAAAGATCAGAAGAAAACAAGCAAAATTTTGGAAGATTAATATTTTAAAAGCCTGATTTTGATCAGGCTTTTTTATAGGAAATTAATGACGAATAATCATGAGTGTTGCTGTGCCATATGCATAAATTTTATGATTTTCATCAACAATTTTACCTTCAGTTACTACTAAGGTACGACCAGCATTTATGAGTTGCCCGATTCCACGATACTTTTTTCCAGATTGCATGGGGCGTATCATTTTTATATTTAAGTCAGTTGTCGCAAATTGAACACCTTTATCCATAATAGTATGCGCAGCACCACCCGTGATACTGTCTAAAATTGTGGCACAAAATCCACCATGGATACCGCCTTGCAAGTTTAAATGATGATCATTAGGGCTGACCTCATATACAACAGAACCTTCATAAACTTCAATTAATCGCATTGGTATAGTTGATGCCATAGGTGCATGTGGAAGTTCATTATTTTTAATTGCATTAAGGTATTCAATACCTGTGTATTCATCCTTAGACATAAAATGTTTCCTTTTTAAAAAGATAAATAAAATCCTATAATTAACTTAAATATTAATATAGTTTTTGTGTATTCTAAAACTACTTTCTGTACTTTATTCTTTGAAGAAAAATAGTGAGTTGCTGAGATGTATGATGTGTGCTGCGTATCAATATACGATGGGAAGTACAGTGGGAAGATATAGCTTGGTTGACCATTAGTGGTGAATAAATCAATGAAAGAATTGAGATAAAACTTTAGATATTTTCACTTAGCTAGAAGTATGATGGGCGAAAAAGTAATAAGTTTGGTGTAGTAGGCATTTGGTTAACTATAAGGGGAGACAGTGAATATTTATAAAGAAGCTCTTGATTTTCGTACCTTAATTTATGGATGAGTGTACATAGGTATAGCATCATTGAATTCACTATAAAATGTTATTAGTAAGCTTTAGCTGATTTTTAATTTTAAACAATTATTAATAACTAGAAGTTTGTCAATAGTTAATTTTTTTTAAATATTAATTATGATTCTATTGAAAATTAAGGTGATATATAACATATTTAAGGTGACACAAATTTGATATTAACAGTCTAAAACAGACCTTTATTCAAATGTCATGAACAGTTAATTGCACCTAAAAAATAGTTGCATTTGACGCACTGTTGTGCTCTTAGAAAGAAGGTAAGATAATGACGATAAATACAAAAAAGAGTTTATTAGTCACTAAAGATAAATCTGAAAAAAAAGTATGGGTATTAGCATTTATTTTATCTTTTTTAGCATTATTGGTTAATGGCGCAGATATTGCGTTACTTTCCTATAGTTTAACGAGCTTAAAACAAGAATTTAATATTACGGATACACAAGCAGGTTCACTGGGAAGTTGGACCCTAGCGGGAATGGCGATAGGTGGTTTTTTAGGTGGCTGGGCATGTGATCAATTTGGTCGAGTAAGAATAATTGTTTTATCAATAGTTTGGTTTTCTTTACTAACTTCGTGGCTTGGGTTTACTCATAGCTTTGAGCAATTTAAATGGCTCAGATTTCTTTCCGCTATTGGATTAGGTGCATTATATCTTGCATGTAATATTTTAATGGCAGAATATGTTCCAACGCGTCATAGAACGACTGTATTGGCAACATTAATGTCTGGTTGGACATTAGGGACTGTTGTTGCAACGTGTTTTGCAGGGTGGATTTTACCTGAGCATGGTTGGCGGGTCTTATATTCAATTACCATTATTCCTATAGTTATTGCTATTATTATGCACTTTTTTGTGCCTGAACCTAAAGCATGGCTTGAAACCAAAAAAATTTATGAGGATAAAAAACAATTAACAATACCTACACCATCTTTAAAAAACTCTTTTAAAAATATTTTTGAAAATCCGATTAGTCGTCGTATGTTTATTTTGTGGTTTTTTGCTTCAATCTTTTTACAATTCGGCTACTACGGTATGAGTACTTGGTTGCCTACATATATTGAAATTGAATTGGGAATCCCTTTTCAAAATATGTCAATTTATATGATAGGTACTTTTTTGATTATGATTTGTTCTAAAATTATTTCAGGAATAATTGCAGATTGTATCGGGCGTCGTATTGTTTTTGTATTTGGTACAGTGGGCACAGCTATTTTTATTCCTATTATTGTTTTTTATAACACTCCAGAAAATATTCAATGGCTTTTATTGGTTTTCGGTTTCTTATACGGAATTCCATATGGCATTAATGCAACCTATATGACAGAAAGTTTTGCAACGAATATTCGAGGAACAGCGATCGGTGGATCTTATAATATTGGCCGATTATTTGCTGCAACGGCTCCTTTAATTGTGGGTTACACAGCACAAGATGGATCTATAGGGAAAGGCTTTTTAATGATGGCAATTGCATATTTACTTTGTGGTGTGATTGCTGCGTTATATATTAAAGATAGGATTTTTGATCCTCAACTTCCTGAAAAAACTACTAAAAAATAATTCTTATTATTTTTAAAGAATCCTGAAAATAGCAAATACTATACGCCATGCGTAATTTAGGAGTATTGTTAATGTTGTTTTTATGACTAAGTGATTATAAAAATTAATAAAAAAATATATAGAAACAAAATAGATGCTGTTGATAAGAGAATAAAGGTGTATAACTTTAAGTATTACATAACTTATAAAGGAAAATAACGTGTCTCATAATCTTATTTTAGTTACTTGGAATGAATCTGCAAAAGCCTTTGAAAGTTTTACACAATTAAAAGATTCTCCAATTAATAAAATACATGAAGTCAGCATACTTCAGCGTCAAAAAGATGGAAAATTTAAAATAGAAGACCAAATTAATCCAGACCAAGATAATGGTATTTGGAGCGGTAGCTTAATTGGTGCTTTAGTTGGCATTTTAGGTGGACCATTTGGCGTAATTTTAGGCTTTACAGCGGGTGCTTTAATTGGTGAGTCTTTTGATATTGATCATGAAAAAGAGGATTTAGCTGTTTTAGGTCGAATCAGCCAAGCATTGCCGGTGGGCGCAACAGGTTTGTTGATTGATATTTATGAAGAAACAGAAGATTTTTTAGATGCCTTTTTTCAAAAAACAGGCGCTACTATTTATCGCTGGGATTACGATGAGGTTCAATCTGAAATTGAAGCTAGTCTTGAAGCATGGCAAGAAAGTCAACGCATTGCAAATATTACGTTAAAAGAGAAGAAAAAATCAGAGCACAGATTGCATCGAAAAGAAAAATGGGATGCTTTTAAGGCACATTTTCATAAATAAAACTTTAATCTAGCTCCAAACTAAAGTGATCTGAAAGGATGACTTTAGTTTTCAATAACAGGAAAATTTAAGTTAAAAGATAAAATAATTTAAAACTATCATTTATATATTTTTAATACATAATTTCGATTTCCATTCATCTACGCTTCACCTACAATAAAAATAATATGATTAGCATCTAAGAGTGTGATATGCGTTATAAAATTATTGATGTATACCAAAATGAGAATATCACTTCATATATCGCAAAATGTCTTAAATTACATTCCCCTCAATTTATCATTATTGAAAGTGCTCAAACATTATGTTTAAACCTTGATATCATTGAGGTTGATCATCAGCAAAGTAAAGCAACATGGGCAACTGGAGAGGAAATTTCATTAAAAATCCTTCATAGTTTTGATAGCTTTGATCAGAACTATTTGAGTTAAGTTGAATGAAATTTTGAATATTTGAATAATTTTAATGACTTTTTTTAAAATAATAACGTAAAAAGCTCGCATAAATGCGAGCTCTATGTTGGAAGGCTAGTGCTGATTTCTTGTTTAATTAATTTTAAACTCAATGAGCTGTCAATGATCCGTCCAACTGCATCGTAGCATCTATATTTAGATCTACTGTACTGCCCAAAGTATCCTAAACTTTTTGATCATGCAAGTGGATGATACATATCTAAACTTTTGTATAAAAAATAAACTATTGATTTTTAATTTTAAGTCTATGCTATGTTTAGTCAATATATATTGAAAAAGTGATAAATTAAGCACATAATAATCAAATGTATAAAATATAATAAGTTTTAGGTTTAAAACTACAGCAGCAAAATCTTCTTGGTACTCAAATGGTTTTTAAATATATCTTAAGTGATTTATATCGATATTGTGGTGATACAAGATTTAAGTCTTTTATAAAGAGCTATCTATTTAATCGAGGTTTTAATTTTAGCTTTTGGTTAAGACTCGCAAGTACAAATACAGTTTGGTCTAAACTTGTATATCCAATTTTTTATTATAAGAAAAAAAAGTATGGAATAGATATTCATAGTAAGACTAGAATTGGATATGGGCTTTATATTGGTCATGGGGGCCCTTTAATTGTCAATCCAACGACAATTATTGGCAATAACGTTAATCTTTCACAATTTACAACGATTGGTGCAAATGGTGGTCAGCAAGCTGCTGAGATAGGAGATAACGTCTATATTGGACCCAATGTGTGTGTAGTGAATCATGTTCATATTGGTCATAATGCAACGATTGGTGCTGGTAGTGTGGTGACTAAAGATATACCTGCGAATGCAACAGCAGTTGGAAACTATGCGAAAGTAATTCACTATAATAATGCTGGCCAGTCTGTAAATAGGCGCTGGCCAATTTAAATGTGATATTGTATGAACTAATAATAGCCTTTTAATATTTAAAAGGCTATACGAATACCAATACTATAAGTTTGACCATTTAAATTAAAATCTTCGGATTGTTCATCTGAAATTTCTATATTTTTATAAAATATACTCGCATTTTTATTTTTGAGCCATTTATATCCATATGTAATATATGCTCCTACATTTGGATGTGGCATATATCCAAATTCTAAACTGAGAGGGTAATAAATATAATCAGCCTTTATTATATTATTTTTATTGCTGTAGTTAATATCTGTGACTCCTATTCCAAAAGAGCTAAGAGCGTAATATTTTTTATTTTTTAAAAAAGTATATTGACCACCTATAGCATATTGATTGCTAGTTAGTTTTTTTATTTCTTGATGTTCATGTTCAATCCATATTCCCCAATGATTAAAGTCATATGAAGCAATATATTCAATGCTCTTTATTTTTTCTTTTCCTAATATTTTATGATCTATATGAATATTTGAATAACCAATTTTAAATGAAAATGGTTGTTTTTTTTCTGTTTGAAGAATTTCTTTTGCATTGGTTTGAAAGGAAATAATGCAAAAGACAACAAATATTAGTATTTTTTTATTCATAGTAACCTCATTTATTTTATTATTTTTTTATTTGTATTTATGTTTTTATTACTCTTATATAAAATATTAAAAAGTGAATGATTACAAGATAATTTGATAGAAAAATTAAAATATATGTTAAGTAGGTTATTAATTAATAAATATATCTAGTATTATTTTATTTTTTAAGAGCTATAATTAATATGTTTGAATGATTCTAAATGAAATTTTAAATATTTTACAAATAAAGTAATTTGAGAGTATCAATAAATATAGTATATTGATACTATAGTTGCGCTATATAAAAATAATTTATTTATTAAAAAGATTAATATGATAGGAGTTTACTTGTCATGAACGGTCAGTGTCTATGCGGTAAAATAAAATTCGAAGTTGAAATTTTAAATCATGAAGTTCATGCTTGCCATTGTTCAATGTGTCGTAGACAAACTAGCGGAATATTGATGTCTATCGATATTAAGCCAGAATCACTTAAAATTCATGACGATTCTTTTTTAAGTATTTTTGATTCTTCAGAATGGGGGGAGCGTGGATTTTGTAAGGCATGTGGTACATCATTATTCTGGCGCTTGAAAAATAATGAATATGCGAATGTAAATGTATTTGCCTTAGATACACCAAGACATGATTTTCAATTAGTGACTGAGATTTATATTGATCATAAACCAGCTTTTTATGCGTTTAGTAATTTCACACAGCAATTAACAGAAGCTGATATTGTTGCTCTGATGAAAACTGAATGATATTAATTAAAAAACCCGCGGTTAACGCGGGTTTTTTAATTTTCAATAAAATTATTTTTCAGCAGTAATTGAAGCAATCGCAGCGTCTACGCCTTCAATTGATTCAGCAGCTTTTTTGATACGAGCAAGTGCATCAACAAGTACTTCATCAGCAGTGGCGTAAGAAATGCGCATGTAACCGCCTAAACCAAATGCATCACCAGGAACAACAGCAACACCTGTTTCTTCCAATAACCATGCAGCAAATTCTGTGCAAGATTTTAAACCTTTGGCACGAATTAACGGACGGATATTTGCATATGCATAGAATGCACCATCAGCAGGAAGACAAGTAATACCGTTGATATCATTTAAGCCATTTACAACTAAGTCATGACGACGTTTGAATGCTTCAATCATTGGTTCAAGAACGTCTTGAGGACCGTTTAATGCAGCTTCAGCAGCAACTTGTGAAATAGAAGTTGGGTTTGAAGTTGATTGAGATTGGATTTTTTTCATTGCACCAATAAGTTTTGCAGGACCTGCTGCATAACCAATACGCCAGCCAGTCATTGCATAGGCTTTAGATACACCGTTAAGAACGATTACGCGGTCGTAAAGGTCTGGTGCAACAGTAGCGATATTGTAGAATTCATCATCCCAACGAATTGGTTCGTACATATCATCAGAAGCAACCATAACTTCAGGGTATTTACGAAGAACTTCAGCTAAAGCTTCTAATTCAGCTTTAGTGTAGATCATACCAGTAGGGTTAGAAGGGCTGTTTAATACTACTAAACGAGTTTTATCAGTAATTGCTGCTTCTAATTGTGCAGGTGTGATTTTGAAGCGTTGTTCTTCACCACATTTTACAATTACAGGAGTACCTTCAGCGATGATCACCATATCTGGATAGCTTACCCAGTAAGGTGCAGGGATAATAACTTCATCACCTTTATTTAACAAAGCAAGCGCTAAGTTAAAGAATGATTGTTTACCACCACAAGAAACCAAGATTTGGTTCGCTGCATATTCAAGATTATTATCACGTTTTAATTTCGCAATAATTGCTTTCTTAAGACCAGGCGTACCGTCAACAGCTGTATATTTTGTAAAACCATTATTAATGGCTGCAATTGCTGCATCTTTGATGTGTTGTGGGGTATCGAAATCAGGTTCACCAGCACCCAAACCAATTACATTTTTACCCGCAGCTTTTAATTCTGCTGCTTTATTTGTCACAGCAAGAGTTGGGGACGGTTTGATGGCATTTACACGATCAGAGAGACGTACGTCCACGGCAGTATTCCTTCTTATGGGGGTTTAAAAATCAAAAAGCACACTATCTTATCCTAAAATAGTGTAAAAATATGCTTAAAAAATAACCATACTATAAATAAATGCAACTTTATATGATGTTGCTTAAATAGGATATTTGTATTTAAGCTTTATGGGTGCACAGAATTTAAAAATTCCGTACAATATACGAAGTTATAGTTGAGTGAATTTGATGAGCACGCAAAATACACCCAAGAAAAAGCCTGTGGTGAGTTTACCTTTTCCGATTAAGCAAGCAAATGATGCTAAAAATGCTGATGAAGAGATTGAGCAATTACGTCCAAAGCCGCAACAGTACGCAGATCGTACATGGATGCCGCCTCGTGGAACACGTCGTTCAATGGGTAAACGCTAAAAAAATGGGTGCTTTGAAAGCACCTATTTTTTTGCTCGGTGTGCAGCTTTTGGGGGAGTAAGTTCTCGTGATCCTTGCCATACATCAACAAAATCTTTTTCATTAATATTATAAAGTTCAAGTAGGGCTAAAATAACCCCACCAAAAATCATTGGACCTTCTGAGTTACTTTGAAAGTTAAAAATTTTATCTTGCATGGTATGTAAAATATCTTCTATTTCAAAAACACGATCTCGTCCATTGCTATCGGTTGGATACATTTGTGTATTTAAAATAATTTTAGCAACACTTTTCTCTGTATCAGTAAGATTTAAATTTTGAATCGTTTCTTCATTATCTAAAGTATTAAAAATGACAGCATCATTAAAGATAGTATGTAAAAACTTTTGATTGAGTTTTGGTAGGGCTTTTTCTACAAATGGGCGAAAGGAAATGGGAAAAACGACATTATGGCTAATGCCTTTGAACATTGGGGCAATTTCTTCAACCTTATAACCTGCTGTACCACAACCTAAAGAGGTAATGAAATATTTAAGTTTAGGATGGTTTTTCGTATAAATTTTAAAATCATTAATATAATGTTGAATTTGTGATAGTGGCATTTGTTGTAAATGCTCATTCATTGTTGGAATAGCAAAAGATTGGCCAGACCATCCACGACCTATTTTTTGTAATGCACCAAAATGTTCAACAGCAGTTTTAGCAGCACCTTCGGTATGTTGACCTGCTAAATTACTACCAAAGACAAAAATCATATCTTCAGGTAAAGATTTTATAATACTTTCATCATGATAATGGTAGGTCATAGCAATCACAAAAAATCATTGTTTTAAGCATGTTGCCGATGAAAGCTGAAAGGGTCAAGTAAAAATATTTTAGTGGTAGGTAATTTTTGATCATCCTTTGGTTTTCATCAACGTTAAGCATGACATTCTGATAAGATATGATGTTCTATTGAATCGAAGAGAAAATTTATCGTGAGTGATTATCAGCCTTTCGAACTCGTTACAAATTACGAACCTGCTGGGGACCAACCTCAAGCAATTGCTAAATTAGTAAAGGGGCTAGAACAGGGATATCACGATCAATTATTACTTGGGGTAACAGGTTCTGGTAAGACTTATACCATGGCCAATGTGATTGCTCATGTACAACGTCCGACCATTATTATGGCGCATAATAAAACCTTAGCTGCACAGCTTTATGGTGAATTTAAATCATTTTTCCCAAATAATGCTGTTGAGTATTTTGTAAGTTATTATGATTATTATCAGCCAGAAGCGTATGTTCCATCTTCAGATACATTTATAGAAAAAGACTCGTCAATTAATGATCATATTGATCAAATGCGTTTATCTGCTACACGTGCATTATTAGAAAGACGTGATGCCATTATTGTGGCATCCGTGTCAGCAATTTATGGTTTGGGTGATCCTAATGCTTATATGAGTATGCTGTTGCATATTGTGCAGGGAGATCGAATTAATCGTGATGAGATTATTCGTCGTTTAGTTGAAATGCAATATACGCGTAATGAGCTTGAGTTTTTACGTGGTACATACCGAATTCGTGGTGAAATTATTGATATTTTTCCAGCAGAATCTGATCAATATGCCATTCGTATTGAATTGTTTGATGAGGAGGTTGACTCGATTCGTTGGTTTGATCCACTAACAGGTAAATTAGTACGTAAAACACCTCGTGTAACGATTTATCCAAAAAGTCATTATGTGACGCCAAAGGATAATTTAGAACGTGCGATTGGTACGATTCGAGAAGAATTAAAAGAGCGCTTACAGTTTTTTAGAGAGCATGACAAATTATTAGAAGCACAGCGTATTGAGCAACGAACACGTTACGATTTAGAAATGATGCAACAGTTGGGTTATACCAACGGTATTGAAAACTATTCACGTCATTTATCAGGGCGTCCAGGTGGAGAAGCACCACCAACATTATTTGATTATCTACCTGATGATGCCTTACTTATTATTGATGAATCACATGTGACAGTTCCACAAATTGGAGCGATGTATAAAGGTGACCGTTCACGTAAAGAAAATCTCGTAAATTATGGGTTCCGGTTACCAAGTGCCTTAGATAACCGTCCTATGAAGTTTGATGAGTGGGAGCGAATAGTTCCATCGACCATTTATGTTAGTGCAACACCTGCTAAATATGAATTAGAGAAATCGGAACAAATAGTCGAGCAAGTTGTTCGTCCAACCGGTTTGATTGATCCTGAAATTGAAATACGTCCAGTATTGACGCAAGTGGATGATGTACTTTCTGAAATCAATATTCGTAAAGATTCAGATGAGAGAGTGTTAATTACCACACTCACGAAACGTATGGCGGAAGATTTAACTTCATATTTAAAAGAATATGGAATAAAAGTTGCGTATTTACATTCAGATATTGATACGGTGGAGCGTACAAAAATCATTCATGATCTTCGGTCAGGTATTTATGATGCTTTAGTAGGTATTAATTTGCTACGCGAAGGTTTAGATATGCCAGAGGTCTCTTTAGTTGCTATTTTAGATGCTGATAAAGAAGGGTTCTTACGTTCTGAAAGATCGTTGATTCAAACGATTGGTCGCGCAGCGCGTAATGTGAATGGTAAAGCAATTTTATATGCGGATAGAATTACAGATTCTATGCAAAAAGCAATTGATGAAACAGATCGTCGTCGTAATAAACAAATTGAATTTAATCTTGAGCATAATATTACGCCGAGAAGTACTATTCGACAGATTAATAAGGATTTAGATACTGGCGAAGCGTTAAATGACGATGAAATAGATCAAAAAATTAAAGATCAAACACGTACACTTACAGCCGATGAACAATATCTCTTATCAGATCCGAAATTGTTAGTAAAACACATTACTAAGTTAGAAAAAGAAATGTTAAAAGCATCTAAAGAACTGCAGTTTGAGCAGGCTGCTCGATTACGTGATGAAATTCTTCATTTAAAGGAAAAGATGTTGCATTAAAATGTGAATAAATTATTGATAATTCATTACAGAATTCAAATGGTTTTATGAATAAAACTCAAGTATTTTTATTCAATAGTAATCATTAGTTTTGACTTGTTTTTTATATAGGTACTAGTATGGCAGCAAATAATATTCCAAAAGCAGGAATGACTCTTGCTAAAATTGCATTGGGTGGTGCAATTTTGATAGGTCTTGGTGCTGTTACAATGGCATATGCGCAAACTAAGCCTTTGCAAACGGTTGAAAAAATTGAATTAGATCGTTATTTAGGTGTTTGGTACGAAGTCGCACGTAAACCCTTATCTTTTCAAAATAAATGTGATCGTGATGTTTCTGCTCAATATACGTTGAATGAAAATGGCAATATTCAAGTCGATAATCGCTGCTATGGTAAAGAAGGGCAACTTTATCAATCTGTTGGCGAAGCATATGTACAAAATGCACCTCTTAATACTAAATTAAAAGTTAGTTTCTTACCTGAAATTGTAAGATGGTTACCTGTTGGACGTGGTGATTATTGGATTTTGAAAATTGATGAAAATTATCAAACAGTATTAGTTGGTGAGCCTGATCGTAAATATATGTGGATACTTTCTCGTAACCCGAAACCAGATCCAGCTGTTGTAAATGAATATTTAGATTATGCAAAATCTGTAGGATACGATTTAGGAGATATAATTCATACGAAACAAACAGAAAAATAAGATATACTCAAAAAGCCATACAATTGTATGGCTTTTATTTTGATTGAATGATTGATTTTTATATTTTTTGATGATTTAAATCAAACAATTTTATTTTTTGCTGGTTTCGAGGTAAGGGATGTACAAGGGCGTTGCATTGTCTGTTTTGGCATCTATCATTTTTGGCGTTCTGTATTTTTTTACCCAATTTTTAAAGCCTTTAGATAGTGAAGAAATTTTTGCTTGGCGTATGTTATCGACTTTACCACTACTTACATTATTTATGTGGTGGTCAGGTGATCTAAAACATATTCAACAAATTTTTCAAAGAATTCAAAAGCAACCTAGTATTTTAATTTGGTTATTTATAAGTTCATTTTTATGTACAACGCAATTATGGTTGTTTTTATGGGGACCTGTGAATGGGCGAGGTTTGGCAGTTTCTCTAGGATATTTTTTACTTCCACTAGTTATGGTGCTGGTGGGGTGTATTCTTTATAAAGAAAAGCTTTCAGTCTGGCAATTTTTTGCAGTTATGCTTGCCGTAGTGGGGGTAGGGCATGAAATTTGGCGTATAGGAAGTATTGCTTGGGAAACAGTATATGTTGCTGTTGCATATCCAATTTATTTCTTTTTACGCCGTGTTTATAAAACTGATCATTTAGGCGGTTTTTGGTGGGATTTGTGTTTAATACTTCCAGTTGCATTTTATTTAGCATTTACATATAGCGATAGTGTTCAACTGATTATTTCCTTTCCTTATTTAATTCTATCTATTATTGGTTTGGGATTTTTAAGTGCATTAGGTTTAGGAAGTTATATTCTTGCGAGCCGTTTATTGCCATTCGTTATTTTTGGTCTATTAAGTTATCTTGAGCCTGTTTTACTTGCATTTGCTTCTATTGTAATGGGGGAAAGAGTGAGTGTAGATGAGTGGTTAACTTATATTCCAATTTGGTGTGCTGTTTTATTGCTTGTGGTAGAAGGTATTTTGCATCTTATAAAAGAAATGAGAAAGAAGAAATATTTGGAGAAAAATATAGAAAAATTAAATGAAGACTTAACAGGAAAATAAATGCTTTATAGGATGTATTCACTTTTTATACTATTTTATCGATATTTCATTTAATGTTTTAATTTATTCACCTAAACTTTTTACAGATCAAATAAATAAGATGTTCTTTGACCAATTGTTTCAAATAACTAATGAAATAATTTAAAAATTAATGAAAATCTCATATTTTTTTTCTATTCACATGATTTTATTTGAAAAATATTAAAATTTATTGATGAGTTTAAAAATAAATTATGATATTTTTCTAAAATAATTACTTGATAAGTTAAGATAAAATAAAAAATTACAACTATTTTCTGATTTTATAGTGAATATATAGCAAAATAGATGCATCGATATTGAGCTTTTGATTCATTATTTCTGACAATTCCATTACAATTGTCAGGTTTAAAATTTATGCCTAGATATTTATTAATTAGAGGACGTATCTGTGAGCAAAGAGACTATTATCGCCCTACACGCGGAACACCAAGGTCGTTGGGAAAACCGTGAAGAAATTGCGGAAAAAATGATCGCTTTGATTGGTAAACTATACCGTGAAAAAAACATTGTGACTGCAGTTTACGGTCGTTCTTTAATTAACCGCTCTGTAATTCAAATTCTTAAAGCACACCGCCGTACACGTATGATGGATGTTGAGCTTTCTGTCGTAAATACATACCCAATTTTAGAAGCTTTAGCAAAAATTGATAACATCGGTACTGGTGAAGTTGATTTAGGTAAACTCGCTGTTGAGTTTAAAGAAAAAGGCGGTGATGTTGACGCATTTGTTGCAAATGCTGTTGAAGTTTTAAAAGGCAATGCTAAAGAAGTAGAGAATACAGATGTTGTTCTTTATGGTTTTGGTCGTATTGGTCGTATCCTTGCTCGTTTAATGATTGGTCAATCTGGTTTAGGTCGTGGCTTAAGCTTAAAAGCAATTGTTGTACGTAAAACAGCTGATGGCGATTTAGAAAAACGTGCGTCATTATTACGTCGTGACTCTATTCATGGTTCATTCTCAGGTACAATTTCTGTAGATGAAGAAAACGAAGCAATTATTGCAAATGGTCAATTCATTAAAGTGATCTATGCTTCTAATCCATCTGAAGTTGATTACACAGATTATGGTATCAACAATGCACTTGTAATTGATAACACTGGTAAATGGCGTGATGCAGAAGGTCTTGCACAACACCTTAAATGCCCAGGTGCTGCGCGTGTAATCTTAACTGCTCCAGGTAAAGGTGACATGAAGAACGTTGTATTTGGTGTGAACCAAGCAGACATTCTTGATGAAGACACTATTATTTCTGCAGCAAGCTGTACAACAAACGCAATTACACCAACACTTAAAGTAATTGATGATAAGTACAAAGTAATCAATGGTCACGTTGAAACTGTTCACTCATTTACAAATGACCAAAACTTAATTGATAACTATCATAAAGCTGACCGTCGTGGCCGTGCTGCAACATTGAACATGGTTATTACTGAAACTGGTGCTGCTAAAGCTGTTGCTAAAGCACTTCCTGCACTTAAAGGTAAGTTGACTGGTAACTCTGTACGTGTTCCTACACCAAACGTTTCTCTTGCAATTTTGAACCTTACTTTAGATAAAGAAGTTGATCGTGATGAAGTAAATGAATACATTCGTCAGATTTCGATTAATTCAAATCTTCAAGGTCAAATTGGTTATACAAACTCTACTGAAGTTGTATCTTCTGATTTCATCGGTTCACGCACTGCAGGGGTATTTGATGCGCAAGCAACAATCACTTCTGGTAACCGTTTAACTGCATATGTTTGGTATGACAACGAAGTAGGTTATAGCTGCCAAGTTTTACGTATTGCTGAACAAATGGGTGGCGTACGTTATGCAAAAGTTCCTGCTGAAATAAATGCATAATTGATTTAAAAAGTTGAATGGGAAATTTAAAATAATTTCTTTATTCGAAAAAAGAGCTTCATATGAAGCTCTTTTTTATTGTCTGTAATATTTAGTTTAGATGATATTTCATTTTTTGAGTGATTCAAGAATTGGGCAACAGCTATGAGGAGATGTTTTACATTCATCTAACCAAGATGTGAGTTGCTGCTTAAATGAGCTAAGTTCTTTCAGTCTAAGATTAATTTGTTCTAAGCGATGCTCGATCACTTGTCTAACTTTTTCACGATCATTGATATCTAAAGCGAGTAATTCTTGAATTTCACTGAGTTGTAATCCCGCATCTTTTGCTTTTTGAATAAAGTGAATAGTTTCTATATCTTCTTGTGTGTAATAACGGTAGCTGCCAGTGGGTTGAGGAATTTTGATTAATCCTATTCTTTGATAATAGCGAATAGTTTCAACATTTGAGTTGGTAAGTTTTGCGAGTTTTCCAATTGTAAACATAATGTCCGCCTAAAAGACTTGACTCTGTACCTAGATACAGACTTTACTCTTAGTATAAGCAAAAAAATGAGAGTGCATCTTATGATGTCAGATAAAAAATCTTCGTGTTGTTCAGGTAAGTCTGCTCCATTAGAATTCGTTAGAATTGATCTTATTTGTGGTATGACTGTTTCTGAAGAGTCAAAACATTATTTTGATTTTAATGACAAACGTTTTTTATTCTGTTGTACAGGATGTAAGGAAAAGTTTGCTCAAAATCCTGAGCAATATACGATAGATCAGAAAAGAGAAGAGACTGTTACAAAGCCAGTAAAAAGTAGTTGTGGATGTGCTTCAAAAAAGAAAGACGAACAGAATATTGATGTTCAGATTGTAACTGAGCAATCATCTTGCTGTGGAAATTCAAACAAACAGGATATTGAAAAAGAAAACAAAACATCGAGTTGTTGTTCACAAAATAAAGAAGAAAAAATAATAGAAAGTTCTGAGAAAAAATCAGGATGCTGTGGTGGGCATAAATCAAATGTACATTCTAATGACGCAACAGAAATTGATCCTGTTTGTGGGATGTCTGTTGCGGTTACAACTGACTTGAAAACAGATTATCAGGAAAAGACTTATTATTTTTGTAATCCTTCTTGTTTAGATAAGTTTAAAGTAGACCCTGAAACCTATTTAATTCCATTTGATGAGCGGACTGTTCCTGAAGGTGCAGCAGATATGGATTATACCTGTCCAATGGATCCTGAAATTGTACAGAAAGGACCTGGTACATGCCCAATTTGTGGTATGGCCTTAGAGCCGATGCAACCGACATTAGATGATGGTCCAAACCCTGAATTGGTCGATTTCAGTCATAGATTTTGGAAAACATTACCATTTTCATTATTGGTTTTTGTATTGGCAATGGGTTCGCATTTACATGCTTTTATTCCGCAGCATATACAACCATGGATTGAGTTAATATTATCGCTTCCTGTTGTCTTATGGGCAGGAAAGCCGATTCTAGAACGCTGTTTGAGTTCATATAAAACACGTAATTTAAATATGTGGAGTCTTATTGGTGTTGGGGTCATTGCTGCATTTTTTTATAGTTTAGTTGCAACAATTTTCCCTTCTTTAATCCCAATAGAGGCAAAAACAGGTCACGGTGTAGCTGTATATTTTGAAGCTGCATGTATGATTGTGTCTTTGAGTTTGCTTGGGCAAATTATGGAGTTAAAAGCTCGAGCTAAAACAGCAGATTCATTAAAGTCTTTACTCCGATTGCAAGCCAATACAGCAACACTTGTGCAAGATGATCAGCTACTAGAAGTTGATATCTCAATGGTTAAGCAGGGTGATATTTTACAAATTGCATCGGGTGAGCAAGTTCCTTTAGATGGTGTTGTTGTTGATGGTAAATCTTATATTGATGAAGCCATGATGACAGGAGAACCTATTCCTGTGAAAAAGGAAATAGGAGATCAAGTGATTGGTGGAACGATTAATCAACAAGGTAGTTTACGTATAAAAGCGACAGCTATCGGTGCCAATACAACACTTGCAAAAATGATTCAAACAGTTGCTGAAGCACAACGTTCAAAAGCACCATTACAAAGATTAGCAGATGTCGTGGCTAAATATTTTGTAGTTATTGTACTTTTAATCAGTATTGCTACATTTGTTATATGGATGATGTTTGGTCAAGCTCAATTTGATTTGGCATTAATGTGTGCAGTTGCTGTATTAATTATTGCTTGTCCATGTGCTTTAGGTTTAGCAACGCCAATGTCTGTAATGGCAACTACAGGAAGAGCGGCACAACAAGGAATCTTATTTAAAGATGCTGAAGCAATTGAAGCACTCAGTAAAGTGGATACTTTAATTATTGATAAAACAGGTACGCTTACAGAAGGTAAACCAAGTTTAAAAGAGATTCGGTTACTCGTGCCTGCCTTAGATCAAAAACAAGTGGAAACATGGATTGCATCTATTGAACAATTTTCAACACATCCAATTGCACAAACATTATCTCAGTTAGTATCAAGTCAAAATTATGTCCATGTTGAAAATTTTGAAGATGTCTCAGGTTTTGGTGTAAGTGGTGATATTGATGATATTAAGATTTTTGTGGGTAGTCAGAAACTCATCGAATTATTAGGAATAGCGATTGATGAAAATTTGAATAATGAATTAGATCTTTTACGCCAGCGTGGGGAGGTAATTAGCTTTTTAGCAACATCCACTGAAGTATTGGCTTATATTTCCATTTATGATGCAATTAAAGCAGATGCTCAACAAGCGATTCAGCAATTAATACATGCAGGAATTGATGTTGTTATGGCAACAGGTGATCATGAGCAGAATGCAAAATTTGTTGCTGCACAGCTAGGAATATCTCATTTTTATGGAAATTGTACGCCACAAGATAAATTAGAATTAGTGAAAAAATATCAATCGCAATCAAAAATTGTAGTTATGGCGGGAGATGGAATTAATGATGCACCTGCATTGGCTCAGGCAAATGTGGGTATTGCAATGGGTACGGGGACAGATATTGCAAAACAAACAGCACAAGTAACATTAGTTAAAGGCGATATTCGTGGTGTCGATCAGGCAATTCATATGGCACGTTTAGGTGTTAGAAATATGAAACAAAACTTAGCTTTTTCTTTTGTTTATAATGGATTAGGTGTTCCATTAGCAGCAGGTATTTTTTATCCGCTCACAGGTTGGTTGCTTACGCCAATGATTGCTGCTGTTGCAATGTCTTTAAGTTCGTTGTCTGTTGTTTTAAATGCTCTGAGGTTGCAAAAATCTAAATAACAGATAAATCATTAAATAAAATGCACTTCTAAAATTTAGATTTTAGAGTGCATTTTAAACTCTACAATCTAAAAATCAGATTAATTAAATTAAATTTAACGGTTTCTTAAATCCATAAGACTTTAGTATATTTATCACACAAACAAAGCAGAGCATATTGCATCTGTTTAGTGATTTGAATAAAGAGGAAATTGTGTGATGAGTAAATTTATTGTAATCGTTTTACTTGCAACTTTAGTTAGTGCTTGTTCATATAATCCTGTGCAATATGAAAAACAGCGTCAATTTGAAAATGCACAGCATAATAAATTAATGGGATAGTTAATTTATGATGCTGTATATGGATATCAAAAGACAAATAAAAGGTAAACAAAATTAATGTTTACCTTTTATTTTTTAACATGTTTATGAAAGTTTTTACGAATGAGTCTGATATTTTTGCTTAAATTCCATTAGTGCCTCAATTCGCTTTTTAATCAGCATCTCCCCAATTTCAGGTCCTTTTATATCTGAAGGCAAATCTTGGGCTTTAATATTTCGAACAATATTCATCGCTTCTAAAATAAATTGTGCTTGAGGATATTCTCGATTTTCTAATCCTAACCGACCTCTTGAATCACATTCACATGCTTGAACGAAGGCTTGGACACGTTCTGGACGTCTAAGAACATCTAAGCGTTGTAATAATCTCCAAATTGTTCCAGCTTTTAATTGAAGAGCTTGATGACACTTTAAATGTTCTTTGCATACGGCTAAAGACAGTTGTTTAAGTGATGTTGGTACTTTTAAGCGATCACAAATATTGTTAACTAACTGAATGCCTCGCTCTTCATGCATGATATGACGTGGCAATTGATCTTTAGGTGTTAATGCTTTACCTAGATCATGTACAAGTACAGCAAAACGTACATCAAGACTATAATTTGCTAAGCACGCTTGTTGTACGGACATCATGGTATGAATACCACAATCTATTTCAGGATGATATTCAGGACGCTGTGGAATGCCAAATAATGCATCAATTTCTGGAAATAGAACTTTTAAAGCACCACAATTTCGTAGAACTTGAAAATATTCATCAGCATGATTTTCCATTAGTGCACGAGATGTTTCTTTCCAGACACGTTCAGGTGTTAATGCATCTAATTCACCAGATTGTGTTAATTGTTGCATGAGTTCTAATGTTTCTGGTGCAACCGTAAATCCTAAAGATTTATAACGTGCAGCAAAACGCGCAATCCGTAATACACGTAAAGGATCTTCTACGAATGCATCTGATACGTGACGAAGAATTTTATTTTCAAGATCTTGTTGACCCAAATAGGGGTCATAAATATTGCCTTCTTCATCCATTGCAATAGCATTAATAGTGAGATCTCGTCGAATTAAATCATCTTCAAGAGAAACACTAGGATCTGTATAAAATTCAAAGCCGTGATATCCCTGACCTGATTTACGCTCTGTGCGTGCTAAAGCGTATTCATCTTTTGTTTCAGGATGTAGAAAAACAGGAAAATCTTTCCCTACAGGTTGATAACCTAGGGATAAAAGTTGATCTGGCGTCGCGCCGACAACAACATAATCTTTTTCGTGATAGGGATAACCGAGTAAATGATCTCGAACAGCACCGCCTACTAAATAAACTTGCATGAAAAAACCTCTATTCTTGTAAGCATCATGCTACAGAATAGAGGTTTTCTCAAGTATCAAAACGTTGAGAAAGTGCTCAGTTATAGAGCATTTCTCTCATATTCTTGAATTTCTGCAACTGTAAGTGCTGTCATATTGACTAAACGACGTGTAGTTGCCGTTGGTGTCAAAATGTGTACTGGTTTTGCTGCACCTAATAAAATTGGTCCAATCGTAACATTGTTACCAGAGGTTGATTTTAATAGATTGAATGAAATGTTTGCGGCATCAAGGTTTGGCATAATAAGTAAGTTTGCAGAACCTTTGAAGCGTGAGTTAGGGAAAGCGAAGTGACGAATATTTTCGTCAAGTGCTGCATCACCATGCATCTCACCATCAACTTCCAATTCAGGAGCTGTTTCACTTAAAATTTCAAATACTTTACGCATTTTTTGAGCGCTAGGATCATTTTGATCTGAACCATAGCTAGAATGTGAAAGTAAGGCAATACGTGGCGTAATACCAAAACGACGTACTTCTTCAGCTGCTAAAATTGTCATTTCAGCAAGTTGCTCTGCAGTCGGATTTGTATTTACGTAAGTATCAGCAATAAATAAATTACGGTCTTCAAGCATTAATGCATTCAAAGTAAAGAATGTATTATGACCTTCTTGCTTACCAATAATTTTACTTACGAAGTCTAAGTGAATATCGTAGCTTGAATATGTTCCACACAGCATGCCATCAGCTAAACCGTGTTTTACCAACATAGATGCAATGAGCGTAGAACGACGACGTGCTTCACGTTGAGCGTACTCAGGTGTTACGCCTTTACGTTGCATGATGTTGTAGTAATCATCCGCAAATTTTTGGTAATTAGGATTATTTTCTTGATCTACGATTGTGATATTTTCACCATCAACAAGACGTAAACCTAATTTTTTGATATTTGCTTCGATAACTGCTGTACGACCAACAAGAATTGGTTTAGCTAAACCTTCATCTACTGCAATTTGAACTGCACGTAGAACACGTAAATCTTCACCTTCAGCATATGCAATACGTTTAGGATCTGTTTTTGCTTGAGCAAAAATTGGTTTCATCATGAAAGCAGAGTTATAAACGAACTCTGATAAACGTTGACGATACGCAGAAAAATCTTCGATTGGACGTGTTGCTACACCAGAATCCATTGCAGCTTGAGCAATTGCAGGTGCAATTTCAAGAATTAAGCGTTGATCTAATGGACGTGGGATTAGGTAATCGCGACCAAATGAAGCAGATTTTTCACCATAAGATGCCGCATCAGCTTCGATGTGTGCCATACGTGCAATTGCATGTACGCATGCAATTTTCATTTCTTCATTAATGGTTGTTGCACCGACATCAAGTGCACCACGGAAGATGTATGGGAAGCAAAGTGCGTTGTTTACTTGGTTTGGATAATCTGAACGACCTGTTGCCATGATGACATCATCACGAACTTCATGTGCATGTTCTGGCAAAATTTCTGGATCTGGGTTTGCAAGTGCGAAAACAATTGGATCTTTCGCCATTTGTTTAACCATGTCTTTGGTTAAAATACCAGGTGCAGATAGACCTAAGAACATATCAGCGCCAGCAATTACATCAGTTAATTGTGTTGCATCAATATCTTGCATGTAGCGTTTTTTAGAATCATCTAAGCCTTCACGTTTAGTTGTGATTAAACCACGTGAGTCAGCAACAGTGATATTTTCTTTTTTAGCGCCTAGTGCACATAATAAATCTAAGCAAGAAAGTGCAGCTGCGCCAGCACCTGAAGCGATGATTTTAATATCTTCAATTTTTTTACCATTGAGTTGTAATGCATTTAATAATGCAGAACCTACAATGATAGATGTACCGTGTTGATCATCGTGGAATACAGGAATATTCATGCGCTCACGAAGTTTCTTTTCAATATAGAAACATTCAGGAGCTTTAATATCTTCTAAGTTAATACCGCCAAATGTTGGTTCTAACGCAGCAACAATATCGACAATTTTATCTGGATCATTTTCAGCAATTTCAATGTCAAAAACATCTACGCCAGCAAATTTTTTAAATAAAACACCTTTACCTTCCATTACAGGTTTGGATGCTAATGGTCCAATATTACCCAGACCTAAAACTGCTGTACCGTTACTTACAACCGCTACAAGATTGCCACGTGCTGTATAAAGAGCAGCTTTTGATGGATCTTTTTCAATTTCTAAACATGGTGCAGCAACACCAGGAGAATATGCAAGAGCTAAGTCACGTTGGTTGCTCAGTTGTTTACTTGGTGTAACACTGATTTTTCCTGGTGTTGGGAACTCATGATAATACAGTGCTTGCTGTTTTAATGATTGCTCGTCCATCTGAATCTCTTTCGTCTTACAAGTAATGCTAAACCGTGAATGGATTAGCGAAATGAATTTGAATATATCATTAGTTACAAAATTAGCACAGCCCAAGTTGTGCATTTTTTAACACTAATGAGCACTGAATACTCTTAAGTAATATGTTTTTACTATAAATTATTTTTGATAATGTTGAACTAAATAAGTCGTTGCATCATTTTCTGTTAAAGGTTTTGAAAATAAGAATCCTTGTGCAATATCACATTGCAGATTTGATAGATATTGCTTTTGTTCTTCCGTTTCAACACCTTCTGCAACAAGTGTCATTCCCATTGCTTTACCCATGGCAATAATTGCACTTACAAGAGGTTCTTGTTTAGGGTGCCCAATTTTTAATACAAAGCTACGATCAATTTTTAAAGTATCAATCGGGAAGTGGGTCAAATAAGAAAGTGATGAGTAACCTGTACCAAAATCATCAAGTGCAATATGAATACGACGCATTTTGATTTGTTCTAGTATTTTTTTAACCAAATCAGTTTGATCAACAAGTGAAGATTCAGTAATTTCTAGCTCTAAGTTTTCACCTGAAATATTGTACTTTTGTAATGCATGATCAATAGTTTCAAGAAGATTACCTCGATGCAATTGTTGTGCGACAACATTTAAAGAAACAATGATGTTTTCATATCCCATGAGTTTCCATTTTTGGATTTGCTTCGCTGTTTCTAAAATAACAAAAGTTCCAATCTCCGAAATTAGGCTTGTTTGTTCGGCAATAGGCAAAAACATATTTGGAGGAATGAGACCTTTAGTTGGGTGATTCCAACGAATAAGAGCTTCAAAACCTTGGATTTGAGAATTATCAAAATAAACTTTAGGTTGATAATGGACAACTAATTCATGATTTTTGATAGCGTGTCTTAGATCGCGTTCTATGTAAATATCTTGGTTGAGTAAAACATCTGCTCTTAGATTATAAATACGCACCATATTACCACCCAAACTTTTAGCTTCTTTGAGTGCTTGTTCTGCATAACTATTTAAGTAATCAACTTGGCGACCATGTTCAGGATAAAAAGATACACCCATTGAAACGGTGATGTGATGATCTTCTCCATTAATGTTAAATGGTGTAGATAGGCTACGCATAATCTTTTCACATTGTTCATGAATAGAGGGGCGTAAGTGTGATAGCTCATAAACAATTGCAAAATTATCACTATTTAAATGTGCGAGAAATAGCGCTTCATCATTAGATAAACGTAAACGTTGTGCTAATTGTCGGAGTAATTCATCTCCACCACTTTGTTTTAAATACTCATTTAAAGGTCTGAATCTATCAATATTAAGGCGAATAATCGCAAGTTGCTTAACTGAATTTTGGTGAGTCACAACATATTGATGAAGTTGATAATTATAATAAATTCGATTTGGTAGATCTGTTAGTGTGTCATAGTTTTCTAAGTACGAAAGACGCTGTTCTTGTAACCTTTTTTCAGTTAAATCTGAAACAATACCAATATAATTAATGGTTCTATTTAAATCATCTTTAATTGCATTAATATGAAATCTTAATGTAAGTTCTTTACCAGATAAGAACTGTTCAGTAATTTCGTCATCATATTTACCAGTTGTTAATACTTTAGTTATAATTGAGTTATGCATTAATTGTTGATTATCTTGTTTATTTATACAAATTTCAAATACTTGTTTACCTAATAAAATTTCACGTTCAAATCCAGTTAATTTTTCATAAAATGGATTTACATCGATATATTTAAGATCTTCATCTAAAATAAATATTCCTTCAGCTGCTTGTTGTAATACGCTTGCAGAAAGTTTTAAACGCTCTTGATCTAAACGTTCTTTATTAATATCTCGACGTATTCCGACCATTTTAATTGCGAAATTGTTTTTGGGATTACGGCTAATTACTCGACCAATATCATGTACCCAATGCCATTTATTATCGTTACATTGGATGCGATATGTTGCTTCGAATTGATCTGATAAACCCCGTAAATGTCGTTTTAACTCATAGGTGAAATGCTTTACATCACTAGGATGAACAGGAGTTTCTTTGTTAAAATCAAGAGTTATAGAGTCTGAATCGAGAGACTGTTTATTCGACTTCTTATTTAATGTAATTTTTCTTTCTTTAATATTCCAGTCCCAAGGTGTTAAACCAGCAATATCATGGGCTAATATTAAATTTGTCTGTTTATTTTTAAGATTTTGGTGCATGATTTCTAAATCTAAAGTACGTTCTTTAATTTTATATTCCAATATTTGCGAATATTCTTGAAGTTTTAGCTCAATCGCTTTTGACTTTTCCATCTCAATTTTAAGTTGTGTATTCAGTTTGTTTTGGACGAGTATTTGCTCTTCAGCATCTTCAACTAATAATTTATTTCTAAAAAGTAAATTAGTTAATTTATTTTGTATACGAACAGAAATACTGGCACAAATAAATATTGAAATTAGAATAAAATCTGTTGAAATAAAAAATAATAAATGATTATCTAGTGTTAATGTTATTTGTGCATATAAAAAAGGCAAAATAACAGGGAAGAATAATATAAGGAAATAAATAAGCTTTTGATTTAAAAAAGCTAAAGCAAATACCAAACTGACTCCAATTAAAATAAAAGAAAGATTTAATCCTTGATAATAATTAAAGTTTTTTACATACATTGGTAACTGGAAATATAATACAAAAGTTCCTAAAGCAAGCATAAGCCCTATGGTGATACAAACAGATTTCACCCATAAATCAGCATGTTTATCAGAATATGTTCCAAATCTAAATTTAAATAAAGTAATGCATAAGCTAATAAAAATTATTATTTCAGTTAAATTAAACCATATATTTAGTATTTCTGAATAACCAAAAAAAAGAGAAAAAACAACATAAATGTAAGTACTGACTAGACAAATACTTAGTAAAAAATATCGAATCGTTATTAATGAGTTTTTAATTTGTTCACTATATAGATATCTTTTATACGCATAATTATTAACATTGGACATGCATTTAAAACCTAAAGCGTTCTAGAGTATTTTAGAACTAATTTATTGATATTTCAAAAAACTTTGGGAGAATATTTTTGAAATATCAAAATATATATAAATTAATAAATATTATATATTAAATTTAGGTTTTAGTGTGACTTGTATCACAAAAAATTAATAATGGAAAGTGCAACGATTGGTGCCGTTTCTGTTCTAAGTATACGTTCACCGATGCACCAGTTTTGAAATCCTACAGTATTTGCGGAGAGAATTTCATTTTCACTTAAGCCACCTTCAGGACCAATTAAAAGGGCAACATCTAAGCTGATATTTTCTAAAATATTAACTTCCTCTTTATTTGGAGCTAGTACAAGTTTTGTTGTTGGTAAGTTAGTTTGAAGCCATGCTTCTAAAGAAATTGGAGCGAGAATTTTAGGAACAATATTCATTCCACATTGTTCACATGCTGCAATGGCAATACCTTGCCAGTGTTCTAATTTTTTTTGATCACGATCGTATTTTAAGCGCATTTCACAGCGTTCAGAAGTGAGTAATTGAATTTCTGATACACCAAGTTCTACAGCTTTTTGGATGGCATAGTCCATACGATCACCTTTACTCATGACTTGCCCAAGTAAAGTTTTATGCTTTGCTGTTCTATTTTGAGGATTGAACGAATTGATTTGAACCGATGCTACTTTTTTTGTTGCTTCAACTAATGTCACATCATATTCGCCACCTTGTCCATTAAAGAAAGTGGCTTGATCACCTATTTGAGCACGTAAGACTTTTACCCAATGATGGAATACTGTTTCTGTCATTTCTACAGTTGTATCTACATTAAGGTCGGCATCGATAAAAAAACGTGGCATTAAATCTTATCTCTCAAATAGGCAAAAAATTATGCTAAACCAAGGTCAAGCACAAGTTTACGGGTTGGATCAGTAGTATTCATTGTGTAGAAGTGCAAGCTTGGTGCACCACCTGCAAGCAGGCGTTCGCAAAGCTTAACAATGACTTCATGACCAAAAGCTTTGATACTTGCAGTATCATCACCATATGCAGCCAATTGTTTGCGAATCCAACGAGGAATTTCTGCACCTGTACCATCTGCAAAGCGAATTAAATTACTTGCATTGGTAATTGGCATAATACCTGGGGCAACAGGAATATTGACACCTTCTTTTTGAATGCGCTCTATAAAATAGAAATAGGCATCTGGATTAAAAAAGAATTGGGTTAAAGCTGCATTTGCTCCTGCATTTGCTTTTTCACAAAAACGTTTGATATCAAGATCAAAACTATCTGCTTGCGGATGCATTTCAGGATAAGCTGCTACTTCAATATGGAAATGATCACCTGAATGTTCACGAATAAAGCGAACTAAATCTTGAGCATATGGGAGTTCACCTAGACCAACTTGACCAGATGGTAAATCACCACGTAAAGCGACAATTCGGTTTATACCTTGAGCTTTATAGATATCTAATAATTCAGCAATACGAACTTTATCATCACCAATACAAGAAAGGTGAGGGGCAACAGGTATTCCTTTGCCATTAAACTCATTGATTGCTGCTAAAGTGCGTTCACGTGTTGAGCCACCAGCACCGTAGGTAATCGAAAAGAATTCAGGATTAAGTAATTGTAATTCTTGATGAACAACTTTAAGTTTTTCAGCCCCTACATCTGTTTTTGTTGGGAAAAACTCAAAGGAAATTGGAATCTGTTTAGACATATAAAAATCCTTTTTATAAATACTTATATGATTTGATCTCTCACTAACCCTCTACTAAGAGGAGAGGAAACTTAATCTAAGTATTAAGTTTCTGCTCTTGCACAATATATAGCCTAAGGAGAAGGTTAGGATGAGAGTAAAACTAAAACTTAGTATTTATAAGCATCAGATTTAAATGGACCTTCAACTTGAACACCTAAGTAGTCAGCTTGTTCTTGAGTTAAAGTTGTTAATACACCACCGAAACCTGCAACCATTGCAGCAGCAACTTCTTCATCTAATTTCTTAGGAAGTAGTTCTACACGAATAGCCGCTTGTTTTTGATCTTCTGGAAGATCAGCAAATTTTTCAGCGAATAAGTGCATTTGACCCAATACTTGGTTGGCAAATGAACCATCCATTACGCGTGATGGGTGACCTGTTGCATTACCAAGGTTAACTAAACGACCTTCAGAAAGAAGGATTAAGTAGTTATTTTCGTCCTCTGAACGATAAACTTGGTGAACTTGTGGCTTAACTTCAACCCATTTGTAACCACGAAGGTAGTTAGTGTCGATTTCAGTATCGAAGTGACCGATGTTACAAACAACAGCGCCTGCTTTTAATGTATCAAGCATTGCTGAGTCACAAACGTGGTAGTTACCAGTTGTAGTTACGATTAAGTCAGTATTTAAAAGAAGGTCAGCGTTAACATCTTCTTTTTTACCTGTTTGAACGCCATTTTTGTATGGAGATACAACTTCGTAACCATCCATGCATGCTTGCATAGCACAAATTGGATCGATTTCAGATACGCGAACAATCATACCTTCTTGACGAAGAGATTGAGCAGAACCTTTACCAACATCACCATAACCAATTACAAGTGCACGACGACCAGATAAAAGCATATCTGTCGCACGTTTGATTGCATCATTTAGTGAGTGGCGGCAACCATATTTGTTGTCATTTTTAGATTTAGTTACTGAATCGTTTACGTTGATTGCAGGAACTTTAAGTGAACCGTCTTTCCACATTTCTAAAAGACGTTGAACACCTGTTGTTGTTTCTTCAGTAATACCGTGAATTTTAGCTAAAACATTTGGATATTTTTCGTGAACAAGAGCAGTTAAGTCACCACCATCGTCCAAAATCATGTTGGCATCCCAAGGCGTACCATTTACATTGATTTGTTGTTCTAAACACCACATGTATTCTTCTTCTGTTTCGCCTTTCCAAGCAAATACAGGAACACCAGAAGCAGCAATTGCAGCGGCAGCGTGATCTTGAGTAGAGAAGATGTTACAAGAAGTCCAACGAACTTCTGCGCCTAATTCAACTAATGTTTCAATTAAAACAGCAGTTTGAATCGTCATGTGGATACAGCCAAGAATTTTGGCGCCAGCAAGTGGCTTTGCAGCTGAATAACGTTTACGTAAACCCATTAAAGCTGGCATTTCTGCTTCAGCAAGTTTAATTTCTTTACGACCGTAGTCAGCTAAATTGATGTCGGCTACTTTGTAATCTGTAAATGAAGCATTAACCGCGTTCATCACGATCTCCTTAATAAAAGCAAAAATTGATCATTCAGTTCGCGGATGCCGTTGTTGGTCAGTCTGTGAAAAGATTAACCGATCGTCGAGCCTGGCTAATTTACGTGTTATGACATTTATGTGCCTGTCTGTAAAAAAGTCGCAACATCCCTCGACTAGCGAAGTATTGTACTTGGAAAATGGTTTAGTTCCAATCTGAAATTGATTACTATCTAATTAAATGAAGATTTTTTATTGAATGATTAAAATGATCTTCTTTTTTAAAAAGTTCCACAATCCAATCTATAAATACTTTTTGTCTTGGAGAAATGAGTTTTTTAGATGGATAAAGTAAGGAAATAGCTAAAGGAGGAACGGGATAATCTTGTAAAATTTGATTGAGCTGTAATTGTTCTAGATCTAAACGATGAGAATAATATGGTGCTTGGATGATACCAAAACCTTGTTTTGCTGCGGATGAATATGTAGTTGAACCATTTACTTGAAGTAAAAATGGTAAATTAAAAACATGAAGTTTATTTTGAATAATAAATTCAAGAGGAAGAGGCTTCTGTTGTGCACTTAAATAAAATCCAACCATAAAATGATGTTTTAAATCATTTGGATGTTTAGGAATACCAAATTGTTCTAAATATTGTGGGCTCGCAAGCGTTATTTGTTCTATGTAACCTAAATTTCGCACAATTAAATCACTATTATTTAGATGCCCAATACGAATAACACAATCAATATTTTCATTGATTATATTGGCATAACGATCACTTTCGGTAAGAAGAATATGTATTTCAGGATATTGTGCGAAAAACTGATTTAAATAAGGCAAAATAAACGTAGCGGCAAAACCACCATGTACTTCAATTCTTAATGTGCCCTTAGGTTTGGCATGAAGGAAATGATGATCGGATTGGTTAATATAATCTAAAATAAATTTGCAATGTTGATAATAGATTTCTCCTTCATTTGTGGTTTTTATTTGACGAGTTGTTCGTAGTAATAGTTTTGTATTTAATTGATTTTCTAAATTTTTAATAGCTTCTGTCATAGTAGAGCGAGGCATGTTTAATATTTTGGCCGCTTGTGTGAAACTGTTTTGTTCAACAACATGCAGAAAAATAGACATTGCTTTTAATTTATCCATTTTATTTTTCCTTTGTTCTAAAAAAATGAACAATGATGTCGGTTTTTAGCTCATTATCTTTTTATTTTTGAACATTATTATATAAACCTTCCAAGAACAAATATTAAGAGATAAAACACAATGCAAACGATAAAAACAATTGATTTAAAGAAAGTAATTATTATTACTGGCGCTTCAAGTGGAATAGGTGCATTTACTGCAAAATTATTGGCAAGACAAGGTCATCAGCTTGTTATTAATTATTCAAATAATGATCAAGCTGCATTAAAAGTTTTAGAAGATATTCTTGAGTTTGGTGGTCTTGCAACACTTTATAAAGCAGATATTAGTCAGGCAGAAGAAGTTATTAAATTATTTGATCATGCCATAAGTACTTATGGAAAAGCAGATGTACTGATTAACAATGCTGGGATTTTACGTATGAGCAAAATAGAACAGTTAAGTAATCAAGATATTGATCAATTGATAGATATTAATATTAAAGGTTCACTTTATACCATGAGAGAAGCAGCAAAACGTCTTGAGCATGGTGGAAAAATTATTAATTTATCAAGCAGTGTTGTTGCATTAAATCCTGAAAATTATGGTGTGTATACTGCATCAAAAGCAGCAATTGAATCTTTGACGATTATTTTAGCGAAAGAATTAAGAGGTAAAAATATTACTGTAAATGCGATAGCACCTGGACCAACAGCAACTAAACTTTTTTTAGAAGGAAAAAGCGAGGAGTTAATTCAAAAATTAAGTATGGCTTCTCCCTTAGAGCGTTTAGGTACAGTTGAAGATATTGCAAATGTAATTGATTTTGCAGTAAATGAACAAAGTAACTGGATAAATGCACAAGTTTTACGTGTAAATGGTGGAATTATTTAAGCATATGGTTATTGGAAATGTGCTTAAAGTATTCTAAGTTTTGCATGATGAATACATTATTTTAATTAAAATGATTGCACGTTATTGGAATAATCCTTGAGTTTAATCAAGTAGCCATTATCATCAATACAGTTATTAAATTGGATTGGAATAATGGCACTAAATTTCCCTGAATCTTTAGTTAATTTAGAAGCTAATTGCGGGCTATATGCCATTTGGATGTTATTTCAACATCATGGTGTAGATGTTGATGTAAATGCTTTAATTCAAGCCACAAAATATGATTATGAAGAAGGCACTTATACGATTGCCTTAGCAATAGCGTTGCAAAAATTTGGCTTTAAAGTTTCTTTTTATACAGATGAAGATCTGTACATTGAAGAAAAAGAACGTGATATGTATGAACAAGCTAAACAATTAAAAATACCTGTACAACCTGCATTAAGTTATCAACAAATTAAGCAAGCAACAGAACAAGGTAAATTTGTCATTGTGTATTACGACACTTTAGATGAAGTTGGAAACCAATCTTTAGTGTATTCCGTAGATGACAATGAAATTTGTTTCTTTGATTCTTTTGATCCTATGCCTGCTTTGTTATTTGAAAATCAGCGTAAGGCAGAAGGAATTTGCAGACAAGCGATTATTATTGATGATGTTGAGTTTCAAATGCGTTCAGCATTAAAGAATTAAAAAGCCAAATCTAAAATATTTATTAAATAAGCCATTGATTCGATCATTGGCTTATTTTTTTATCATTATTTGAAGATGTGAGTCATAAAAAATAGTAATTATTTATTAATAAATTATACAAAATAGTAAAGTAAATTTTTTAATAAATATTGCGATTAGCAATAATTATGCCCAATTTGTCAAAAAAATAAATTTATCATACAACCATATAACTAAATTTGAATAGTATGAGATATATATCTCGTCTATTTTAAATTTTAAAAGACTCTAAATATTTATATGTATTCAAAATGAAATAAATAATAAGGAAATTAAGAGGATAAGAATAAGGGAGATGAAAATTTTAGATAGAAGTAATAAAGATTGAATTTTAATATTTATTTTTTATGACGGTTCCATCGTAGATGGAGATATTCGTTCTTAAAGGGAATGAACGATATATCTAAGAAGGAGTAACAATAAAATGAATAAAAGATATCAAACAATAGCTGCAATTTTATCTTCAACATTTTTCATGGCATGTGGTGATAAGCAAAACAATGGTATAGAAAAAAATTCAGCCAAAATATCATGTGGTTGGAATACTTCCGTTCAGTTGAGTTATGAAGAGCGTCGCCTTGAAACACCATTGCCTTTTTCTGGTGAAAATGTAGTGGGTAATGATAAAACACCACTGGCAACGCGTATGATCAATGCGGGTGGTTTTAATCAACTTATTTCAAATTTCAAACAAAATTTATGTAATACCAATGGCTTAACAGAAGTCTCTAATTTTGAACAAGCGAAGAAATTAGTGAGTAAATCAGGTCAAGAACTTTGGTCTACCGCGGTAGATCGTGCACAAGGTCGAAGTGTTATAAAGGGGAATGCAAGTTTACCTGCGAGTGATGACCGAATATTGTATTGGGTACGTGTTCAAATGACCAAAGCCTTAAGGCAATGGAATCCAAAATTTATACTTACAGCTGCAGAAAAAGAAGAATTACAGTGGATATTTGAAAAAGCATCACGTGGTCAAAATAGTATTGATTTACCTGAAGGAAAAAATGCAGATGGTCGGCTTTATCGTCGAATGATTATTAGTGGTTTTGATGTATTTAGCTTGGGGCAACCAGGTGAACCAAATACGGGCTTACGTAATGGTAATCCTTCTGCTGCGGTAGCTTTAGCATTAGATGGTAAGGAATTTATACTTTCAGATGGTTCTATTTTACATATTGAATCTTATATTTTGCCTGTAAATTATGATCCTTTTACAAAAGGAATGCAGGAAGATACATTGGGTCCTTGGTTTAAAGCGGGACCGAAACGTGTAGATGCATCAATTACTTTGAGTCAGGGAGGTAATTCTATTTTTAATTTAGAACAATATAATGCAAGATTTCATGGTTCTGTAGCAGGTAATGATGGAATGGCATATTGTCTTTCTAGTTTACCTAAAGATACTTTAGCAATAGGGAAAAACGTTGGAGATGGTGTAGATTTGATCAGCTTGAAAGGTTCAGGTTGTAATATTGTTGTACCCGAAAGATGGTTTGGATCGGATACAGCATCAGAATGGAAAAAGGATTCTCCACCACAATTTACAATAGCCTCATTTCCACATAAAAAAATGTTAGAAGATCATTCTCAATTAGGAATACTTCGTCCTATGTTGGTGACGGGTGAAGGTTTAGAAGGATTTGATGTTACTTGGAATACTTATTATGAATATTTTCCAGATTGTTCTAAACCTGAAACGCAGGGGGAAGGAGGACATGAAGTAGTAAATAAAATGCCTAATATGTCCTTAATTAAAGATCCAGTACCTGAATGGTGTTCTCGTAATGGAAGTGGTGGAGATTATTTATCAAATGAATCTGCTTACCGTAACACCTTATTACGTGATGTAATGAGACTTAAAATTCCAGCAGGTCATATTCATGTACCTGTAATGAATAACTTTGATGGCGTACCAAATGTAAAACAAGATGATAATGCAATCACGACTGCAATATTTGAAAGTTATCGTACTGCAATTATTGGACAAACAACTAATCTCCTTAAAATTATTGGTGAAAGTTTGGTGGAAAAATAACACTTTTAAGAGAACATTTCATAAAATGCGATATATGAAATGTTCTCATGTTTAAAATATATGGAATGTTTCGCCGTTATTTATGAGAAATATTTATAGATTTGAGTAAATAATTTTTATTTTAGAAATTATCTTTTAATTAAAGGTTTTAGCGTGAATTTAAAAAATCTTGAAGCATTTTATTGGGTGGTTACTTTAAATGGATTTAATAAGGCAGCACATAAGCTTCAAATGACGCAGCCTGCTATTTCTCAAAAGATAACATCTTTAGAAGAGGATTTAGGTTTTACTATTTTAGATCGAAGTTCCCGTACAATAAAACCCACATCAAAAGGAATGACATTATTTAAATATGCAGAAAAATTTATACGTTTAGAAACGGATCTTGTTTTGGAGCTATCTGATAATCAAAATTTAACAGGAACAATTCGCTTAGGTGTTTCAGAAACAATTGTTTATACATGGTTGACTGAATATATAGAGCAAGTGCAAAAAAAATTTCCTTATATTTCTGTGGAAATTGTTGTCAGTTTGACTCCATCGTTACAAGAAGGTGTACAAAATGGCGATTTAGATATGGCATTTTTGTTAGGCCCTACGATTCAATTTGAGTGTGTTGAACATGCGCTAGGTGAGTTTGAATTATGCTTTTTAGCAGCACCTACATTTCCAGGCAGTATTGGACAAATATCATTTAAAAATTTAATGTCGAATACTATTTTGACTTATCCTCGACTGACTTATCCATATAAAGAATTAAAAGCACAAATGAAAGAAAAAAATATTGATGAACCTCTTTCAATTACGAGCTATTCATTGGAAGTTTTATTGCGTTTAGCTGAGCAAGGTGTAGGTATTGCTTTAGTTCCAAAGTTAACGGCAATTCAAGAAATTCTAGATGGCCGTTTAGAGGTTTTAAATACTCCTGTGCAATTGAAACCTTTAAATTTTACAGCCATTTATACACAAGGAAGTAATACAGCTTTAAAAGAAAAATTATCGGAATTGGCAATATTTATTTCTAGAAATGAAATGAATAAATTAAATCAGCGACAATAAATAATATATCGATATACACGGTTTTTTATACAGAGAGTCTCATAGTTTTAGCTTATAGGTAGTGATAAGTTTGAATTATATGAAATTTAAACAAATAAAAATAATAATAAAAATCATAAGGTTAGTTTTTTTTGAATGGTTTAATAGTGAGTTGAGCCGCAAGTTTGTTTTGTATAATGTTTTATTGTTGAAAATAAAATCTCATTTTCATCGTGAAAAATATCAATCTTAAAAAAGGATCGGACAAAAATTTTATTTTTGAGAATAAAGTTTTTTGATCTTTATTGTAAAAGCGTTAATTAAGCTCAATTGGATGAGGAACGCATTATATGTCTTTATTAAAATCTACTCTTTTATCCGATCGTCAATGGGCGATTGTTGCCTCTATTTTTATGATGGCAACATCTGCAATGGGACCTGGATTTTTAACTCAAACTGCCGTGTTCACTGTGAAGTTGGGTGCTGCATTTGGCTTTGCTATTTTAATTTCTATTTTAATTGATTATGTAGTGCAACAAAATATATGGCGTGTTGTGACTTTAACACAGATGCGTGCTCCAGATATTGCCAATAAAGCATTGCCGGGTAGTGGCTATTTACTGGCATTTTTAGTGATTTTAGGCGGTTTTTTCTTTAGTGTCGGAAACATTGCAGGTGCAGCGCTTGGTCTAAATGCTTTATTCGGTTTAGATGTCAAAATAGGTGGAGTGCTGAGTGGTGCATTAGCCATTTTTATTTTTGCATCACGTAAAGCAACACTTGCTATGGATAAGAGCATGATTGTTTTTGGGCTATTAAAAATTAGCTTAATTATTATTGTTGCTTTTATTGTCATGCCACCTGTTGGACAGGCCGTAGAACAAACCTTTTTACCTGACCAAATTGATTTTGCCATTATTACGACCATTGTTGGTGGAACTGTTGGTGGCTACATTTGTTATGCAGGCGCACATCGACTTTTAGATAAAGGTGCGGTTGGACCTGAGAATATCGAAGAAGTTGCTAAGGCTGCAACTAAAGGAATTGTTGTTGTTGGGATCATGCGTTATGTGCTGTTTTTAGCATTCTTAGGTGTGGTTGTTAGTGGTGCAGCAATTGATCTTTCAGGTCAAACTGCCAATCCAGCAGCACAAGCTTTTCAATATGCAGCGGGAACTTTTGGTTTTAAACTTTTCGGTTTAATTTTCTGGGCTGCAGGGATCAGTAGCACAATTGGAGCTGCATATACTTCGGTTTCTTTTGCAACTGCATTCAAAAAGAATTTATCACCAAAACAAACCAATTATACAACCATCACATTCATTGCTTTAGCACTATTGCTTTATGTTGTATTGGGTGCAACACCAGCAGGATTACTGATTTTCGTTGGTGGCTTTAATGGTTTGGTTTTACCAATTGGCTTATCTATTTTTGTTTATGTTGCTGCTTGTCGTAAAGATATGATGGGTAATTATAACTATCCTAAATGGTTACTTGTTTTAGGTATCTTAACGTGTCTGTTGACATGGTGGATGGGCTATATGTCATTTACAACAGTGTTTAATTATCTGACTAAACTTTAAATCATAAGGAGCTTGTAGCATGTTTGTAGACTTAAATAGTGATTTGGGTGAAAGTTTTGGCTCATGGAAAATGGGTAATGATGCACAAATTTTACCTGTTGTAAGTAGTGCCAATATTGCATGTGGTTTTCATGCAGGAGATCCGCTTGGTATTTTAAATACCGTAAAACAAGCTGTGAAACTAGGTGTCACGATTGGTGCTCATGTGGCATATCCAGATTTGGTTGGTTTTGGTCGTCGAAATATGGATTTATCCTATGATGAACTTATGGCAGATGTGTTGTACCAAATTTCAGCACTTGATGGTTTAGCAAAATCTTCAGGCTCAAAAGTTAAATATGTAAAGCCACACGGAGCTTTATATAACACGATTGCGAAAGATTCAGCGCAAGCAAAAGCAGTGATTGATGCAATTAAAATTTATGATGATCAATTGGTTTTAGTTGCATTAGCAGGATCAAATTTAGTTGAGCAAGCACGTTCTTCAGGTTTGAAAGTGGTTTCAGAAGCTTTTGCTGACCGTGCTTACAACAGTGATGGTTCTTTGGTTTCACGCCGTTTAGAGGGTGCTGTTTTACATGATGCTACGTTTGTCGCAAAGCGTGTGGTGTCTATGTTGCAGCAAGGTGGTGTTGAATCAATTGATGGGAAGTTTACACCAATTCAAGCAGACACGATTTGTTTACATGGCGACACTGACGGTGCTTTACAGATGTCGGCTGCCATAAAGGCAGAACTATTGAAAAATAATATTCTCATTCGATCTTTTTGTGCATAAGGAATTTGTACCATGACAAACATTAAAGCAGATATTCAACAGCTTAAAGCAGCATTGGAAGCAAGGCATAAAATCAGAGCAGGTTTTGATCGACCAACAGCAGGAATGGCTGCGGGAATGACTCAAGTGAATATGATTTCTGTGCCAAAAGAATGGGCATATGATTTTTTATTATATGCACATCGTAATCCACAAAGTTGCCCTGTATTGGATGTTTTGGAAGAAGGTGTTTATTCAACAAAATTGGCACAGGATTCAGATATTCGTACCGATTTTCCTCGTTACAGAATTTGGAAAGATGGAGAACTTGTTGATGAAATTACCGATGCACAAGATATTTATAATGCACATCCAGATTTAGTGACATTTTTAATTGGATGTAGTTTCTCTTTTGAAACGGCTTTGCAAGAAGCGGGTATTGAAGTTCGACATATTCAAGATAATACCAATGTTCCAATGTATTTAAGCAATATTAGTTGTGAGTCTGCTGGGCGAATTTCTGGAAATATGGTGGTTTCAATGCGACCAATTCCATCTCATCAAATTGCTGAAGCAGTCAAAATTACATCTCGTATGCCAAGTGTACATGGTGCACCTGTACATATTGGACATCCAGAAAGTTTAGGTATTCAAAATATTCATCAGCCTGATTTTGGTGAAGCTTCTCGTATTGAAGATGGTGAAATTCCCGTATTTTGGGCATGTGGTGTGACACCACAAGCAGCGGTCATGAACTCAAAAATTCCTTTTGCGATTAGTCATGCGCCTGGTCATATGTTTATTACAGATATTCCAGACCGTGCATGGATGAATTAATTCAATATAGCTAAGGATTAGGCAAATGCGATTTTTATCAGTAAATGTCGACAGTTTCTTAATTGAATTGGCAAGTTTAGAAGAAACGTTGGCGTTATATAGCAAATTACAGCAGGTAAAATTAAATGGAATTAAAGAATTAATTCCTGCTGCAAAAACAATTTTAGTTTTTTTCAATGAATTTGAAACGACGTTACAGAAGCTCATTTCTTGTATTGAAAAGCTTGAAATAGGGAGCAGTATTGATCGACAAGCTGAAGAAGTCATTATTCCTATTATTTATGATGGTGAAGATTTATCACAAGTTGCTGAATTACAAGGTATGTTAGTTGCTGAGGTGATTAAAAAACATCAGCAAAGTATTTGGAATGTTGCATTCATTGGTTTTGCTCCGGGATTTGCTTATTTAACAAGTTCTGATCATCCCTTTACGGATATTCCTCGTTTAAAAGTGCCACGTAAAAAAATACCCGCAGGTTCACTTGGGCTAGCAGGAAAATACTCAGGAATTTATCCAAAAGATAGTCCCGGTGGATGGCAATTAATTGGTACAACATTAGAAAAAATGTGGGATTTAGATCGAAAAAATCCTGCACTTTTATTACCAGGAATGAAAGTTCACTTTGAAGATGTGAGTCATCGACCGATATCTGTGAGCATACCGAAACAGATTGGTTCAACTGAAATTATTTCAACTGAAACAAAGCAATTAAAATCAAATCATCCTGTATTTAAAATTTTAGGTTCAGGCTTACAAATGCTAATTCAAGATGAAGGGCGTTTTCATCAAACGCAAGTTGGTGTAGGTCGTGCAGGTGCAATGGATTTATCGGCAATGCATATGGTGAATCGTATTGTGGGAAATCCGATAGAAACTGCTGTCATTGAAATATTAAACGGTGGTTTAAAAGTGCAAATGCAAGATTCAGCAGTAATTGCTGTGACAGGTGCAAAGTCGCAAATTAAAGTGAAATATTCAACAGGTCAGCAGGCTATTTTTGAAAGTTATCAGCCTATTGCACTCGATGCTGGAGATGAATTTCATATTCAAACACCAACAGCTGGTCTTCGTAATTATTTAACAGTTCGAGGTGGCTTTTGCCTTCAACCAATTTTAAATAGTTATTCTTTTGATAGTTTGGCGATTTTAGGTTCTGAACCTTTGAAAGTTGGAGATGTTCTTTATCAAGCAAAGATGAATACATTACCGATTTACCCTCATGCAGAAGCAAAAAATGATTTACCCAAAGTGGGTGATGTTGTTGAACTAGATTTAGTGATGGGACCAAGAACTGATTGGTTTGATGAGAAAAGTATTGAGCAATTTTTTGATCAAACATGGTTAGTTACCAATGAAAGTAATCGAGTTGGTTTACGGTTATCTGGAGATGTGCCATTACAACGAAAAATCACGCAAGAACTTGAAAGTGAAGGGACATGCACTGGTGCATTGCAAATTCCACCGAGTGGTCAGCCTGTTTTATTTATGAATGATCATCCCTTAACAGGGGGATATCCAGTATTGGCTTCAGTTGCAAAGCATCATTGGGATCTTGTGGCACAAATTCCCGCAGGTTGTCGTATTCAATTTAGAAAAATTGCTGAATTAATAGATATTGAGAGTAAATCATAATGAATAATGAAAAATTATTAATTGCCAATCGTGGCGAAATTGCGGTTCGAATTATTAATGCATGTCGTGATATGGGAATTTCATCGGTTGCAATTTATGCTGATGATGATATTGGAAGTATGCATGTTGAACTTGCTGATGAAGCTTGGAGCTTAGCAGGTGTTACTGCACCTGAAACTTATTTAAATATTCCAGCAATTATTGAAATTGCGAAAAAATCTAAAGCAACAATGATTCATCCTGGATATGGTTTTTTATCAGAACGTGCTGAGTTTGCACAAGCTGTGATTGATGCAGGTTTAAAATGGGTAGGACCATCACCAAGTGCAATAGAATGTTTAGGTGATAAAATTGCAGCACGAAAAATAGCTGCATCTGTAGGAGCACCTTTAGTACAAGGGACACAAGAACCTCTTAAAAATGCAGATGAAGCGATAAAGTTTGCTGAACAATATGGTTTACCTATTGCCATTAAAGCTGCATTTGGTGGTGGTGGTCGTGGTTTAAAAGTTGTTTGGAAATTAGAAGAAGTTCGAGAACTATATGATTCTGCTGTACGTGAAGCACTCGCTGCTTTTGGTCGAGGAGAATGTTTTGTTGAACAGTATTTAGATCAACCACGTCATGTTGAAGCGCAAGTCATTGCAGATCAAGATGGTCATGTTGTGGTTTTAGGAACTCGGGACTGTTCTTTACAGCGCCGTAATCAAAAATTAGTTGAAGAATCTCCAGCACCATTTATTGCTGAACATATCTATCAAGAAATTTTAACGTCAGCAAAAAATATTTGTTCAGCTGCAAATTATGTGGGTGCGGGAACTGTTGAATACTTATTAAGTAAAGATGGCAAGCTTTCTTTTTTAGAAGTAAATACACGATTACAAGTTGAACATCCGATTACTGAAGAAACGACCAAACTTGATTTAGTCGTTGAGCAAATTCGAATTGCATTAGGTTATCCGTTATCTGTTCAGGAAACACCAAAAGCAGAAGGACATGCCATAGAGTTTCGTATTAATGCAGAAGATCCAAGTCGAGGTTTTATTCCTGCCTTCGGTACATTAAGTTTATTTGAAGCACCCACTGGAAATGGAGTACGTATAGATACAGGTGTGCGAACTGGTTCTTTGGTTTCAAGTCATTTCGATTCATTAATGGCAAAACTGATTGTGACTGGTCCGACGCGTGAGATTGCTATTGCGCGTGCTAGGCGTGCTTTAACACAATTTAAAATTGAAGGTGTTGCATCTGTACTTGATTTTCATCGTGCTATTTTAACTGAGCCAGATTTTATTGATGAATTTAAGGTTCATACACGGTGGATTGAAAATGATTTTAAACAAGAATTAAAGCCGAAACAGCGAAGTATTCCAAATCATCAAGCACCAATGGTACTCAGTTATATTGAAATTGATGGAAAACTTCATCGTTTAGGTTTGCCAGCAGGAATGTTTGCTCAAAACCAGCAAATGACTTCTTCAACCGAAGCAATTTCTGAAACTGATTTTCATCCTGAAGATTTATTAGCACCGATGAATGGAGTGATTACACATTGGACGGTCAATAATCAGGAAGAAGTGAAAGAAGGTGATGCGATTGCAATTATGGAAGTAATGAAAATGGAGGTTCCTGTATTGGCACATCGTTCAGGAGTTATTCAAATTGTAGTGAAACAAAATGAAAATTGTTTAGTTGACCAAATGATTGCAAAAATTAATTAATACTGGTTTTTATAGATTGGCGTATTAAATTACGATATGTCATAAAAGATATTTTTAAAAGTAAGCCACATATAAAGTGGCTTACTTTAGTACTCTAAATCTGTTTTATTGCTCTGCTTTAGCATTCCAAAAATCAGCTTTTTCTTCGTCTACTTCAACACCTAAGCCGTGTTCATAAATACATGCTAAATCACGCATTGCTTGGATATCACCTAATTCAGCGGCTTGAGTAATCAATTGAATAGATTTTTCTACATTTTTCTCAATTACATCACCACGACGATAAAACCCTGCGAGCTCTAAAGTTGCAGCAGCATGTTTGAGTTGGCTTGCTTGAGTTAACCAATAATAAGCCAATTCAAAGTGAGTTTTTGCTTCTTCAGCATCTTCTTCAGCGATTTCTTTGGCATAGACTGTATAACCTTCACCAAGCCAGTACATTGCTTCAAGATGACCATTTTCGGCAGATTTTAAAGCCCATTCTTCTGCTAAAAAATTATCATCTTCATGTTCACTTTGCATATACAGTTCAGCAAGCTCAAATTGTGCTTTAGCATTACCAGCAATAGCAAGGTTCATCAGTTCAGTAGGAGGAGAAATACGATTTGGCATAAAAAGAACCATTTTAAATTTGCTATAGATTAAGTGAAACAATAAAAAAAGCCAATCTGAAGATTGGCTTGATAATGCAAAGCATGCACTATAATAAGCAAATAATTGCGCTTATTAAGGCAATGGCAATAATAATGATCGTTATATATTTCATTTTATGAGCGTAGTAGCTTAAGTTTAAACCCACAAATAATGCTGAAAATGTGAGTACACCAACCCAATAGCTGATTCCATTGCTTAACGTATAGGGAATTAAGCTAATAATGAGTGAAATGATTAACAAAAACCAGCCAAGTAAAGTCGCAATTTGACTTTGTCCTGCACTCAGTTCGCGATCAAAAATTTGTTTTTGGTGTTTTGACATTGAACTTGCTAAAGCAATAAATCCAAGTGTTGCAATTGACCATGCGAGTAAGAAAAAAATCATGCTTCAGACTCCTTGTTTGATGCAGGATTTTTTGCTTTTTTCATGGCTAATCCTTTGTGATTTTTAACTTTATAGAACGTAAAAATAAATAATATTGCTAATGTCCACATGGCTAAATCAAAGCTAGCAATTACCCATTGACCATAAGCAATACTGTTCCATAAAGCTTGACCACCAGTAACAAAATTCAAAATTGGTAACAATGCAAACATGAGTGAGGCAAAAGCAAGAAGCTCTAACCATGCTTGACGAGATGTTCTAAACATTGAATAAATGAAAGTGATGAGCCATATGATAAAGAAACTACGAATTTCTAAATCAGCACGTGCTTCCATTTGTGCAGGAATTAAACGGTTTGCATAAAAATAACCAGCACAGGCAATAGGTAGTCCAATAATTGCAGCAATATTTAAAACTTCAACTAAACGATAACCAAATGATTTATAGCCTTGTTTTTGCTGTTGATGTGCACGTTTTACACACCATAAAACAAGACCTGTAGCAATCATTAATGTACCGACAATACCAGATAAAAATAGTAACCAGCGTAAAGCAAGCTGTACACCACGTGCTTCATGTAATGTCGTAATAACATTATAGATGCCCATAGCAACCGAAGGATTTTTTAGCTGTGCACTTTCATCTGTCGTGTTTTTACCTGTAACGCCATTAAATTGAAGACTGGCATAAATATTACGAAATACGACGCTTTCACCATTTAAAGCGCGTAATTCAATTTGGGCTTGATTCGTATTCGGTGAAACAATACTAATGCTACTGATTGGATTAGTTTTCCACTCTTGCTGAGTTTCTGTAATGATTGGTTCTAAATGAGCGAGTGGTGCAGGTTGAGCTTCAACACTTTGATGTTTACGTCGACGTTCATTTGGTACTTCAGCATTTCCATTACGTGCAGACATTCTTTCTGTATTATCACCACGATCATTACGAGGGGTATTTTCAGAAGATTCTGAATTACGTTCAGAGCGATTTTCACGGTTTGCATTACTTTTTTCTTTTTCATTATTTGTTTGTACGAGTGCACGATTTTGTTCTTGTAAAAATGCGCCTCGATTATCATAAATTTTTTCAATTCCCCAAGGCATGATAGTAAAGAGTAAAAGTAATAATCCACTTAAAGTAATCATAATATGGAAGGGAAGTGCAAATACCGCTGTTGCATTATGTGCATCTAACCATGAACGTTGACCTTTTCCTGGACGGAAGGTGAAAAAATCTTTAAAAATTTTCTTATGGGTAATAACACCACTAATAATTGCAACCAGCATGAGTAATGTTGCAATTCCGACAATCCAGCGAGCCCACATTCTAGGCATACCATATAAATCGAAATGGAAACGATATAGGAAACTACCACCACGTGTTTCACGAGCTTCAAGTACCTCACCTGTTGCACTATCTATAGTGATACGGTTTCCTCCTCGTCTTGCACGAGGATCTTCACCTTGATCACGAACAGTAATGAGAGTTGTATTTTGACGCGAATTAGGAAGTTGAATATTCCAACTACCTGCATTTGGGTGATTTTCCTGTAAATATTTCAATGCCACTTGTGTCTGAGCCACTTGTGAAGAATGTGGGACAGATTGATGGAGTTCTGGTTTCATCCAAACAGTTATTTCATTTTGGAAAAAACTAAGCGTTCCTGTGACAAAAATTGCGTAGAGTAACCATCCTAGAATTAAACTTGCCCATGTATGTAGCCAAGACATTGACTGGCGAGGACCTTCCTGTTTTGCATCTACACGCATATTAATTTCCCAAAATTTTATAACAAATAAAAAGCACACATACAGGAATGAAAATTCCTAAACTTGCTTTAAGTGTTTTATTGACCATAAATACCCAAATAAATGCACTTGCCCAAAGTACGAAAGCAATAAGCGTGGCACTCATCGCAGCACTTCCTCTGTAATCTGCAAAATATTGAGCAGTCACAATCGCTGATAAGCTTGCAAGTACATATCCTCCGATTAATGCCAATGCAAAGCGATAGCTAATCATGAGTCGATAAGAGAGAGGTGTCGTTTGGGATTTACATTTTATTCGTGTAGATGAATTAATTTTTGAAGGATCTAGGGCATGGATTGGGCTATTCATTTAATGGTCCAATAGGAAACGAATAATTAATAATGTAAATGATAACAATTATTATTAATATTTAATATATTTACAACGATTTAAATACATGATAGAGCTCATAAAAAATTATAGATTGAAATAATTGGGCACAAAGATTGCAGTGAAAATATGAAATTTTATCGAAGGGTATAAAATGAATTATTATATTCATCCATCAAAAAATAGAGCAGCAAAAGAGTTTATGGTGATGTCTTCTGGTTTAGGAGGGCATGCAAATTTTTGGAATCCTCAAATAGAGACATTTAGTCAATATTTTCATATTTTGACTTATGACCAAGAAGGATGTCATGCAAGTGCTGAGTATTTAATAGATCAATACAGTATGACCAATATGGCAAAACAAGTTTTAAATATATTAGATCAAGAAAATATCGAAAAATTTCATTTTGTTGGGCATGCTTTAGGTGGACATATTGGAGCCGAACTTGCCACATTAATTCATGAAGATGAAGTGCTCAAAAATAAGACTAAATTATTAAGTTTAACCAGTATCAATGCATGGGATAATTTAGATCCTCATACTGAAAAATGTTTTTCTGCTAGAACTGCTTTATTAGAGTATGTAGGGGCAGAGGCTTATATTCAAGCCCAAGCATTATTTTTATATCCACCTGCATGGATTTCTAAAAATATTAAACAGATTGAACTAGCTGAACAAAAACAAGGATTAGATTTTCCACCCAAACATAACGTATTTGCACGATTAAATGCATTAAAAAAATTTAAAATTGAACAAAAACATATAGAGGCTTTAAAAGATGTCAAAGTTCATCTTATTGCCAATCAAGATGATTTTTTAGTGCCGTATCAAAAAACCTTGGATTTATATCAAACACTTGGGCATGGTACTTATTCCATCTTAGAAAATGGTGGGCATGCCTCTACTGTGACTGAGCCTGAAATGATGAATCAAGCGGTAATTAATTTTCTCATCCATTAAAGTAAAGTGATTTTAAACCTGAATTAACCATAAGTTTATCTTATGGTTTTTTTTATATGATTTTTTACCTTTTGGTAAGATTTTGGTTCAAAACGTGCACTTATTTAAAACAAGAATAACTAAAAATGAGCAATGAAAAAAATATGGTTTTTACTAAATAGTAAAATTAAAAACATATAAGTATTTGAAAATATTTAAATAAATAAAGTTGGCATATCAATTGCTAAACAACTTGTATGAAAGATTAAATATTTCTTAAATAAATTTTTTGAATAAAAGTTAAAAAAGAGGTGGTTGATATGAAAATTGGTGTGTTCTGTCCAATTGGTAATAATGGTTGGTTATTGTCTGAAAATGCGCCTCAATACAAACCAAGTTTTGAGATGAATAAACAAATTGTGCAACGTGCAGAACATTATGGTTTTGACTTTGCTTTATCTATGATTAAGTTGCGTGGCTTTGGTGGAAAAACTGAATTTTGGGATCATAACCTAGAAACATTTACCTTAATGGCGGGTCTAGCTGCGGTAACTAGTAAAATTAAAATTTATGCGACAGCAGCAACATTGGTTATGCCACCTGCGATTGTTGCACGTATGGCATCTACGATTGATTCTATTTCTAATGGTCGTTTTGGCTTAAATGTAGTGACAGGTTGGCAAGCTCCTGAATATACCCAAATGGGGATGTGGCCTGGAGATGAGTATTTTGGCAAACGTTATGAATACTTATCTGAATATGTACAAATTTTACGTGAACTTTGGGCAACAGGTAAGTCTGATTTTAAAGGCGAACATTTCCAAATGAATGATTGCCGAGTGAGCCCACAACCACAAGCAGATATGAAAATTATTTGTGCTGGTCAGTCAGAAACAGGTTTGGAATTTTCAGCGAAATATGCAGATTATAATTTTGTTTTTGGCAAAGGTTTAAATACACCAACAGCTTATGCAGAGATTAATGATCGTTTAAAAGAACAAACAGATAAAACAGGTCGAGATGTTCAAACTTATGTTCTATTTATGGTGATTGCTGCTGAAACAGATGAAGAAGCAATGGCGAAATGGCAAAACTACAATGATGGTGCCGATATTGAAGCAATTAATTGGTTAATGAATCAAGGTGGAAAAGATACCAAATCTGGTGCAGATACCAATATTCGTCAAATGGCTTCAAGTGTATCTCCTGTGAATATTAACATGGGAACGTTGGTGGGTTCATATGCCAATGTTGCAAAAATGTTGGATGAAATTGGCGAAATTGAAGGGACGGAAGGAATTTTATTAACCTTTGATGATTTTATTTTAGGCGTAGAAGACTTTGGGCAAAAAATTCAACCACTTATGAAATGTCGTCAGCATGTTGTGATTGATGATGTGGTTGAAGCACCAGTTTGGGAGAAATCAGCATGAGCCAATCAGTCGTTTGTAGCACCTTTACTCAAGCAAGTGCATTTAGCAAAGAATTAAAGGCAGAACCTGAACATATTCAACTTGCACCAGAGCAAACTGCATTAATTGTTATTGATATGCAGAATGCTTATACCTCGCAAGGTGGATATTTGGATTTGGCTGGATTTGATGTTTCAAAAACCAAACCTGTTGTTGAAAACATTAAAAAAGCTGTAGATGCCGCTCATGAAGCTGGTATTCAAGTAATTTATTTTAAAAATGGTTGGGATCAGCAATACAAAGAAGCAGGTGGGATTGATTCTCCAAACTTCCATAAATCAAATGCATTAAAAACAATGCGTAAGAATCCTGAGTTACAAGGCACACTTTTAGCAAAAGGAGGCTGGGATTTTGAACTCATTGATGAATTACAACCAACTGCACAAGATTTAGTGATTGAAAAACCACGTTATAGCGGATTTTTTAATACAGCTTTAGACAGCATGCTGCGCTGTAGGGGAATTCGTAATCTTGTTTTTGTCGGTATTGCAACAAATGTTTGCGTGGAGTCGACGCTAAGAGATGGCTTTTTCCTAGAATATTTTGGTGTGGCATTGGCAGATGCTTGTTATCAAGCAGGTCCAGTCGAAGCCCATGAAGCCAGTATTTATAACATTAAAACATTCTTTGGCTGGGTGTCAGATACTCAAAATTTTGTTGAGACATTTAGTACATCTGAACAGAAATTAGATAAATCAGCATAAAGAAAATTTTGAAAATTAAGGGGAAATTCAAATGCCAAAAGAAATTATTATTCCAGCAGGAACAGGTAAACCATTAGCACCATATGTCCCTGCAACAAAAGCAGACAACATTGTTTATGTCTCAGGTACTTTAGCTTTTGATGAAAATAATAATGTCGTTCATGTTGGCGATGCAGCTGCTCAAACTCGACATATTTTAGAGACTATCAAAAAAGTGATTGAAACAGCAGGTGGCACAATGGATGACATTACTTTTAATCATATTTTTGTCAAAGATTGGGCAGATTATGCAGCAATTAATGTTGTGTATGCCGAATATTTCCCAGGCGATAAACCTGCACGTTATTGCGTGCAAACAGGCTTAGTAAAACCTGATGCTCTAGTTGAAATCGCATCTATTGCACATGTTTAGTTAAATAAATGAACAATTAATCAGTGAAAAATCACCCTAGAAGGAGAAGAATTATTCTAGGGATGGGGGATGTCATGAATGCAAAACTATCAAATATTGATGCTGAAAAACTGCAATTAAATAATTTAGATGAATTGGCTTCACTTACACATTTGGCAATTGATCAGCAAGTTTTCCGTCAAGGAATGTCAAATTTAGGTGCGGCTGTAAATGTGATTACGACGCATGGAGAAGCGGGTCAAGCAGGTTTTACTGCATCAGCTGTATGTAGTGTGACAGACACACCTCCAACATTATTGGTTTGCTTAAATCGTTCTGCTTCAGTGTTTGAGACTTTTAAAACCAATCAGGTACTTTGCGTAAATACATTGGCTTCTAAACATCAGCATCTTTCAAATTTATTTGGTGGAAAAACACCAATGGATGAAAGATTTCAACAAGGGCAATGGACAACATTAGTGACTCAAGCACCTGTTTTAGAAGATGCTTTGGTGAGTTTTGATTGTGAGGTTGTACAGAGCATGTCTATAGGAAGTCATGATGTTTTATTTTGCGAAGTTAAAGCAATGAAACAAAGCCAAGGAATGAATGCGCTGATGTATTTTAATCGAGCGTATTGCGAGCCAACAGAAATGAATTAATGAAAATATGACTAGGGGATTCCCATGCAAACAAAAGAACCGTGGTTTCCGAAATTTAAGCCTTATACAGGTAATTTAGATACAACACCTGTGCAAATTGATGAATATTTGCCTGCTGGGAAAAGTCTCGTTTTAGGTTTGCAACATGCTTTTGCAATGTTTGGTGCAACTGTTTTGGCACCGTTATTGATGGGGTTCGATCCAAATTTAACTATTTTTATTACTGGAATAGGCACAATTTTATTCTTCCTCATCACAGGGGGACGATTACCAAGCTATTTAGGATCAAGTTTTGCATTTATTGGTGCTGTTGTTGCTGTTACAGGATATACAGGCGTTGGTGCTAATCCCAATATCGCCTTAGCTTTAGGTGGAACAATTGTTTGCGGTATTGTTTATGCACTTATTGGTTTATTAGTCATAAAAACAGGCACAGCATGGATTGAAAAATTAATGCCTCCAATTGTGACAGGTGTGATTGTCATGATTATTGGTTTAAATCTTGCGCCTGTAGCAATTAAGAGTGTCTCAGCAAATAATTTTGATAGTTGGATGGCATTACTGACGATTATTTGTATTAGTGTAATTGCAGTATTTACTCGTGGAATGGTACGCCGTTTATTGTTGTTATTAGGCTTGGTTTCATCTTATGCATTGTATTTTATTATTGCCAATGTCATGGGATTTGGTACACCTATAGATTTTACTAAAGTTGGTGAAGCTACATGGTTTGGTTTGCCTACATTTCATTCACCTACATTTGATTTAAATGCCATTATGTTAATTGCACCAGTTGCGATTATTTTAGTTGCAGAAAATTTAGGGCATTTCAAAGCTGTATCTGCAATGACAGGCAAAAATTTGTCACCTTATATGGGGCGCGGTTTTTTAGCTGATGGTGTATGTACTACGCTTTCCGCTTCGGTAGGTGGTACAGGCATGACAACTTATGCAGAAAATATTGGGGTTATGGCTGTTACTAAAGTGTATTCAACAACTGTCTTTGTATTTGCTGGTGTCTTTGCAATTTTATTGGGTTTATCACCAAAATTTGGTGCAGTGATTAGTACGATTCCCGTTGCATTATTGGGTGGTGCATCAATTGTTGTATTCGGATTAATTACAGTTGCTGGAGCTAAAATTTGGGTCGATAACAAAGTTGATTTCACTAAAAATAGTACATTAATTATTGGTGCAGTTTGTTTAATTATGGGAACTGGTAATTACAGTTTACATATTGGTTCATTCGATTTAGGTGGAATTGGTACAGCAACATTGGCTGCTATTTTACTTAACTTATTTTTAAGTCGTGGGGAAGAGAAAACTGCTGATATGACAACGGCAGTTGAGAGTTCTGAAACGAAAATTGCACATAGTTAGGAGATTCTTTTGGGACTTAATATTGCATTTATAGGGTTAGGGGCGATGGGATGGCATATGGCATCCCATTTGCCAAAACTCGGTCATTCAGTTTGGGTATGGAATAGAACGCAGCAAAAAGCAAAAGATCATGCTCAATTATTTGGAACGATATCTGTTTCTATAGAACAAGCTGTACAGGCAGATTATATTTTTAGCTGTTTACCGACAAGTGCTGATGTTGAACAATTAATTCGACAATATACACCTAAATCTGGAAGTATTTGGATTGATTGCACAAGTGGTGTGCCTGATGTTGCACGATCTTTATCGGCATTTTTAAAAACAGTCGGTGTGGATTATTTAGATGCTCCTGTTTCTGGACAAACGATAGGTGCAGAAAATGGCACACTTACCGTGATGATTGGAGGCAACCAAGCTGCTTTTGAAAAAGCGAAATCTATTATTCAGGCTTTTTCACATTTAATTGAATATGTGGGAGAAAGTGGTTCGGGTTTTGCTGTAAAAGCAGTAAATAATACTTTAATGGCAACACATTTATGGGCATTGGCAGAAGGTTTGACCCTATTAAAAGCGAAAGGGGTGAATCTAAATTCCGCACTGAATTGTATTAATCATTCAAGTGGGCAAAGTGCGATGTCTTTAAATATTATGGCGCAAAAAGTATTGAATCGAAGTTTTCCAAAAACCTTTGCACTCGATTTACTTCAAAAGGATATTGGAATAGCTGTTGATTTACTGGCACAAGAAAATTTAGATTTACAATTACTGCGATTGGTCGATCACCAAATGAGTTTAACGCCAAAACGACAAGCATCTGAACTTGATTTTTCAGCCGCAGTTCAGCAACTTGAACAGCAATATCAAATTGAATTAAGTTAAAAGCAAAAAAATAGACTTCTTTCAGCATTCTTTTTTCATGGAGTGATTAGAAGAATGTTTATAAAATGAAAGAAGTCTAGCTGAAACTAATTTATGACTTTGATTAAAACTAACCGAAAAGTTTTAATCCTTCGAACTTTTGCATGAGTTGTTCTTGCGTTTCAACATGCTCAGGATGAGGAATAATACATTCAATTGGGCAAACCGAAATACAGGTTTGATGGTCATAAAATCCCACACATTCTGTACATCGATTTACATCAATTTCATATACTTTTTCACCTTCATAAATGGCATCATTTGGACATTCAGGTAAGCACATATCACAATTGATGCATTTATCTGTAATTAATAATGCCATGACTGCTTTCCTTAGTTTGCTTGATAAGCTAAAGAAGATGCAGAAATATCCGCAGTTGAGTTTGGTAAATTACGAATTAACAGTGCATAAGTCATATCAACATCTGCAGGTATAGGAATATCTACAATATGACCCGAACCTTTAGCTTCTGTAATAGCATTACCTTTTTTATCTGTCATTTCAGAAAGTATAAAAGTGATGTTACCTGAAGTCGTCATAAGCTCTAGTGAGTCACCAACCACAAAGCGGTTTTTGACATCAATCTTAATAAAGTCACCATTACGTTCTAAAACTTCACCACAAAATTGTTGATGATCGAAACGTGATGAGCCTGTTTCATAGTTTTGATATTCGCTATGTACATGACGACGTAAAAAACCTTCGGTATAGCCACGGTTTGCTAGACCTTCAAGTTGAGTCATTAATGATGGGTCAAAAGGCTTTCCTGCTAATGCATCATCAATAGCTTTACGATAAATTTGCGCTGTACGTGCACAATAAAAATAAGATTTTGTACGACCTTCAATTTTAAGCGAATGAATGCCCATTTTTGTCAAACGGTCAACATGTTGAACTGCACGTAAATCTTTGGAGTTCATGAAATATGTGCCATGTTCATCTTCTTCTGCGGCAAACATATCTTCTTCATTACGTTGTAAAAGTACAGGTTCATCAATATGATGTTGATTTAACATGTGTTGCTCATCAGCATCTTGAGATGATGACTGACAGCAAGTTGAATTTTCAATTTGCTGAACAGGAATAACATCACCTGTTTCATCTTCTTTTGCGTCGTGAATCTTATATTCCCAACGGCATGCATTTGTGCAAGCACCTTGGTTGGCATCACGTTTATTCATATAGCCAGAAAGCATGCAACGACCAGAATAAGCCATGCATAAAGCACCATGCACAAAAACTTCAATTTCCATACCAGGAACTTGATTTTTTATTTCTTCAATTTCATCAATAGATAATTCACGTGACAAAATAACGCGAGTGAGTCCCATTTTTTGCCAAAATTTTACAGTTGCCCAGTTTACAGCATTGGCTTGAACAGAGAGGTGAACATCCATATGTGGGAAATGTTCACGTACCATCATAATTAAACCAGGGTCAGACATAATGAGTGCATCAGGTTGCATAGCAACAACAGGCTCTAAGTCACGAATAAAATTTTTCAGTTTAGAATTATGTGGTTGAATATTCACAACGACATAGAATTTTTTCCCAAGCTGATGTGCTTCAGCAATTCCAATGGCTAAATTATCATGATCAAACTCATTGTTACGTACACGTAAACTATAACGAGGTTGTCCTGCATAGACTGCATCTGCACCATAGGCAAATGCATAACGCATATTTTTAAGTGAACCAGCAGGGGATAAAAGTTCTGTAACGTGAGTGATACTCATGATGGATCTATAAAGACATAGGAAAAATATGGGATTACATTGTAGTGATCTATAAATTAGATTCAACCTAGTAATTTAGTCGGAAATGGGTCTAAATATCATGTAAATTATTGAAAAAATAAAATATTGTTAAGTAAAAGTAAATAGTTTATTCATGTTGTTGATATGATTTCACAACAAAATTTAAAAAATAAAACAAAAAAAATAGATGATTTAAAATGTAATAAAAATTTAAATAATGTAATGAAATTTAAAAAAATATATAAAACTTTATATAAGCTTTTAATTTAATGAAATAAATTATGACTCTTTTATTATATTTTAATTTCTTTATTAATTAAATATAAAAATATATTGATAAAACTTATTTCTAAATAAATATATTTGTTTGAAATAATTGAATTATATAGCTTTGAAAATTAATTTAATATTAAGTTTTAGTTAATGCTACAAAAAAAACTAATAACTAAACAAAAATAATATAAAGTGTGATTTATTTATCATTATTATTGGTATTTCCATTGTTTAAAAAATAATTGCTTAAATATTCGTCATGATTAAGGGGAAATCTAAATGGCTGGTTATTGTTGATGAGCATTTGGGCATTAAATCAAAAGATTATCTGTATCTGCTGTGTGATGATGCTTTTAGCATGTAATCATCATGATCAAGATAAATTACATGATGATACTCGACATACAGTAAAACAAAATATTAATCATCAATCAATGTCGACTCAAATTGGTGGGCGATTTTTAGTTTCTAATTATTTATCACAACAAAAAATTGATATTGCTGTATATGAGACCAACCAATTAAAAGATGGAGTCTATTATTTTCATGTTTATATTCGAAATAGAGGCACAGAGCATTTTAAATTAGATATGGATAAAGTATTTTTAGTTGATCAAGATGGTCACAAATACCATGTAGGATTAATTGATTATGGATTATTAGAAACAGTTCACCCAAATATGACAGTCAATGGGATTATTGGGTTTGAAGGTTCACAAAAATTAATACCAGCGTATTTAAAGTTTTTTTAGCCATAAAAATTGAAGATATAGCATTAAAGCAATTTACATAATTTATATTTTAAGGTTGTAGCGTTATCATAGGACAAGTTTGACTTGGATAGTACTATGAAGATCATTGCAGATGAGAATTTAGCATTTACAGAATATTTTTTTTCTGACTTTGGTGATATTTACCAACATGCTGGTCGAACCTTAACTCATCAAGATGTAGAAGATGCAGATGCTTTATTAATACGATCTGTCACTCAGGTAAATCATCAATTAATTGAGAAGAGCCAACTTAAGTATATTGGTAGTGCTACGATTGGCACTGATCATTTAGACATTACAGAAATTGAAAAACAAAAAATAAAATGGTCAAATGCTGCCGGCTGTAATGCACAGGCTGTTGTTGAATATGTAATTACTGCTTTACTGAATTTAAAACCACAATTATTAGATCAAAATGAAAATTTTACATTAGGAATTATTGGATTAGGGAATGTCGGTTCTCGTTTAGCAACAATGGCTCAATTATTAAATTGGAATGTCATTGCGTATGATCCATTTGTAGAACGTTGTCATGTGAATCAAGTTGAATTAAATAGCTTACTTCAAAATGCTGATGCAATTTCAATTCATGTGCCTTTAACCAAAACAGGTGATTATCCAACCTATCATTTAATAAATGCTTCAACACTAGCTCAAATGAAACCAGATACGATTCTCATTAATTCTGCACGTGGTCCAGTTATTGCTGAATCTGCTTTAATTGAAGATCTTCAGAAAACAAATCGTGCTGTCGTTTTAGATGTATTTGAACATGAACCTGAAATTTCAGAAGAATTATTAAATTTAATTCGTATTGTGACACCACATATTGCAGGCTATAGCTTGGAAGGAAAAGCACGTGGTACTCAAATGATTTATGACGCATTCTGTCAAACATTTAATTATAAGAATGACAAAGAATTTGAAACACAATTACCAGTATGTGATGCTTTATTTAATACACAAGATTTAAAGTCAGTATTAAAAAGATATATTTCAGAAATTTATGATATTCAAAGAGATGATCAAAATTTACGCGCATGTCTTAAAGACGGTAAGGTAGATCAAAAAGCATTTGATTATTTAAGAAAAACTTATCCATTACGTCGTGAATGGGCAGCATATGGAGGGCCTAAGGCATGACATCTCAAATTCAATATCAGCCAACGTGCGACTTAAAAGCAATGCAAGCACGTGCAAAAATGTATATACAAATTCGTCAATTTTTTGCAGAAAAAAATGTTCTAGAAGTTGAAACTCCTATTTTGTCTCAAGCAGGCGTTACGGATGTGCATTTAGCATCAATTCAGGTACAGAGACATCTACAAGGGCATAAAAAAACACACTATTTACAAACATCACCAGAATTTGCAATGAAACGTTTGCTTGCAAGTGGTAGCGGTCCAATTTATCAGATTTGTAAAGTTTTTCGTGATGATGAGCATGGCAGAAAACATAATAGCGAATTTACAATGCTGGAATGGTACAGACCAAATATGAGTTTGAAAGAACTTATGTTGGAGGTAACAGATTTGTTAAATGTTACTCTAAAACATCGGTTTGGTGAAGTTCGACCAACAGTATTGAGCTATAAGCATGCATTTATAGATCGTTTGGATTTAAATCCTTTAAAAGCAAGCGTTCAAGAACTCAAAGATTGTTGCCGAAGATTGGGGTTAAATCTAGACTTAGGTGATGATCGATTAGGATATATTGATTTATTATTTTCTCATTTTGTTGAGCCTAGTTTAGGTTTTGATACCCCTGTTTTTTTAACAGACTTTCCACATGAAATGGCATCGTTAGCAAAAACGAAAAATGATGAAGATGGAGAATTAGTTGCTGCACGCTTTGAGCTTTATATTGAAGGTCTAGAGCTTGCAAATGCTTATGATGAGTTAATTGATGCAAATATTTTAAGAGCCCGTTTCGAGGTAGATAATATTGAGCGTGAAAAGCTTGGGCTTCATATTATGCCAATAGATGAGTATTTGCTTAGTGCTTTGCCAAATATGACCGAATGTTCAGGTATTGCATTGGGTATTGATCGTTTATTAATGATTGCGACTAACCAAATGAAATTAGAGAAAGTGATTGCTTTTCCAGCACATATTTCATAATGATTTGGATTAAAAAATGGATGCATCTGCATCCATTTTTTGAAAATTTAATTAATTTCCACGATAAGTAGAATAGCCATATGGACTTAGAAGAAGTGGAATATGGTAGTGATCTAAATTACCGTCAACAATAAAAACAACAGGAACTTCAGGGAAGAAAGAACGTTGATTTTGTTCTTTAAACCATTCACCAGTTTTAAATGTTACTTTATAAGTGCCTTTTTGAAGTTCAGTTTCTTTAGGGAATAACTCTTTAATACGACCATTTTCATCTGTTTTCTTTTCATTCAGTTTTACCCAATTATTACCTTGTTGAGCTTCAAGAACGACAGAAACATTTGGTGATGGTAAACCAGATTCTAGATTTAGAACGTGAACACTTAGCGGATTTTGTGCAAAGCTTAAAGTTGCTAAACTAGCAGTAAGGGCACCAAAAATAATTTTTTTCATATTATTGCTCCATTTTAATAAAACAGCTAAATGATTGAACTGCTGGAGTCTAGTATATATCAAATTAATAAATCATATGAATTATGTAATAAAAGAATGCCGAAGCATTCTTTTGTTTTTTTAAATGAGAAGAAAATTAACGAGTGCGACGACCACGACTTTTGGTACTTGGACGTGTTGTACCATTCGTTTTACGGCGAGGCTTTTCACCATCTTCCATTTGCCAAATGCGAGGTGTACCTGACTTTTTCTTTGGTGTACCATCTTTATTGACTTTTTTGTTGATTGGTTTGCCACCAGTACCGCCTGGTTTTTTCACATATGAGCGTGAACGATAAGGTTCTGCAGCAGGAACATCTTTAAAATCAGGATAAAGTAAAGGTTCAATTTCTTTAGTTTCACCAGGTTGTAGCCCAAGTTGTACCAAATCAATAGAACCAATTTTAGTACGAATTAATCGTAAAGTTGGAAAACCAACAGTTGCTGTCATACGACGAACCTGACGGTTACGACCTTCACAAATAGAAATTTCAACCCAAGACGTTGGTACAGATGCACGGAAACGTACTGGTGGAACACGCTCCCAAAGCCATTCTGGTTCTGAAACCTTAATAGCTTTGGCTGGTAAAGTTATACCATCATTTAATTCCACACCTTTACGAAGTTGCTCAAGTGCTTCGTCGGTAATGTCGCCATCAACTTGAACTAAATAAGTTTTAAATTTTTTATTTGAAGGATGTGTAATAAATTGATTTAAACCACCATGATCGGTAAGGAACATTAACCCTTCAGAGTCCATATCCAAACGACCTGCAATTCGTAGTTCAGGATCATCGATGAAATCGGCCATGGTTTGATGCTTTTCATCTGGACGGAATTGGGAGAGGACGTCATAAGGTTTATTGAGAATGACGATTTTCATAGGACATGACTTCTATAATTACATGAATTTGATAAATATCGAGATTTATTAATATAAGAAATGTCGTAACTTCTCATATAAATCTCAGAACTAAGGCGAATTGTTTAGAGCGTGTTCGTGTTAATGCATAAAGGAAAGTATTGCTTTAACAGAAAAAATTAGATGACATGATTATACAAGGAAAATTAAGCAGAAAGAACGATAAAGTTGTTATTCATATATTGGTTTTGAATTCATTTGAATAAAGAAGAGATGATAATGCATTTGAGTTAAAATATATAATTGATAATTAAACTATATATTGTATTTTTGAATGTTAATTTCTTTAGTCTTTATTCTATTTTCCCGAAACATGATCTGCCAATGATTTGGGTTTATCTGTATAATACGTTAACTTAGCGTATAAGGAATCCATCATGCATTTGGCATCATTGCACTCTCCGAGCCAGATTCAACTTAATCAACACGGAAACCTAAAGCATTTTTTGACCATAGAAGGTCTATCTAAAGAAGTTCTTACAAAAATATTGGACACCGCGGCGTCCTTTTTTAATGACCAAAATCAGCTCATTACTAACAATCTCTTAGAAGGTCGTACGGTAATGAATCTTTTCTTTGAAAATTCTACTCGTACTCGAACAACCTTTGAAGCTGCCGCAAAGCGACTTTCTGCTAATGTTTTAAATATTGACATTGCAAGATCAAGTACTTCAAAAGGTGAAACATTACGAGATACGCTTTGGAATCTTGAAGCAATGGCGGCAGATATTTTTGTTGTACGTCATTCTTCTTCTGGAGCAGCACATTTTATTGCTAAAGATGTTTGTCCTGATATCGCAATTATTAATGCTGGTGATGGACGTCATGCACATCCAACACAAGCAATGTTGGATATGTTAACCATTCGACGTGAAACCAATAAAAAATTTGAAGATATGAGTATTGCCATTATTGGCGATATTAAACATTCACGTGTTGCTCGTTCTGATGTTGCTGCTTTACAGACTTTAGGATGCAAAGATATTCGTGTGATTGCTCCAAATACGTTATTGCCATACGGTTTTGAAGAGTATGGTGCAGATGTTCGTCTATTCAATAAAATGGAAGATGGCATTCGTGATTGCGATGTGATTATTACATTGCGTATTCAAAATGAGCGAATTGATTCTCCAGCTTTAGCTTCTCAAGCTGAATTTTATAAGATGTATGGATTAAATCCAGAAAGATTAGCACTTGCAAAACCTGATTGTATTGTAATGCATCCTGGGCCAATGAACCGTGGTGTGGAAATTGATTCGAGTATTGCCGATGGTCCTCAATCTGTAATTTTACATCAGGTGACCAATGGTATTGCCGTTCGTATGGCAGTATTGGCTTTGTCTATGCAAGGTCAATTACAAGAAAAAGGTTTATTAGAAGCGATTGCGGTATAAGGGGACAGTCATGAGTATTGTAAAAATTGAAAATGTACGTGTCTTAGACCCAATTAACAAGACAGATAATATTCAAACGGTTTTTCTTGAACATGGAAAATTGGTTTCAGCATCGGATGATGTAAACCAAGTTATTGATGGTCAAGGAAAATGGTTAATGCCTACTATGGTTGATTTATGTGCACGCTTACGTGAGCCAGGTCAACAACAGCATGGTACTTTAAAATCTGAAGGTAAAGCTGCACGTGAAAATGGTATTTTACATGTGTTTACCCCCCCAGATTCAAAACCAATTGTTCAAGACAATGGTGCGCTTATTCATGGTTTAGTTGAAAAAGCGATGCTTGATGGAGGTATTTATTTAAAAGTGATTGGGGCACAAACTCAAGGACTTTTAGGTAAGCAACCCGCAAATATGGCAGGTCTTAAAAAAGGTGGCTGTACAGCTGTTTCTAATGCAAATGCTCCTTTTGCAGATGATGATGTTGTTATTCGTACACTTGAATATGCTGCCGGTTTAGATATGACTGTCGTTTTTTATGCAGAAGAGCATCAAATTGCTAAAGATGGCTGTGTACATGAAGGTTTTGTTGCCTCACGTCAAGGTTTGCCAATGATTCCAGCTTTGGCTGAAACAGTAGCAATTGCTAAATATCTTCTGATGATTGAAGCAACAGGTGTACGTGCTCACTTTGGCTTGTTGTCATGCGGTGCATCAGTTGAGTTAATTAAGCTTGCAAAAGCGAAAGGTTTAAATGTGACCTGTGATGTTGCAATGCATCAATTACATTTAACAGATCAATTAATTGATGGATTTAATTCATTAGCACATGTTCGACCGCCATTACGTTCAGAACAAGATAAAGAGTTATTACGCCAAGGTTTGAAGGAAGGGGTTATTGATGCGATTTGTACACATCATGAACCATTAAGTCGTTCTGCTAAAATGGCACCATTTGCTGAAACATTATCTGGTTTTACAGCTTTTGATACCTATGTTCCATTTGGTATTCAATTAGTTGAAGAAGGATTATTTGAGCCATTAGAGTGGGTAGAAAAAGTGACTATTGCACCAGCAAAAGTAGCAAATATGTATGAAAATTGGTTGCAAGAGTTCGGATGGGTTTTGATTGATCCAAAGTTAGAATGGCAACTAAATAAAGATACAATTATTTCACATGGTAAAAATACACCGTTGACTCAACAAACAGTAAAAGGAAAGGTTGTTCAGACTTTTTCTGCATAATATTGAAAATATAAAAAAAGTCAGCTTATGCTGACTTTTTTTATGGAAATGTGGTTTTTTTTACACTTTTTTGTTTAAATGCAGGGGAAAATATAACAATCAGTTGTGGTTAAAAAATACAATGAAGCAATTAATGATAATTGGCGTGCTTAGCTCAAGTCTTCTTTTTACGGGCTGTGATTTGTTGAAAAAAGAAAATGAAGCAAAAGAGAATGATGCAGAATCTAAACTTTTACAAGATTGGAGCTGTACTGCGCCTGCAAATTTAGAGCAAATACAAAATCATTTAAGAGATGAATATATTAAAGAATTGGATAAACGTCTTCGTCATTCTTCTTATGTGGCAGATTTAAGTCTTTTAGAAAAAATAAAAAAGGGTATTAAATTTGAAATTAAAGGTGTTACAACGCTTACACCAGATGATGATAAAAATGGCAAAGATTTAAAATGTACAAGTCAGTTAATTATTCATTTACCAAAAGGTCTTCAGCAACGTGCTGAAAATGCCTTTTTAGAAAGACCATGCGAAGAGTGTGATCATGAGTATAATAATAATAATTACACTTTGCATGATGCTTTAGAAAGTGATGACTATATATTTAAAAATGATCAGTTGTTGAGTGATTTACGATATGCGATTACGAAAACAGATAAAGACGGTCTGTATTTAAGCGTATCAAATCAGATTGCTGTTATTGAAGGTATTGTTTCAGTTTCACAATATGCTGCTGAATATGAGGCTTATGTGAAAGAAAATAAACAAGATAAAGAAAGAATAAAGCAGCATGAACAAGAACATATGGAGCAGACTGAACTTGCTCAAAAAGCAATGGATATTCGTAACAAAGAACTAGAATCTGAAAAGACTTCACTTGTTGAAAGTTTAAATCAAGCTTGGGATTCTTTGGCAGATGAGCAACGTATTGAAATCAAACAAGCCCAGGCAGATTGGTTTGAAAAACGTGATGTCGATTGTAAAGTATTGGCACAAAAATCAGTTTATTCATTATCCGATAATGAAAAAGAAACATACCAAAAGCAATATCAGTATTGGAATGATCAAATGAAACAGCAGAATGAACGTATGCAATATATTAAATGTTTTAATGCTGAAACAAAAAAACGTATTTCGTATCTAGAAGAATTAGTTCAATAGTCGAATCCGAATCATTGTTTCGATCATAAAGAATAGTCAGCTTTTGCTGACTATTTTTATTTCTAAAATAAAGATGATAATTAAACGATTAAGGTAGTATTATTTGCATCAAATAAGATTTCTTGGCATGATTTTTCATTGGCATTAATTCACGTAGTTAAATATGAAAATAGGATTCATTGGCGCTGGTCGTGTAGCAACACATTTAGCACAACAATTACAGCGGCATTATGAGGTTGTTCAAATTTATAGTCGTGATTTATTGCATGCGCAAAAGCTCGCTTTTATAGTTAATGCAGAAGCGATTAATGAATTTGAAAAAATTAATCAGCATCTAGATTTATTGATTATTGCAGTAAGTGATCAAGCTATTCCATCGGTTATAGCTCAATTAAAACAATTGAATTTTAAAGGGTTAATTGTTCATACATCAGGGAGTACTCATCTTAATGTATTGGCAAGTTCTTTAGATCGGGTTGGGATATTTTATCCATTACAAACATTTAGCTATGAGAGTGAAATTAATTGGCAACAAACACCTCTCTTTATTGAAGCACGTGAGAAAGAAGACACTGAGCTTTTAAATAATATTGCGCAATTATTAACTGAAAAAGTATATCAATATTCATCTGAACAAAGATTAAGTTTACATTTAGCGGCTGTATTTGCCTGTAATTTTAGTAATTATTGTTATGATATTTCAAAGCAAATTTTAGATCAAAAACAAGTCGATTTTTCTTTGCTATATCCACTTATTTTAGAAACAGCAAAAAAAGCAACAATGGTGAGTCCAGATCATGCGCAAACAGGTCCTGCAAGAAGAGGGGATCAAAATATTCTTCATATGCATCAGAACATGTTAAAAGCTGAAAATCAGGATAATTTTTTAGATGTCTATTCGCTATTAAGTCAGCAAATTTTAGAAAAATATCAAAGTAATAAATAGAAAATATAAAAAGGCCTATCTTGAATGATAAGCCTTTAATGAATTACTTAAATTAGTTGATTTTTTTGAAAATAAAATCATTAATTTTATGGCCGCATTCAATACCACGACGTTCAAATTTAGTTTGAGGACGCCATTCTGGGCGAGGATAGCTATTACCTTTACCCGCAAGATTTTCTAAACGTGGACGATTATCTAAAACATCTAGCATCCATTCAGCATATGGTTCCCAATCTGTTGCAGAATGGAAAGTACCACCTAGCTCTAGCTTTTGTTCAACAAGTTCCATGCGTTCATGTGCAACGAAACGACGCTTGAAGTGACGTTTTTTCTGCCATGGATCTGGGAAATAAAGTTGTACACAGTTAATGCTATTATCTGGCATTTCACGTAAAACTTGAATTGCATCTGCATCAAGTACGCGTAAATTGGTTACTTCAGCAAGACCAGCTTCATAAACACATTGAGCAATACCAGGTACGTGAACTTCAATACCCACAAAGTTACGTTCAGGATTTGCTTTTGCCATGAGAACTAGTGAACGGCCCATACCAAAGCCAATTTCAACAGTTAAAGGGCGCTCAGGATGTTCAAAGTGCTGACGTAGATCACCAACAGGATATTCCAAAATTAAGTGAGCATATTGTTCAAGCGCAGTACGTTGAGATGTATTTAATGGAGATGAACGACGCATAAAAGTGACAATTTCACGGTGTTCGTTCAGGTTGTCCAGCTCTACAACTTGCTGGTCTAATAAATCGTTCGACATAATTTTGGATAGATTAAAACTCGAAAGCGGTATTTTAAGTCTTGAGCCTAGTAAGTCAAACTTTTTTACAGCTATTGTCGAATTTTAGTCAATAAAAAGCCCAAGTTCGAGCTTGGGCTTTTTATTTTATGTTTTTGCGATTTAGTATTTCATAGAAATTTAAATGAAAAGAAAAAATGAAATCTTAAATTTGTTTTCTAACAGGGCGGTTGCTGAGACGACATAATAGCTCATAGCCAATCGTACCATTTGCTTCAGCAACATCATCGACTAATCTATTTTGTCCCCAAAGTTCGACTTTTGTACCAATTGGAGCATTTAGACCAGTGACATCAATTGCAATCATATCCATTGCTACACGTCCAACAAGAGCAACTTTTTGTCCATTAATAGCAACAAAGTTTTGTTTTGGAAATGCACGAGGATAACCATCACCATAGCCAATAGAAACAATAGCAAGTTGAGTCTCTTTCTCTGCAATATATAAAGAGCCATAACCAACAGCTTCGCCTGCTTGAATCGTATTTAAAGCAATAATTTCTGCTGTAAATGTCATTACAGGTTTTAAATCTAAATCATGTACAGATTTATCTGCAAATGGTGTTGCTCCATAGAGCATGATGCCTGGGCGCACATAATCAAAATGTAACTCAGGATATTTATAAATAGCAGCAGAGTTGCAACATGATCCCATGATTGGAGCACAATCATTTTTAACTTCAAGGAATTGACGAATTTGTTCATCATTAAGAGGATGATCGCTATCTGCATTGGCAAAATGCATTGCTAAAACACAGTTAAAACCTTCAGCTTTTAATTGATTGATGATATTTTTAATTACATCAATTTTAAAACCTAAACGATTCATACCACTATTTAGTTTTACCCAAACTTTTAAGTTTTTAGCAAGATAGGCATCTTTATTTGCCAATAGCCAATCTACTTGTTGTTGATGATGAACAATAACTTCGATGTTTTGCTCAATCACAACGTGCATTTCATCTGCTGAAAAAACGCCTTCAATAAGAGTAATATCTTGTTTATAACCTAGTTGACGAATTTCAAGTGCTTCTTCTAGGCAGGCAACGCCAAAGGCATCTGTATTTTCTAAGGCTGCTAAGCAGTCTTTAACTCCATGACCATAAGCATTGGCTTTAACCATGCTGACTATTTTAGCTTTTGGTGCAAGTTGTTTGACTCTATTGAAATTATATTGAAGTGCTTCACGATCAATATAAACTGTTGCTTGGCGCACCCTAATTACTCCTAGGATTAATTAAATTGTAATGATGAGAGATTATTCCTCATCATTATACTGAGCATAAAACTCAGGTGATAAATTACTAAAACGTGTGTATTGTCCTTCAAAAGCTAAACGAACTGTACCAATTGGACCATTACGCTGTTTACCAATAATGATTTCAGCCGTTCCTGCTTCTTTAGATTCTTTATTGTAGACTTCATCTCGGTAAATAAACATGATTAAATCGGCATCCTGCTCGATCGCACCAGATTCACGGAGATCGGACATTACAGGGCGTTTATTTGGTCTGTTTTCCAGTGAGCGGTTAAGCTGTGAAAGAGCAATAACAGGGCATTGCATTTCTTTAGCTAATGCTTTAAGACTTCGAGAAATTTCAGAAATCTCACCTACACGGTTATCCCCCATGCCTGGAACTTTCATTAACTGCAAGTAATCGACCATGATACAGCCAATTTTCCCACCATGCTGTTTTGCAATACGTCGTGCACGAGCACGAAGTTCGGTTGGTGGTAGGGCAGAAGAATCATCAATATATAGATTTTTTTCTTGAAGCTGTAAAATGGTTCCTGTGACTTTTGACCATTCTTCACCATCTAACTTACCTGAACGTAAATGTCCTTGATGAACTTTACCGTAAGCTGAAATTAAACGCATTGCAATGGAGTCTGCTGGCATCTCCATAGAAAATACGAGTGCTGGAAGATTATTGTTAAAGAGTACGCTCTCAACAAGATTCATGGCAAAGGTAGTTTTACCCATGGAAGGACGTGCAGCTACAATAATTAAGTCGCCAGCTTGCATTCCTGATGTTTTATTATCTAATTCTAAGAAGCCTGTTGTTAAACCAGTGATATTACCTTCCATTTGAGATAATTCATTGAGTTTGTCAAAAACGTCGGCAACAACACTTGTAATTGCTTTAGGGCCTGCATTTTTCTTATTGTTATTATGTTGTTCAGCAATTTGGAATACGTTTGTTTCAGCTAAATCTAAAATCTCACTGACAGATCTGCCTTTTGTGTCATAGGCATTTTGTAAAATTTCAGTACTGACTTTAATCATATTTCTTAAAGTCGAAAATTCTTTAATTTTGGCTGCATAAGTTTCAATATTATAGAAACTAGAAGGAGAGTCAGCCATAAGTTGCATGAGGTATTCTTCACCACCCGCAGCATCTAACAGATTTTGTTTAATGAGCCAGTCATTGACTAATACGGCATCATAAGGTGAGTTTTCTTTGGCAAGCGTATCAATTGCGCGGAAAATATATTTATGTCGAGTCGCATAAAAATCGCTTTCTTGTAAAACATCACCGACTTGCTCAAAAGATTCAGCAACGGTCATAAGCGCAGCAAGAACAGCTTGTTCAATTGCTAAGTTATGTGGTGGGGTACGAAATTCTTTTAATGGAGAATTTTCAGCACTATTCACTTCTGTTTTTGAGCTTTTTTGTGTGCTTTTGGCATTCGCCTGTGACATATAAATCCCTGATTTTTAAATACAGTAAATGCAAAGAAAATGTAACGTGAATCAATAGTTTTCATTTTAGCAGATGATACAGATTCTGCTTGAAAATTAGGATTGAAATTTTCATTTAAATGAAAAGTAAAAACACATTTTTTACAGATAAAAAAAGAGCATGCAAAAGCATGCTCTTTTTTTTAGCAAGAATTATTCAGCTACGATAGTAACTAAAACTTCTGCTACAACATCATGATGCAATTGGATTGCGATGTTGAATTCACCAGTGTTGCGAAGCGCACCATTTGGTAAACGAACTTCTGCACGGTCAACTTCAAGACCAGCATTAGTTAACGCATCAGCGATGTCACGAGTACCGATTGAACCGAATAATTTACCTTCGTCACCAGCTTTCGCAGTGATTACGATATTTACTTCGTTTAATTGGTCAGCACGTGCTTGAGCAGCAGCTAAAACTTCAGCTTCAGCTTTTTCAAGTTCAGCGCGACGAGCTTCAAAAGCAGCAGTGTTTGATTCTGTTGCTGCAACAGCAATACCTTGAGGGATAAGGAAGTTACGGCCGTAACCAGCTTTAACTGAAACTTTATCGCCTAATTTACCAAGGTTTTTAACGCGTTGTAATAAAATAATATCCACAGCTCAACCTCACTTATGATTGTCAGTGTAAGCAATCAAAGACAAGTAACGAGCTTGTTTGATAGCTAACGCCAATTGACGTTGGTAACGAGCTTTAGTACCTGTAATACGGCTAGGAACAATCTTGCCGTTTTCAGTGATGTACTGTTTTAAAGTGTCGATATCTTTGTAGTCGATATATGTAACGTTCTCAGCTGTAAAGCGGCAGAACTTGCGACGACGGTAGAAACGTGCCATTGATGTTCTCCTTATGCTTCAGCAGAGTCTTGAGCCAATTGTGCTTCTTCACGTTGAGCTTTACGCGCACGTTTTTCTTCAGCACTCTTAGCCAATAAAGACTCTTCAGTGATTGCGTTTTCACGACGGATAACAAGGCTACGAATAATTGCATCGTTATAACGGAACAATTCTTCAAGCTCGTCAAGAGTCGTTTGACCACATTCAATATTCATTAAAATGTAGTGCGCTTTGTGAATTTTGTTAATTGGGTAAGCCAATTGGCGACGGCCCCAATCTTCAAGACGGTGAATTTGACCTTCAGCTTCTTTAATGTGAGAGATATAGCGTTCAACCATACCTACCACTTGATCGCTTTGATCTGGATGTACCAGAAGTACGATTTCGTAGTGACGCATTGTCAGCTCCTTACGGATTATACAGCCCCTAACCTAATTGTTAGAAGCAAGGAGTCACAACCGAAGTTGTGTTGCAAAAAAATGCAAGGTGGCATTATAGGTAATATTGAAGTTAAAAACAAATAAATCTTATGCTTTTTCGGGTTAGTGATAAATTTTGAATATTTTAGTAATTATTTATTTAATAGTTCATTGCGTAATAAAAACACAATATAGCCTTTAAAATTTGGATCAGAATTAAAATTCAATGACTTATCCCAAATACCATGCTGAACGATACCTATTTTATATGGTAACTTCATCGCAGAGATTTTTTTTAAATAGTTCTGATAATTGGGAATAGTTGTTGAACCTTGATAGCTTTGAATCGCAAGTTCATCAATATTTTGACGAAGTAAGTTTAAGGTTTCTTGATTTTGTACATTGGTCCAATCCAGTAGACCAGTAATACTAAGTTTATATTTTTTAGGAAGTTGTGATCTTAGTTTTTGTAAAAAAATAGCATATTCATTTAAGTTTTTTGTTTGCGCATCGAAATCAATTTGAATACCTTGAATATTATTTCCTGCATTTTCCCATGATTGAATACGTTTTAAAATATGAGCTAATTCTTGATTATTCCATTGTAGATGGTGGTTTCTATATACAAGCCAAACTTTTTGATGTGGAATTTTAAGAACTCCAACACTTTGAGGAATGAGTGCTGATTGCTTTGAAGTGTTATTTAGACGAATTTCTCCTTGTAAAATATAGAGTTCTTTCGCTTGTTGTAAATAAGGAGCAGATTGAATTCTGCCCCAAATCCAAAATGATGAATATTGGTTTGCATCAACACGTGTTGTAGCGGCATCTATCTTCTGTATAGGTAATAAAAGCATTACGAGTGCAATATATGAAAAAATATAAGGCATCATTTTAAGCATAAATGTTTTACCAATAGTATTTTAACGATTTAGCCCAGGTTGTGTTTGGATATTCACTTTTTAAACGATTAAACCATAGTTTTCTCACTGAAATATCAACATCTTTATCTCCGCAATCATTTGTTCCTGTTGGTGAGTAACACATAACTGCACGATAAAGTGCATATGCATGTAAATCACCTTTAGGTTCATTTTCAATAATATTTTTATAGATATCTCCACGAGTGAAAAATGTACCTATGAATTTTGAAGAATCCCGCTGTTCATAACTATTCCAACTAGGTGAAATAGCAGGGTGTTCACTACGAATATATTCACCTAAGCAAACATTAAGAAGTTGATTATGCTTTGTTGTTTCGAGTTGTTTGGTTAATGTGCTTAAATCTGGGCATTGTAGCTGCGCTGTAATTTGAGTTCCATTCCAAATAAAGTGAGAAAAAGGTGGTTTTTCTTCTAGGCTTTCAATGCTGGCATAAGATTTATATTGCGCTGCATTTTTAGGTAAATTGGCATAGTATTGATTAAATAATTTAAAGTTTTGTGCCATCAATGCTTTAGATAATAACGTATATAAAGCAACTTGTTTTTGATCTTCTGAACTTTGACTAGATTGAATAATTTGTTCTAAAGATTTTTCATTGGCATGATGTTGAATAAAGTTTTGCTGTAAGTTAATTTGAGAAATGACCGGCTTTTTGCCAATAAAAGCATTTACTTCTTGTTTATTATTTAAATTTTTCGCTAAGGTTAATTCAAATAATCCTTTCTGATAGGAAGTCTTGGCTTGTTTCAGTTGTTCTTCCCAATATTGTTCAGCTTGGTTTTGATTGATTTGTTCTAAAATTTTACCTTTAAGAAAAACTTGGCTTAATTGTAAATAGTTTAAAATATTCTTTGTGCTTTTAGGAAGATATTTTAATGCTTCCTGTGGTTTGTTTTGAACATAAACTAAGTGAACAGCTTGTAGATATTGAAAGAGTTCAGGTTGAGCTTTAAATGCAGACTTTTGTGTATTTAATTGATTCCATGAAATAGGTTGCTCATCATCACTTGTTGATGCGCGTAGATTCATTAAATCATAAACTGTTAAAAAAAATGGCTCTTTAAAAATTTTAGGATCAATATTTTGACTATTAAAAATAATTCGATCTATTTCATTTGGAACTAAAGACATCGTTAAGTTGAATGAAGGCGATGATGTATGATTCATTTGCCATATAAATTCATCCACAATTTTTTCTTTTTGTTGTGTTAACCAATATGCACGACGTAATAAACCGCGAGCACTTGCGGTATATCGTCCATTAGGATATAGCTTTAGATAATTATGGATTTGATCATGGAATTTATTTACTAAAGATTGTTCAATTGAATCAAAGTTCATAAAATTATATGAGTCTATGCCTGTTGCATATGCTTCATTTAAATAAGTACGAATCAGCATATATTGGCTGGTTTCTTTAATCCATGGATCTTCAACATTTTCTAATGCTAAGTAAATCTTAGTCGCTGTGGAATAGTTAGTATTGTAAAAAGAAATAGCGCCATTTAAATATGAGGCATATTGGCGAGTGACGGTTGTCCAAGCAGGATTGACTTTAATTAAAGGGATTTGAGCATGGTCACATTCTGTTATTTTATTTCGTTCGGCAATTAAAATTTGTTTTTCTGCATTTGGAATATTTTTGTTGTTTTTGACTGCATCAATAAATTCATTTTTTCCACTTTCTAAAGATACACAACGTTCTTCGTAAATAAGTGAAAATTCTCTAGCAGAATTGCTATATTTATTTTGATCTTTGTTCTGAACTTTATTTTCAATAGCGCTTGCTAATGTAGCTGATTCAAAAGGCACAATCCCATAACTAGCAGTCCATAAGTGCTTATCTTGTGTAAGTGGTTTGATATTAATCATGCCTATATCACTTAATAGTAAGAACATATTTGTTTTACTGTTATTGCTGGGAATAAGTATGGGGAGGTTACTACAATTATTAAAATGAGTAGCGTCCATATTGATATTGGGTTCACAAGAAGTGTCTACACCTGCATGTGCTATAGACGTAATAAAAAATAAACTGGGTAAGCACGCAATAAGAAATGATTGGGTGATATTGAAAGATCTTTTTTTCATTGTGGTCACATAATAAATTTATAGTTGGAAATAAAAATGAGTAAAAATTTTATATATTTGGAATGTTATAAATTTAATAATAAAAAAAAGATAGAGATCACTCTATCTTTTTTAAAACAGTGGTAAATTAGGTGCAGGGGAGACATAGCTAAAACTAAAACTGATACTTAATGCAGTAATTAAAATCACTGAATATAAGAAATAGCGTTTAGCCCAAACCTGATCATTTTCAGCTTTAAATCCAATAATTGATAAATAAACCCAATATGCACAAAGCAGATTGAACGTAATTAAGAAAAATATATTGGTATAGCCAAAACAATACAAACCATTTAACACCGCAGCAAAGAGCAAGACATAAATCAAGCTTTCAACTTTCGTGCGAAAAATTGAACGTGCTACAGGTAAAATTGGAATGCCAGCATTTTTATAGTCATCAAAGCGGTAGATTGCAATTCCCCATGAATGTGGCATTTGCCAAAGTGCATATGCTAAAAAAATCAGCAATGCGGCAACATCAAATTCATTTGCAACAGCAGTGTAACCAATTACTGGAGGGCTTGCGCCAGAGATACTTCCAATGACCGTTTGGTGAATAGAAGTACGTTTACTCCATAGACTATAAAAAATTACATAAACCACAAAACCAAGAATAGCAAAACCGAAAGCATAGACATTTACAAAGAACCACAATAACGCAAAGCCACTAATTCCTAGTGCAGCAGAAAATGCCAATGCAACTGAAGGAGTGATAGTTTTTTTGACTAATGCACGGTTCATTGTTCGTTCCATCTTTTGGTCGATGTCTTGATCAATGAAATTATTGACAACGCAACCAGAAGCAACAACAAATGTTGTTCCTAGAAGAGTAATGAGTAAAAGGAGGAAATCTACAGAACCTTGGGCGGCTAAGAAAAAGCCGCCCAAAGTGGTAACGAAGTTACCAAAGAGAATTCCTGGCTTAGTCAGGAATAAATACTTTTTCAGCATGACAACCAGTTTAGATCATCATGTTGAAGTGTAAGTGATTCATAATCCATACCGAACCAATCAATAAGATTGCAATGGTAAGAATTGTATAAATGAATGCAATCACGTTCCAGCGTTGTTCTGAAGATGAGTTCATGTGCAAGAAGTAAACTAATTGAACAAGAACCTGAGCAACTGCTGTAATAGCAATGACAGCAACGAGTAGGCCACGTTGTCCTTCAAAATTTCCCGACATTACCATTCCAAATGGAATAATAGTCAAGATAATAGAAAGGATAAAACCAATCGTATACTGTTTTACGTTACCGTGTGCTGCACCAGCAGAGTTATGATCATGACTCATTAGATAACTCCCAGTAAGTAAACTACGCTGAATACACAGATCCAAACGATGTCAAGGAAGTGCCAGAATAAGCTTAGGCATGCTAGACGACGCATATTTGGTAGTGTTAAACCGTATTTTTTGATTTGAATCATTAATACGATCATCCAAACCAAACCAGAAGTTACGTGAATACCATGCGTACCAACTAAAGTGAAGAACGCAGATAAGAACGCACTTGTGCTTGGGCCATGACCAGAATGAACTAAATGAGAGAACTCATATAATTCCATGCCAATGAAAATAGCACCAAATACCCAAGTAATAGCTAACCAAGTTAATACCTTAGCAACATCTTTTTTGTATGCAGCAAGAACTGCAAAACCAAATGTTACAGAAGAAATTAAAAGAGCAAAAGTTTCAGTTAGGACGAAGTCTAAAGACACGCCAAATAAATCTTTTGCACTTGGTGTACCTACTGGGACGTGGCTGCTTAATACAGCGAACGCGATGAAGAGTGTACCGAATAAAATCAAGTCACTCATCAAGTAAGTCCAGAAACCAAAGACAGTGATGTCGGTATCATCGTGATGATGATCATCGTGTCCATGGTTGTCGTGATGAAGTACTTCAGCCATTGTCTTAGTCCTTCTTCAAGTGTTTTTCAAGAAGCGCATAGCGTTCATTTTCAATGCGTTCAACTTCAGCAGCTGGAACATAGTAGTCCACTTTCTTCGTGAAAGAAGAAACGATGAAGCTGATGATAGAAGCAATGAAAGTAACAACTACTAACCACCAAATATGCCAAATTAAAGCAAAGCCCATAATTGTAATAAACATTGCAATTACAAAGCCCGCAGCACGGTTTGTTGGCATATGGATATCTTCATACTTCGCAGGTTTTGCATAAGCAAGACCATTTTCTTTGTCAGTCCAGAAAGTATCAATACCATGAATTTTTGGAAGATGAGCAAAGTTATAGAACGGAGCAGGTGAAGAAGTAGACCATTCAAGAGTACGGCTATTCCATACGTCACCAGTGTAATCCATGTTGTTTTTGCGTTGTAAGAAACCAACAACGATTTGCATTACGAAACACAATAAACCAAACAAGATTAATACTGAACCAACGAAAGCAATGGCTAAGTATGGATCCCATTCAGGGTTGTCATAAGTATTCAAACGACGAGTCATGCCCATGAAACCAAGAACATAAAGTGGCATGAATGCTACATAGAAACCAATGAACCAGAACCAGAATGCAGCTTTACCCCAAGCTTCATTTAATGTCCAACCAAACATTTTTGGCCAGTAGAAAATGATTGCCGCGAACATCGCGAATACAACACCACCAATAATTACGTTATGGAAGTGAGCGATAAGGAATAAAGAGTTGTGTACAAGGAAGTCCGCAGGTGGAACCGCCATTAATACACCAGTTAAACCACCGATACCAAAAGTCACAAGGAAACCTAGTGTCCATAGCATTGGGGTAGTGTACGTAATACGACCCTTATACATCGTGAATAACCAAGAGAAGATTTTCACACCTGTAGGGATCGCAATAATCATGGTCATGATACCGAAGAACGCGTTAACGTTGGCACCTGCACCCATTGTAAAGAAGTGGTGAACCCAAACAACTAGTGATAACACACCAATTGCTACAGTTGCATACACCATTGACTTGTAACCGAACAACGTTTTGCGAGCAAAAGTTGCAGTAACTTCTGAGTAAATACCAAATGCTGGTAATACCAAGATATATACTTCTGGGTGACCCCAAGTCCAAATCAAGTTTACGTACAACATTGGGCTACCACCCAAGTCATTTGTAAAGAAGTGGAAGTCGAAGTAACGGTCAAGCGTAAGCATTGCAAGAGTCGCAGTTAATACTGGGAATGTTGCAATGATTAGAACTGCAGTAATTAAACTCGTCCAAGTGAAAATAGGCATGTCCATAAGTTTCATGCCAGGTGCACGCATTTTAATGATGGTAACAAAGAAGTTAACACCAGTTAAAAGTGTACCAAGACCAGAAACCTGAATCGCCCAGATGTAGTAGTCCATACCTACGCCTGGAGAATATTCAATGCCTGAAAGTGGTGGATATGCCATCCAACCAGTCGCAGCGAATTCACCAATCGCAAGAGAAGCCATCATTAAACCAGCAGCACCAGCGAATAACCAGAAGCTAAGAGAGTTTAATAACGGGAATGCTACGTCACGTGCACCAATTTGAAGTGGTACAGAAACGTTCATTAAACCTACTACAAGACCCATTGCCACGAAGAAAATCATGATTACACCGTGTGCGGTGAAGATCTGATCGTAGTGTTCTGGGTGTAAATAACCTTCACCGCCACCTTTTGCAAGGAACAGTTGAAGACGCATCATAATCGCATCGGCAAAACCACGCAAAAGCATGATAATCGATACGAAAATATACATGATACCAATTTTTTTATGGTCTACAGATGTGAACCATTCGTTCCACAAGTAGCCCCATTTTTTGAAATAGGTAATACCTGCAATAACTGCAAGGCCACCTAAAACCATCAGTGCAACAGTCACCAACACGATTGGATCGTGAGGAATTACTTCTGGACCTAACTTACCTAAGAAGCTCATGTATTATTCTCCTTGAGAAGCAGTTGCATGTTCAACATCTACATGTGCTTCAGATGCAGGAGCATTCTGTTCTACCGCAGTTGCTGAGTGATCAGCACCATGATAGTTAGACATATATTTATTGATCACTGATTCAAATAAGCCTTTTTCTACAGTAGAGAAATACATTACTGGAGATGGCTTAGTTGGATAAGGCTTCATTGCTTCAGCAGCAGCCTTTTCTTCAGGAGTTTTTGCATTTGCTATAAGTACTTCAATTTGGTGCTTAGAGCGGTTGCCATCACGCAAGGCAGCAAATTCCGCCTGATCTAAGATCGGCTTTTGAATTGCTTTAGGATTAATTGTAGTACCTTGACCTGCTTTGATTGCATCAACCCATTCAGCAAATTGTGCATCAGTCACAGAATAAGCACGGAAGTGCATTTGTGAGAAGCCATAACCTGAATAGTTAGAAGAGAAACCGCGGTAGCCATCAGCTGGGCTAGTTTCATTTGCCAATAAGTTCAGGTGAGTTTGCATTCCTGCCATTGCATAGATCTGTCCACCTAACGCTGGGATGAAGAAAGAGTTCATCGTAAAGTTAGATGTTAAACGAAGGCTTAACGGAGTTTTCTCTGGGAAGCGTAATTCGTTTACAGTTGCAATTTCTTGTTCTGGATAGATGAAAATCCATTTAAATTGTTCAGCAATCACTTGAACAGTTAAAGGCTTATTCTCAGATTCAAGAGGGCGGTATGGGTCATACTTGTGGGAGCCCCACCAAGTTAACCAAGCTAAAATACCAATAATAATTACGGGAATACCCCAAACTACAACTTCAATTGCAGTAGAGTGTGCCCAAGTCGGTTTATAGTCTGCATCTTTATTTGACGCGCGATATTTCCAACCAAACCATAATGCCATTAAAGCAGATGGAATAACCACCAAAAGCATTAAGTAGATCGCAGTCATCATCAGGTTACTTTGACCTTCTGCTACTGGACCTTTAGAGTTTAGAAGTACCATATCACCACCACACCCAGTTAAGAGTGCAGCAAGCGTTGATAAAGACAATACAGCTAAAATTGTTTGTCTCATTTTACAACCTCGGTGAAGAGTCCCATTCCCTAAAAAAATATGGGATAGCGATTAAAGTGTCTTGTGATTGGGAATTACTATCAAGTAGATGTTCCAATCATAAGACACCGCTACGTTGTAGGGCATTATGCCTTATATCTGAGAACTAAGCTATACATAAAAGTGCTTTAAATAGCTGTAATAAAAACCAATTTTACCGCTCGGAATTGTATTTTTTTATAATAATTTTATTTTAATATCAATATACTGTATGCCATTAAGGAGGCTTAATCCTTAATGGCTATAAGGGTATTTATTTTTTTATAATAATTGTTTTTGCTAGTTTATCGTGCAATGTTTGACGTTTTTTGCTCAATCCAAAAGCAAAATCTAAAAAAGTGATAAATGGAAAGAGCAAGGCATTCAAAAAAATGAACAGAACAGAGCGAATTGTAAATGCTCTGAGTAGACTGACTGGTGCTTGAGTTTCAGCATCTACAATTTTAATTTTTAGTAGACGTTTGCCAATACTTTGACCTGTTTTTGAAATGATCACAGCTTGAATAATCAGCATAATGAAAATGTATATGCCCATTGCTTGATATGCTTCCATAGGAATCATACCAAATAGTTGACTTTGTAGCTGCTCAACTTGATTTGATGTTGTTGCAGATTGTAACTTTTGTTGTAATTCTATCAATTGTTTTTGTTGTTCTGCTTGAAAGAAAAAAGAAGGAATAACAAAAGCAGGGAGCCAAAGTAGTAAATCAATGACTTTTGCAGCAAAGCGAGAGCCTAATGATGCAAGTTCAGCTTGAGTGTCTGTTGATCTATTTTGAGTCGATTGAGCCTTGTAAGTACTATTTTGATTGTTATTTGGTGTGTTAAACGGAGGTGCCGGCTCAGAAGGAGAAGAAGGGATATTTGGTTGATAAACAAATTGTCCTTGGGTGAGTTCACCTAGCGCCTTCCATTCAGTCATACCTTGATGCCAAACTAAATCTGTTAGTAAAACTTGTTGACTTGCTAACATTTGATTTAATTGTTCAAGTGTATATGGACCAGCTTGTTGATTATTGCGTGCCAAGTAAATCTGCATAAATTTTAAATTCCAAATCAAAAATAAAAAAGACCCATTAATGGGTCTTTTTATCACGTTTTATTACGCTTGTTGAGTATTTTTTTCAGAAAGGAAGAACCAAGTATCTAGAACTGAGTCTGGATTCAATGAAACTGATTCAATACCTTGTTCCATTAACCATTTAGCAAGATCAGGGTGATCTGAAGGACCTTGACCACAGATACCTACATATTTACCTGCTTTACGGCATGCTTGAATTGCCATAGAAAGAAGGACTTTAACAGCTGCATCACGTTCATCAAATAAATGAGATACGATACCAGAATCACGGTCTAGACCTAATGTTAACTGAGTTAAGTCATTTGAACCAATAGAGAATCCATCGAAGTGCTCAAGGAATTGTTCAGCCAATAATGCATTGGTTGGTAATTCACACATCATGATCACTTTAAGACCATTTTCACCACGCTTAAGACCATTTAATGCAAGAAGTTCAATTACACGTTTTGCTTCAGCCACAGTACGTACGAATGGAATCATGATTTGAACATTAGTTAAGCCCATTTCATCACGAACTTTTTTCAATGCACGGCATTCTAATTCGAAGCAATCACGGAAGTTGTCAGAAACATAACGACTTGCACCACGGAAACCAAGCATTGGGTTCTCTTCTTCTGGCTCGTATAATTTACCACCAATTAAGTTTGCATATTCATTTGACTTAAAGTCAGACATACGAACAATAACGGGTTTATCTGCAAAAGCAGCGGCAAGTGTAGAAATACCTTCAACCAGTTTTTCAACATAGAACTCGATTGGAGAAGCATAACCAGCTGTACGAGCCATTACAGCAGCACGTGTTTCGCGTGGAAGGCTATCAATATTAAGTAATGCTTTAGGATGCACACCAATCATACGGTTGATGATGAATTCTAAACGAGCAAGACCAATACCTTCGTTTGGAATTTGAGCAAAATCAAATGCACGGTCAGGGTTGCCTACGTTCATCATAATTTTGAACGGAAGCTTTGGCATAGATTCAACTGAATTCTTTTGAATTTCAAAATCTAAAGAACCTTCGTAAATAAAGCCTGTATCACCTTCAGCACAAGAAACAGTCACTTCTTGACCATCAACTAAGATTTCGGTTGCATTACCGCAACCTACAATTGCGGGAACGCCAAGTTCACGAGCAATAATTGCAGCATGGCAAGTACGACCACCACGGTTAGTGATAATTGCTGCAGCACGCTTCATTACTGGTTCCCAATCTGGGTCAGTCATGTCTGAAACAAGGACGTCACCGTCTTGTACTTTATCCATTTCTTTAATAGAAGTGACAATACGTACGCGACCAGAACCAATACGTTGACCAATTGAACGACCTTCACAAATCACAGTACCTTTTTGTTTTAGGAGGTAACGTTCCATTGTGCCAACGTTTTCACGGCTTTTTACAGTTTCAGGACGAGCTTGGACAATATAGATTAAACCATCATCGCCATCTTTTGCCCATTCGATGTCCATTGGTGAACCATAATGCTTTTCAATGATAAGCGCTTGTTTCGCTAATTCTTGAATTTCTTGGTCATTCAATGCAAATTGTTGACGATCAGCTTTTTCAACATCAACAACAACAACAGATTTACCAGCAGCACCTTCTTCGCCATACACCATTTTTTGATGTTTAGAACCAAGGTTACGACGTAAAACTGCATGTTTACCAGCGTTAAGAAGTGGTTTAGATACATAGAATTCGTCAGGGTTAACGGCACCTTGAACAACCATTTCACCTAAACCATAAGATGCAGTGATAAATACTGCATCACGGAAACCAGATTCAGTATCTAGTGTAAACATAACGCCCGCAGCGCCAGTTTCAGAACGAACCATACGTTGAACACCAGCAGATAACGCTACAACGTCATGTGCAAAGTTTTGGTGAACACGGTAAGAAATAGCACGGTCATTATAAAGAGATGCAAAAACTTCTTTAATTGCAATCAGAACATTATCAATGCCACGAATATTTAAGAAAGTTTCTTGTTGACCAGCGAAAGATGCATCTGGAAGATCTTCTGCTGTTGCAGATGAACGAACGGCAACCGCGATGTCAGGGTTGCCGTTAGATAATGATTCGAATGCAGCACGAATTTCTTTTTCTAATTCTGCTGTAAGCGGAGTATCTACAATCCATTGACGAATTTTTGCGCCAGTTTCAGCTAGAGCATTCACATCATCGACATTCAATGCTGCTAGTTCTGCATTAATTTTAGCGTTTAGGCCACTCTGCTCGAGAAATTCACGATATGCAGCAGCTGTTGTTGCAAAGCCTCCAGGTACCGAAACACCAGCATTTGATAAGTGACTGATCATCTCTCCTAGTGATGAGTTTTTCCCACCAACTAGTTCAACATCATTCTTCCCTAATTTTTCTAGACCAATTACGCGCGCTTCCAAAGTTGTTACTCCACTTTTGCAGTATTAATCACTATCTTGGCATGAAATTATATCAAAAAAACTTAGTAATTGACTTTACTAAGCGACAGTCATGTAAGATGGGGTTACTATAATGATTATATAGTACTAAGACAAATGTTTAAGGAGAATTTTAAATGTCGGATGACAAACAAATTAAGCGGAGTGTTTTTTTTATTTCTGATGGTACTGCCATTACGGCTGAAACCCTTGGACACTCACTGTTAGCACAGTTTCCGCATGTCGATTTCGACATTCATATTATTCCTTATATCAATACTGAAGAGGCTGCCACAGCTGTTGTGGCTGAAATTAATGCACGTTCACAGTTAGATGGTCAGCAACCCTTGGTATTTGATACTTTAGTTGATCAAGATGTTCGAGATATTATTAATACAGCAAATGCTGTGAATCTTGATGTATTTGAAGGACTTATAGAGAGATTGTCTACAGAGCTTGGAACCAAGCCTACAACTTTAGTCGGGCAAACACATGCTGTGACGAATGCTGAATCATATAAAGCGCGTATTGATGCAGTACATTTTGCTTTAGATAACGATGATGGTGCACGTACACGCCATTATGATAAGGCTGATTTGATTCTCATCGGGGTGTCTCGTTCAGGAAAAACACCAACAGCAATTTATCTTTCTTTACAATTTGGTATACGTGTAGCGAACTATCCATTAACAGAAGAAGACCTTGATGATAACCGTTTACCAGCAGTATTAAGACCACATAAAAATAAACTATTTGGATTGATGATTGACTCTGAACGCCTTGTGGCTATTCGTACAGAGCGAAAAGCAGGAAGTCGCTATGCGAGTTTTAACCAATGTCAAATGGAGCTTCGAGCTATTGAAGGAATTTATATTTCTGAAGGCATTAAATATTTAAATGTCTCTGAAATGTCCATCGAGGAAATCTCAACACGTATTATTCAAATGACAGGTCTCAAACGTCGTATTAACTAAATCATTTTTATGATTAAAACTTAAAAGAGCTATTGATATGGCTCTTTTATTACATTTTTCTATTTAATTATCACTTAAAACTATTGAATGAATGAAGCGTTTAAATATTTTTTAATCAATTTCATGCTCAGATAATATAATAATATCAGCTGGATAAGATGAATTATCCATACAAGTTAATTGTTTTTTGACCACTTTTTTTATTGGCCATGTAATAAGACGACAATTTTTAGACTGAAGGGCGGTGTAGTAATCATCCGATCTTAAAAATTTTTTAGGAATATTTGCAATATTGGGGCTTAGCTGTTTTCTCAACCAATCATTGATTACTTTATTTTCTAAAAACCTTAGAGAGGTAATTGATTTTATTCTTTGATTTAAAAATCGCTTATTTCTTGTAAATAATGGATGTATGAATTTTTGAAATAATTTATCTGTTTTAGGTAGTATATATTTGGGTTTAATTTGAAATACGACTACAGATTCAGCACTATTACAAATTGAATTGAGATGTGTGACGGTATTTTGATCTGTCCCTATAATTGCAACATTTTTTGCTGAAAAGTTTTGTGATTCGATCTCTTTAGATTGAATAATTTTTCCGTGAAAATCGAAAGAAATACTTTTGTGAAAAAATGGATGTTTTTCGAGTGTAACGTTTGTTGGTTCGATCATTGTTATTCCTGTATTTATACTTTTAATAAAATTCTAGGTTATGTGAAAAGTTATACTTTTAATTTGGGTATTCTAAAATAGTAAAATTTGAACTGATCAGACAGTTTGTTGTAGTTATTTGAGTTTTAAAATTAAAGTTATGGATTAATTGAAAATATCTTGCTGTTTAAATTATGAGAACAATTAATTATGGTAAGTAAAATGTAAATTTCATTTAGTTTTTTTGAATATAGAACGATGATTTACTGTTAAATAAAAAATATGATTTAAGTAGTAGATCTTGTGATTTCCATTCTGTGTATAAAGTTTTTATAGTGCATAAACAGAAAATAAAATGGAGGTTGGTAATGACGAAAAAGTCGATTCGTTATAATACTGCTGAATTAGCATGCATGTGCTAATGTCATGAGTGGACTGTATAAGCATAAAAACATTCGCTTTCAAAAGTTAAAATTTAGAGTGCTTATAAATAGAAAAATATAATAAAAAATGGGTGAGTCCTTTTAAGGGACTCACTTTTCTAATCTTCAATTTCTTTGACTACATTGAATAGAAATAAAGGTTCAATATTTTGAATAATTTTTCCAAAACCTCGTAACCACCATACTAATTGGGACGTATAAGGCACTGTTGCTGAAACAATCATTAAGCCATCATCTTGTTTAATAATTGTTTGATCTGTACTGAGTTGGCATTCTTCAAAATAGGTTGAATCATGTTCGCTCATGGTGAGTTTAATCTGAATATTTTCGGTGGGTCTTGAATAGTCGACTCTGAAACCGAGTGCACCAGATTCGATATATTTATCAATGTTAAAATCGACAGGATGTAAAGCTCTAGATTCAAGAACTTTCGCAGATTTAAAACGATGTAATGCAAAAGTTTGGATATCTGTTTTATCAAAACGCGTGCATATTAAATATATAACAGCACCTTTTTGTACAAGCGCAAGCGGATTTAAGATATATGTTTTTTCTTCGGATGAAATAGAAATACGAGGTTGGTAAGTACATTCTAATTGTTTATCTTGTAACAAACCTTCGTAAATTGCTTGTTGCGCAGTTCTTTCAACTAAAGGTGGAATTAAGGGCTGAGTCGCTGGAACAATTCTAACTCTATTAATCCATTGACGTACGTTATTTTGATTGGAAAGGCTACGACGTGCTAAGTCAAACCATGGCGTCATTTCTTCAATTAAACTTGGTGGTAGTAAGTGATTTAAATGTTCCTCCACCATCATGAATGTAACTGCTTGAGAGCTGGTCATATGAGGTAGGCTTTGAATAGGGGCATCTGATCTCCAGCGCCAACCCTGTGGAACGGTACCATTATTTTCAATCGGAAAACGTTGGGAAATTTGATTTAAATCACGTTGAATTGTTCGAAGACTAATGTCAATGCCTTCACGTTGCAAAATTTCTTGTAATTCTCTTGTTCCCATCCATTTCCCTGTAGAAAGTCGGGACAAAATTTGCCACTGACGATATAAGGTATTAGATGTTTCTTTTTCTTGGGTTGACATATGTAGTTTCAGAAATCAAATTAAAAAAATCAGTTTTTAAAAAGATGAGCTTAAATAAAAAAGCATCAAACTCATGAGAATCATTAGACTGATATTCTGCAACATTCGTTCACGTGAAAGCAATTCATTTATTGTAATACATTGATATAACAATTTTAAATTATAATATTGTTTATTTTTTGGCATCTAAATTGCATATGTGAATCCAATAAATGATAAAAGAGAGGGTTGCTATGTTGAATGATAATTTAGAAAAAGATTTAGGTGTGGATGCTTTTGCGACGAGTCATATTGCTCGTGATGTAAAGATTGACGGGGGAAACTCTGTACATCAAAAAACTCAACATTTATTTGAAACAATGCAATCAAAATTTTTTAATGAGTTGTTAGATGATCAAGCGATGATGGGGGAGGCGTCTAATCGTATTGCACAATGGTTATCTCAATTCAATATAGATGAATTAAATGCATTAAATGATCGTGCTAAACAGCATTTTTTATATGAAGGCATTACATTTACGGTTTATGGGGAAAATGAAGGAATTGAACGTACAATTCCATTTGATGTAATACCAAGAATTATTGCAAAACAGCAATGGAATAAGATTTCATTAGGATGTTCGCAGCGTGTACGAGCATTGAATTTATTTTTACATGATATTTATCATGAACAAGAAATATTAAAAGCAGGAATTGTTCCTGAATTACAAGTTTTATCACACGAAGCATATCAACCTGCAATGCTTTCTCATAATTTAAAAGGTCGTATTTATAGTCAAATTAGTGGTGTTGATATTATTCGTGACAGCCGAGGTGATTTTTTTGTTTTAGAAGATAATTTGAGAACCCCTTCAGGTGTTTCATATATGCTGGAAGGTCGTAAAATTAGCCAAAAATTAATGCCAGATCTTTGTCGTAGAAGTCATATTTTAGATATTGAAGAATATCCACATTTATTAAAAGAAATATTGGCTGAAAATGCCTATGTTGATAAACCATTTATTGTTGTTTTAACGCCAGGACGTTATAACAGTGCTTATTATGAACATGCATTTTTAGCAAGAGAAATGGATGTGCCTTTAGTGACTTCTCGTGATTTATTTGTTGAAAATGACAAAGTCTATGTCAAAACAATTCGAGGAAAGCAACAAGTCCATGTGATTTATCGTCGTGTAGATGATGCATTTATTGATCCTCTATGCTTTAAGCCTGATAGTACATTAGGTGTACCTGGGTTAATGTCGGCATATTTACAGCACAATGTAGTTATTGCAAATGCGCCAGGTACAGGGGTTGCAGATGATAAATCAATCTATCCATATGTTGATAAAATGATAGATTTTTATTTGGCAGAACGCCCAATTTTACGGAATGTTCCAACGTATCAATGTCGAGAAAAAGAATCCTTAGATTATGTTTTAGAGAATATAGATAAGTTGGTCGTTAAAGAAGCTCAAGGTTCTGGTGGATACGGCATGTTAATTGGTCCTCAAGCCTGTGAGCGTGAACTCTCTGTATTTAAAGATAAAATTATTGCAACACCACATTTATATATTGCACAGCCAACATTAGAGCTTTCAGTTTCACCTACTTTGACAGAGCAGGGTATTGCAGAAAGACATATTGATTTAAGACCATTTGTCTTAAGTTCACCTTATCGTACTGAGATTGTACCTGGAGGGTTAACACGTGTGGCAATGCAGGAAGGTTCTTTGGTCGTGAACTCATCTCAGGGTGGGGGAATTAAGGATACTTGGGTTGTTGATCAAGTGCATTCTTAAGAAAAAATGAGGGAATAATAATGATTCTATTAAATAGTAATGCAGAGCATATTTTTTGGTTGGGGCGCTATATCACGCGTACGCAGTATTTATGTCAATGTTTTCCATTTCAACAAGATGAGCTTGCATTGGAATATGCAAAAGCATTTTGTTTACCTGCATTTGATGCATCTTCATTGAATGAATTGGTTTTGAATGTGAATCAGTCAGCGTCATTTGAACAACAATTTATGTTCATGAAGAATAATATTCATGAATTAAGAGGAATCTTGTCGGCAAAAGGATATGCTGAATTAGGTCAATTAATTAAATTGGCAAGTGAAAATCCAGGTTATATCTGTGATGTTGTGAGTGATTGTTGTGAAATTTTTGAAGCTGAAGCCAATGATGTTTATTTGTTTTTTAAATTGGGGCAGTTATTGGAGCAACTTGATAGACAGTTGAGATTAAAACAAGAGTTGATAGAAACACTTAATGACTTAAATATTGTTATTCAACAATTAAAAGATATTGGATGGTATGAATTAGATGATGTTTGGATTGACCTAAAGCATCAACCGAGTGATCAAAATTATTATGTATTTAGTCAGTGTATTCAGAATATGTTTGAGGTAAAACTATGAAGCTCATGATTAATCATCAAACACATTTTGAGTATACTGAACATGCATGTAATAGCATTCAGTATTTAAAAATGACGCCGTTTAATAATGCACATCAAAAAGTACATTATTGGGATATAAGTGTACCAGGAAGTAGAGAAAAAAAGATCGATGCATTTAATAATGTATGGATTACTAGTACACAACGCTTTGACTATCAACAAATGACGATTATGGCTCAAGGAATTGTTGAATTAAATACAAGTACTGTTTTAGGTTTATCTGATCGTTTGAATCCGTATTTGTTTTTACAACCCACAGTTAATACATTATGTAGCCCTGAAATGAAGGAATTTGCACATCGCTATGTTCCTGAAGTTAATTATGGAAATTTAGTGCAATTAGCGGGAGCTGTGTTGGACTACATTCTATATGTTCCTAAATCAACAAATGTTATGACATCTGCTATAGAGGCTTTTGAGCATCAGCAAGGTGTTTGTCAGGATCATAGTCATGTATTTATTGCGATGTGTAAGGCTTTAGGTGTACCAGCACGATATGTTTCTGGCTATTTGCATGTTGATAATATGCCTCATCTGGCAAGTCACGCATGGTGTGAGGTGTTTTTAAATAACACATGGTATTCTTTTGATATTAGTAATCAATTATTTTCACCAAAATCGCATGTATATGTTGCAGTTGGTCGAGATTATTTAGATGTTGCACCGGTAAGGGGCGTTAGAGAAAAAGGTGGCACAGAAACCATGCACTCAATTGTGCAGGTTCTTGCTTGTTAGATAAAAGAGGGAATTATGACTTATTGTTGTGCGCTACGTTTAAAAGAGGGTTTGGTGTTTGTTAGCGATACGCGCACAAATGCAGGAGTTGATCATATTTCAGTATTTCGGAAATTATATATTTTTGGACAGCCCGGTAAGCGATTTTTTACCATTCAAACCTCAGGAAATTTGGCAACAACACAAGCGGTTATTGGGTTTCTAAAAAATCAATTAACGATAAAGCAAGAGCCAAATTTATATAGTGTAAATACAATGTTTGAAGTTGCTGAACTGGTGGGACAAACGCTCAAAAAAGTGATCAATGATGTAACAACAGATACTTTAGAACAGAGCAATTATTATTGTAGCCTTTTATTGGGAGGGCAAATTGGTCATGAGCCCATGCAGCTTTATAATATTTATCCGCAAGGAAATTTTATTTGTGCAACAAAAGATACGCCTTTTTTTCAAATTGGTGAAAGTAAATATGGAAAACCGATCCTTGATCGTGCACTGGCTTATGATATGCCCCTTGATGAAGCATTGCGTTGTAGTCTAATTTCATTTGATTCTACCTTGCGTTCTAATGTATCCGTTGGAATGCCGTTAGATGTTGTCGTTTATCAAAAAGACAGTTTAATCGTTCCAAATGGTAAGCGTATTTTTGAATCGGACAAGTATTTTCAAAGAATTAGCCATGAGTGGTCAGATTTGTTGAAAAAAGGACTATTAGACTTGCCTAAGCCAACATGTGATTATTTCGAATAATTGTTTGAGCTTTTGTTAAAAAGGAACTACATTTGCAATTGTGTAAATGTGGTTTTTTTATTTTTTTCAAGGGGATATTTAGTGTTTAAATTGAGTTATACAAGTAAAACCACCTCCTCAAAAGAACAATTGTTAATAGATTTAAGAAATATACTTTCTGAGGCAAGAAATTTTAATGTTCTTCATGATGTAACTGGAGTTTTGTATTTTGCAGATGGAACATTTTTTCAGTATTTAGAGGGCGAAAAAGATGATTTATTTATATTAAAAGAAAAGCTTGAAAAGGACTTAAGACATACGGAACTCCAATTTTTTGAAATGCAGGAAATAGAAGTAAGAAAATTCTCTGATTGGGCAATGAAGTATGTTTCAAAGCAAAGCATGATTCAGCAATATTTATTGTCATGCAATGTCTTGGGTTTTCATCCTGAACAACTTAGTCAACAGCAGGTTAATGAATTGGTCGATTTACTCGTATTCATTGAAGATCATGCAGCATAAAATGAACATATATTAAAAAACCCAATCAAATATTGATTGGGTTTTATGTATATTTCTTTTATATGCTAGAGTTATATTTTTCAATTAATGTGCTACTTGCTTCATTTAAGCCTGTAATATGAACTGAAATACCTTGTTGTTTAAATTTATTCACTACACTTTCTAACATATTTACGGATGTAATATCCCATATATGCGCATGTGTTAGGTCAATTTCGATATTTTGAATATTTTCATTGAAGTTAAAAAGTTGGAAAAACTTATCTGAGCTACTAAAAAATATTTGTCCAGAAATTATGTAAATTCTACATTGTGTATTTTTAAGATTAGTTTCAACTTTTACTGAAGCTTCCAATTGATTAATAATGAACAATGCTGATAACAGAACACCAATAAATACGCCAAGCGCTAAATTATGTGTGCAAAGTACAATAATAACAACAGAAATCATCACAACATTAAATGACAGTGGATGTTGCTTAAAATGTCTAACAGAATCCCATTGAAAAGTGGTAAATGAGACCATAATCATGATGGAGACTAATGCTGCCATTGGAATATATGCAAGCCAATCTTTAAAGAAGACGACTAGGCAGAGTAAAAAAATACCAGCTACTAATGTTGATAAACGAGTGCGAGCACCAGAGCTAACATTAATAATCGATTGTCCAATCATGGCACAGCCAGCCATTCCTCCCATAAAACCACTCACAATATTTGCATAACCTTGCCCTCGACATTCTTGATGACGGTCAGCTTCAGTTTGCGTGACTTCATTTACAACAGTTGTTGTCATCATGGTTTCAAGTAAACCAACAGTTGCTAAGGTAACTGAATATGGAAAAATAATAGAAAGAGTTTCGAAATTGAAAGGAATTTGTGGAACTAGGAAAATTGGTAGTGTATCTGGAAAGTGTCCTAAATCGCTGACAGTTCGCATGTCTGCACCTAGAAATAGTGCAATTGAACTTAAAATAATAATACAAATAAGTGGGGAAGGAATTGATTTACCTATTTTGGGAATATATGGAAATGTATAGATTATGATTAAGCCTAAAGCAATAAATAGATATCCTAGAGCATCCATTTTTTGTATTTCAGGAAATTGTGCTATAAAAATTAGAATAGCAAGTGCATTTAAAAAACCAAACACAACAGATTTTGAAACAAAACGCATAAGTTTTGCAACTTTGAAATAGCCAGCAATCACTTGAATGATACCCGTTAAAATTGTGGCAGCGAGTAAGTATTGTAGTCCGTGCTCTTTAACTAATGTAATCATTAGAAGTGCTAAAGCACCTGTTGCTGCTGAAATCATAGCGGGGCGACCACCTAGAAAGGCGATTGAAACAGCAATACAAAATGAAGCATAAAGCCCAACTTGTGGATCTACGCCTGCAATAGCTGAGAAGGCGATAGATTCAGGAATTAATGCTAATCCAACTACTAATCCAGCTAAAATATCTGTACGTATATTAGAAAACCATTCTGCTTTTTTCAGGCTAATCACGATTATTTGTTCAAAAAAATAAAGATGGTTATGTTAAAGCAAATTTGCCGATAAAAGCAGTGATTTTCTACTTGAAAAAGTCTAAATAATCATCAATATTAAATGGGTAAAGATAAATGTGTAAATTTGCGCTTTTTTGTAATTTTATAGGTAATATCACTTGAAAGTTCAATAGAAGCTAGATAGAACAGTAAATAGATAAGTAACAAGGATTAGGTATGAAGCTATATTATTCTCCTGGTGCATGCTCATTAGCTGCCCATATTATTTTAAATGAAATTAATGTCGATTTTGATTTAGAAAAAGTTAATTTAAAAACCCATACAACAGAAAAGGGTACAAATTATTATGAGATTAATCCTAAAGGTTATGTTCCAGCTTTAGAGATTAATCCGGGTTTGATTTTAACTGAAAATGTCGCAATCTTACCTTTTTTAGCTCAACATGATCCTAAGCAAGACTTGATTCCTCCTTCAGGTATGGGGCGAGCAAAAGTTCTAGAATGGCTAGGATATTTGAATTCTGAATTACATGATGCGTATTCAGTATTTTTTGGAGCAGCATTAACTGATGATGCAAAACAAAAAGCTTATGCAGAATTAGATCGTTTATTGACATATATTGATAAAACAATTGCTGAATCAGACAATGAATATTTGGTAGATGATAACTTTGGTCCTGCTGATGCATACTTATTTGTTATTACAAATTGGTCAAGTGTGATTCATCATGACTTAAGCTCATATAAAAATATATTAGCATTAAGAGACAAAGTTGGTGCTCGTCAATCGGTACAAATCGCTATGCGTGATGAAGGGTTAATTGCTTAAATTAAGTATTCTTCATTAAAAAATAGCCTTTTAAAAAGGCTGTTTTTATTTATATTGTTGATGGTTTCTAAAAGGTATTTTATTTTAAATGATATATGGTGATCAAAAAATAAGTGAAAAATATATCTATTCTTTTAATTCATTTGAAGTCATTTGATCTAGAGCGCTTTGATTATGTTGAAATTGAATCTGTTGAAGTGTATTAGGGATAATAGGTTTTAAGCTTGACCAAGTAATTTTAGGTTGAATATTTTCATCGAATGCATTACTTAAAGTTATTTTTAATTTTTTTGTTAAAAAATTTCCACTATATTGTTTAAGCGTTCCATCAGTCTTATAAAGAAGCCAATAATCGAAACCTGTTAAAGTAAATTGTGATTGTATATATTTAAAACGATATTTCCATTCTAGCCCATACCAATTTGAACAAGTGTTCAAGTCATTAAATGAAATATCTAAAATTTTATTTTTAATAGTCAAACTATCTTCATCAATTGCATCACTCATACATGCTTCTTGATCTCTATATGTCCATTCAGGAATTTCTTTAGATAATATTTTTTGATAGCTTTGGTTTTGTTTAAAAAAAATCAGTAATTTTCTATTTTTAATATTGGTATTTTTTGGTTGAATAATAATAGCGAGATCATCTAGATTATCTGCGCTTAAACTACCTTCTGCGTAAGTAAGTACTTCCCAATTTTTAGGGATTAATGATTTTAATTTAGAAGATGTTGTTTGAGAAAATGTAAAAGAGGGGATTAAAATTAAAAGAAAGGTAAAAATTATTTTCATTGTAATTCTCAAATATTAGAAAGTGAAAAGAATGTTTCAACATTCTTTTCACGAAAAAATTATCAGTCTTATTTAAAGAAATACCCAGTTTCAGGTGAGCTTGCATTCGCCATTCGTTTACGAGGCATACGACCTGCTAAATAGGCTTCTCGACCTGCTTCAACTGCTTTTTTCATTGCAGATGCCATTAAAATTGGATTTTGTGCTGCTGCAATAGCGGTATTCATAAGTACACCATCGCAACCTAATTCCATTGCAATAGCAGCATCACTTGCTGTTCCAACACCTGCATCGACAAGAACAGGAACTTTTGCATTTTCTTTAATAATAGAAATAGTGTGCGGGTTTAAAATTCCTAAACCAGAACCAATGAGGCTACCTAAAGGCATAATCGCGACACAACCCATACTTTCAAGTTCTTGTGCAACAATTGGATCATCAGATGTATAAACCATAACTTCAAAACCATCTTCAATTAAGGTTTGAGCAGCTTTTAAGGTTTCTGTGATATTAGGATAAAGTGTTTTTTCATCACCTAAAACTTCAAGTTTTACAAGGTTGTGACCATCTAGTAACTCACGTGCAAGCATGCATGTGCGAATAGCACTGTTTGCATCAAAGCAACCTGCGGTATTTGGTAATAATGTATATTTTTCAGGTGGAATTACAGAAAGTAAATTCGGTTGATCTCGGTGTTGTCCAATATTGACTCGACGAATAGCGAGAGTCACAATTTCTGCACCACTTGCTTGAATAGCTAAATCTGTTTCATGCAGGTCTTTATATTTTCCAGTACCTACGAGTAGGCGAGATTGAAATATGCGTGAGCCAATTTTAAGGGCTGTATCTTCCATGTGTACTCCAAATTAACCGCCACCGACGGCATGAATAATTTCAATTTTATCGTTTTCGGTAAGAATAGCTTGCTCAAGTTTGCTTTTAGAAATAATCATTTCATTTTTTTCTACAGCAAAGCGTTTACCCTCTAAAGCAAGTTCCTGAATGAGTTGTAAAAGATTGGTACATTGAGTTTCTTGTTGTTCGCCATTTAAATAGATTTTCATTTTAAAATCCTATTTTATTTTGCATATTTAAATGCATTCCATGCCAATAATAACCAACCTAAAATCATCAGTGCACCACCAATTGGTGTGATTGCACCTAAGCCTCGTGGTAAGCCTAGTGCCATGATATATAAAGATCCACAGAAAAATAAAATTCCTATTTGAATAAGTAGGAAACTAGATTTAATTGGAATTTGTGGAATGACTTTGGCAATAATGCCAATAGCCAATAAACCTAAGGCACTATAAAAAAAATAATCTGTGGAGGTTTGCCACCAAGCAAGTTGAGCTTCTGTTGCATGAGCTTTGAGTCCATGTGCACCAAATGCACCTAGCATTACAGCGAAAGCTAAATTGAGTGCCGCAATTGCAATCCACATAATAATTTACCAACACTAAAAGTGTTTCAAACATAGCATAAATGTGCTGTTTCAATAAAGTATAATAGCGTTTCAATTATTGAAGTTTTATGTATTAAAAAAAGGGCACTTGGCCCTTTTTTTAATCATTGTTTATATTGTTAATTGGATGACATTGCGACTTTAATTTTTTCCATCGCATTTTTTTCTAATTGGCGAATACGTTCCGCAGAAACGTTATATTCAGCGGCAAGCTCATGTAGTGTGGATTTATCATCATCTAACCAGCGACGTTGTAGAATATTACGAGAACGATCATCAAGCTGTTCCATTGCATCATGAAGTGCAGCGGTGCTTTGTTCTTCATAATCTTCATTTTCAACTAAGCGAGCTGGATCATAACGATTGTCTTCTAAGTACAATGCAGGAGCAACGTGAGTTGAACCTTCGTCGTCATCATCGCCTGAAGCTTCAAATGCAGCATCGTAAGCAGTTAAACGACCTTCCATTTCAAGGACTTGTTCTGCTGTTACATTTAAGTCATTTGCAATTGATTGTGCTTCTTCGAGGGTAAGTTTTTTACTCGATTTTTTTAAACTTCTTAAATTAAAGAATAATTTACGCTGAGCTTTTGTTGTTGCAATTTTAACAATACGCCAATTACGAATGACGTATTCATGAATTTCTGCTTTGATCCAATGGACAGCAAAAGAAACTAAACGTACGCCCATATTAGGGTCGAAGCGTTTAACAGCTTTCATTAGGCCTAAATTGCCCTCTTGGATGAGATCCCCTTGCGGCAAACCATAACCCGCATAGCTACGTGCAATATGCACAACAAAACGTAAATGTGACATGACTAGCATCTTTGCAGCGTCAAGATCTTGGTCATAGAAATATCGTTCAGCTAACTCTTTTTCTTGTTCAGCTGTTAAAATTGGTATTTGATTGACAGTACTAATATAAGCACCGAGATTTGCACCTGGCGCCGATAATGACAGGGGCATCAATTGATTGCTGCTGTCACTCATATTGTCTCCTCATAGGATTGTGTAAATGACTATGCTTTATCTTAAAGCTAATAACGTTAGACATTAAAGCTCAATTAGTGAAGAAATGTAATCTTTAATGTCAAATATGAATAAAATGAGAACAGAAAGATCATATTATACTTCAATAATATAGTGAAATTCATATTCTGAAATCTTCAAGGATTCACATTTGATGTGATTTATTTCACAGTAACGTGAAATATCTTGCAAACTGTGTGGGTCTGAAGACTTTAATAAAATTTTTTTTCCTTGATTGTTCTTTAATGAACGTTTGAGCATTAATAATGGCATGGGGCAAGGTTTACCCATTGCGTCAATGACATTCATTGATGAATCAATATCATTCATGATCAAATTTTAAGTAAATTACATTTAAGAACATATTATATTAGCAAATTTAAAGCCAAATCCAAAAAAAAATTTATTTAATTTAACAAAGGTCTATGCATAAAAATGACGTATAAATTAAATCACTAAAATTGAATAAGATATATAAAAAAAAATCTATTAATTGTTTTAAACACATGGTAAGCTCATTTCGAATTAGGATTTACAACAACTAAAAATTGTTTGAAACCTACTTCATATTATGGATGTAACCGGGATTTTGTTAATAGTTTCACAGAATGATTACAAGATTAGAAATAAAAATTGTTTTTAACCCTTGTTTGTCTGCTGTTTGCAACACCGGGTGGTCCTTCTATTAAATCAATGAGGATTAACTTATGACAGCTGCTCGCGAACAAGGCGTAGTAAAATGGTTTAACGACACTAAAGGCTTTGGCTTTATTCAACGCAATGGCGGTGATGATGTATTTGTTCACTTCCGTGCTATCCAAGGCGACGGCCACCGTTCACTTCGTGACGGTCAACGCGTTGAATTCAGCGTAGTTAAAGGTCAAAAAGGCTTCCAAGCTGAAGAAGTTCAGCCATTAGACTAATCTTTAGATTGGTTTGAGGAAAACGCCCTGATGTATATTGGGGCGTTTTTTGTTTATAATGTAAAAACTTTATTTATCCATTAGTGAGTTAGAGCATATTAATATGTCAGCTGGTTTTGAAACCTTAAATTTACATCCTGATTTGAAAAAAGCAATTGATGCATTAGGCTTTAGCACTATGACATCAATTCAGCAGAAGGTTTTAAAATATACATTAGCCGGGCATGATGCAATTGGTCGAGCACAAACTGGTACTGGTAAGACAGCTGCCTTCTTAATTAGTGTAATCAATGATCTGCTGAATAATCCAATTCAAGAACAGAGATACCGTGGTGAACCACGTGCATTAATTTTGGCTCCGACACGTGAACTTGCATTACAAATTGAAAGTGATGCTAAAGAGTTAACTAAGTTTACGAATTTACATTTGGTGACGCTTCTTGGTGGTGTTGATTTTGATAAGCAAACTTCACTTTTAGATAAAAATTTTGTAGATATTATGGTGGCAACACCAGGTCGACTCATTGATTTAGTTGAACAAAAGCAAGTTTGGTTGGATCAGATAGAATTTTTAGTAATTGATGAAGCAGATCGTTTATTGGATATGGGATTTATTCCATCTGTTAAGCGTATTGTTCGTTATTCACCAAGAAAAGAACAACGCCAAACTTTAATGTTCTCTGCGACATTTAACTATGATGTATTAAATTTAGCTCAGCAATGGTTATTTGAACCTGTAACAGTTGAAATTGAACCTGATAAGAAGACCAATGCAGATGTAGAACAACGAGTTTACATGGTTGCAGGTTCAGATAAATATAAATTATTGCAAGATATTTTACGTGATGAACCTATTGAAAAAGTGATGATTTTTGCAAATCGTCGTGACCAAGTTAGACGCTTATACGATCATTTGAAAAAAGATGGTTATAAAGTTGTAATGCTTTCAGGTGAAATTGCACAAGACAAGCGTTTAAAAATGCTTGATCAGTTCAAAAATGGTAAACAAAATATTATGATTGCAACTGATGTTGCTGGTCGTGGTATTCATGTTGATGGTGTCTCTCATGTCATCAATTTTACTTTACCAGAGCAGTCAGATGATTATGTACATCGTATTGGTCGTACGGGTCGTGCAGGTACTCGTGGTGTAAGTATTAGTTTCTTGTCTGAAGATGATGCTTTTTATCTTCCAGAAATTGAAAAAGCGATTGGGCAAAAATTACCGCTAACGCGATTAGATGGTTATTGCTAATCGAGTAAATCCTTAAAGAGGGTTGAAGAGATAAAAAATGCCACGATAAAGTGGCATTTTTTTATGGCTATTATTTACATTGAAAACTTAGCGTTGTTTGATAATCATCATCATTTGATATATCTGTATTGGTACCTGAGAGTTTGCCTAAAACATTTGTTGCTGCTTGAATAAGTTTTCCAGTTTGAGGGTCAACAACTCCTTGTAATACGCCGTTGTAAGTTGTTTTTTCATTTAAAATAATTGCAGATAATTTACCACAAGATTTATTTGCTGCATTTGCAGCATTATTTTTAGCAATTAATTCGGTTTTGCCTAATCCTGTTACTTCGAATTGACTATTTGGTTTTTGGATGATTGTTGTGTGGTTTGATGGTGTGGTTGAGCAAGCACTCATGAGTAGTGCTGAAAAGAGGCCAGTTAATACCATTTTTTTATTCATATTTTACTCAATCAGTTAGTGATTTAATCTATCCATTGAATCATAAAAATAGATGTGAAAAATGGAGAAATATATGAAAAGCTTAATTTTATTGTATATCTATTATATTTAAAGAGATTTTACATGTAATACTTAGATAAAATATTCTACATATTGAAGTGGAGAAAGAAAAATTGTTTGTGCTAATCTAAGAGTTAATTTCAGTTAGATTGTAAATGCAATGGTTGATTTAGTCGTAGAGAGCGTGCATCAAAATATTCATCAACGTCAATCTATTGGGCATTTAGTTGAACCAGCTCCGAATGCAGAGCAGTTAGAAAAAGCTTTTGTTGCAGCTTTAACAGCACCTGATCATCATCGTTTAAAACCAACCCGATTTGTGGTGATTCCTGAAGATCAACGTGAAGCATTTGGTGAGTTATTATCACAAGCATTAGCGGATACAGGTCAAACTGAAGCAGCGCAATTAGAGAGAGTGAAGAATCATCCTTATCGTGCACCACTATTGGTAATTGCATTAACTAAATTTATTGAGCATCCTAAAGTTCCATATTTTGAGCAGACTTTAAGTACTGGCGCAGCAATTCAAAACTTCTTACTTTCACTACAAGCACAGGGGTTTTCGACAATGTGGCGCAGTGGGGCAGTTGTAGAATCAAAGCATTTTAAGCAAGCACTCGGTTTAAATGAAAATGACTTAATCTCGGGTATTATTTATATTGGAACAGCGGTTAAAGCAATACCGCCAAGGCATGAAATAAACGTAAATGAGTTTGTGCATCATTGGAATAAATAAAATAAGGAAAAAGACATTATGTCTGAGTTGGATTTTTCAGGTTTAATTGATCAATTGAAAATAGAAAAAGAAGGTGATTTAAGGATTACAGTTCTAGGCGGTGGTAGTTTTGGTACTGCCATGGCAAATACTGCGGTCCGTAATGGTTGCGATACCATGATTTGGATTCGTGATGATGCTGTTGCGAAAGAGATTAATGAAACACATATCAATAAGCGTTATTTACCTGATTTTTTACTAGAACCTGAACTTAAGGCTGTTTCGGACTTAGAACTTGCGGTAAGAGATCGAGATATTATTTTAGTCGCAATTCCAAGCCATTCCTTTAGAAGTGTTTTAAAACAGACAAAACCATTTATTAGTGGTCAGGCGATTGTATCTTTAACGAAAGGTATTGAAGCAGAAACGTTTAGTTTTATGAGCGATATCATTTGCCAAGAATTACCTGAAGTACCTTATGGTGTACTTTCTGGTCCTAATTTAGCAAAAGAAATTGTTGCAGGACAGCCTGCTGGAACTGTGATTGCGAGTGATTCAGAATTGGTTAGAACATCAGTTCAGCAAGCCTTACATAGTGCATTATTTCGTGTATTTGCCAGTGATGATGTAAATGGTGTTGAACTTGGCGGTGCGTTAAAAAATATTTATGCGGTCGCAATGGGTATGGCAGCAGCATATGATGTGGGTGAAAATACAAAAAGTATGATTTTGACACGTGCTTTGGCTGAAATGAGTCGCTTTGCTGTAACATTAGGTGCAAACCCATTAACCTTTCTTGGTTTGTCTGGTGTTGGTGATTTGTTTGCAACTTGTAGTAGCCCTTTAAGTCGTAACTATCAAGTCGGTTATGCTCTAGGAAAAGGAAAAACTTTAGAGCAGGCGACAACAGAGCTGGGTCAAACTGCTGAAGGTATTAATACGATTGTTCAGGTCAAGAAACGTGCTGAAGACCTAGGTGTATATATGCCAATCACATGTGCACTATATGATGTGATTTATCAAGGTGCACCACCAGTAAGTATTGCATTTTCTTTAATGAAAAATGGTAATCGTAGTGATGTGGAGTTTGTTCTACCACATCAGTAAGCAGAAAATTAATATAAAAATGACAAATACTGTCAGGTATTTGTCATGGTAAAACTTTATAATTGTGTTGATATAAAATTTGATGCTGATTTTTAATTTCAAATCTTAAAAAAGATGGTAATAAAAATCAGAAGATAGAATATAGGAAAGGAAAAGCAATGCAATTGACTTTGGTTAGGCATGGAGAGGCGGCACCTCCAGTATATGGAAATGATATATCACGTCCATTAACACCGCGTGGACATTTGCAGGCTGCTGAAATAGCAGGGTTTTTAAGAAAAAAAATTCAGCCAGATGTATTTGTGGTGAGTCCATTATTAAGAGCACAAGAAACATTATCGTATTTACAGGTATATTTTAAAGATGTACCTGTTGTGATTTGTAATGCGATTAAACCTGAAGACGATGCAAAGGTTGCGGTTGAATGGTTATCTTATTTACCTTATGAATCTATTGCTGTTGTATGTCATATGAATGTTGTTGCTCATATTTCAACAATCTTAACGATGGAATCTTTTCATCCATATTCATTAGCAGAAGCACGTATTTTTGATCAAGTTGTTATTGCTCAAGGGCTTTCAACACAAGTAAATAGTTACATACCTACAGTATAAAAATAATTTAAATATAATGGCAGAAGAGCATGTTGCATTTATGGATGCCTGAAACGAATGGTATTTGGTTTTGGTCAATTGGCGAAACGTGGTTTAAAGCGGAAAGTTTGGAAATGTTGATCCATTCTATTCAGTCTTATCATGGTACTGAGACTGTAGTGTATTTTCCAAGTCGGCATTTACAGGCAATTCAACAAACATTATCGAAACCTCAGTATATAAAATTGGGGAATGATGGTGTCCGATACTTGTTGGAAGAGTTTACGATACAGCCGATTGATAGCATGAAAGTTATGCATTTTTTTCAACAGCCAGATCAATTGTTTATTTCGGGTATTTCAAATCAAACACTGGAAAATATTATTCATTCTTTAATGTTGATTCCCGTGAAAGTTGTTGCATTATTACCAGATTTTCTAGTTTTACCTTTACCTGAAAAAGGGCAGACTGTGATTGCAAATCTAGGTGATCGATTACTTGTCAGAGAAGGTGAATTTACAGGAAATTCAATTGATGACTTATCTATATATATAGATTTTCAAAAAAAAGAGCAGTGCTATAGAGTTGCTGATTTGAATTATCATCAATACAAAGTATTAACTTCATGTGTTACAGAAGATCAAATCGAAGTTTTTGATTTAAAATTTGAATCAATTAAAAAAATTAAGCAACATCCCTGGAATTTTATTCCAAAGTCAAAGAGTAAATCGACGGTTACAGATTATTGGAAAACATGTATAGCTGTCATTATTGCAATTATTTTTGTGCAATTTAGTTATGATGCGTTACGATGGATGAAGTTGAAAAATGTAGCGAATCAAACTGCTGAGCAAGCAATTCAGCAATATAAATCATGGTTTGGTCAGAATTTGCGGGTAACAGAGCAAAATATAAGAAGTGAATTTAAAGGGCAAATGAATGCAAGTCAAACGGCAAATTTATCTGCTCTGAACTTGTTAAGTCAAATTGGTCCAATAATGATGCAAAATCAAATTATTGCAGATCAAATTAATTATGATGAGCAAGGGCTCAATATGGTCTTAAAGGCAAAAGATACACAAAGTTTACAGAATTTAAGCCAACAATTAAGTCAACAGGGTTTAAAAGTTGAACTAGGTAATATTAAAACAGATACATTAGGTGTGGTTGGATTGGTGAAAGTACAGTAATGAACATCAAAGAAACACTAGAAAATAGAATAACGATAATTTCGGATCAGATCGAAGAATATCTTGAGCGATTGAGTACACGTGAACGAATAATGGTGATTTTTACTGCAGTATTTGTGATTGTTGCAGGAATTGGCTCTGCACTGTGGTATATGCACCAAGCTGCTGAAAATCAGCAAAAACGAATTCATGAGTTAAATGAACTTATAACTTGGATGCAGATGAATGCTGCGACGATGAAACCTGTAGAAGATGCTTCGTTAAGCACAGCAGATAAAATTCAGCGTACAGCACAATCGATGGGATTATCTCTCAGTGCACAAGAAAATGCTGGAAAAGTACAAATAATGATCAGTCATGAGAGCTATGCAGTGCTTGGAAATTTTATGACTCAGTTGGCACAATTAGGCTTAAGTATTGAAAAAATGGAATTAATTTCAGAGGGTGGTCAGATTAAATTAACAGCAACAGTGGTATAGGTGGTAAAAATATAGTACTGCAAAGCATGGTTTTTTTTATCGCTCATGCCTATAATGCACTGACTTAAAAAGCAGTAGACTTTTACCGATATGTTGTATTCTCTTGCTCGCCCATTGTTATTCTCTTTAGCACCGGAGCGTGCGCATGAACTCACATTATCCTTATTGAAATCAACTCATAAAATGGGCTTGATGCGTCAAACTGTTCCTCATAAACCTGTGACTTGTATGGGAATTGAATTTCCAAATCCAGTTGGATTGGCAGCAGGTTTAGATAAAAATGGTGCATATATTGATGCTTTGGCTGATTTAGGTTTTGGCTTTATTGAAATTGGGACAATCACACCACGTCCTCAATCAGGTAATTCTCATCCTCGTTTATTTAGACTTCCAAAAGCAAAAGCGATTATTAATCGTATGGGATTTAACAATGAAGGGGTTGATAAGCTTATTGAGAATGTGAAATCTGCAAATTTTAAAGGAATTTTAGGCATTAATATTGGTAAAAATGCTGATACACCTGTTGAAAATGCAGTCGATGATTACTTGATTTGCTTGGAAAAAGTTTACGATTACGCTTCTTATATTACTGTAAATATCTCTTCTCCCAATACAAAAAACCTTCGTAGTTTACAAAGTGGTGATGCACTTACAGAGTTGCTAAAGACTTTGAAAAATCGTCAGTTAGAATTAGCAGATGAATTTCAGCATTATGTACCGCTTGTGTTAAAAGTTGCGCCAGATCTTGAACAAGAAGATATTCAATTTATTGCGAATCAATTGATTGAGTATAAAATTGATGGATTGATTGTCACAAATACAACATTATCACGTGAAGGTGTGGAAGATCTTCCATATGGTAATGAAGTTGGTGGTTTATCTGGTGCACCTGTTTTCGAAAAAAGTACAAAATGCTTAGCAGAGTTTTCTAAAGCCTTGGATGGAAAAATTCCACTAATTGGTGTTGGTGGTATTTTATCAGGTGAAGATGCTGTAGCAAAACGTGAAGTTGGAGCAAGTTTGGTACAAGTGTATAGTGGATTAATCTATACAGGACCAAAATTGGTTCAAGATTGTATTAATGCATTATAGATATGAATACCATTGATATCTTTATACTGGTTATTTTGCTCATTGGAGGGCTAAACGGTTTGCGACAAGGATTTATTAAAGCCTTTGCGAACTTAGTGGGGTGGATTTTTGCACTTATTTTAGCTGCAAAATATGCCTCCGTTCTGGCACCAACCATGACCGTACTTAGTGCTGATCCAGTGGTACAAAAAATTGCAGCATTTGCATTTATTATCTTAAGTATTATTGTTCTTACTTGGATTGTGACATTTCTTTTAGATCGAATTTTAAAGACTTTAAAGCTTGGACCGTTAAACCGGTTGGCTGGTGGAGTTTTAGGCGGTTTGAAAGGGTTATTGGTTGTATTAATTACAATTCAGGGCATTGGTCCTTGGGTTGAAAGTTCTCCACATTGGAAGCAATCTAAGCTCATCACAAGTTTAATGCCTTACGCGCCTTGGGCATCACAGATGTCTAAAGATGTTGCAAATGAGGTTTTACAGCATATACGGTCCGAAGATTCTAAGAAATCTCCAGACTTCTCTTCTGGCATGGAAAACGATCATCGTAGCCAAGAAGATAAATCTACGAAAAACCCTTTTTATTAATCCTAGCTTGTCTGCGAGGTTGCTATGTGTGGAGTTGTTGGTATAGCTGGTAAATCACCCGTTAACCAAATGTTATTTGATGCTTTGACGATGTTACAGCATCGTGGACAAGATGCTGCGGGTATTGTGACATGTCATGAAGGGCGATTATTCCTTCGTAAAGACAATGGTATGGTTCGCGATGTGTTCCATACACGCCATATGCGAGCATTACGTGGTAATTATGGGATAGGGCATGTTCGTTATCCAACTGCAGGTTCATCAAGTAGTGCTGAAGCGCAACCATTTTATGTCAACTCACCATATGGGATTACTTTAGCTCATAATGGTAATTTAACGAATACACGCGATATTCATGATGATCTATTCAAAACAGATTTGCGTCATATGAATACAGATTCAGATTCAGAAGTGCTTTTGAATGCATTTGCACATGAATTACAGAAGCGTGGCAAACTTGTACCAACGGCCGATGATATTTTTGATGTTGTAGCACGTGTGCATGAGCGTTGTAAGGGGGCTTATGCTGTTGTTGCGATGATCACTGGTCAAGGAATTGTAGGTTTTCGTGATCCGAATGGTATCCGTCCTTTAATTTATGGTTCTCGTGAAACAGAACAAGGTACAGAATATATTTTGGCTTCAGAATCGGTTGCTATTACAGCACTTGGTTTTAAAGTTGAGCGTGATGTTTTACCAGGTGAAGCTATTTTTATTGATGAGGCTGGTCAATTGCACACCAAACAATGTGCTACAAATTATCAATATAGCCCATGCATTTTTGAATATGTGTATTTTGCACGTCCTGACGCCACAATTGATGGTATTTCAGTATACAAAGCACGTTTGAAAATGGGTGAGAAACTTGCACAAAAAATCTTGCGTGAGTGGGGGGATGAACATGATATTGATGTTGTCATTCCAATTCCAGATACATCGCGTACTTCAGCATTAGAGCTTGCTAATATGCTTGGGGTGAAATTCCGCGAAGGCTTTATGAAAAACCGTTATATCGGTCGTACATTTATTATGCCAGGTCAACAGCAACGTAAAAAATCTGTGCGTCATAAGTTGAACCCAGTAGAATTGGAATTTCAAAACAAAAATGTACTTTTGGTTGATGATTCAATTGTTCGTGGTACAACGTGTAATGAAATTATTCAAATGGCAAGAGATGCAGGTGCGAAAAAAGTATTTTTTGCTTCAGCAGCACCAATGGTGAAATATCCAAACGTTTACGGTATTGATATGCCTGCTAAATCTGAATTGATTGCAGCAAATCGTAGCGTAGAAGAAATTCGTGAAATTATTGGAGCAGATCGTTTAATTTTTCAAGATTTAGATGATTTAAAAGAAGCTGTTCGTACAACCAAAGTTCCAGCAGTACGTGAGTTTGACTGTTCTGTATTTGATGGTGTTTATGTCACTGGTGGTATTGATGAGCAGTATTTAGACAATCTTCAACAACAGCGTAATGATTCTGCTAAAAATGAGCAAGATGGTTATGTGGATGTGAATATTGATGCTGCATCTGTTGATTTAACAGGAATCACAGAAGAATAATTATTCTTCTGAGAATTAAAATTAAAAAAGTGGGAATTTCCCACTTTTTTAATTTATGATGTGTCTAAATTTAGTGATTAGGGAATTTACATTGGAGAATGTAAGTTGCTATTTATTCGAAAATAAAAAGTTTGTTTGGGCAACATGTGTGTGGCTCATTGCTGTAGCTTTTACAGTATTTATTTTAAATGCTTTATTAGGTATAGCAATTTATTACTTTGAATCTACTCAATCTATTTTTTGGAATTACTATAGTCCATATTTTATTACTTTTATTTTATGCTTAATGCTAGGCTTTATTTTGTACGATTATTATATTTTTCGTACAGGAGGGCATTCATTTGCTGCACGGTTAGGTGCACGTAAAATTGAAAAATTAGAAAGTACACCTGAAGAGTATCAGGCTTTAAAAATAATTTCTGAATTGGCGACAAAATTTGAAATAGAAACACCATCTTTATATATTTTGTCAGATGAAGTTGGTGTAAATGCTTTAACAGCAGGCTTCTATCCTAAAGATATTGTGATTATTTTAACTTGGGGTGCTCTGCAAAATTTAGATGAATATGAGCTTTATGGATTGTTAAGTCATGAATTTAATCGAATTTTATCTGGCGATACCATTAGGAATACTTATTTAAAAATTTTATACAGTTGTCTCACAACATTCAGTCAGATTGGAAGTTACTTAGCAAAAAAAGGTTTCAATCTGAATGGTGAACATTCGCAACGTAAGTTATCCACACTATTTGTTGCAATGGGGGGAATAATTTGGTTGATTGGAAGTTTGGGAGTCTTAATTACACGATTTTTTAAATATATTATTTTAAGCAAAATTACGTTTAAAAATGATTTTAAAACTGAAAGAATGAATAATAATACAGCTAATATTCAAACATTGCTGCGTATTTCAGTTCATCATGTTGGATCACAAATATATAGTGAATACTCAGAAGCGATATCACATATGTGTTATGCCAATTCCTTAAGTCCACAAAGTTGGTTGAATATTCACCCTAGTATTCAAGCACGAATTTTTGAATTAGATCCGACCCTGATTCAGGATTTACACTTGGAGAGTTTAAAAAATAAGCGAAAACTTTCTTTAATTCGAATGTTTAAATTGCTAGAAGAGTTGAATGAAGAGTATCGTATGCCGGCTTGGATATCTCCACAGCCTTTACCATTATTAAGATTATCTCCAATTAGTTTTGCTATTAAAGATGCGATTAAACCCGTGAACCCAGAAGTTCGAGAAAATATGGCGCGGCCTGAGTTGATTCAGCGCGCTTTACAAACCTCTGCTGGTGCTCGGGAAGTTATGGTTGCAATTTTAATGATACGACAATATAGAGAGTTCATTCCTGCTGAAGCTAGTGTGAGCAGAGCGATTGTTGATGAATTATTACGTTTGGATGGGCGTTATCATATTGCAATCTTTCATGAGGCATGTCGAAATATTGGTACTATTCCTGAAACAATAGCACGTCAATTTTTAACTAAACTTGCAAAAATTATTCAGGAAGATGGTGAGATTGGTTTACTAGATGCATTGTTGATCGAAACGGTAAAATATAAATTAAATTTACTTCCAAGTAGAATGCCCAAATCACTTGAAGAAGTAAAACCTCAAATTGTACGTTTAATTGATGCTCTTTTACATGTACAGCAAATTAACACAGATAATCAATTGCATGCACGAGTGGATATTCTTAGTAGGATTTTGAAGTCTGAGGAATTAGAGCTATATGAGGAAATTTCAGATGAACCGATTGATTTAGCAGAAATCTTACAAGATATGGCAGGGCTTTTATTGCGTGATCGTTTAAGTGTGTTATCTGCTGCGGAATTATGTCTATGGAGTGATCGTATTATTACGCAAGATGAATTGGATGTATTGGAGTTGCTTTATTGGCGTTTAGGTTTTGAAGCGAAAGACATGATTGAGATGATGCAAAAGAAAAATAGTTTAATGATTATTTGATATTGTCTCATAAAAGATCTGAATTCTAAGTGAATAACAGCTAAAATAGCAATTGAAAATAGGAAGTAGTAGTTGGATGTCATGATTGGTCATCAAAGAGAAGTTTTAGCGCAATTAGGAATTGATATTTGGATTCCTCGTGATGTTGTGTGTCAAGAAACTGATCGTACATTGTTATGGCGAGATCAGACTATATCTGAAATTATTACTCAGATACCAGTTGTTCAGACTTCGGTTACTGCAAAAACGGTAGACACTCTACAAAAAACTATAATTAATAAACCAGAGATTGAACAGCCTGTAGTTGAGGTGCGTTCAGTTATTGAAGAAATTGTAGAGGAACGTCCAAGATTAGAAATTGAACCATTTTCATTACAAGCATTAGTATTGTCACATTTGGTCATAATTATTGATAGTACAGAAGTTAATGCTGAGCAACAGCAATTATGGGGAAATATTCAACGTGCAATTCATTCAGAATTTTATGAATTGAATTGGCCATTTGCTTTAGAGAATATGAATGATGCTCATGGTGTCGGAAATTATATTCAAGGCTTTGTTGATGCGATTTCAATTGATAAAAAGGTGATCAGTTTAGGGAAATTACCACATTATTTAAGTCATGACATCATGAGCTTGGCTAGTTTACAAGATATGTTGGAAGAACCTTTATTGAAACGAAGGTTATGGAACTTTATACAAAATAATCAAGGAAGAGAGTAGGTATATGGCACAAAAAGTTGTTGTTTTTAGTCAAATAAATAAAGAAATTTTAGAAAAATTAAAGAAAAAATATCACGTTGTAGAAATAAATCCTAAACTAGGTGATGTGAATCAGCAAATATTAACTGAAGTACAAGATGCTGATGGAATGATTGGTGCAGGACGAATTTTGAATAAAAAGAATTTATCAAGTGCAACTCGTTTAAAAGTCATATCTAGCGTAAGTGTTGGTTATGATAATTATGATTTGGAATACTTAAAACAAAAAAATATTTACTTATGCCATACACCACATGTATTAACTGAAACAACGGCAGATTTGGCTTTTACTCTGTTGATGAGTGCTGCCAGAAAAGTTGTGGCTCTAGATCAATGGACAAAGGCAGGTGAGTGGAAAAGAACAGTTTCTCCATCTCAATTTGGACAAGATATTTTTGCTAAAAAGCTTGGAATTATCGGTTTGGGAAATATTGGTACTGCAATTGCTAGACGTGGTTTTTATGGTTTTAATATGCAAATTTTGTATCATAGTCGCAAGGAAAAACCTGAAGTTGCAAATGCATTTAATGCGCAATATTGTGAGTTAGATGAATTACTTCAGCAATCTGATTTTATTATTATTGCTGTTGATTTAAATGCGGACTCAAAAGCATTAATTCGTACAGAACATTTTGAAAAAATGCAAAAACATGCTGTATTTATTAATATTGCAAGAGGTTCAGTTGTTGATGAGCAGGCACTCATTCAGGCATTAAAAACAAATCAAATTTATGCTGCTGGCTTGGATGTATATGAAAAGGAACCTTTGCAAGAGTCTGAATTATTTGGTCTGGACAATGTAATTACGTTACCACACATTGGTTCTGCGACAGCTGAAACACGCTACAAAATGGCAGAGTTGGCTTATCAGAACTTGATAGATGGTTTAGAAAATCGCAGACCTAAGTATACTGTAAACATATGATATTAATATTTTTAAAATAAAAAAGGATGCTTTTGCATCCTTTTTTATGAGGTATTATTATTGCTTTTTATGATAAATCGTATAGTAGCTAACATAGCAAGCAACGATGAAAATCATACAGCCAATAAAACCAGGTAGCATTTCAGCATCAAATACCATACTTACGCAGGTAATAAAGCAGAAGATAAAACCAAGAATAGGCACTAATGGATAAAGTGGTGCAGCAAAGCCAAGTTCTTCTTTAGTGTGACCTGCTTTGTACCACTGGCGACGGAAGTTGAATTGGCTTAAGCAGATGCTCATCCATACAACGACCATTGTAAAGGCAGCAATACCTAGTAGATTTTTAAAGATAGTTTCAGGTGCAAATTGCTCAGATAGTAAGCCTGGCATACCACCAATCATTGTTACAATTACGGCAACATATGGAATGCCACGCGCATTCACTTTAGAGAATACTGCTGGAAGTTGCTTATTGTATGACAATGACCACATCATACGTGATGCAGCGAATAAACCTGAGTTTGCAGCAGAAAGTAATGCTGTGATAATTACAAAGCGAATCACATCTTCAGCATACGGAATACCAATATGTTGGAAGACAGTTACGAATGGACTACTACTTACACCTTCAGCGCTAAGACCTGCTTCTTGATGTGGTAGTAAGCAAGTAACAACGACAATCGTACCTACAAAAAAGATCAATAGGCGGAAGATGGCAGTGTTAATGGCTTTTGGTACATTTTTAGCTGGGTCTTTAGTTTCACCGGCAGCAACACCAATTAACTCAGTACCAGAGAAGGCAAAGTTAACAATTAGCATTGTTGCAAAAATAGGGAATAAACCTTCTGGGAACCAGCCTTGCGCAGTTAAATTACCAAAAAGAGGAGCAGTTTCTTGACCTTGATAACCTAAGACACCAAAGATTGCCAATAAACCAAGAAGAATAAAGGCAACAACGGTTACAACTTTAATTAAAGCTAACCAGAATTCAGATTCAGCAAACCATTTGGTTGAAATCATATTTAAGGTAAATACGAAAGCACCAAAGATGAGCGTCCACAGCCACATAGAACTATCAGGGAACCATTCCTGCATAAGTAGTGCAGCTGCAGTAAATTCGGTTCCAAGAGTCACTGACCATGTTAACCAGTATAACCATGTCATGGTATAACCAGTACCTGGACCAATGTATTTTGATGCATAGGCACCAAAAGATCCAGACTCAGGCATATGAACAGCAAGTTCGCCTAAGCAAAGCATAACCATATAGGCGATAATACCGCCAAGGAAATAGGAGATAATGGCACCTACTGGCCCCGTTTGTGCAATGACTTCACCCGAACCTAAAAATAGGCCAGTCCCGATTGCGCCGCCAAGCGAAATCATAACTAGATGTCGAGTACTCATAGCGCGTTTTAAAGGCGCAGAATTGCCCTGATGCGAAGCATCATTCGGAGATGAGTGCATAGGATGTCAAAAAGTAAATAAATGAAGGGAGTTATTGTAGTGAAAATACAGATTTGTGCAATCGAATTGTGATTAATTAATGAATATATAATTTAGTTATTATAAATGGCGTCCCTACGGGGATTCGAACCCCGGTTACCGCCGTGAAAGGGCGATGTCCTAGGCCTCTAGACGATAGGGACGTTTTGAGGTGATGGCTATATTATAGGTCTAGATCGTAATTGTCAAAAAAGAATTAGAATATAAATGTTTATGTGATTATTAAATATTCATCAGAGTTAAGGCTATGTTAAATATTGAAAAGGCCTCTATATCTAAATAGAGGCTATTATCATTATAATAGTGAAGTTTTGATTGGGGGGAAGTCTATTTTTTTTCGTTAAATAACTTGTATAAACTTTATTTGTTTTGAATTTTATCAATTGGATGTGTAGCTTTTGGAGCATCATCTTTAGTGACGATATAAAGATAAAGTGCGGAAGGAAGTAGAATTGCACAAACAAGTAGAATATTTTTCAACATAATAAAAGCACAAAAAGGTATGTTCTAGAGTTTTTAGTATAGCGAAAGATTATAAAAAAAGAGAGCTCCCTCTCTTTTCTTTTATGCTTAAAATTTAAGGGTGATATCTGCAATAAATTGTCGACCAATTTCAGATTTTAGATAATAGTCATTGTCTAAATATACATTATGGCGGTTTGTTACATTATTAATGGTTAATCCAAAAATTCCATTTATATTCTTAGATAATTTTTGGGTGTAGCTTATACGCATATCCCAACGGAATACTGTTGGAATTTTAGTATCATTGTAGCTATAAATAATAGGTAAGCCATTATGTGTAATCTGATCTTTAGCTGGGATACTAGACTTGGTAAGATCATCATAATGTGGTTTATAAATTAGAAAATTACTAATATTTAAACCTGTTAAGCGGTGGGGGGTAAAATCCCAGCTTAAGCGAGCTGTAATAGGTGTGTTGAAATCACTTGCAGGAATATCGTTTGGAGTTGTAATTGATCCATTGAATAAAACATGCGTGTAGTTTTTTAACTCAACTTCATCAGCATTGTTGTAGTCACGTTTAGTGTTTGAATAATTTAGGGCTAAATTAAAACGATGTTCAGCCTCGAATAGATCAATAGGGGTGATATTATTCAAATTAAAGGTAATATTTTTTGAGCGATACGTTTTGTCATTTGTGTAAATGCGTGTCCATAAATCTGTTGGATCTGGGCGAACCAAATAATATTGATCCTTATAATCGCGCTTGATGTATTTTAGTTGGTAGCTCCAATTGCTGAATTCACCACTCATCCCAATAAGCCATTCATTTGCATAAGGAAGGTCAAGTTGGTTTCGGCTCACATTAATAGAAGAATTATTTGCACCTTCAGTCCATGGGGAATCAAGATCTTTACGATCATAGCGTTGTTGTAAATTATTTAAACCGTCTTGTAGGCTAAATGTATATAGATAGCGATCGTAATAGCGGTTCCAACCTGTTGTTAATATTAAACTTTGATTGGAAAAAGGCATGTAATTTAAAGATGTACGAGGTGCAATGTTTCCATTTTTGGTAATGCTGTCATAATCGTAACGTAAGCCAATAGTTGCTTCTATTGTGTCATTCCAGTTGATTTTATCCTCTGCAAAGGCATACCAAGAATCTTGTGTAAGATCTATATTACCTGCTAAATACACAGTTTTTCTGGTGCTGTATTGTCCTGAAGTGTTTTTGCTTGGAATAAAGCTGGCATCGCAAGCATCGGCAAATGTTCCGTCATTTTGAATACAGTCTGTACCAAATTTTGTCGGTAGAAAATAAGAAGAATAGTCTTCGGGTCTATACCAACCAGCATTGGTATGTTCAAAACCCGCTCCAATATTAAAATGATGGCGTGTTTGAAATAGTTGTATATCTTCAAAAGCACCACTTACATCATAATTAAAGGTTTTTTGTTTGGTGTAAATATTGCCAAAAGTACCTTCTGTGGACTGGGTTGTTGAGCCCCAGTTTTTATCTTCTGAATAGTACCAAGCATAAATATCATTGATTGAGCTTTCGCGGTTATTTTTTTTCTCTTGATAGCTTATGTTTTGCTTTAATGTTGCAAATCCTAAATTATTTTTTAGGTTTAAATTAATGGAATCACTATTTGAACTTTGTTTAATACCATCTGTTAAAGCTGTTGCTACAAAACGTAAGCTTTTATCTTCAAAATGTTGTAAACCAAGTTTTGCAGAAAAGTCATCTGATGGATCGTAGAATAATTCAAATGTTGTATTATCGGCTTGGCGAGTTTCATTGTATGGGCGTGCATCAATGAGTAGAGAATTTGCATCAATATCTGACTTCCTTTGCGTAAAGCCTAAATTCATGCCAATAGTATTGCTAAGTCGCCCATAACTAAAGAGACTGAACCCTTGTTTACTATAATTCTTTTGAGCACTTGTTTCTGCTGGATCTAAGAAATCAGCCTCTTCATCTGCATCAATATAGTTGAAACGGTTCCAAGAAGAATTTGTGTAGTCATAGTTTATTGAACCATGAATTTTTTCTACTTCAGTTTTTGGTGCACAGGTTTCAGCGCTGATGACACCACCTGTAAATTTGCCATATTTAGCACTAACATTACTATCTAATACTTCAAGGTTGCATAATAAGTCGGTATTGATGGTGATGGCTTGTGAGCTGCCTGCAAGATTGTTGACATGATTGGCAGCAGTATTGTTTGAATATGGATTAATATCATTGTTGATATTCATTCCGTTGACTAAAAAGCTATTGTTATAGGGTAGAGCACCATGAATGGACATGTCTCCTGAATTAATTTCACCCTGAGATGCAGCAGCATTTGCATTATTTGAAAATTCTATATTTGCATTTACTTTTAAAAATTCACTAATTGTTTTTTGGCTATTCGGTGTGCGCTCTAAATCTTCCTTGGTATAAATGGTTTTTCCAATTTCATTATTATTTTGTGCAGTCAAATGAATTGTATTGAGTGCAACATAAACTTTGTTGTTATTGGTATTGTATGTACTATCGGTTTCATGGTTTGCGTAAGCTGATATATTGAGAATGGTTAAAATGGCACAGCTAAGGATTGTACGAGAGAACGTCATCATAAACACAAATGCAAACAATAATAATATTGATTATCATTAAATATTAAAAATGTAGCAATAATAATGAGAATTATTTTCAATAAAAATATCAATTAAACTGATTTAAAAAAACGATAAAGAGAGATGATGATGGCGTCCCTACGGGGATTCGAACCCCGGTTACCGCCGTGAAAGGGCGATGTCCTAGGCCTCTAGACGATAGGGACGTTTAGAAGATGGCGGTATCTTATTGATCCGCCACTAAAGTGTCAACTAAATTTGGTGCTAGTTTGTTTAAAATGTAGCAAAACAGTTCAGCAGTTTTCTGTGTGTCATATAAAGCGGAGTGAGCTTCTTTACCATCAAACTCAATTCCAGCCTGAATACATGATTTGGCAAGTACCGTTTGTCCAAACATAACAGCACTTAAAGTCACTGTATCAAAAACAGAAAAGCTATGGAACGGATTTTGATTTTTGGTACCTGTGCGTGCAATTGCTGCTTGAACAAAACCTAAGTCGAAATGGGCATTATGACCAACCAAAACAGCATGCGTACAATTTTGTTCGCGACGAACATTATTGATGGCTTTAAATATGCGTTTTATAGCAGATTTTTCATCTTCAGCCATTGCGACGCGCATTGGATTAAAAGGGTCTATACCAATAAAATCTAAAGACCTACGATCTAGATTTGCACCTTCAAAAGGGTTGATATGTGCATGATACGCTTCACCAGGAACAAATTTTCCTTCAGCATCATAAACAATAGGAATAGCCGCAATTTCTAATAAAGCATCGGTTTGTGAATTAAAACCTGCTGTTTCAACATCGACAACAACAGGTAAAAATCCTCGAAAACGCTGACCAATGATTGGTAGAGTTTCGTCTGTCACAATTTTCTCCATTGAATGGTTTTTCCAGCATAAAGTGGAACAATTTTTTCACCATCCAAATAGTCTAAACTTTCTGGAATAATTTGATCTTCTTTCACTAGGGTGATGGTCTTCGTATTTCGTGGGAGACCATAGAAGTCCGCACCGAAGTGGCTAGCAAAGCCTTCAAGGCGTTCTATTTTGCCAACTTGATCAAACGCCTGAGCATAAAGCTCGATTGCTGTAGGTGCACTATAACAGCCTGCACAACCACATGCATTTTCTTTTGCATTTTTTGAATGTGGTGCGCTATCTGTACCAAGGAAAAATTGAGGATTTCCACTGGTTGCGACTTCTAATAATGTTTGTTGATGTGTTTGGCGTTTTAAAATAGGCAAACAATAGAAATGTGGTTTAACACCACCAACTAGCATGTCATTACGGTTAAATAATAAGTGTTGTGGTGTGATTGTTGCTGCGACATTTCGATCTTGTTCTAAAACAAACTGAGCTGCATCACTTGTTGTGATATGTTCAAGTACAATTTTAAGTTGTGGAAATTGTCTTAATAGCGGTGTTAGCACTTCATCGAGAAAGCGTTTTTCACGATCAAAAATATCAACATGATTATGTGTAACTTCACCGTGTAAAAGTAAAGGAACTTGATGTGTTTCTAATTGTTCAATTACTGCATAAACTTTACGAATATCGCTTACGCCATTGTCTGAATTCGTTGTTGCACCAGCAGGATAGAGCTTAATAGCATTTACATGTTCAGATTCTTTAATCTTTTTGACTTCATCTGGTGATGTGTGGTCAGTAAAATAAAGAACCATGCGAGGATCGAACTGAGTGTCTATTGGCACATGAGCTAAAATTCTTTCACGATATGCTTCAGCTTCAGCAACTGTTTTTACAGGTGGTACTAAATTTGGCATACAGATTGCTCGAGCAAATTGTCGAGCTAAATCGGGTACGGTTCTTTGAAGAGCAAGGCCGTCACGTAAATGTGCATGCCAATCATCTGGTTGAAGGATAGTAATCGTATTCAAAGCAGTTCAAACAATGCAAATAATATGAATGATAATCCAAATATAAAGAAAAAGATAATGACAAATTATAAAAATATGCTTGTATAAAAATAATTTTCTATTTTTTTGTCGATAAAAAAGAACTTTATTATCCAATAGTTTATTGCTGACTTAGAAGTGGTGCTTGATTTGTGCTGGATTTGACTATTTAAAATATAAATAGTGTGTTAACACATTTTGATTTGTAGCGAAGTGGATATAAAGTAGGCAAAAACTCTGTTTATATAAATAAATGATTCACTTGATTAGTTTACTGTTTTTTGTGGTAATTTTTTGTGTTTTATTGCGTGGAATAAAAAAACCGCTCAAAAGAGCGGCTTTTTTTAAAGATTTAACAAATTATTTGTTTTTATCTTTTAATTGAGGAACAGCAGAACCTGTACCTACAGCAAGTAAACCTGCACCAGTGTAGATACCTAATTTTGCGCGAGTATCTGTGATGTCTAGGTTACGCATAGTCAATTGACCAATACGATCTGCTGGAGAGAACATAGAGTCACCTTTTTCCATAGTTAAGCGTTCAGCTTCATATGTAAGGTTTTCAGATTCAGTGTTCATGATTGTGTAATCGTTACCACGACGAAGTTCTAAAGTTACTGTACCAGTAATTGCTTTAGCAACCCAACGTTGTGCAGTTTCACGAAGCATTAATGCTTGTGAATCGAACCAACGACCTTGGTATAATAAACGACCAAGACGTAAACCGTTAATACGGTATTGTTCAATCGTATCTTCGTTGTGAATACCAGTCACAAGACGCTCGTAAGCGATATGAAGAAGAGCCATACCAGGAGCTTCGTAGATACCACGAGATTTCGCTTCGATGATACGGTTTTCGATTTGGTCAGACATACCTAGACCGTGACGACCACCGATTTTGTTTGCTTCAAGAATAAACTCAACAGGATCTTCAATGCGTTGACCGTTGATTGCAACAGGGAAACCTTCTTCAAAAGTAATTGATACTTCTTCAGGAGCGATTTCAACGTCTTCTTTCCAGAATGCAACGCCCATAATTGGGTCAACGATTTTGATACCAGCATTTAGGTATTCAAGATCTTTTGCTTCGTGAGTCGCACCTAACATGTTTGAATCTGTTGAGTATGCTTTTTCTTTTGACATTTTATAGTCAAAGCCGTTGTCGATCAGGAATTGTGACATTTCCGCACGACCACCAAGCTCATCAATAAATGTTTGGTCTAACCAAGGCTTATAAATTTTTAGTGCTGGGTTTGTTAAAAGACCATAACGGTAGAAACGCTCAATGTCGTTACCTTTATAAGTCGAACCATCACCCCAGATATTTACATCATCTTCTTTCATTGCAGTAACAAGCATAGTACCTGTTACTGCACGACCTAAAGGTGTTGTATTGAAATAAGGAACACCACCTGTACTGATATGGAATGCACCACATTGAATTGCAGCAATACCTTCAAGTGCAAGTTGTAAGCGGCAATCAACTAATCGTGCTTTTACCGCACCATAAGCTTCAGCTTTTTTCGGAATAGCATCGTAGTCATCTTCATCTGGCTGACCTAAGTTTGCTGTGTAAGCATAAGGTTCAGCACCTTTTTGTTTCATCCACAATAAAGCAGCTGAAGTATCAAGACCACCAGAAAAGGCGATACCAACTTTTTTGCCTACCGGTACATTCTGCAAGATAGTTGCATTATCAGTCATTGTAAGTCCTAACTTTCTAAAACAGGCACCATATTTGGTGGCCAATGAGAATTTTAACTGGCAGATTATAGCACTTTTCCGAGGGCTTGTTTTTGCAAAAAATACATTTTTAAAAAATTTTAGGTCTTTTGTGGATTTTATCTCCAGAATTTTTTGGGTTTCAAGATTGGCTTAAATGAATAGTGAGAGATTATAGATTTGTTTTAGTTGAATTTAATTGGGGGATAAAGATGGAATTTAAGTCCTATTTTGAGGTGTTAGACTAAAGTTGAGTGAATGTTAAATGAGAAAAAGTGAAGAATTATTTTTTGATAAAAAACAATTGGATAATTAATTTTTTATAGATGCTTTCGGATCGCTATTTAATTTAAGTTACTCATTTAAATTGGTATGACCATTTATTGTTATTGAACTTCTTTTACTTAGAAATTAAGATAATTATAAGGATTTAGGTGTTTATTTTTTTTGTTGAAATAAACATTGGTATTACCAATATGATTTTTAAAGTGGGTTTATATAAAAGTTGAGCATTTCAAGGAGATGAGAATGCTGCAATCATGGCAACAGATTTATGATCCAATGGGGAATATTTGGCTATCTAGCCTAATTGCGCTTATTCCTATTGTATTTTTCTTTTTTGCATTGGCTGTCTTTCGTTTAAAAGGGAGCGTTGCGGGAACAATTACTGTAATTTTGGCATTGGGCGTTTCGTTATTTGCATATGATATGCCTGCGATGATGGCATTCGCTTCCTTGATTTATGGCTTTTTATATGGTCTGTGGCCAATTGCATGGATTATTGTTGGTGCAGTTTTTCTGTATAAAATTTCAGTTAAAACAGGGCAGTTTAGCGTTATTCGAGCTTCTATTTTATCCATTACTGAAGATCAACGTTTACAAATGCTTTTAGTAGGTTTTGCCTTTGGTACTTTTTTAGAAGGTGCTGCAGGTTTTGGTGCACCAGTTGCAATTACAGCGGCTTTATTGGTTGGATTAGGGTTTAAACCTTTATATGCTGCTGGTTTATGTTTAATTGTAAATACAGCTCCTGTTGCATTTGGTGCGATGGGTATTCCAATTATTGTGGCAGGTCAGGTTTCTGGTGTTGAAACTCTAGAAATTAGTAAGATGGTAGGTCGCCAATTACCATTTATGGTGCCGATTGTGCTGTTTTGGATTATGGCAATCATGGATGGCTGGCGTGGTGTTAAAGAAACATGGCCTGCGGTAATTGTAGGTGGTGGTGCATTTGCTATTGCTCAATATTTAACATCAAATTTTGTAGGTCCAGAATTACCAGACATTACCGCAGCAATTGCATCTTTAGTTGCTCTTACAGTGCTATTGAAATTTTGGCAACCAAAACATATTTTCCGTTTTAATCAAGAAGACCAAAATGTTGATGGGAGCTTAGAAGAAGAAAAGCAAAAGAAATATACCTTGGGGCAAATTGCAAAAGCATGGTCTCCATTTGCTATTTTAACGGTTATGGTAACAATTTGGAGCATTAAGCCATTTAAGGATTTATTTGCCAAAGGTGGTGCTTTACATGACTTAGTGATTTCAATCCAAGTGCCATATTTACATCAGCTTGTGCAAAAAATGCCGCCTGTTGTTGCTGATGTTCAAGATTATGATGCAGTTTTTAAGTTTGATTGGTTGTCTGCAACAGGGACTGCAATTTTTATTGCGGCAGTGATTACAATCATTTATTTAAAAATGAAACCTAAAGAAGCGATTTCAACATTTGCCGAAACAATCTATGAATTAAAAACACCAATTTATTCAATTGGTATGGTGTTAGCATTTGCTTTTATTGCAAATTATTCAGGAATGTCTGCAACATTAGCTTTAGCACTTGCACATACTGGACATGCTTTCACTTTCTTCTCTCCATTCTTAGGATGGATTGGCGTGTTTTTAACAGGTTCAGATACATCGGCAAATGCATTGTTCTCTGCATTACAAGCGACAACGGCACAGCAAATTGGTGTTCCAGAAGTATTGTTGGTTGCAGCAAATACTAGTGGTGGTGTAACAGGGAAAATGATTTCACCACAATCAATTGCAATTGCATGTGCAGCCGTAGGTTTGGTGGGTAAAGAATCAGATTTATTCCGATTTACTGTAAAACACAGTATCGTTTTTACCATCATGATCGGTATTATGATTACCTTACAAGCTTATGTGTTCCCATGGATGATTCCATGACATGCAACAAAAGGTAATTGCAAATGAAAGTCTCTGACAAAGTCGTACAAAACTTACGTGTATTTATTCAAAAAAATGAAATGCAAGTCGGAGACCGTTTGCCTGCTGAACGTAAATTATGTGAGTTATTGGCTGTTTCTCGTTCTTCTTTACGTGAAGCGATTCAACAGTTAATTAGTCAAGGGATTTTGGTCAGTAAAGTTGGTGCAGGTACTTATGTGCAGCAAGTTCCAGTAGATTGGTCACAGCATCAAATTGTACAACCTTTAAGTAATTTAATTGATCAAGATCCTGAATATCGCTTTGATGTTCAGGAATCACGATTAATTTTAGAGGGCGGTACAGCATGGTATGCAGCACAACGTGCAACAGCAGAAGATATTGCCAAAATAAGACAATGTTATGAGCGTATCGCACATTATCAAGCGATTGGTGATGATGATGAAGCTGCAAGAGCAGATGCTAAATTTCATCTTGCAATTGCAGAAGCTTCACATAATGTCGTGCTGATTCAAGTCATGCGAAGTTTATTTAATTTGTTGGAATTTAATGTCGTTTTAGGGCGACGTAAAGTTTATTCGGAATCACATCGTTTTGATCAATTGCAAGATCAGCACTTAAGCGTTATGACGGCAATTGAAAATCAAGATCCAGAAGCTGCGAAAAATGCAGTATGTGGGCATATTGAGTTTGTCATTCGACAAGTACGTTCTATAGATGAAGAAGAAGCTCGTCAACAGCGTGCAAGTCGATTAAACAGGATTTAAATTATGATTATTTCTTCTGCAAATGATTACCGTGAAGCGGCAAAGCGTCGTTTACCTCCATTTTTGTTTCATTATATTGATGGTGGTGCATACGCAGAATATACGTTAAAACGCAATGTAGAAGATTTATCAAAAATTGCGCTTAGACAACGTGTTTTAAATGATATGTCAGAGCTAAGTTTGGAAACAAAGCTTTTTGATGAAACTTTATCTATGCCTGTGGCTTTGTCTCCTGTTGGTTTAACAGGAATGTATGCACGTCGTGGTGAAGTTCAGGCTGCAGTTGCAGCAGATAAAAAAGGAATTCCATTTACTTTATCTACAGTTTCTGTTTGTCCAATTGAAGAAGTTGCACCCGCAATTCAACGTCCAATGTGGTTTCAACTTTATGTATTGCGTGACCGTGGGTTTATGCGTAATGCATTAGAACGTGCAAAAGCTGCGGGCTGTTCAACTTTAGTATTTACCGTAGATATGCCTGTACCGGGTGCACGTTATAGAGATGCTCACTCGGGCATGAGTGGTCCAAATGCCGCAATGCGTCGTTATATACAATCATGTTTCCATCCACATTGGGCTTGGAATGTTGGCATGATGGGGCGTCCTCATGACTTGGGAAATATCTCAAAATATTTGGGTAAACCAACAGGCTTAGAAGATTATATCGGTTGGTTAGGCAATAACTTTGATCCATCAATTTCATGGAAAGACTTAGAGTGGATTCGTGAGTTTTGGGATGGACCTATGGTAATTAAGGGTATTTTAGACCCTGAAGATGCCAAAGATGCGGTGCGTTTTGGTGCTGATGGTATTGTGGTATCGAATCATGGCGGTCGTCAGTTGGATGGTGTTTTATCTTCTGCTCGTGCTTTACCTCCTATTGCTGATGCGGTTAAAGGTGATATTAAAATTCTTGCAGATTCTGGCATTCGTAACGGTTTAGATGTTGTACGCATGTTGGCATTGGGTGCAGACACCTGTATGTTGGGTCGTGCATTTGTTTATGCTTTAGGTGCTGCAGGTGGCGCAGGTGTTAGTAATTTACTTGATTTAATTGATAAAGAAATGCGTGTAGCAATGACCTTGACAGGGGCTAAAACGATTGCAGATATTAGCTCTGATTGTTTGGTGAAGTTAGAAAAAGAACTTCGTTAAGTCATTTCAAATTTAATTTTTATAAGTTTAGCGCATTTTCAGCAATAAAATTCCTTCTTCTTGAGTTCTGAGTGTCTTCATCATCTTAGACGGAGAAGGAATGTATGCTAGATATGGAAGTTGTAAAATATGAATACCTTATCTGCTTCAAAAGAAATCCTTCAAAAACTTATTCATGTTGTTGGGAAACAGCATGTGCTTACAGAAGATAGTGATACTCGTTTATACCGTCAGGGGCGCCGCTATGGTTCTGGAGAAGTTTTTGCTGTAGTTGCTCCTGGCTCGCTCATTGAACAATGGAAAGTATTACAGCTTGCTGTTGAAGCAGATTTTATTGTGATTATGCAGGCTGCAAATACAGGATTAACAGGTGGGTCAACTCCTTTTGGCGAATATGATCGACCTGTCATTGTGTTAAGTACACGCCGTCTTAAAGGTATTCAAGTGATTCAAGATGGTAAGCAAGTAGTTTGCTTACCGGGTGCAACTTTAGATGCTTTAGAAAAAGAACTAGCAGGTTATAACCGAGAACCACATTCGGTAATTGGTTCATCATGTATTGGAGCATCTGTACTTGGTGGAGTATGTAATAACTCGGGTGGTGCTTTGGTACGCAGAGGTCCTGCTTATACGGAATTAGCTTTGTATGCACGAGTTAATGAAGATGGTTCTCTAGAGTTGATTAACCACTTGGGTATTGATTTAGGTCAAACGCCTGAAGAAATATTATTGAATTTAGAACATAAAAAATATAATGCCGTAGATGTACGACAAGAAGAACATCGCTGTGCGTCAGATCAGCGTTATTCACATGATGTTTGTCAGGTTGATGAAAATACGCCTGCACGTTTTAATGCTGATCCAACACGTTTGTTTGAAGCTTCAGGTTCTGCTGGAAAAGTGTGTGTATTTGCGGTTCGTTTAGATACCTTTGAAAAAATTCCAAGTCAGGTATTTTATGTAGGTACAAATTCACATGATGATTTAACAGAAATTCGTCGCTTTTTATTAAAAGATCTGCCAAGAGTACCTATTGCAGGTGAGTATATACATCGTGTTGCTTATGACATTGGTGCAGAATTTGGTAAAGATACATTTATGTTTATTGAAAAGTTCGGGACAGCTAAAGTTCCTGCTGCTTTTGCAATGAAAGATAAAGTAGATGGATATTTACAGAAATTTGGCTTACGTGGTTTAAGCGATAAAGTTCTGCAATGGGTAACAAAATTTTTGCCCTCTCATTTGCCAAAACGAATGAATGAATTTCGAGATTTATATGAGCATCATTTAGTTCTTCGGATTGAACATCAGGATGCGGAACAAGTTACGAAATTTTTCACAGATTATTTTAAGCAACATACAACAGGAGATTTTTTTTGTTGTACAGACGAAGAAGGTCGAAAAGCATTTTTACATCGCTTTGCAGTTGCAGGTGCGGCTATCCGCTACCGAGATACACATTTAAGTGAAGTTGAAGATATAGTCGCACTTGATATTGCTTTACGCCGTAATGACCGTGAATGGGTAGAAACCTTACCTAAAGAAATGGATGAAAAAATTTTACATAAATTGTATTACGGGCATTTCTTATGTCATGTTTTTCATCAAGATTATATTGTGAAAAAAGGTGTTGATCCTTTAGCAATGGAACATGAAATGTGGAAGTTGTTAGATGATCGCGGAGCGGAATATCCTGCAGAACATAATGTGGGGCATTTGTATGTTGCTAAACCTGCATTAAAAAATCATTATCAAAAATTAGATCCAACCAATAGCTTTAATGTGGGTATTGGCTACACCTCTAAATTAAAAAATTGGAAATAAATCTGAAAAATTAAAATCATGGCAAAGTATAAAAGCCCTATTAAAGGCGTAGCAAAAGCTACGTCTTTTTTTAATTGACTTTAAGGTCAGAAAAATTTAACGATGAGCCATCTACAAAAGTATAAAAAAAGCCTAGAGTACAAAGGAGTAAGTGATCAAATATAGAAGAAAAGGATTCATCATGACGACACGCTATACGCACCTTTTAAAACCTTTAGATTTAGGATTTACCAAATTAAAAAATCGCGTTGTGATGGGTTCAATGCATACAGGGCTCGAAGATCGTTTTTATAACTATCCTAAATTAGCTGCATATTTTGAAGAACGGGCTAAAGGTGGCGTAGGTCTTATGATCACAGGAGGGATTTCACCAAATAAACAGGGGTGGTTATTACCTGTTGGTGGAACAATGAATCAACTTGGAGATGTTGTCCCACATAGACTTGTGACGCAAGCGGTACACCGTCATGGGGCTAAAATTTTATTACAAATTTTACATGCAGGTCGTTATGGATATCAGCCATTTGTTGTTTCAGCAAGTCCAATAAAATCACCTATTTCACCTTTTAAACCAAGACAGCTGAGTGAAAAACAAATTTTTAGCACGATTAAGGACTATGTTAAAACCGCTAGCTTAGCGAAAAAGGCCGGCTATGATGGTGTAGAAATTATGGGTTCAGAAGGTTATTTGCTGAATCAATTTTTAAGTCGTCATGTGAATCAGCGTACAGATGCTTGGGGTGGTGCTATTGAAAACCGTATGCGTTTTGCGGTTGAAATTGTCAAAGCAATTCGTGAAGCAATTGGTGAAAAATTTATTATTTGCTTTCGCTTGTCTGTGATTGATTTGGTTCACAATGGTAATACGATGGATGAAGTAATTACTGTGGCTAAAGCTTTAGAAAAGGCTGGGGTGACGTTAATGAATTCAGGTATTGGATGGCATGAAGCACGTATTCCAACCATTGTGACATCAGTTCCACGTGCGGCATTTGTTGATTATACCGCAGAAGTGAAAAAGCATATTTCAGTACCGATCATTGCATCAAACCGAATTAATATGCCAGATGTTGCTGAACAAATTTTAGCGAATGGGCAAGCAGATATGGTGTCTATGGCACGCCCATTCTTAGCAGATCCATTTTGGGTGTCTAAAACGGTAACCAATCGCGTAGATGAAATTAATACATGTATTGCGTGTAACCAAGCATGTTTAGATCATACTTTTAAGAATATTCGTGCAACTTGTTTAGTTAATCCAAGAGCAGCTTATGAAACAGAGTTGGTTTATCGTAAAACTAAAAAAATAAAAAGAGTTGCCGTTGTTGGTGGTGGTGTAGCAGGAATGTCTGCCGCAATTGTGGCAGCGGAGCGAGGTCATCAAGTCACTTTGTTTGAGGCTAAAGCAGAAGTGGGTGGACAATTTAATTTGGCAAAAGTGGTTCCTGGTAAAGAAGAATTTCACGAAACTATTCGTTATTTTAAAGTCCAATTAGAGAAAATGGCTGTAGATGTTCGATTGAATACCAAAATTAATAGAGAGCAATTAGAACGAGAAGGTTTTGAAGATGTCATTGTGGCGACAGGTGTTATTCCACGTCAATTGAACATACAGGGAAGTCATCGTCCTGAAGTTTTATCTTATGCCGATGTTTTAAATGGTGCAGAGGTAGGGCAACGTGTAGCGATTATTGGTGCGGGTGGTATAGGTTTTGATGTTGCAGAATACTTATTAAAACCGCCAACTCAAATACAACCACAATTAATTGAAGAGTGGAAGAAAGAATGGGGTGTAGATACACATGCTCATTATGATTCCGAAGGTGGCATGCAGAATATAGAAATTGCTCCGCCAATAAGAGAAATTTATTTATTACAACGCAAAATGACATCTGTTGGTGCAGGGCTTGGAAAAACAACAGGATGGGTGCATCGAGCACAATTAAAGAAACATAAAGTACAAATGTTACGTGGTGTGGAATATCAATCTGTAACGAATGAAGGTCTATGGATTAAACATGCACAGCAAGACCAATTATTACGTGTAGATACTGTTGTTGTTTGTGCAGGACAGGAGTCTGTAAATGAAATTATGCCTAAAGAGGGTGAAAATACCATTGCTCATTATCATTTAATTGGTGGGGCAAAACTTGCTGCCGAGCTTGATGCAAAGCGTGCAATACGTGAAGGTGCTGAAATTGCAGCCAAATTATAATGTTTTTTTGTATATTTGGTGAAACATTATTCGTTTGAGTGTTTTTATATGATTTTTTACTTGTCATAAATGTAAAAACTGATATTATGACGCCCATGGAAGCGTGGCAGAGCGGTTTAATGCACCGGTCTTGAAAACCGACGAGGGCTTATACCCCTCCGTGAGTTCGAATCTCACCGCTTCCGCCAAATTCAAAAGAAGCCCTGACAATGTCAGGGCTTCTTTTTTTTAAGAAAAATATTGTTGCTTGAATTAAATTTTATTAAAAAAAGCTACTTAAATAAGTAGCTTTTAATTTTTAAATGCTTAAAGCAATATTCTAAACTTAAATATAATAACTAGTTTTGGTCATTAATTTAGAAATAGCTGTCATTGTAATACGGACAGGAAGTGGTAAATCTACGCCACCTGCTTGTAAAGCAGTGTCACGGTGATGTAACTCATCTTCATTCATTTGTTCAAGAATTTTTAATGAACGCTTATCGCTTTCTGGAAGTTGTCCAATATGATCCATTAAGTGCAAACTCACTTGGCGTTCAGTTTCTGCAACAAAACCTAAGCTATATTTGTCACCCGCAACACCAGCAAGAGCGCCCATTGTAAAAGACAATGAATACCAAACAGGATTAAGTAAGCTAGGTACGCTATCAAGTTCTTTTAAACGATCTTCACACCAAGCTAAATGATCTTGTTCTTCAATCGCTGCTTGTTCCATTTCACGACGCACATTAGGTAGTTTTGCTGTTAAAGCTTGACCATGATAAAGCGCTTGAGCACAAACTTCACCGCTATGGTTAACTCGCATAAGACCTGCGACATGACGCGCATCTTTTACTCCTAATTGAGCTTTTTCACTGTTGCCAGGATTTTCACGATGAGCAGATGTTGCTCCAGGTACAAGGCTACGTAAAGCTTGGTCGAATGACTGAATGAGCTTATCGACACCTGTATATTGACGCATGGATTAATCCTCCAGTGAAACGTGTGCAATTTTTAATAATGATTTTAATTTGATTAATAACCAAATTGAAAAAATTGCACTTAAAACAGCAGTAATGCAAAACAGTATTTTAATATCTATATTTAAAATACTTAAAATGATAATAGAAAATATAGCAGAACTTACCATAAAAACGGCATTTAAAATGTTATTTGCTGCGACAACGCGCGCGCGATGTGAGCGAGGTGAATAAGCCTGCATCATCGTGTATAGCGGAACAATATAAAAACCACCACTAATGCCTAACAAAGTCACCGCAATTAAAATATGATGATAAGTTCCACCTAAATTTAAAATTTCACTAATTCCAAGTAATTCGTCTGTAGATGATGGAACAAAGTGTAAACTGGCTGCTAAATAAAGTGCGCATAGCGTTAAGCCTATAGCACCAATAGGTACCATTTTAATGTTAACTTCTGCGCCTCCAATTTTTCGACACAGCATAGAACCAACACCAATACCAACAGAAAATAATGTTAATAATAAAATCACGACATTTTCATTGCCGTGCATATTTTCTAAAGTCATTTGAGGAATTTGAGTTAAATAAGTTGCGCCGTAAAACCAATACCAAGAGTTTCCAAGTAAAATGGCGAAAACTAAAGGTAAGCTTTTAGCATATTGAATAGTTTGGAAGCTAGTTCTGAAAAAATTCCAATCAATTGTTATATCTGGTGCAGTAATGGGTTGTTTTAAAATAAAGCGACTTGAGATATAGCCAAGAACTGCAATGATCAGTACGGTTAAGCTAATCCAAATTAAATTTCCACCTGCAGATGAAATAACAGCACCACCTAAAATCATGCCAATTAAAATTGCCAAAGATGTACCTGTTTGAAACAGTGCATTTCCAGACATTAATTCATTCGGTTTTAATATTTCGGGTAAAATAGCGTATTTAATTGGGCCAAAAAATGTTGAATGTGTTCCCATTAAAAATAAAGCAAGAAGTAAAATCCAAACATTACCTAATAGAAAACCTGCGGTACCAATTAGCATAATGAAAATTTCAATAGTTTTAATTGCGCGAATTAATAGAGATCGTTCATATTTGTCTGCAATTTGTCCTGCGGTAGCAGAAAAAATAAAATAAGGTAATATGAAAAGTAATGCTGCTAAGTTATTGAGCATACCTATATCAGAAACTTGCTGTTTAATCATTCCATAGGTAATGACCAATAAAAGTGCCTGTTTAAATACATTGTCGTTAAGTGCACCGAAAAACTGGGTAAGAAACATCGGTAAAAAACGACGTGTACTCAGTAAAGGCTCATTTTTTTCCATAATTTATGTACTGCATTCAAAATTTATTAAGAATTGTCACGATTTAATGTAATTATATAAAAATCAGGTATGATCTACAGAAATTTTCCACAAGAAAGTTTGTATTTGTATAAAAATTTATGTTTTCATTCATATTGAATATCCGTCATAACTAATCAGTTTATCGAGTTTGTATGTCTGCACATTTGAAGTTTAAAAAGTCAGCACTATCTGTCAGTATGACTTCCATTTTTCAGTGGAAACATGCAAAACATGTATATGTGAGTTTATTTTTAAGTTTTATGAGCAATCAAATTTTTGCTGAATCTTTGGATAATCTTCAACATGAGAAAACCGAGAATATTCAAGAAAAAAGTGATAGTAAAGAAAAAATAGATGAACAGTTTACTATAAAAGATAAATATCCAGCAGATAAACCACAAGAAAAGACTGAACTCTCAAATATGGAGATGGATTTTCCCAATAGTGTTGAGATGCTCAATCAACAATTAAGTCATAATGAAGATATTAAAGAATTTCAAAATATTAATTTAGATGATTTAGAAGCGATGCCTTCATTTAATCTAAATCAAGATATGGTTAATGAAATTTATGCTGTTGCAGATGAAGCAAAAAAAGAAGCACTAGCTTATAGGGCAAATCAGCAAAATGAGGTTGTGGTCAATGAGGCTACAAAACAAGAGTTAGCTGAGATTAATTTTGCACCAATTAATGTCAATCAGCTTATGAATAATATTCAAGCTGAAAGTAAAATTGTTGTTGAGGCAAATGAAACAGGTGCAACATTAGGTGAATTAGGTTTACAACAAGATCAAGTTGAAGATCAGAAAAAGCAAAATGTCTTCAAACGAATTTTTAACTCGATTAAGCCTAAAAATGATAAAGATGATGAAAATACAGCAGCCGCTTCAAGAATTACAGCGCATGTGCACTTAGTTGATGATGGTCGAAGTTATGCATTAGATAAAAAAGAAATTGCAGCTCAACAAAAATTAAAAGCCAATATTGAGGCAAAATTATCGAGTTATACCGTAGAAGTTTTTGATGATTATTCAGCGGCTGTTCCTCAATTACGTGAATTATCAAAAAATGCAGCTGAAGCAGTTGGTTTTTATAATGCAGTTTTCCGATTTGAAAAAAAGGGAAAGGCCCTTTTAGATGTTTATGTTGAGCCGAATGCTCCAGTTATTGTAGATAATCAAAATATTGAATTCACTGGAACGGGTGCTTCATTACCACAGTTTCAAATTATTGGTATTTTACCTGACTTGCAAGTGGGCGATGTTTTAAATCAGGGGTTATATACTAAAACTAAAGATCGAATCACTGAAGCTGCTACAAATTTTGGTTATTTTGATTCGTATTGGCGTATTCATGATTTACAAATTTTTCAACCTGAAAATGAAGCGGATATCACTTTAAAATTTGAAACAGGAAATCGTTATAAATTAGGCTTAGCAGAATTTACCATGAGTGATCCAACTAAAGAAATTCCTTTAGATATGGATGTCTTAGAAAAAATGGTACCTTGGAAACCAGGTCAAGATTATGCGTTATGGCGTGTTACGGGCTTAGTAAATAATTTAACGAATTCACGTTATTTTAATTACACACTTGTCGATACGATTATTCCTGATCCAATTGAAAAGCCACTGGAACTTACTGATGATGTTAAAGCATTATTGGCAGAAGAAGATGTTCCTGATGATATTCGAGCTCAATTAAATCATCAACATGAACTCACTTCTAATAAGGAAGTCACTCAAAACTTGGTAAATGAAGCTGAGTTTGCGGGGACATCAGTTGGTAAAAGTCGTTCATTCTCAGACGTTGATCAGGCTGAAGAAGACAGTAAAAAAGTAAAAACAGAACAATTAAAGATAAAAGCACGAGAAGATGAAACAGTTCCAGTTTTAGTTACACTTAATGCAGACCGTTTAAATAGTGCTGAAGCTGGTTTAGGCTATGGTTCAGATACGGGTTTTCGTTTAAGGGGACAGTATCGCCGTGCTATTGTAAACCGGCGTGGTCACTCATTCGATGCGAACTTGGAGTTATCTCAAATCAGACAATCGGCTGAAGGTCGTTATAATATTCCTTTTAATCATCCACTTAATGATTATTTTACTTTGGTCGCTGGTTATGAACGTGAAGAACGCAAACGAATTAGCCAAACGGGAGATTTGCAAACAGAAGCAGGTGTTGCAGGTGTTGACCGTATTATTAAAAACCCATTTGGTGGATGGCAACAAATTTGGAGTACTCGATATCGTTTAGATCGCTTATCTGGTGATGCACTTGATGTTGTGAATTGGGATGATGTTCCAAATTGGTTTAAAGCGAATACAAAATCACAGCAGGAATCTTTGTTGTTTGGTTATGAAATTTCACGTATAGATGCGAATAAACGTGTTAATCCAACACGTGGTTTTAGTCAAAGCTATAAAATTGAACTAGGAAGTGACAAATTATTGACCGATACCAACATGGCAATTGCAAATGCTGGTTGGAAGTTCTTGTTTTCATATGGTGAAAATGATAATAATCAAATACTTGGTCGAGGAAATCTTGGTTATATTTTCACAAAAGACTTTAATGCAGTTCCCTATAATTTAAGATACTTTGCTGGTGGTGACCAAACCATACGTGGTTTTGATTATAAGTCACTTTCTCCTGAAGTTTTTGGCATTAAAATTGGTGGTCAAGCTCTGGCTGTTGGTTCAGTAGAATATAATTACCAATTTATGGAAGGATGGCGTGCTGCTGTTTTTAGTGACTTTGGTAATGCATATGATAAAGAATTTAATACTCCAACAGCGTATAGTATTGGTTTAGGATTAAGATGGGCATCACCAATTGGACCAATTCGTATAGATTTAGCTTCAGGTATTTCTGATAAAGATCATCCTATTCGACTACATTTTTTCATTGGCCCGCAAATTTAAAGGTTTGATTAAGCATTATGGCTGACGTTCAACAAGAATCAGAAGTACCAGCACCGCTTCCACCAAAGCGTAAAATTTTACGAAGTATTTTACTTACATTGCTGTTTATCCTGATTTTTATTATTGCAGCTTTAGCCGTTATGTTTTCTACCGATAAAGGTAGTAAGTTTCTTTTAGATAGTGTTTTAGAACGCCAAGAAGTCATTAAATATGAATATGAAGGTGGTAACTTACTTCAAGGAATTATTTTAAAAAATGTATTGGTCAATTTAGAAAGTGTTGACGTTAAAATTAATCGAGCTGATATTTCTCTAGGTTGGCGAGCAATTCTGAATAAAGAAATACATTTACGTCATGCAGACGTTCAAGATTTAAGAATTATTATGAAAGGTCCATCAAGTGATGAGCCATTTAAATTTAGTGATATAAGCTTACCTTTTGTTTTAAGACTAAATAAAGCAGATGTTGATCATTTATTAATTCGAACCTCTGGTCAGACAGATGTAGATTTTTATAGTATTCATTTAGAAGATACTCTGTGGAAAGATACCGATTTAACATTTAAGAACCTATATATGGATATGGGATATTTAAATGTTAGAAATGCAGTTGGAGGTATGAATTTTAAGGATAAGTATCCACTAAATTTACGTGCAGATGTCAATTTGCCATCCTTACATGATAGTTTGAATATCCATGACATTTCGGTTGTAGCAAAAGGTTCTCTTGATACCATCCAAGTTGGATTTGCAACAGAAACACCTGATATGTTGACGGGCTGGGGTGTTATTCACCCAGTTCGAGATAATGTTCCAATGAAAGGTGCATTAAAACTAAATAAATACCATCTTCCAATTTTAACTGATCAAGAATTATTTGCCGAAAAAGGAGTTATTCGTTTTTCAGGTACAGCAGATGGCCTTAATTTAGAACTTGATTCTGATATTAGTGGTAAAGATATTCCAAAGGGTCAGTATACAGCGATGATGTATACAGATTTTGTTAATCGTTTGAGCATCCAAAGTTTTAACGGACAATTAATGAATGGTGCTGTAAATTTAGCTGGTGTGGTTGATTGGGAGAAAGAGGTTAAATGGGATATTACGGGGCGTCTAGAACAATTAGATAGTAATGATAAAATTATTCCAGAAGTTGTTCGTGAGTTTTTACCACCACGTTTAGATGCCAAAATTGCATCGACAGGTAGTTTGGATAAAGGATTAAAAGTTACAGGATTAGTTGATTTTGATCAATATGAAACATGGAATTTACTTTTAACTGAAAATGAACCAAAGCCAAATCAATATGAGCCTATGGTATTAGATGTTCAGTGGGAAAATATTGATCGTGAAATGCCTTATGTGGGGTGGCTAAATAGTAAATCTGGTGAAGTAAAAATTAATTTACTAGAAGATCAACAAAATATTCAGTTTAAAACAAGTATATTGGCACATGAAAAAAGCATGCTACCTGCTGGTCAATATCAAGCAAAATTAAACATTAAAGCAGATGATTTAAAAATTACCGATTTAAATTATGGTGATGGAAAGGGAAGCTTAACAGGTCAAGCATTACTGCAATTACCAACAGAAAAGCGTAAATTCAAATGGAATGCCGCATTAAAAGCGACTAACTTTAATCCTCAAATTTTAGCGAGTGCTGCACCTATTAATTTATTGAATGGTGAAATTAAAGCAAATGGATATGAGCGACCAAACCAACAAATTATTCAGCTTAATCCTGTTCATTTAACAGGTCGTTTAGATGGTTCTAATGAAACAGTACAGTTAACTGGTAAAAGTACGGCTGCAATTTTATTTAAAGATGAAAAATCAGGTGGTGGTTTTAAAAGCTTTGCTGTTCAGTATGATGGTGCTCTAAAAGCAAGTTCCGTACCTGGTAGCCAAGGTGTTCTGAAAGCTATGGTAGCAGGCACAACTGATTATATTAAAATTGCAAATTTATACCATGATGGTGTGGCAGGGAAAATTGCTGCAAATGGTATGCTTGACTTGACGAATGGTATAGGTTGGGACATTAATGCATCTTTAGTCCATTTTAAACCTCATTATTTTGCACAAAATGTTCGTGGAGAAATTTCGGGTATTGTTCATACGAAAGGTATTTGGACAGATAATTATAAGAAAGTTCAAATTTCTAGATTAAATTTAGCAGGAACAATTAATAATAAGGCATTACGCGGTACAGGTAATTTGGCGTTGGTTTTATCTAATAAAAATCAGATGGTTCCTGAAAAATTTGAAGCCAATAATCTATTTATTAGTTATGCACAAAATCAAATACAGGCTTCTGGAAATCAACAAAGTTTAAAAATTAAAATTAATGCACCAGCTTTGCGTGAAATTTATACTGGTCTAAGAGGTCGTGCTTATGGTTATTTAGATATCCAATCTCAGCCAAAATTAAAAGTATTAGCAAATCTTGCGGTTGATAATTTAAGTCTAAATAATTTATTTAGTATCCAAAAGATTCGAGTACAAGGCGAACTACCTGCATCAAATAGCTTACCAACACAATTGATTGCAACATTAACATCTTTAAGAAGTGGTCAGCGTGAAATTCAAGAAGCCCAAGTCGCTATTGTGGGCACAAGAAAAGCTCATTTAGTTAAACTTAGTGCATCAAATAAATACACGCAGTTCTATGTTCAATTAGCTGGTGGTTTCAATGAGCAAAATAACTGGTTAGGACAAATTCAAAAAGGGGATTTAGACTCTTTTAGGACACGTCTTGTACAAGAACAAAATGCTTCTATTGTTTATAATTCTGAGAAAGGAGACTTATTTGTTGGCGCGCATTGTTGGGCAAGTAAGAATAGTAAACTCTGTTTTGATCAGCCAATTCGTGTGAGTTCAGATCATGGTAATGTCTCATTTTTAACAGAAAACTTAGACTTAGGAGATTTTGCCGCATTTATGCCAGATGGTTTGGCACTAACAGGTAAATTAAATGGTTATGCAAAAGCATCTTGGGCAGATGGTCAGAAACCTAAAATTGATGCCAAAATTGTTACACGCAATGGTCTAATTGGTGTCTCAGATATTGATTCAGGAGAAGTAGGTTCAAATTTACCTTATGAACAAGTTGCGCTTATTGCAAAAAGTGTTGCTGAAGGCTTACAAATTCGTTTAGATGTAAAAACACCTGCGATTGGTACAGGTTATGCCAATGTTGTAATTGACCCATATAGTGAAAATAAAAATATGAATGGGGAGATTGCATTTAATGAAGTAGATTTGAAAGTCTTTAAACCATTTATTCCTGATGTGCGTAAATTAGGTGGGATTTTATCTTTTGCTGGAAAAGTACATGGATCACTATCTGCACCGTTATTAACAGGTGAGATGCGTTTAAAAAATGGTGAAATTAGTATGATTTCACTTCCTGTTAATTTAACAAATATTCAAATCTATTCAGCAATTAAGCAAGATTCGGCAACAATTAATGGTGCATTTAATAGTGGTCGTGGAGTTGGTCATTTAACTGGAAATCTAGATTGGAAAGATGAACCTAAAATTCAATTGAAATTAAAAGGTGAAAATCTATTAATTCGTCAAGCGCCATTAATTACAGCACTTGTTACACCAAATATGTCATTGGAAGCTTTTCCAATGAAAAAAATATTAAAAGTAGATGGCAGTATTTTAATACCACGTGCATTAATTTCTATGCCTGAATCTTCCGCGACAGTTGTTGAGGTGTCACCAGATGCACGTGTTATACATGCAGGACAAAATCAATTAGACGTATTAAAAGCGGCTAAACCTTGGAGCATTGATACTAAGATTGATTTGCGCTTAGGTGATCAAGTTATATTTGAAGGTTTTGATAGCCGATTCCCACTTGCTGGTCGCTTATATTTAACTCAAACAGGTAGTGAATCAGCTATGCGTGCAAATGGCGCTATTGGTGTTAGCCAACGTGTGACCTTTGAAGCATATGGGCAGTCATTAGTCCTAAATAAAGCGATTGCACGTTTTAATGGTCCATTAGCAAATCCTACACTAGATGCGGATACAAGTAAGACCATTCAAGGAAATTTAGTCGGTGTAAGAGTGTCTGGTACAGCATCTAATCCAAATATTCGAATTTATAATGATGCAGGGCTTTCTGAACAAGAAGCATTGAATGCTTTATTAACAGGACGAATCAATGAAGGTTCTGGTTCATTTAGTGGAACAGCGGGCTTTAAATCAGATGTGAATAATACAATTGCAGCAGCTGGTTTAAGTATGGGACTTGGTGGTACACGTGCAATTACAAATGAAATTGGACGAACATTTGGTTTAAGTGGTTTAGCTTTAGATGCACGAGGTGATGGTGATGACACACGTGTAAGTTTAACAGGATACATCACACCTGATTTATTTATACGATATGGCGTCGGAGTATTTAGTTCTGTAAATAAACTAACGCTTCGTTATCAGTTGAATCAACGGTTATATTTGGAAGCAAGCCAATCATTAGAGAAAGCAATCGACTTTTTCTACAACTGGAAATTCTAGTGTAGTGAAAGCACAAATGTTTTTAAGTTGTTGTTATACTTAGTTATATTTTTATTTTAATCTACATTAAAAATTGACGTGTAGACTGTTGGGTGATTTCAGCATTAAAATACATGATGTGTGCTGAAATAACAGGACACTTCTACTTGGGAAATTCTAGGCAGCCATCCTGTAAAAGTCTTCTGCCATTTGATTTGGTGTCTTAAAGTCCAATCCTTTCTGAATTCTCTGCTGATTATAAAATAGCTCTATGTATTTTGTAATATCTGCTTTAGCTTCTTCCCTTGTTTTATAATTGCGATGATGAACCAATTCATTTTTTAATATTCTCCAGAAGCTCTCAATAGGAGCATTATCGAAGCAATCACCGCGTTTACTCATTGATCCCTGAAATCCATATTTTTCAAGTATCTTTCGATATTCATGACTACAGTATTGGCTGCCCCTGTCAGAGTGAATAATCAAGTCTTGAGAGGGTTTATGATTTCGAATCGCCATGCTCAGTGCATTGCAAACGAGCTGTGACGTCATCCGTTCACTCAAGCTATACCCAACTACTTGTTTGCTGCAAAGATCTTTTAAAGCCGCTAAATACAGCCATCCTTCAGCTGTCCACACGTATGTAATGTCACTTACCCATGCAATGTTTGGAGCAGTCACTGTAAAATTTTGCTCTAACAAATTATTGTAAACCGTACGTTGATGGTCGCTATGAGTTGTTTTTTTGAAACGCCTATGCCGCTTACAATACAGCTGATTAAGTTTTTTAATACAACGAACTGCATACTCGCTAATTTCTATTCCTTGTGCCTGTAAGTACTTGGTTAAACGAATATAACCATAGCTTTCATTGGTTTCTTGGTGAGCAATTTTAACCAATATTGTTTGATGATTTCTCTGAATAACCCGCTTACTTAAGCCATATTTTAACCATTCATAAAATCCAGAAACTGAAACGTGGAGTAACCGAGCCATCATAGTGACTGAGTATGCATGTTTTTGCTGTTTCATATGTGCGTACTTTACTGACTTTCTTTGGCAAAGTACGCTGCTGCTTTTTTTAGAAATTCTCTTTCCATTTCAGCGGTTTTAAGTTGCTGCTTCAGTTTTTTATTTTCCTCGAGAAGAGCAACGAGATCAGGTGAATATTGTTGTGTGCCTACTAATTTTCCAGCTTTTGCTTTGTTGTACCAATTTGAAAGGGTTTGCATTGAAATGCCAAGCAGTCGTGCTGTTTCTGAAACATTGCCATTGTTTGAATCAATAGCTTTGATTGCTTCAGCTTTGAATTCTGCTGTATAAATCTTTTGTTTTTTGCTCATGGTAAACTCCTGATGAGTATGTGTAGTTTACCAAGTTAAAGTCTCCGTTTTTTTCAGCACACATCATTATTCAGTATTTCGTTTTTCCTGCTTTTTTGATTATGATAACTTGATTAGGAGAGTAGAAATGAAGAAATTAATAGGCTTGATTGCTTTGGTGGTTTTAACAGGCTGTGCGGAAAAAAAGCCCTTGACTCAAGAAGAGCAATGGCACGGTTATTGTAAAAGTGTTGGTAATGCAGCACGTACAATTATGCTTGATCGACAAAATGCGATTCCTAAAGATCAAGCGATTGAGCATGCCAATAAAGTTGAAGATGATATTACCAAAGGTTTTATCTTCGATATTATTGAAGCAGTCTATGCACTACCTGAAAAATCAATTAAAAATGATATTGAAGGTTCAAGAGAAAAAGTACGTAGTGAATTTACTGCAAAATGTATAGCAACGCCACATGAAGAAATGCCAGATTATAAACCGTTCTAATGAGCGGTTTTTTATGGCTTGAATAAATAGCCTAAGCAAAATGTATTCACATAAAACTATATTATAAATATAGAAAAGCTTATCTTTTTTTGTCATATTATAAAAAAACAGAAGAAGTGGAGCAGTGTTATGGAAGTGATTGGTTACTTAAATAATTCAGATTTGCTCTTGGAAGATGAAAAAGGAATTGCTGTTATTGGTGGTAGTTCATATGTATTAAGTCTCGGTGATAGAGTGTATTTACACAATCCGATTGATATAGATGCCAAAATCTATGCAGTAAAAATTTCATTCTCAAATGTAGATCATTGTATGTTGCATGATGATGAAATTCAGATCAAATTTGAAGGTTGCCATGAAAGTTTAAAGCAATATGTGCAACAAACTACTGTACACTAAGGTGCAATATCATCCATAAAAATAATCAGGCAACATTTATGTTGCCTTTTTTCTGGCTTAGTTCGTGTTAAAAAATCTTGGAAGGTGGGTTTGTTGTCCAATTTGAGCCAAAATTGATTTAATAATAGTCGATTTGAGCATCATTTAGTTAAAAAATAATGGGCATCATAAAGAAACACTTTACTTGCATTAACTTTTGACTCGAATTTTAGTAAAATTTGAGAGTCCATATTATTTGTAAAGTTTTATAAGTAGGAATTTACAAATAATTTTTTAAAAAAGAGGAATTACACCGTGCTAGAAGCTTACCGCCAACACGTTGCAGAACGTGCCGCACTCGGAGTCCCACCGAAGCCACTTGATGATGTTCAAACTGCTGCATTAGTTGAATTATTAAAAAATCCACCTGCAGGTGAAGAAGCATTTTTAGTAGACTTGTTAGAAAACCGTGTTCCAGCGGGTGTTGACCAAGCTGCTTATGTAAAAGCTGCTTTTTTAACTGCTGTAGCAAAAGGCGAAGCGACATCGACATTAGTTTCTAAAGAGCGTGCGGTTTTCTTACTAGGTACTATGCTTGGTGGTTATAACGTAGCTCCTTTAGTTGAATTATTAGATGATGCTGAATTATCTGGGCTTGCTGCTGAAGCATTGAAAAAAACACTTCTTGTGTTTGATGCGTTCCATGACGTTGCAGATAAAGCGAAAGCTGGTAATGCAAATGCGCAAGCAGTTATGCAATCTTGGGCTGATGCTGAATGGTTCACAAGCCGTGCAGACGTTCCAGAAGAAATTAAACTTACAGTTTTCAAAGTAACTGGCGAAACAAATACTGACGATTTGTCACCTGCGCAAGATGCATGGAGTCGTCCAGATATTCCATTACATGCAAATGCAATGTTGAAAAACGAACGTGATGGTATTAACCCTGAAAAACCAGGTGAAGTTGGTCCGTTAAACCAAATTAAAGCGCTTATTGCTAAAGGCAATCAAGTTGCTTATGTTGGTGACGTTGTTGGTACAGGTTCAAGCCGTAAATCTGCAACTAACTCTGTTCTTTGGTTCTTTGGTGATGACATTCCATTCATTCCAAACAAAAAAGACGGTGGTTACTGCTTAGGTTCTAAAATCGCTCCGATTTTCTTCAATACAATGGAAGATGCGGGTGCATTACCAGTAGAAATTGATGTTCAAAACATGAACATGGGTGACGAAATCGTTCTTAAGATCGATCACGCTGCTGCAAAAGTAACTGCATTCAAAGATGGCGCACAAATTGCTGAATCTAACCTTAAAACTCCAGTTCTTCTAGATGAAGTACGTGCTGGTGGTCGTATTAACTTAATCGTTGGTCGTGGTTTAACAACTAAAGCACGTGAAGCATTAGGTTTACCAGTTTCAACTTTATTCCGTACTCCAGTTCAGCCTGCTGCAACTGGTAAAGGTTTCACATTGGCTCAAAAAATGGTTGGTCGCGCTTGTGGTCTTCCTGAAGGTCAAGGCGTACTTCCAGGTACTTACTGTGAACCTAAAATGACGACTGTTGGTTCGCAAGATACAACTGGTCCAATGACTCGTGACGAATTAAAAGACTTAGCTTGCTTAGGTTTCTCTGCAGACTTAGTAATGCAATCTTTCTGTCACACAGCTGCGTATCCAAAACCAGTTGACGTTCAAATGCAACACACGCTTCCTGATTTCATCATGAACCGTGGTGGTGTATCTTTACGCCCAGGTGACGGTATTATTCACTCTTGGTTAAACCGTATGCTTCTTCCAGATACAGTTGGTACTGGTGGTGACTCACATACTCGTTTCCCAATTGGTATTTCATTCCCAGCGGGTTCTGGTCTTGTAGCATTCGCTGCAGCGACTGGTGTTATGCCATTAGACATGCCAGAGTCTATTCTTGTTAAGTTCAAAGGTAAAATGCAACCTGGTATCACATTACGTGACCTTGTACATGCAATTCCTTACGTTGCGATTCAAGAAGGTGACTTAACTGTAGAGAAGAAAGGTAAGAAAAACATCTTCTCTGGTCGTATTTTAGAAATCGACTTAACAGAAATGGAAACTGACTTAACTGTTGAGCAAGCATTCGAACTTTCTGATGCATCTGCTGAACGTTCTGCTGCTGGTTGTGCAATCACGCTTTCTGAAGAGAAAGTTGCTGAATACCTTAAATCAAACATTACAATGTTGAAATGGATGATTTCTGAAGGTTATGGCGATGCTCGTACTATGGCACGTCGTGTTGAAAACATGGAAAAATGGTTAGCAAATCCATCACTTCTTAAAGCTGATGCTGATGCTGAATACACTAAAGTGTATGAAATTGACCTTGCAACAATTACTGAGCCAGTTCTTTGCTGTCCAAACGATCCAGATGATGCGAAATTGTTATCTGACGTTCAAGGCGTGAAAATTGACGAAGTATTTGTTGGTTCATGTATGACTAACATTGGTCACTTCCGTGCAGCTGGTAAACTACTTGATAAAGTACCTGGTGGTTCTTTATCTACTCGTTTATGGTTGGCTCCTCCAACTCGTATGGATGAGCGTCAATTAATGGACGAAGGTTTCTATAACATTTATGGTAAAGCTGGCGCTCGTACAGAAATGCCAGGTTGTTCATTATGTATGGGTAACCAAGCACGTGTAGCTCCGAACACCACTTGTGTATCTACATCTACTCGTAACTTCCCTAACCGTTTAGGTCAAGGTGCTAACGTTTACTTAGCTTCTGCTGAGCTTGCTTCTGTTGCAGCTGTATTAGGTAAATTACCTTCTCCAGAAGAATATCAACAGTATGCTGCTCAAATTGACAGCATGTCTGCAGATATCTATCAATATATGAATTTCGACAAAATGGAAGCATATACTGATGCTGCTAAAGACGTTGATACTAAGAAAATTGCAACTGCACAATTAACCTAAGTGCTGATTAGTATGGTTTTATAAAAATGTAAAACTATACTTTTCTACTTTAATTAGCATAAAATAAGGGCTGAGAATTCAGCCCTTATTTTTTTATTCTTTAAAATAAGAATGTGTGAAATAAAATAAATTTAATTAATCCTTATGTATTTTAAATAGTAGATAACAAAATAATTTTAAAGGAAATCTATGAAATTCGATTCTAAAGTTGCAATTGTGACAGGTGGAGCAAGTGGTATTGGTTTTGCAACAGTAAATAATTTCTGTCAACAAGGTGCAAAAGTAGTAATTGCAGATTGTTGTGAACAAGGTCAAAAATTAAGTGAAGAATTAAATAATAAAGGATATACAACGGCATTTTTTCAAATGGATGTACGTCAGGAACAAGATAATAAAGACCTTATTCAATTTACGATTTTAAAATTTCATAAACTCGATATTATTTTTGCAAACGCGGGAATTGCAAATGATGATTCTATTGATCAATTAGATTTTATACGTTGGAAAGATACCATTGATACCAATTTAAATTCGGTTTATTTATTGAATAAATATGCAATTCAATATTGGTTAGAAAATAAAATGAAAGGCGTTATTGTAAATTGTGGTTCTGTACATAGCTTTGTTGGCAAGCATGCGGTGACTGCTTATGCTGCGGCAAAAGCAGGAGTTAAGTTGTTAACTCAAACATTAGCCATTGATTATGCTTCGCGTGGTATACGAGTAAATGCTGTTTGCCCAGGCTATATTGATACGCCATTATTAAGTGCAATGGAGCCAAAATATAAGCAAAGTTTTGTTAATTTGCACCCAATAGGACGTTTTGGAAAGCCTGAAGAAGTGGCAAATGTGGTTTTATTTCTTGCGAGTGATGAAGCGTCTTTTGTCAATGGAGCGGCTATTGCAGTGGATGGTGGATATACTGCGCAGTAAAATATAATTGTTTGAAAGTTAAATAAATATAAGTTAAAAGTCAGAATAAATTTATTAGCTTTTTATTTTTAGAAAGAATATATATGCAAAAATTAATTTCGGTATTAAAAGAGTTATCTGTAAAATATGATGTTAAAACTTATAATTGGGAAATTCCAGACAATTGCCCAGTTAAAATTCCAGATGATATCGAATCAAATTTTGATCGAAATGTTTATTTAAAAGAATATTTGCATACAATCCTAGAGCAAGATAATTGTATCTCAATTTATTATTGGATAATTCAAGAATGGGGTGGTATTTCATCATTTAAACATAATAATGTGAATGACACTAAAATTTTAAAATTCATAACAGAGTTGGATAAGAAATCATTAACAAAAAACTCATTTGAGCGAATTTCTTCGTTTTCAAAAGTTGCATCTTTTATTAATCCTACTGAATATGTTATTTATGATTCACGTGTTATTTACGCTCTTAATTGGCTTTTATTTAATTATGCACCAGAGGTTGAGCTATTTACACAACCACAAGGGCGTAACAGTGAGTTGATCAAATACGATATGCAAACAATATTTAGATTAAGTAGTAAAAAATATACATATCGCAGTCATAAAATTGCATATCATGCATATTGTAAATTGATAAAGCAGCTGTCGGTTGATGTATATGGTGTTAGCAGGCAACCGTATTTACTAGAAATGTTATTATTTAATATTGCGCCAAACTTCATTGTGAAAGACATTGAAGAAAAAGTTCGTCTAAAAATTGATTTAGAATTGAAAGTTAGATAAATAATTAGTAAGTGATATAAAAAAGAGCTAAATAATAAACTCTTTTTTAACTATTAATATTAAAAAAAATAATAAAAATTTATAATGACTGTATCTAGTGATTTAAAGTTTTAAAGAAGTTAATTTAAAAAATGTCTAAACAATCCCGCTTCCTCTGTATTGGTGGCTTCCTCAACGGAACCCAAGTTAAAGATCAAGGCGATAGCTTTGTCTGTGTTGAAAATGGTAAGAAAGTTACTTACTTTAAGAAAGAGATATTTCATCAAGACTCATGGAATCATGACTACTATGTTTGTGAAACGACTACTGACCAACAAGCTCAAAATTGGGTCTATGATATTGAATAATATATTTTATCAATAATAGATGATACTTAAATTACTCGTGCATAAATTAAAAAGTTAATGTGAGAGTGCTATTAATAGATATTCCATTTTTCGTTCAAGTGAATAGATTTTCAATTTACATCTTATCAATTAAAAAATTCATCATATATTTATATGATAAGGATTTTTTGAAGTAGTAGCACAGAAAAGAGAAATTGCCATCCAATAAGATTAATTCATACTGAAGATGTACCAATAGAGGAGCATCTTAAATGAAACATACACGTATTAGAACATTCAATACTAAAGTAACTTATCCAGAACAGAACTTAGATAATGATTTATGCCAAGCAGTTGTTGCTCGTGGCAGTACTGTTTTCTTGCGTGGGCAAATTGGTCAAAATCTTGATACTTCTGAAAGTGTATGTATTGGTGATGTCGCAGGCCAGACAGAACAAGCGATGTATAACATTAAAATGCTACTAGAAGAAGCAGGTGGTGAGCTTGAAGACATTTGCAAAATCACAATTTATATCATTGATCCACGTTATCGTGAAGATGTTTACCGTATAGTTGGTAAATGGTTGAAAGGCGTATTTCCTGTTTCGACTGGTATTGTTGTTTCAGCACTTGCTCGTCCAGAGTGGTTGGTCGAAATTGACGCAACAGCAGTGATTCCTGACTAATTATATAAAAGGATAACTGTATATGACATTTTCAATTATCGCACGGTGCCATAAAACAGGGCAATTTGGAGGAGCAATTAGTTCTTCCTCACCAGCTGTTGCAGCAAGGTGCATTCAAGCTAAAGCAGGTGTAGGGGTTGCCACATCACAGAACATTACTGATCCATACTTGGCAAGCATTTTGCTAGATATGACCAAATATGATCTGGCACCAGAAGAATCTATCTCGGAATTGATCAAAAACACTGACTTTATTGAGTATCGTCAATTAAGTGTAATTAATTCAGATAAAAAACCTGCTGTATTTAGTGGCAAATATACTTTAGGTGTGCATTCAGAGTGCGTAGGTGAGCATGCTGTTGGTGCGGGAAATCTTTTGAAAAATAAAGATATCCCAATAGTGATGGTAGAAACCTTTGAAAAAGCAGTAGGAAGCTTGGCTGAACGTCTTATGCTTGCACTAAAAGCGGGATTGGATGCAGGTGGCGAAGCTGGTCCAGTTCATTCAGCAGGTCTTTTAGTTGTAGATAAACTCGAATGGCCTGTGATTAATTTACGAGTTGATTGGTCGGAAACCCCAATTGAAGATTTATATCAACTTTGGAAAGTTTATGAGCCGCAAGTTGAAGACTATGTTGTTCGTGCCTTAGATCCTTCTAGTTCACCAAGCTACGGAGTGGCTGGCGATCGATAAGACTTCAATAAGCGCTGATCAAGGATATAAGCGTGCTAAACAGAATCTCATTACGCCAAATGCAATATTTTGTTGCTACTGCAGAAAGCGGTAGCATCATTATTGCTTCAGAAAAAATTCATGTTTCTTCACCATCAATTTCTGCTGCAATCGCTCATATTGAATCTGAATTACAGGTTCAACTATTTATCCGTCAACATGCTAAGGGATTGATCTTGACTAATATTGGTGAAAAGGTCATGCATGAATGTAAATATATACTTAGCCAAGCCAATAGCTTATATGCACTTGCAGCTGACTTTTCAGGAACTATACGTGGTCCATTGAAACTAGGTTGTTTTACTGCATTTTCGCCGATGATTTATGCAGAAATTATTCATGGTTTTGTGAATTTATATAAAAATGTCACTTTAGATTTATGTGAAGAAGATCAACAAGTTCTATTAAATAGTTTGGTGAGAAATGAACTGGATGTTGTACTTACCTACGATTTAAATATTGATCATGACTTAATTCACTTTGAACCTTTGGCTATGCTTCCTCCACATGTATTAGTAAGCGAAGCACATCCTCTTGCACATAATGTGGCAGTTACACTTGAAGAGTTAGCTGAGCATCCGATGGTATTGCTCGATTTACCATACAGCAATGATTACTTTATTTCTTTATTTCGTAACCACAAATTAAGTCCAAAAGTTGAGCATTCTTCACGTCATGTCGATGTCGTTCGTTCAATGGTTGCCAATAATTTAGGTTATACCATTTTAAATGTTCGGCCAAAAAATAATTATTCGCTTGATGGTAAACGCTTAGTGCGTTTAAGAATTGCGGGTGAGCAACGTCCAATGCAAATCGGTTTAGCAACTGCTAAAAATGCCAATTTAAATACTGTTGCACAAGCATTTATTAGTCGTTGTCGTGCCTTTTTATCTAATCAATATATTCCTGGAATGGGAGATGCCCATTTCTTTGATCCGCACGTGAAAATGAAAGCTGCTGCGGTAGAGGTCTAACGATGAGTGATCTTAGCTCAATCTCGCTTTTATCAAAATTAATCAGTTTTGACACAACATCTTATAAAACGAATCTTGAATTAATCCAATATGTAAAATTTGTCTTTGAGCAAAATCAGATATCAGTTGAACTCAATTTTAATGAAGACAAAACGAAAGCTAATTTATTGGCTAGTGTTGGGCCATTAGATCAACCTGGTATTTTATTATCAGGACATTCAGATGTAGTGCCTGTAGAAGGTCAACAATGGGATAGCCCTCCATTTGAGGCAACCTTTAAAAATGAGCATATTTATGGTCGTGGCACAGCAGATATGAAAGGATTTTTAGCCTGTGCAATCATGGCTATGCTTGATGCAAGTCAGAAATCACTCAAACGACCATTACATTTATGTATATCTTATGATGAGGAAATTGGATGTATTGGTGTTCGTGGAATTTTGGAACAGTTAGCATCTACAATCGTATCACCACTTTTATGTGTCATAGGTGAACCGACTATGATGCAATTGGCATTAGCACATAAAGGTAAAACTGTTTTTCGTGCGAAATGTCGTGGTGAGGAAGGTCATTCAGCCCTTGCTCCTCGCTATGTGAATGCGATTCATGTTGCGAGTCAATTGGTTGAATCTTTACAGCAGATACAAGATGATCTACGTGTAAAAGGGCATCAAGATATAGGGTACGATATTCCTTATACTACGGTGCATGTCGGAAAAATTGTAGGTGGGACAGCGTTAAATATTGTGCCAAACCAATGTATTGTCGATTATGAGATTCGTCATTTAGTACAAGATAAAAGCAGTGATATTCAGGAGAAAATTTTAGAAAAAATAAAACAACAGTTTCAAGTTTATATAGATGTTGAAGAAGTTAATCAGTACCCAGGTTTAAAAACTTCAGCAACTATTGAAGCTGTGCAATTTATTCAAAAAATACTACCTGCTGAAACTTCATTGAGAAATATCTCTTTTGGTACAGAGGGTGGATTATTCCAAAATGCATTGAATTGTCCAGTCGTGGTCTGTGGTCCTGGAGATATTGGGGTAGCGCATAAGCCAAATGAATATGTTGCGATAGAGCAAATGCAAGAATGTGACACTTTTTTAGCAAAATTAGTAGAAAGTTTATGCTGAAGTTGAATTAATAAAAGAGATCTATTGAGTATAGATAGATCTCTTTTTTATTGCTTAAAAAAAACGTTGCTAATGCATCATATTTTCGAAATTACTTATTTTTATAAATTCCGATATAACAAATGTAATAGAAAAGAATCATGCGACTAGGGGTTATGAATGGATTTTAATTGGTCATATACATTTGATTTATTATTGAATCGAGAATTTTGGTTAGCAACTTGGACTGTGATTGAACTGAGTGTTTTAGTTTGGGTAATTGGTATTGTATTAGGCTTTGTTTTAGCTCTAGGTAAACAATCTAGATTCAAGGCTTTGGCATGGTCAAGTGATATCTATATTTGGTTCTTTAGAAGTTTGCCACTTTTGGTGTTATTGGTCTTTGTATATAACTTGCCACAAATTTTTCCAAGTTCTAGCGTAGTTTTAGCATCACCATTTTTAGCAGGGTTGATCGCTATGACCCTAAGCGAAGCGGCCTATATTGCTGAAATTCACCGTGGTGGCTTAACATCTATTCATAAAGGGCAGGTTGAGGCAGGTAAAGCTTTAGGGATTAAATATTCTGGTATTCAACGTTTAATTGTTGTACCTCAAGCATTTCGCGTTGCACTACCTGCTTTAGGGAATGAATACGTTTCTATTGTTAAACTTACATCTCTTGTGTCTGTCATTTCACTGACAGAAATTTTACTGGTTGGTCAACGTCTTTATACCCAAAACTTTTTAGTGATGGAAACGATGTTAGCTGTCGCATTCTATTATGTTTTTATTGTCACTGTTTTTGGATGGTTGATTAATTGGTTTGAGCGAAAAATTGATATTACTAATCGTAAACCAGGTTTGTTAGATAAGAATGATCCTTTATATCAATTGCCATTAGCATCTGTTCGAGCGCGTAAAGAAATTAATGTTGAGCGCCCGGGTGAATATGCACTTGAAGCTTTAAATATTCACAAGTCTTATGGTACACAAGAAGTTCTAAAAGGAATCGATTTAAAAGTAAAATGGGGAGAGGTGATTTCTATTATTGGACCTTCAGGTTCAGGAAAAACAACGTTTATTCGTACTCTAAATGGTCTTGAAGCATTAAATCAAGGTACTGTGAATTTGCTAGGTCAACCATTTTTAAAAGATCAGGAATTAACAGACGAATCAACGGATTATAAAAAACAAATTGTGAATATTGGTATGGTGTTTCAAAGCTTTAACTTGTTCCCACATAAAACCATTTTAGAAAATGTTATGTTGGCACCGATGTACCACAATATGGGAACGGTTTTAGATAGCAAAATCACAGCACTAGCAATGCTAGAAAAAGTGGGAATGAAGCAACATGCCAATAAATATCCACATCAATTATCTGGTGGGCAACAACAACGTGTTGCGATTGCTCGAGCATTGGCAATGCAACCTTCTATTATTTTGTTTGATGAACCCACCTCGGCGCTTGATCCAGAATTAGTTAATGAAGTTTTAAAAGTTATCGAAGAGTTGGCAAGTGAAGGCTTAACTATGATTATTGTGACGCATGAAATGCATTTTGCTTTTAAAGTTTCAGATCGTGTCGTCTTTATGGAAGGTGGACACATTGTTTTAAATGATCATCCTGATGCATTAAAACAAGCAGGTAATGAACGATTAGATAAATTTATGGCCAGAGCAGCTTAATTAAAATTTTTATAAAAGCAGTCATTTACTGACTGCTTTTCTTTTAACGATGTGTGAATTCAAGAATTTTATTTTTATAAAGCACTAGGTAAAAAAATCCAAATCGGATTAATCAACATATTCTTTTATATTTTAAATAAGAGAAAAAACACAACTGAGTTTGGGGTGATTTATGAAAGGAAAAAATACTGTAATCAGTGCTTTGGTCAGCGGATTATTATTAGCTGGATGTGCTAAACAGGAAAACTCTGTTGCAACAGCTACAGATGTAAAAAAGACAGTCAGTGTTGGCTCTGATTTAACTTTCCCACCTTATGAATTTTTAAAAGATGGTGTGCCAAGCGGTGTTAGTGTTGAGATTATGGAAAAAATTGCAGAACTTGATGGAAGCTATAAACCTGACTGGGTTGATACACGTTGGGCAAACTTGATTCCAGGTTTAAAAGGTGAAAAATTCGATGTGTTGTTTTCATCAATGTACATCACCAAAGAACGCCTTGAGCAAATTGATATGATTCCATATTACAAAACGGATATTTCATTGCTGGTACGTCAAGACTCAGAACTTACTCCAAAAGGTCCTGAGGATTTATGTGGTCAAGTTGTCGGTGCGATGAAAGGCACAGCATTTGCAGCCCAAGTACAAGAAATTTCAAAAGAACGTTGTGTAGCGGAAGGTAAAAAAGCCATTACGATTCGTGAATTTGAAACATCACCACAAACTACACAAGCCTTATTAGCTCGTGCTGTAGACATTCAGTATGATGATGCTGCTGTCATGAATGCTGCTGTGAAAAACTTACCAGATAAAGTCAAAATCACATCAACTGAAGCATTCTTTCCAACAGTGGGGGGGATTGGTATTCGTAAGGGAGATACTGAGACTTATAAGTTGATTGAAGAGGGCTTAAATAAATTAAAAGCATCGGGTGATTTTGAAAAAATCTTAAACGCATATGGCTTACAAGCACCAACAAAAGAAGATATTGCCGCAGTAATGGACAAATAACTGAAATTCAGAATAGATAGGAAAGAATATGTTAACAACATCGCAAATAGAACAATTTCATCGTAATGGTTTTCTTGTTGTTGAAAATGTGATGAGTCCAGATGAATTAGCTGGTTTACGTTTTCAACTAGAAATATGGGTTGATGAAAGTCGTCAATATAGCGAAGCTTATGGTGAAACATTAGATGGCCGTCCTCGTTTCGATGTCGATCCTACAGATCATGACAAAGATCATCCTGCGCTAAGACGTGTAAGTTCACCAACCGAAATTTCAGATGCATATTTTGAAACTGCAATTCACTCGAATATGGCTGAAATGGCAGGGCAATTAATTGGTGGCAGTGGGACACGGTTTCATCATAGTAAAATAAATGCAAAATTACCACATACTGCAACAACAGTTAAATGGCATCAGGACTTTCCATTTACCCCCCATACCAATGATGACATGATCACAGCTTTATTAATGGTTGGTGAGGTCACTGCAGAAAATGGACCATTGCAAGTGATTCCGGGTAGCCATAAAGGTGAGCTATTTAATCACTGGCAAGATGGTCGATTCACAGGAAAAGTAGAAGCTGAAGTTGAGGTGGAACATTGTCAAAATTATATTTCATGCATTGGTACAGCAGGTTCAGTGTGCTTTATGCATACGCGGTTACTACATGCATCAGGTGCAAACAATACTGAGTTACCTCGTTACTTGTTTATTACGGTTTATGCTGCTGAAGATGCCGTGGCTTTATCTGATAACCCATTACCAAGTGTTCACCAAGGTCAATTGGTGTATGGCGTGGAAAGTGGCCAAGTGCGTATGACTAAAAATCAGTTAAGACTGCCACAAAAACCCAAAGGTGCGTCATTTTTTGTACAACAAGCTGGTTTGGAAATGGCATAAGTTGAAGGCAAAAAAAAGAGCTTCTTTTGAAGCTCTTTTTACGTTTTAGAAGGAATATTTAATCTATTACACTTGGGGCTTCTGCAATTAGAATCGATTTCATTTCTTCAAAATGTGCCTTACTGAAGTCTTCAATTTTTTCCCAATCTTGTGCAGTTTTTTCAGCGATATGATCTTCTAAAATATTTAGAGTTTGCCCAGTAGAATAGGCATGAATTAGAATTTGGCAAGCGCGCTCAAATGTGTACATATCATCGAAAGCTAAACCAATGTCATGCGAACCGATCAGTACGCCATGATTTCCCATCAGTAAACGTGAATGGTGCTTGAGTAAGCCAGCTAGGCGTTGACCTTCGGCTAATTGATCTGCCATACCACTATAATTTGTGTCATAAGACACTCGATTAAAATATCGTGCGCTATTTTGCTCAATCGGAATTAAGGTTTGATTTTTTAAACAAGAGAGTGTTGTTGCATATATGGGGTGTAAATGCATGATTACTTTGATATCTGGTCTAAGTTGATGGATTTGCCCATGAATTGCCCATGCAGTCGAATCAATTTTTCCCTTTTCAAAACTGTCTGGATCATTAGCATGAACTAAGATCAAATCACTTGCTTTGACTTTGGAAAAATGCACCCATTTGGGATTTAATAAGAATGATTTTCCATCTTCTGAAACAGCTGCACTAAAGTGATTGGCTACAGCTTCAGTCATACCTAATTTTGCACTTAAGCGAAGCGAAGTTGCTAAATCAATGCGTATTTCTAGTTCACTTTTCATATATTTATCCCATTGAAAAATAAGGAAAGTGTAATATTTTTTTTCGTTGATGTTGCATCGCATTTTCTACACTTCTAACACAGAATTTCAAAATTACTTTCAGGTAAAAACTCACGTATAACATTTTTAAATGTCATTCAGAGTGAAGGTTTGGGGTAAGTAAATGCATTTATTTTTTAAAGTTAAGCCACTCATTGTCGCTGTAAGTTTAGCTTGTGGTTTATCAGCATGTAGTGAAAAAACACCACAACAAGATGCTAATGCTGAAACAGTAGCTAAAGTCTACAAAATTGGCAGCGATATGACTTTTCCTCCATTTGAGTCAATGGAAAATGGTCAACCAGTAGGCTTTGATATTGATATAGCGAATAAAATATTTGAACATTCAAATGATCAAGCAATGTTTGTAGATAGTCGATTCTCGAATTTGATTACAGGTTTAGAAGCAAAAAAATTCGATTTGCTTATGTCTGCGTTGTACATCACAAAAGAACGGTTAGAAAAAGTTGATATGGTGCCGTATTACATGACTACGGAGGCGTTGATTGTTTTAGCTGATTCAGATTATCAACCTAAAACCCGCAATGACCTCTGTGGAAAAACTATCGCATCTCAAAATGGTTCAATGTTTCCAGAACAGCTACGTAAAATGTCGCAAGATAGTTGTGTTGCTAAAGGTAAACCACCAATCACTGTACGAGAATTTGTTACCTCACCTGAGGCTGTACAAGCATTATTAGCGAAAGCTGTAGATGCACATTATGACGATGCCAGCGTAGCCAAAAGTACTGCAGAAAAATTAAAAGGGCGTTTAGTCATTAGTTCAACAGAACCATTTTTTCCAATTTTAGGTGGTATTGCGATTCCAAAAGGTAATCAAGAGCTATTTAACAAAGTTAAAAATGGTTTAGATGCCATTAAAAAGTCAGGTGAATACGATCAGCTGATTGCGAAGTACAACTTGCAAGCGCCAACCGATGAAGATATTGAAAAATATATGCCGAAATAATTGTGCTTAGATCAATATATTTTTAGTAAATATGAAAATAAGAGATGAAATAAATGAAATTGAGTGTTTTTGATCGCATTAATGTGGTGATTGTAATGGCAACGTTAAGTACGCCAGTTTTTGCGGGGAAGTTAAGTATTGGTGATGCTACCTCAATGCCAGGTGAGTTAAGTGTATCGGGTTTTTTACGTGCAAAGTACCAAGACAAAAGCTGGACTGAAAATGACCATAAATTAACGTTTGATGCTGCACGTATCAATCTAGATTATAAATCGCCTCAGCTTTATGGTCATATTGAATATCGTTGTTATCAGTTCGATAAACTGTGTGATTTTTCAACGCTTGTAGATGCTTATATTGGCTATAATTTTAATCAGCAACATCATATTCAGGCTGGTTTACAAGTCGTACCATTTGGTCCAGGTCGGTTCTGGGAAAGTAACTACTATGGTGGTGTTATGACTCAAATTGGTTTAGAGGATATTCATAACCTTGGGATTAAATACCAAGGAAAATTTGATACAGGTACTCAAGTTGAAGTGGGCTTTTATCCAGGCGATGGGGGAAGTTATGCAGGTCCATATTCTGAAGATGCAAGTCGCTATTCTACTAACTTTGTTAAGCCAGAAGATGGCTCAATTACTCATCTTGATGAAACCAATATGTTTATTGTAAGAGTAAAACAGGATATTGATTATTTAGCTGAAGATATTTCGAGTAATGTTGGTGCTTCTTATTGGATGTCTGATATTGATAATAAAACCTTTAGTACAACAGGTAAGCGCCATGCGTGGGCTATGTTTGGTCATTTGAATTATAAAAATTTTGAATTAATAGCAACAATTGGTAAAAATGATGTTGATAATGCCGATCCTGTTACACCTAATGCATCATTAATGGGTTCATTTGATGATAACTTTATGGTCGCAAATAAAGGTGTTTTCTATACTATGGATTTGGCATATTCATTTAAAAATGTTGGTAAATTTAAGAAAATTCAACCACATTTTATGTATAGTAAGTATGCAAAGTCAGAATCTGGTTTTAAAGATTCAAGCCGCCATATTTTAGGGATTTCTGCGTACTATAATAATTTGTTGTTTGTTGCAGATTATATTGTGGGTAAGAATGATTTCTTAATTGGTGGTCCAGGTGATTCATATGCTCTAGGAAGTGCCGATAAAAATGAAAATATGTTGAATTTGCAAGTATCTTATCTGTTTTAATATTTAAGTCATTTTAATAAAAAACCGTATTAAAAATACGGTTTTTTGACACATTTGTTGAAAAGCCTTGGTTTTCTAAAAGGATGAAATAAAAGCGTAGATAAATTAAATAGTTTTTTGAGTTCGTATGAGATATTTCATATTAAACGGTGCCGATTGAATATAAAGAACATTATCCACATCCAATATATCTAGAATAGTGTATTTTAACAAATCTGAATGATGATGAATATTTGGAAAAATTTGGCTAGTAATTTAGGTTTTTAAGATTATTTATATTGTTCAATATGACGACTCTTTTAATAATTTTACTTAAAAGTTATAACTGTTTTTAACACGACAATAAAATCTAATTAAGCGTTGATAAAAAAAAGAAGCCATAAGACCTCTTTTTTGTATTTTTTGAAATTTTAAGCTACTTGACCTAATCCTTTTGGAATTCCATTACGACCTGGGAAGTCTTGGGCCAATTTACGTGCATTTGGCATCTTTAACCATAAACGCAATAATTTACGGCGATTTCTTAGATCATCATCATCTTCAAAAGATGAACGCGAATGCATCACACAATAGTTATTACAAAATTGCATATCACCTGGTTCAAGCATCATATCCAAACGTAAATTTGGATCATGACTGATTTCATCAAATATATTTAGAGCCTCAATTTGTACTTGAGACAATGGAATACGACGACGATCATGTCCAAGTTCTATATAGTGACGTAGATATCGACAGGCTAATTTACCATCAAAATAACTAAAAATTGGTGATAAAGATGGATCTATTTCACCTAAATGATCATACCAAGCAGTATGGTAGAAATAACCTAAATATTCAGGATATTGCTCCAAAATTCGGTTATATACTGTTGATGAACTGACAATACTACTAAGCCCACCTTCTTTAGCTTTACGAATAGAAAGTAAGCCGACCACATCACTTAAGTCTGAGTGATAAGGCAAGTAATCATTGGTCTCATAAACACGGGTCATTTTTTGGGATTTATCACCAACATTTTCTACATAACCAAGTAAATCACCTCGAGCATTTTGTGTTACGGCATCACCCATATGTAAACCGAATAAATAATACAGATTCGCCAATTGTGCCTCAGTGTATATATTGGTATCTAAACCACGAATCACAATAAATCCATAACCATTTTCAAGTTCATTTGAGATCTTTTCAATTTCGGCTAAAAAAATAGGATCTTCGATATATACATCATATTTGGTAAATTCAGGTGCATTTAATTCTTTAGCCTCAAGTACTTTAAGTGCTTGATTTAATGTTGCCAACATATGTGGTGAAAGCTGATAAATCCAATCGGTCTGATCCGCAATTTCACTACCGATCCATGCACATTTATCTGTAATTTTAGACTTTAAAATAGTGTTCATAAGTATCCCCAAAATATTAATCTGAATTTAGTAAATAGAAACAAAAATGCACATATCAACCAATGAAGGTGTATATGTGCACTGAAATTGATAGACCTTTAAGCTGAATGTTTTAGTAAAATTTTATCGGTTTGATATTCTTTATATTTACGTTGAATATCAATATGTTCAGCAATATGTTTTGCATCGTGCCAAACGCCCCAAATAAAGCTTGATCCTCTACCTGTTAAGTAAGGTAATCCGAGAAAATACACACCACGTTGTGGGGAAATACCTTGCTTATGAATTGGTTTATTAAATTCGTCGAAGGCATCTACCTGTAACCAACTAAAGTCATAACCAAAGCCAGATGCCCAAATTACAGAAGTAATATTATTAGTTTGCATATTAAGATCTAGAATAGGATTAGTCACACATTCGGGATTTGGCAATAAGTTGCGTGCTTGAGGCTCAGGAGGTAAATCTAAGCCATTATTCGTAATATAAGCATCTGCTTCATCGTAAAATGCCATGAGTGCTGTATCACCTTCATCAAGGTTGTTTTTCAAGTTATCTTTAAACTTAATTTTTTGCCCATCAAATGACTCAGTACTCCCGAGCAGTGTAATCCCTTGTTTTGCTAATACACGGAAATCAACATTAATACCACCATGTGCACCACTCACAGCGAAACCTTTTAATGGACCAGTGTCGGTACGCATAAAGTCCCAACCACCAAGAACACCTAACCACCATACATTGTCACGATTACGATAGGTACGAGGTGGACGCTCATGACGCCCAACGGATAAATAGACTTTTTTACCTGCACGGTTTAGTTCATCTGCTATTTGTACTCCAGAAGAACCGGCACCAATCACTAACACTGCACCTTCGGGTAATTGTTGAGGATTTTTATAATCATCTGAGTGGATTTGATAAAAAGAAGGATTTTGTAGTGCGATAGATGGAATCACTGCTTTTTGAAATGCACCTGTTGCAGAAACAATATGCTCTGCATAAATAGTTCCTTCAGAGCTTTCAATGGTATAGCCTAAACGATTGATAGATTTATAGACTTTGTAAACCGTGACACCGTTATGAATAGGTAAATTAAGTTTTTTTGCATAATTTTCGAAATAGTCAGCAACTTGATTGTGGTGAATAAATGCATCTGGATCTGCATCAAACTCCATATTAGGAAAACGATCGTGCCAACACGGACCATTGGCAACTAATGAATCCCAACGGCGTGTACGCCAAGCTTCAGCAATACGGTTTTTTTCTAGTACAACATGTGAAATACCTAAAGAAGTCAAATGTTCACTCATTGCCACGCCGGCTTGACCTGCACCGACAACCACAGTATCTACGATCAGATTATCTAACTTCATTTTCTTTATCCTTTTTCAAAGCCCACTGTGAAAGTTTGCTGTTTATTTTTTGCTTTTTGAAAGCCCTAAACTTCACAAAAAAATCAAAACTGTTTCGATTGATTTAATATAAGTAGGTCTGTTGAATAGTGAAAATCATATAAGCAGAACAAATGAATCAAAAAAACCGAATTGCTTCAAATATCTGAACTTCATATAAATACGAAGAGAAATTTTTTAATGAAAATTTTATTGTTCGTTTAATTTCTATAATAAACGACACAATCAATATAAGATGAGTGAGATTAAATATGAAATCACGTGCAGCAGTTGCTTTTGCTCCAGGGCAACCCTTACAGATAGTAGAACTCGATGTTGAGCCACCGAAGTCTGGAGAAGTATTAGTCAAAATTACCCATACTGGGGTATGTCATACTGATGCTTTCACTTTATCAGGAGCAGATCCAGAAGGAGTGTTTCCTGCGGTGCTTGGGCATGAGGGTGCAGGCATAGTGATTCAAGTTGGAGAGGGCGTAACAAGTGTTCAACCTGGTGATCATGTCATTCCCTTATACACAGCAGAATGTGGGGAATGCTTATTCTGTAAATCAGGGAAAACTAATTTATGTGTTGCAGTACGAGCAACACAAGGTAAAGGCGTGATGCCAGATGGTACGACACGTTTCTCTTATAAGGGTCAGCCGATATATCACTATATGGGATGCTCGACATTCTCGGAATATACGGTTGTTGCTGAAGTATCCTTGGCTAAAGTTAATCCAAAAGCTAATCCTGAACATGTTTGTCTACTTGGCTGCGGTGTGACGACAGGAATTGGTGCTGTACATAATACAGCGAAAGTTCAAAAAGGTGATTCAGTCGCCGTGTTTGGTTTAGGGGGCATAGGTCTAGCGGTGGTACAGGGTGCACGTCAAGCCAAGGCTGGGAAAATTATTGTTGTCGATACCAATCCTGAAAAATTTAAACTTGCTGCCAAATTTGGTGCAACTGATTTTATTAATCCAAAAGATTATGATAAGCCTGTACAAGAAGTAATTGTTGAAATGACTGGTTGGGGTGTGGACCATTCCTTTGAATGTATTGGTAATGTCAATGTCATGCGTTCAGCGCTTGAATGTACACATCGTGGTTGGGGGCAGTCAATTATTATTGGTGTAGCTGGAGCTGGGCAGGAAATTTCAACACGTCCATTTCAACTTGTTACTGGACGCACTTGGAAGGGCACAGCATTTGGTGGAGTAAAAGGTCGTACTCAACTTCCAGACATGGTTGAAGATGCTATGAAAGGAGATATTCAGTTGGAACCTTTTGTGACTCATACTATGGGATTAGATCAGATTAATGAAGCTTTTGACTTAATGCATGAGGGAAAATCTATTCGTACAGTGATTCATTATTCAGAATAAATTTAGATATATGAAGGCTCCAAGTTTTGGAGCTTTTTTATCCTCATGAAATTATAAAAAATTAGAACCTTAGAGTTATAAAAAAACCAATGTTTGAATGGGCAAACATTGGTAAAAGTCGAAATACAACAGTTGTAGAAAGAAAATTTAAGCTACAAAAGGAAACTCATCTTCAGGCAATGCATCACCTGTAGTCAGCTTACCAATATACTGAGGATATTGTGGGGAAGTTTTACCACCACGATTTACATATATAGCATCATCCCCTAACCAACGAAAAGAAACGGCTCGTCTTGAGTGTTTGGTCGATGCATTACCAGGTGCACCATGTATCGTAAGATAGTTAAAAGCAATCGCATCACCAGGTTGCAGTTCCCATCCTAAAATATTGTAATTTTCTCGATTATTGTCAATATCAGGTAGCATTTCTTCGGATATCTCACCGTGGTCATAGTATTCACCATTAAAGCCCTGTGCTTTAAAATGTTTGCCCCATTTATGTGATCCAGCGATAAATTCAATAGCTGATTCTCTAGCTATAGGATCAAGTGGAATCCATAGGCTTAAGGTTTGTTTTGCATCTACTGGATAGTAAGGTGCATCATGATGCCAAGGTGTGACCTTTGATGAACCAGTACCTTTGACTAAAACATGTTCATGAAACATTCGTACACTTTGGGACTGCATTAAAGTTTTAACTATTTCTGCTGCAGGACTTTCTTTAACAAAGTGATTAAAGGCATCAATACGTTGCCAATTGCAATAATCTGCCCAGAATCGTCCTTGAGTTTGTCCTGGAGTATAATCACGAAACCATTGTCCTGGATTTTGCTCATTTGTATTTACTCCAGCTTCAAGCAAATTAATCCATTCTTTAAAGAAGCCACGTAAAACAACAACACCATCTTGTTCAAATATTCTTTGCTCTTCTTCCAACATGCGAGCTACTCCTGCATTAGTAGGGAGGAATCTGTTGTCATCAAGTATTATTTGATGCTGAGGAAGATATAAGCATTAAAGTAATTACTAAGAAATAAGAAATTTAAGAAGCATTAATTCGTTTTTTTTAAATTAAACTAGACTTAAATATTTTTGTGATTTGGTTCAAGCCCGATTTAGGGTAATTAGTTGGGTTCAGAATTTTTCATTTGGATATTTATCACCAAATAATTTTGAACAAAAAGTATAAAACTCTCTATGCTTGTGTCTGATTTGACTTGACCATTACATATTAACATAAAATTTTCACATGGAGGGTTCTAGGTTATTGCTACAACTACATCAAAGATGTTCGTGGCATATAAGATTCTTTTTTGATGTGTGCTGGAATAACAGGAGACTCTCACTTGGGAGATTCTAGGCAGCCATCTTGTAAAAGTCTTCTACCATTTGATTTGGTGTCTTAAAATCCAATCCTTTCTGAATGCTCTGCTGATTATAAAATAGCTTTATGTATTTTGTAATATCTGTTTTAGCTTCTTTCCTTGTTTTATAATTGTGATGATGAACCAATTCATTTTTTAATATTCCCTAGAAGCTCTCTGAATCCTGAAATTTATATTTTTCAATATTTTAAGATATTCATAACTGCAATATTGACTACCTGAGAAGCACTGCTTCGCAAGTGAATTGAGAAGGTTTATGATTACGAATTGCCATGCTCAGTGCATTGCAAACGAGTTGTGACGTCATCTGTTAAAAATTCTACCAAAAACTCAGGGATACAGATTCAATAATATATACACTAAATCCCAAGTTAAAACAAAAATTAGGGGCTTTCGAGTTTTAGTATTATGCCAAAATTAAGCCAATTAATTCTAAGTTGTTGATTTTAGTCAATAAAAAGCCCCATGGTTAGGGGCTAGTCGTATTACTCACGTAATACTCATATAAGGCTCATCTCATACTAAGCATATTAAAACATATATTTAAGAAATTGTGCTAAATAAAAAGTGTTTTACTATATTTAAAACGAATAAAAGTAAAAATTAAAGGAGCAAAAGCTCCTTTAAAATAAATAATAAGAAGAAATTAGGTTTTACCAGAAACCTAGGAATTTCCACCAAATTCCACCTAAGAAAATAAAGATTAGAATATTAACAATACTCATAACAAAGCCTGCCTTCCACCATTCTCCTAAGGTGGTATAACCTGAACCAAAGACAATAGGAGAAGTACCTGTTGCATAATGTGTTAGTGTCATCATGATACTTGAAGCAGCAGCCATCATTAATGCAAAGTACATTGGCGGTGCACCAACAGCAATACCTGCAATATAGAACGCAGAGAACATTGCAGTAATATGTGCAGTTGTACTTGCAAACATATAATGTGCATACATATATGCAAGTAATAGTAATAAACTAGCAGGAATCCAACTTAAACCTAAATGTCCGATACCTGTTTGAAGTACGCCAGAGAACCAAGCAATTAAACCCAGTTTATTTAAGAATGTTGCCATCATGACTAGAGCAGCGAACCATGTTACTGTATCCCAAGCACTTTTTTGTGTTAAGACATCATCCCATGTTAAGACACCCGTTAATAGCAGTAACGATAGACCTAAAAATGCAGTGGTCGTTGGATCTAAAGTCCACATATTACCTAACAGCATGGCTGGAATACCCGCCCATAACAGCAATAACAAACCAAAAACGCATAGCATAATAATTTCATGCCCAGAAATTGGTCCCATTTCTTTTAAGCGTTCTTTCGCGAAATCTGAAGCATTCGGTGTTTGCTTAATTTCAGGTGGATACATGAAATATAAAATAATAGGCATCAATGCTAAAGCAACAATACCAGGTAACACCATCGCTAAAGCCCATGTTGTCCAAGTTAAGTGAATTTCACTATTTGTTGCTTTGGCAATCAAATCTACAATTAAGGGGTTGGGTGCAGTCGCAGTAATAAACATGACTGAAGTAATAGGGTTGGAATGGTAATTGACTAAAGAAAGATATTTACCAATTTTACCCTGTGTCCCTTTTTCAGGATCTGAATCGAAACTTGCAGCAATAGAACGTACAATTGGATGAATAATACCACCACCACGTGCAGTATTACTTGGTGTTACTGGTGCAAGAATAAGTTCAGAAAGTGCTAAACTGTATCCAATACCAATGGTCTTTTTGCCCCAAACAGCAATAAAGTAATATCCTAAACGAGAACCTAAGCCTGTTTTTTGCAGACCTTTCGAAATCATAATAGAGATACCAATCAACCAAATAAGTGGATTGGCAAAACCGCTTAAAGCATCTTTAATTGCGGCACTTGGTGTGTCCGCTGTTACGCGAGTAATTGCGACAAGTGCAATTGCAATAATAGATATAGCACCAATAGGCATTGCTTTACCAATAATCGCTGAAATAACACCAACGAACATAGCGAGAAGTAACCATGCATTGGGTGTTACACCTTCAGGAACTGGAATGACAAACCAAATAATAAGTGCAATGGTGACAGAGATTAAAGTTGGTATTAATTTAAATCCCATTTTATACTCCGAGAATACATAATTATTATCATTTAAATTATTGATAAGTTTATGTAATGTTGTTAAGTTGATTAAAAATTATAAATTTCGTATTTATAAAATAAATTTTTATGAATAATTTATACCAGTATATAATATTATTAAAATTGATAAAAATCATTTAATTTTTATTATAATTTATTTAAAATAACCTATTGTTTTTAAATTTATTTTTAGTTTTGATGAGTTTTTTTTGTATGGTTTTTATTTTTTTTCTTGTAGATTTCAAATATTTAATTCTATTTTTATAAATATTATATTTAATTTTTTGATTATAAAACAAACAACCTTGAAAGTTGATTAAAATAGTAGGGAAATAGTAATAGTAAATTATATTTTTTTTAATTTTATTGTTTATATTTACTGACATAAATAACTTCAGAAAGATGAACTTTTTAATATTAATGTTTTTCTAAAATTGAACTGTTTATTCAATTAGTTTTCTCATAAATTTTTTTAATATGATTAAATTCAGTAATATCAGATCAATTTAAAAATGAAAATGTTTTTATATTATTGATAATATTGTAATTTTATTTTTTTAATAAGACATCTCCATATTTGATGCTAGTTTTTAATATTCGTCGTACAATTCACATCATTTGGTAACCACTTCTACAAATTAATAAATTATATTTCTTATATATTTTGAAATGCAGAATTGCATAGATCTGCTAAAATTGAGAAAATTAGTTAATCTGAAAAGATGCTCTTCACATTGTGTAGGATGAAAAGTTGAACGCTGACAATAAGCCAAATTTAATTGATTTCCAAAAAGTTGCTTTAGAAACTCTAAGTATAGAGCAACATGCTTTGCAAATTTTAGCAGAACAAATTGACGAACGTTTTACCAAAGCATGTGAAATTATTCTTCAGTGCAAAGGGCGTCTTGTTGTCACTGGTATGGGTAAGTCTGGTCATATTGGGCGAAAAATGGCAGCAACTTTTTCCTCTACTGGAACACCTTCATTTTTTATGCATCCAGGTGAAGCTGGACATGGCGATCTAGGCATGTTAGTTCGTGGTGATGTGCTGATCGCAATTTCAAACTCTGGTAAGAGTGATGAAATTATGATGCTGATGCCATTGATTAAACATTTAGGTGTGCCACTAATCACTATTAGTCGTGATGATACAGGACCTATGCCACAAAATGCAGATGTTGCTTTAACTCTAGGTGAAGCTCAAGAAGCATGTCCACTTGGTTTAGCGCCAACATCGAGTACAACAGCAACATTAGCCTTAGGTGATGCATTAGCAGTAACTTTACTTGAAGCACGTGGTTTCACAGCTGATGATTTTGCAAGATCACATCCTGCAGGCGCGTTAGGCAAGCGTTTATTACTTCATGTAAAGCATTTAATGCATACAGGGGACGAGCTTCCTAAAGTGTCACCAGATACGCCAATGAATCAAGTATTGTATGAGATCTCAGATAAACGATTGGGTTTAACTACAGTTGTTGATGAAAATGATATCTTATTAGGTATTTTTACAGATGGTGACTTACGTCGTTTAATTGATAAGCAGCAAGGATTTGATGTAAATCTTGCTGTTTCAGAAGTTATGGCGAAAAATCCATCAACAATTTCAATGGAAGCAAAAGCTGTAGTAGCCTTAGAGGCTTTACATGAGAAGAAAATTAATCAATTTGTTGTAGTTGATGATGCCAAAAAAGTAATTGGTGTAATTAGTATGCATGATCTAATTAATGCAGGGGTAAATTAAGTGACATCTTTTATTTTGCTTGAACAAGCACGCCATTTAGAAGCATTAGTTCTAGATGTAGATGGTATTTTAAGTGATGGTTTTGTAACACTCACGAATTCAGGTGATGAAATTAAGTCATTTGATATTCGTGATGGTTTAGGTATGAAGCTTGTTCAACAGGCTGGTGTTAAAGTTATTATTATTACTGGACGTAAAAGTAATATTGTTGAAAAACGTATGTCAGATCTTGGAGTTGATCTTGTTTTTCAAGGGCGTGAAGATAAGGGTGTGGCGCTAAAAGAAGCTTGTGCACAATTTAATCTTTCTCCAGAAGATTGCTTATATATGGGCGATGATTGGCCTGATTTATCAGCATTTGCAATTGCAGGTATGAAAGTCACTGTGCCGAATGGGCATATAGAAGTGCGTCGTCGTGCAGATTTAGTCACTCAGGCAATGGGCGGACGTGGTGCTGTTCGAGAGATTTGCGATATGATCTTGATGGCAAAAGGCGTATACTCAAATCTACTTGATAAGTATGTCTCAGTTCCCGAATAATGTTATATAGATTCAAAAGTTTGAGTTAAAAAAGCCTATATGGAAACAAAAAGTTTATATATTACAGCACTGATCATTGGATCTTTAAGTGCTGGGTATTACTATTACAGTGGTAAAAGCAAGAAACTCGAAGTTGATGCAACGAGAAGTATGACCTATGCTGCTGAAAATATTAATTTAACTCAAACAAATGAGAATGGTCAGGTTGTGATTAAAGCGCAGGCAGATCGTTTGGTTCAAGATGAATCTAATAAAACATCCAAATTAGATAATTTACATGCACAAACGTATCAAAATGGAGCGCTTGATGGAACTTTCTATGCAAAAGTTGCTCATAGTTATGATGATAATCAGCGTGTAGTTTTATCGAATGAAGTTGTTGCAACACGTATTTTGCCAAATGGTAAAATGACAATGACAACAACTGAGTTAACTGGCTATCCTGAAACAAAAGAGATTGAAACAGATAAGCAGGTTGTGATTGACAGCCCGCAATCTAAAATGATTAGCCAAGGGCTGAAAGCCAACTTAAACAGTGGGCAGTACGAGTTTTTTTCTGTAAGAGGCACATATGAACCATAAGACTAAGCTTACACAAATGAAAAAGTTTTTTAAGCAAACCTTAGTTGTAGGCTTGGCATCAGTAATCACGAATGTGGCTTTTGCATTACCATCAGATCGTCAGCAACCTATTAAACTTGTTGCAGATAAAGCAACATTTAATGAAAAGACTGGTGTAAATACTTATTCAGGTAATGTCATTATTGAACAAGGAACTATGCGCTTACAAGCAAATACAATTGTGGCGAATTTTAATGAAAAGAAAGACATTACAACAATTACAGCAAATGGCAGTCCAGCAAAGTTCCAACAAAAAGTTGATACTAATAAAGGTTTAGCAAAAGGACATGCACAGAAGATTGTTTATAATGCACAAACAGGCATTATCACGTTAACTGGAAATGCATTTCTTGAGCAAGATGGCTCAAGTATTAAGGGTGCAGTTCTTCGTTATAGTATGAACAAAGGGGATATTGAAGCACTGGGTTCTTCAAGTGAATCAGGTTCATCTAAAGGACGTGTTGAAATGGTAATTCCACCATCAAGTTCTAAATCATTTCCAGGAGCTCGTGATTAATGGCAGAACAAATTAATACAGCTCAGCAAACCTTATGTATTAAACATTTGGCTAAAAATTATAGTAAGCGTTGGGTTGTGAAAGACGTTTCATTTACTATGAAAAGTGGAGAAATTGTTGGTTTATTAGGGCCAAACGGTGCGGGGAAAACAACAAGTTTTTATATGGTTGTTGGTTTAGTTCGTATGGATAAGGGTGAAATCCATCTTGATGATTTGGATTTATCACATTATGCAATGCATGAACGTGCTCGACAAGGAATTGGCTATTTACCTCAGGAAGCTTCAATTTTTAGAAAATTGACGATTGCTGAAAATATTATGGCAATTTTAGAGACACGCAAAGATTTAAATAAACAACAACGTCAAGAGCGTTTAGCTGAACTTTTAAATGACTTTAAAATTACACATATTAAAGATTCTCTTGGTATGAGTGTTTCTGGTGGTGAGCGTCGCCGTGCAGAAATTGCAAGGGCATTAGCAGCCGATCCTAAATTTATGTTATTGGATGAACCATTTGCTGGTGTTGATCCAATTTCCGTTGGTGATATTAAAGACATTATCATTGATTTAAAAAATCGTGGTATTGGTGTTTTAATTACTGATCATAATGTGCGTGAAACTTTAACCATTTGTGAGCGTGCCTATATTGTTAGTGAAGGTGCCGTAATTGCAGAAGGTGCTCCAGCAGAGATCTTAGATAATGAAATGGTTCGTCAGGTGTATTTAGGCGAAGATTTTGTTGTTTAACTTTCATCTAATCTATGTTAAGAATCAAAAGCCCTAAGTAGGGCTTTTATTTTGAAATCATAATGAGCATTTTTAGTTTGAAAGTTTTTCGAGTGAATAATGTAAATAAAATTGATTATTAAAAATTAGCTTATCATCATATTTCTTTTTTAATTGGAAAAACTGATTCGCTTGAGGGTAAGCTAATCTCATATTTTCAGCAGAAATATGTAAACGATAAGGAAGATAATAGGTACCTTGATTTTTTAATGCAATATTGAATAACTGATTAGTAAGCTTTTCCATTTCATGTTCTTGAATCTGTGTTTTTTTCTGATTAAATAAGAAGACTAAACCAAAAACATCTTCTCTAGCATAATTCAAAAAAGCATCATTATCATGTTTTGATGTGTGCTGAAAAAAACGGAGACTTTAACTTGGTAAACTACACATACTTATCAGGAGTTTACCATGAGCAAAAAACAAAAGATTTATACAGCAGAATTCAAAGCTGAAGCAATCAAAGCTATTGATTCAAACAATGGCAATGTTTCAGAAACAGCACGACTGCTTGGCATTTCAATGCAAACCCTTTCAAATTGGTACAACAAAGCAAAAGCTGGAAAATTAGTAGGCACACAACAATATTCACCTGATCTCGTTGCTCTTCTCGAGGAAAATAAAAAACTGAAGCAGCAACTTAAAACCGCTGAAATGGAAAGAGAATTTCTAAAAAAAGCAGCAGCGTACTTTGCCAAAGAAAGTCAGTAAAGTACGCACATATGAAACAGCAAAAACATGCATACTCAGTCACTATGATGGCTCGGTTACTCCACGTTTCAGTTTCTGGATTTTATGAATGGTTAAAATATGGCTTAAGTAAGCGGGTTATTCAGAGAAATCATCAAACCATATTGGTTAAAATTGCTCACCAAGAAACCAATGAAAGCTATGGTTATATTCGTTTAACCAAGTACTTACAGGCACAAGGAATAGAAATTAGCGAGTATGCAGTTCGTTGTATTAAAAAACTTAATCAGCTGTATTGTAAGCGGCATAGGCGTTTCAAAAAAACAATTCATAGCGACCATCAACGTACGGTTTACAATAATTTGTTAGAGCAAAATTTTACAGTGACTGCTCCAAACATTGCATGGGTAAGTGACATTACATACGTGTGGACAGCTGAAGGATGGCTGTATTTAGCGGCTTTAAAAGATCTTTGCAGCAAACAAGTAGTTGGGTATAGCTTGAGTGAACGGATGACGTCACAGCTCGTTTGCAATGCACTGAGCATGGCGATTCGAAATCATAAACCCTCTCAAGACTTGATTATTCACTTTGACAGGGGCAGCCAATACTGTAGTCATGAATATCGAAAGATACTTGAAAAATATGGATTTCAGGGATCAATGAGTAAACGCGGTGATTGCTTCGATAATGCTCCTATTGAGAGCTTCTGGGGAATATTAAAAAATGAATTGGTTCATCATCGCAATTATAAAACAAGGGAAGAAGCTAAAGCAGATATTACAAAATACATAGAGCTATTTTATAATCAGCAGAGAATTCAGAAAGGATTGGACTTTAAGACACCAAATCAAATGGCAGAAGACTTTTACAGGATGGCTGCCTAGAATTTCCCAAGTAGAAGTGTCCTGTTATTTCAGCACACATCAGTTGATATTTTGTCTATTTAAGTAGAATACGATTATTACCTCAATAGCTAGATAATTTACAGTGATATTTTAGTATTTCATTCAAAAAATGAGAGTAATTCACGTTATGATACGCTGTGATTTATTTGTGTATGACGTTGATATGCCATTTACGATTTCAACCTTAGTCAGTTTTGAAGAAGATATTAAGAAAAGTCATTTTCAAGCTTTTGCTGTGCCTGTTGAAAATGAACAGGCAGTAAAAGATTTTTTAGAAGAATATAAAGATATCACAACTACTCATCAATGTTGGGCATGGAAAATCGGTCATCAAGTCAGATTTAATGATGATGGTGAACCTTCAGGAACAGCAGGTAGACCTATTTTAGCTACGATTGAGGGCAATGATTTGACCAATGTATTGGTTTTAGTCAATCGATGGTACGGAGGCATTAAATTAGGTACGGGAGGGCTTGTTCGTGCTTATGGTGGTTGTGCCGGAAAATGTTTATTATTGGCTGAAAAAATAGAATTAATTGAAAAGAAAAAAGTTCAATTTTCTTGTTTATTTAATGAATGGGCAATTTTTCAATATGAATTAAATACTCAGCAAATTGAATATATAGAAGAATATACGGCAGATGGTGTAAGCATTACGGCTTTGCTTCAAATTCATCAAATAGAACCTTTGGCACTTAAAATTCAAGATACAACACGTGGGCGTGAACAACTTAAGGTTATTGATGATGAGGCTGAAGAATGATTATTGATCCATTATTAAAATATAGAGAGCAACATAAGCATCGTTTAAATTATATGCCTTGGTTGTATTGGTCTTTAAAGCCAAAACATAGAGAATGGGCAGTACAATGGCAACAAGAATATCAAGCTTATTTAATAGAAATGGAAACAATAGAAATTGGAGAAAATTGTTTTATTTCACCATTAGCTCATATTTTTGCTGAGCCGGGACGCAAAATTAAAATTGGTGATAATACATTCATTGCAGCAGATTGTACTTTGCATGGGCCGTTGGAAATTGGTGAGGAAGTTGCAATTAATCATCATTGTATTTTAGATGGAGGTAAAGCTGGAATTAAGTTAGGTAATCAAGTTCGAATAGCTGCTTATAGTCATTTGTATGCATTTGATCATGGTATGGAAATGTCTCAGCCTATTTATAAACAAGCTGTAAGGTCTCAGGGAATTGAGATTGGACAAGATGTCTGGTTAGGTGCTCATGTAGGAATAAAAGATGGCATAAAAATTGCTGACCATGCGATTGTTGGTATGAATAGTATGGTGACTAAAGACGTAGGGAGAGCTGAAATAGTCGTAGGAAATCCCGCAAAATTTATTCGGTTTCGTAAATAAAATTTTTTATCAATGATGGTAATAGTATGTTGAAGTTACATCTCAACATGCAATAAAAAATGAAAACGGCTGTAATTTTTTGGAATATTAAGGTTTTAGATTTATATAAAATGAATGTATGCAGAATGTAAATGTGCATTTTAATATTTTGATTAAAAAATAACATAAATTAGCGATTAGTAGATGAAATATATTGAATAACTATGCTAGTTTTAAGGAAAGATATAAAACAGAATTATATAAAACTTTGGAGCTTATTATGAAGCGAGTCATTGCATGTATTGATTCATCTCCATGTATTCAGGCTTTAGCTGAAGCAGCTGCGTGGATTGCAAAGAAAACACATCGAGAACTGGTGCTTTTACAGATTCTAGATTATTACCCAGCTAGTTACCATTTAGGTGAAATTAGTGGAGTAATTGGTTTTGAAAGTAATGCAATGCTATTAAAGGAATTAGCAGAATTAGAACAAAAACAAAGTGATATAGCATTGGATTATAGTAATAATTTATTAAATCATATTTCTCAAATGATCAAAGAAAAGCATGGTCTAGATGCAACTCATATTCAAGAAAAAGGTGATTTTTTAGAACAAAGCTTTTCTTTATTAAGAGAAGATGATATTGCTGTTATTGGGCGTGTAGGGGAGCGTTCTGCTGAAAAAAATAAAGTTTTAGGCAGTAATGTTGAAAATTTTATTCGTGGCGCAAATTGTACCGTAATGACAGTTGGGGAAACATTTAAACCACCAACTCGATTTATTTTTGCTTATGAATATTCACCTACCTGTTCAAAAATGCTTAAGCGTATTGCACAAACAGATTTACTAAGATTATTACAGTGCCATTTATTGTATGTGGGGGATCATCCAGAAATCTTAGAGGAACCAGGCCAATATTTAGCAAATGCAGGCTTAGATGTTGTGACAGAATATCGTTATGGTGATGTTGCAGAGAATATATTAGGTTATCAACGTGAACATGGTATTCAGCTTATTGTGATGGGAGCATTTAGTCATAGTAAGATTCATCAATTCTTCTTGGGAAGTATTACGACATCTATTTTTAGAAATGTTGATGTTCCGTTATTAGTGGCAAAATGATATTTTTCTTATAAGAATATATTAAAAAACAATAAATTAAGTTCTAGAGTTATCCGCATTAATTGTGGATAACTCTATGGATACTGTTTATATCTATATAATATTAAACAAAAAAACAAAAAAGATCGTTTTTTGTGCGCATGTGAAATTTATTTAACAATTGCAAGTGCAAAGCCATCATGACCTTTGCTTCCAACAGTTTGTAATGCTGTACAAGATAGAATTCGAGGGTGATTTTGCATATCTTTAAATACAGTCCGTAAGCCTTCAATACTTGGCTTATGGTTTTCAGGATTTAATATTTCACCTGCACGAATAACGTTATCTAGAAAAATAATAGTACCTGAATGTGAGAATTTAAGACTAAGTTCAAGGTATTCAGGATAGCTTTGTTTATCTGCATCAATAAAGATAAAGTCAAAAGCTTCAAAGTCTTCAGGAAGAGCCTTTAAAACATCTGCTGCACGTCCGACTTTTAAATCGATTGTTTGTGGCAATTGAGCTTTATCAATATTCTCTTGCCCCATAGCCGCATGTGTATCTCGCCCTTCAATTGTTAAAATATAACCATCTTCAGGCAATGCACGTGCTAACCACATTGTGCTATAGGCAGCAAAAGTTCCTAACTCTAAGATGCGTTTACATTGATTCATTTGAATCAGCATTTGCAATAACATCCCTTGATTTGGTGCAACAGCAAGGTGATCAGGAAAACCTTTTGCAGCAGTATTCTCTAAAGTTTGCTCTAAAATTGGATCATTGGGGATTAAATGTGAATCGATAAAGCTATCAATTTCTGTCCACATTTGTTGCATAATTATGTCACCTTTGTTGCGATGTGTGCATTTTATACCTTTCTTGATAGACTGCAATTTTTTCAAGCATTCTCACGTGAAGAAGAAGTGAAAATAAAGAAGAATATAAAAAAAGAGGCTTCATCAGCCTCTTTATATTAGTAATTGCACATAGATGTATGACGTGTCAGATCTGGCCCCCATGTTCTAAAACCTTGGGTATCAATATGAATTTGTCCTGAAGCATAAATGCCTAAACCAATATTTAAGCTTGGTCCATATTGAACCCAAAATTGGCAGAGCTTAAATTTAGTATTTTCAATAGTAGCATAATCGGAAGCTTGAGGATTTTCTGGTCCAATTCTGAAATCAATTGCTGAGTTAAATAAATGTTTTGAAGAATTGGCTCCGCCAGCGCACTGATTTAACGGTAAATCTCGATATACAGAAGTGACTGTAAAATCTGTTAAAACTTGACCAGCAACTAAATATTTAAATACTTTCAATGTTGGAATTTGATTTTTCCATAGTTCCCGATTAGGTACCATATATTCAGAGCGCCCACATTTTTTCCAATCTCTTGCGGTTCTAAGGAGCTCATAAGTTGGAATAATATGCCCAACTTGATTTTGTTCTAAAAATTTTTCATATTCGCGAACTTGAATTAAATTATCACGAACTGCCAGCCAAGAGTTATAGGTATAAGGTACAATTTTGGGTGTTGGTGGAGTAGAGCGTTCAAAAGATACTTTTTCTTGAGGAATGTATATACGCTTACTTTGTGGTACTTGAGTTGTTCCTTGTTCTATTGTCGTAGAGGAGCAGCCAATCACAGTAAGTGAGATAAAGCCAAAAGAAAGCATCGCTTTCAAAAAATGCTTCATTATGCAAATCAATAGTTTATTAATATTCGGTGTATCATAATCCAAAATTGAGCACAAAAATGCAAAATATTGAAAATTAATGTGTATTTTGAGTATAAAAAAAGATCAGCATGTGCTGATCTTTTTTAGATTATTTTTCGAGGTATTGTAATTTATCTGGTTTACCATTCCATTCTTCACGATCTTCAGGTTGATCGCCAATTTGAGTAATGTTAGGCCATTTTTGAGATAAATCGGCATTGAGTTCAATAAAGACTTCTTGACCCTCAGGCAATTCATCCTCAGAGAAAATAGCATTTGCAGGACACTCAGGCTCACAAAGTGCACAGTCAATACATTCATCAGGATTGATGACTAGGAAGTTCGGACCTTCGTAAAAACAATCAACTGGGCAAACTTCAACACAGTCTTGATATTTACATTTAATACAATTTTCTGTGACAACAAATGTCATGGCGACAGCTACCTAAAATTTGGTTCTAATGACTGACGTATATTTTAGGCAAAAATGGACTAAACAAACAATTCCTTTTATTGATATTTATTATTTAAATCCATGAATAGCGAATTTTATATGATTTTTATTGATAAATGATAATTGTTATCAATTAGTAAAGAGAGGTGGGAATATTAAATATTCCCGAAATATTTAAATATTTTTTAATTTTTGCGAACCAATCCAATGTTTGGAAAATTGGTATGCGGCACGACCAGATCGCTGTCCTCTTGATTGGCACCACCTTAAAGCTTCTATACGTACTTCAGAATCAAATGGCATAGCTTCTTTAGCTAGATAATGCTCAACAATTTCTAGATATAAATTTTGATCCATTGGATAAAAAGAGAGCCACATACCAAAACGATCAGACAATGAAATTTTTTCTTCAATTGCTTCTTGTGGATGTAATTCTGTGTATTGAGGTACATCTACTTTGGTAAGTGGTGTATTTTCATGCATAAATTCAGGAAGCAAATGGCGTCTATTGCTCGTTGCATAAATAATAAAATTACTTGAACCTGATTGTAATGAACCATCTAAGACACTTTTTAAACTTCTGTAATTTTCATCTTCTGCGTTAAATGCTAAATCATCACAATATACAATATATTTTTCTGGACGATGTGCGATTAACTTTTGTATTTCAGGTAAATCGGATAAATCATCACGTTCAATTTCAATTAGTCGTAGACCTTGAGCTTCATATTCCGTAAGTAAGGCTCTGACAATTGAGGATTTTCCTGTACCTCTAGAACCTGTTAATAAGACATCATTGGCAGGTAAGCCATTTAAAAACTGCAACGTATTTTGAATCACTTTTTCTTTTTGTTTATTGATTCCTTTTAGATCATCTAAGTACATTTTTTTAGGCTGTTGAATTGGAATTAGCTGTTTGTTTTGCCATTTATATGCAATAGAAGAAAAATCCGTTTCTAGCTTAATGGGTGGGAGTGTTTGCTGTAATTGCTTTAACACTAAACTTAAGGAATCTATAATATTTTCAGGTAATTGGATTGTAGACATACGTAATTAACTTTGATCTGTTTATTGATATGATTCATCCTTGAATGTATACCAAAGTTTCGCTATACGAAAGGATATTTTTAATATTGCAGTATGCATTTAATTTCTGCAATATGAAGGGAGTAATAAAAGCCATTACTCAAGTTTAATGGACGAGGATTAAAAATGTTATTTAAAGATTTTTCTCAAAGTATAAATCCTTATAAATCTAAGCGTGTAAAATTATTAAAAAAACAATTACAACATGCAGAAAGTTATGAAGAATGGAAAGCTACGGCATTAAAAATTGATGAAGTATCCGGTGCATGGGAGTGGAAATATGATAATTCCTCTACGTATTTTGATGCTGCTGTCATTTCAGCACGATTAAATTTATTGAAGCGTTATCGTGTAGGAAAGCGAGATAAAGATCTTATTCATGTTCTACATGAGGGCTTAACTTACGATGTAGCTAATATTGCACATCCTATGCTTTTTGCCATGACGTGTATTGGTACAAAAAAAATTATTGAAGATTATATTGAGCAAGTCAGTGAATGCTTGGCTTATATTGCTTCAAGTGCATGTACGGGTATTTCCTTAGAAGAAAAAATACATTTTTTTGAGGCAAGTAAAGTCGCTTATGGTCAACCCGCAATTATGTTCTCTGGTGGTGCCACACTCGGCTTATTTCATACAGGAGTCTGTAAAGCATTATATGAACAAGACTTAATGCCTTCGGTACTATCAGGTTCAAGTGCTGGTGCGATTATGACAGCAATGCTAGGTGTATCTAAACCAATAGAGATTGAACATATCTTAAATGGTGAAAATTTCTTTGATGAAGCATTTAAGTTTCGTGATTGGAAAGAAATTCTGAAAGGGAATGGTGGTCTTGCAGATGTTCGTTATTTAAAACAATTTTTAAAGAAAAATTTAGGTGACCTCACTTTTAAAGAAGCATTTGAACAGTCTGGTTTATATATTAATGTTGCTGTTGCACCTTATGAAGCAACACAGAATGCACGTATTATGAATCAGTTTACATCGCCTGATGTTTTAGTTTGGAGTGCTGTTTTAGCTTCTTGTGCTGTACCTGTTTTATTTCCACCTGTGAAACTGACTAGTAAGCGTTATGACGGTAAATACACGTCTTATATGGCAGATACCAAGTGGGTAGATGGAAGTGTCCGTAGCGATTTTCCTCAAGAGAAAATGGCACGCTTATATAATTTGAGTTACACCATTGCAAGTCAGGTTAATCCACATATTGTTCCATTTATGCAGTCTGATGAAAAACGTTATAGAAAGAACGTTTTAAGCTGGCCTGAGCGTATTGCACGTCGTCAAGGTGTGGTGATATCAAAAGGCGTTATGGATTTTGCTCGTGAGCGTGCAGAAGGGCTCCCAACGATTCGTCGGTTATTAGATTATGGCTATGGCGTGATTGATCAGCATTACTATGGTGATGTGAATATTTTTGGTAATTTTAATTTACGTGAATATAGCTATATGCTCAAAAACCCAAAGCAAAATTTATTTAAAATTTTGCAAAGAGAGGGTGAGCGTGCAACATGGCCAAAAATTTCAGCTATAGAAGCACATGCGCGAGTAGGGAAAACGATTCAGCATTGCTTAGAAAATCTTTTAGTTTTACAGCATCAGGATAAGCATGCTCTTTGATGATTTAGATTTCAGTCAAATGGAACCGAGTGCTTTTAAATTAAAAACGAAAGCACAAAGTTTAGCTTATGGTCGTTATTTGTATGAATATGATGATGGTATTCATCATGTATGGATCAAAACACAGTTATTGAATCATCATTTACAGTTTGAAAGAGGATTTCAGCAAGAACTAAATTTTTATGAGCAATCGAAGAAAAATGGTTTAGAGCGAATTGTACTGGCACATGCAATCATCAATAACAAACCTAATATTCCAGAGTTAATGTTCGGTCAACAAAGTTTAGTCTTGCCACATGCTGAATCTATATTTAATACATCAGTTTTAACTTTAGATATAACGCAAGTGAGTCATCAAATATTACAAGTGCTCAATATATTGGAAAAGTTACATGAAAAAGATTGTATTCATGGAGATTTAAAACATGAACACTTTATTAAATTTGATCATGCCATCAAATTATTGGACTTTGAGCAAAGTTTTTATGTTCAAGATGAGATATCACACGTTTTAAATGCAACTCCACGTTATATGGCACCAGAATTATTTCAAGGAATGACTAAAAGTAAAGCAAGTGATATCTATGCACTAGGTATAATTTTATTGGAATGGTTATCTCAAACGAGATTACAAGCAAAAACATATCAAGAATGGGCTGTTTTACACTGTCAAAAACTAGAAATTTTATTACCTGAACAATTTTTATGCTTTAAACCCTTACTTCTTATGATGTTAAGAAAACAAAAAAATCAGCGAGTGGTTGATTTTTCTACGTTAAAATCGTGCTTAATCGTTGATGTTGTATAAGAAAAATACGAAAAAAACCATTTTGTTTTATATTTAATCAAACAAGTGTTTTTTTCATAAAAAGTGCTTGTCATAAGGGGATGATCTCTATAATATACACAGCCATCGGGGACGTGGCGAAATTGGTAGACGCACTGGATTTAGGTTCCAGCGCCGCGAGGTGTGAGAGTTCGAGTCTCTCCGTCCCCACCACTTAATTATCAAGTTAACTTGGTTATTAAGTATCGCAGAGGATTGGTGTAATGGTAGCATGTCGGTCTCCAAAACCGTTGGTCAAGGTTCGAGTCCTTGATTCTCTGCCAAATTTTTAAAATCTAACAATATGTTAGTACCCTGATGGGGACGTGGCGAAATTGGTAGACGCACTGGATTTAGGTTCCAGCGCCGCAAGGTGTGAGAGTTCGAGTCTCTCCGTCCCCACCATCAATATTAAAGCAAGGTATAATAACCTTGCTTTTTTATTGCCTGAAATTTAAGAATGAGATGAAAATAAAAAAGCCCATATCAGTATGAGCTTTAATAAAAAATAGGAAGTGTTCTCGTATTACAAATTAATTTAGAGCTTATGCTTTTAAATGATCTTCAAACTCTTCACCGAGTTGAACTGCAAGAGAGTTTCCCGCCAATTCACCAGTAACTAAGCCATATTCCTTTTTGAAGCTAAATGTAAAGCCACGATTGTCTGCTAGGTTTTTCACTGAATAACCTAATTTTTCTAACCAAATGCGAAAAGCGATTAAGTTTTTAGCTTTAACTACTTTTTTCACGAGACATACTCCTTTATTGCGACTTATTTATTTATAAGGGTGATACGTTCATTTTTAAAGTGTTAATTTAAGAAAAAGAGAATAAATTGTGTAGAGGCTACTAAATGTAAATAGAATATGAGTTTAAAATATGCACTTTTTAGGCATAATTTAATTTTAAGCCTATGAAAATAAAGAATAAAAAATATTTTTTAAAGTAAATACTTTAATTTTACAAAAATTAATAATGAAATATTTTGTTTAATTTAAATATAAAATTAAAAGTTTTAAAAATATTCAGCTAAATGAATTGGAATGCATTATATTTATTTTGAAAAAATATTGTGAAACCATGTAGTTGATGATGAAGATTGAAGACCAAGTTAAAACACAAATTTTAGAGATAGAAAAGCAACAATTAGTGCCAGTTGCGGTGCTATTGGGGCATGAGGATTGGTTGTATTTTGCAGAACAGTCGAAAGTGGCATATACGCCATTTGGTAGTGCTCGTCGTTATCAACCTGCACTTGGTGGCTTATTATTGGTTCGTGTCGATGAAATGCATCGAACTCAAGTTGTGACACAAGATGAGTTGGATGCTTATCAAAAAAGTCATCAAATACTATCATGATGGATTAAAAATTATCTTTCCATTCACGTAGTTTTTGAAAGTCATGTACATTATCTACCATAAGAAAAGGATTAGTTTTAAGTTCTAATTCAATGGTGCTTGGTAAGGTATTTTTGTTGAGTAAGCGAAGCGCTTCAATGTGCTCATAGCGCTGTTGAATTTCGATGTTCTCTGGATCTGTAGCAAGGGCAAATTTAGCATTCGATAGGGTATATTCATGTGTGCAATATACTTTTGTTGCTGGAGGGAGTGCGGCTAAACGATTTAAAGAGTGATACATTTGTTCAAAAGTACCCTCAAAGACACGGCCACAGCCCATTGCAAATAATGTATCACCACAAAATACACTTTCTATTTCATTAATAAAATAAACAATATGACCTAATGTGTGACCTGGAACAGCAATAATTTCTATTTCGAGTTGATTAAAATGAAATTTGAATTGGTGTTCTAAAGGATGAGTAATAAAAGGAATCTTATTTATTTCTTCTTTAGGCCCATAAACTGGAATATCTCGATTAAGGGTCAATTCAGGTACACCACCGATGTGGTCTTTATGCCAATGTGTAAGCCAAATTTGGCTTAGAGTAAATTGATGTTCTATACAGAATGATTCAACTAGATGTGCTTCAGTAGGGTCAATTACAATGACTTCTTGAGAGGACGTATCTTCTATGAGCCAAATATAATTTTGTAGTTGGTTTTTAACATCAATATAATGAATTTTAAAAGCCATGTGAATTTTCCATGTTATTGAACATTTATATTTAGCTTAACGTATTCTCATAATATTGCTATGTATCTCACTCAAATGAGCATAAAAAAGCACTAAAATTTTAGTGCTTTTTTATGCGAAATTTTAATTTAGAAGAAATTAGTATTCCCAGAACATGCGTTGAATTTCAGCAGGATCTTTTGTTTTAGTTAAAGCTAAAGCAGCAAGGAGTTTGGCTTTTTGTGGATTTAAATCATGTGCAACAACCCAGCCGTATTTATCATCTGGTTGTTCTGCATTACGTAGAATAAAGCCGTGTGGTACACGTGATGAACGAATGATTTGTACACCATCATTTTGTAGTTTAGTTAGTGTAGGTACGATGTATTTTGCAACTGAACCATTTCCTGTACCAGCATGAATAATCGCTTTTGCACCTGCTTTTGCATAGGCTTCATAGGCATCTGGAACCATGTTACCAGAGCCATAAACAATTTGAACTAAAGGTAAACTATCACCTTTAATCTCTTCAATATTAAATTCTGATGCAGCATTAAAGCGTTTTGCAACATTACGGAACCAATATGGTTTTCCTTCAACCATCATTCCTAATGCACCCCATTGGCTTACAAACGCATTGGTGTGAATGTTAATGGTCTTAGATACGTCACGTGCAGCAAAAATGCTATCGTTCATAAGAACCATCACGCCTTTACCTTTTGCGCTATCTGAAGCAGCAAGTGCTACTGCACTATAAAGGTTAAGTGGACCATCAGCCGATAATGCTGAAGGTGGACGCATTGAACCAACAAGAACAATTGGTTTATTTGATTTTACGACAAGGCTTAAGAAGAAAGCTGTTTCTTCTAAAGTATCTGTACCATGAGTAATCACAACACCATTTATATCAGGCTTTTTTAATAAGTCATTTATTTGTCGTGCAATGCTAATGAGTTCTTTATCTGTAATGCTTTCAGAAGCAATTTGTAGGGCTTGTACGCCTGTAACATTTGCTAGATTTTGAATTTGTGGAACCGCATTTAATAGGTCGTCGACAGGGACTTTTGCTGCTGTATAGGTTGCACTATTCGTTGAATTTGCACCTGCTCCAGCAATCGTACCGCCAGTGGCTACGACAACAACATTGTTTTTTGCAAATGTAGATAGGGGAAGAAGTAAACCGATACTAAGTGCTAAAATTGAAAGTGATTTTTTCATCATTATTCCTTGTTAAATAACTTATTCCAAATAGGTGTGATGCTGATGCATATGTATTACATTTAAAAATTAAAACGTATTTATTTTCAGTTTTAAGTCATCACACCGTATTGAATTTACCCTATTTTATTAAACTGATAAAATATAATTTATGTAAGAAAATGCTTATAATTTCTTGGGTGATTTTTATTTATTGATGTATTTACAGTATAAAAATAATCATAAGATAGTGAAAAGTATTATTAAAAATTCAAAATTCCTTAAGATTAAATGGGAATACTAAGCTGCCCACTCATGATTAGAATGGCGTGTCCACTGATATAAACACGTTGTCCATCATCACTTAGCTCACAATAAAGTTGTCCTTTGCGCGTACTACCTTGTTGCGCTATTAACAATGGTTTATGAATTTTTTGCTTCCAAAATGGAAAAATTGGGATGGCTGAAGGTTAATCAAAACTTCGCGATTGATAAATTTCCTGCCGATTATATTTTTATGGATGAAGCTAAAAATAGATTACTGATTAAAAAGCCGAATCATTTGGAAAAGCCAATAGAAGATCGGGAGGTGGTATTTATTGGAAATTATGGAATATATGAACTAGATAAATTATAAATTTGATTTAATTTTAAGTATAAAAAGGCACTAATAAAAGTGCCTTTTTATATATTCACTGAATTGAATATGATTAACGAATTTTAGCCAAGAAACGACTTAAACGAGTCATTGCCTCACGTAATTCATTTTCGGCAGGTAAGAATACAACGCGGAAATGATCAGGAGTAGGCCAGTTAAAACCTGTACCTTGTACCAATAGTACTTTTTCTGCTTTGAGGAAGTCTAACATCAATTTTTCATCATCTTGAATATTGTAGACATTTGGATCTAAGCGAGGGAAGCAGTACATTGCACCTTCAGGTTTTACACAAGAAACACCTGGAATTTCATTCAGCATTTCCCATGCAATATTACGTTGTTCGTATAAGCGACCACCTGGGCGAATTAAATCATTAATAGATTGATAGCCACCCAATGCTGTTTGAATTGCATATTGTGCTTGATGGTTTGCACATAAACGCATAGATGCGAGCATGTCTAAACCTTCAATATAATCTGCTGCACGTGATTTATTGCCTGTAATTGCCATCCAACCTGAACGGTAACCTGCAATACGATATGCTTTAGATAGACCATTAAATGAGATACATAATTGATCACCAGCTAAAGCGGCAACAGCAACATGTTCAATACCGTCATAGATAATTTTGTCGTAGATTTCGTCAGCAAATAAAATAAGATCATGTTTTTTTGCAAGCGCTACAATTTGTTCTAAAACATGACGTGGATAAACAGAACCTGTTGGGTTGTTTGGATTGATAATCACAATACCACGGGTATTTGATGTGATTTTACTTTCCATATCTGCAATGTCTGGATACCAACTATTTTCTTCATCACATTTATAGTGAATGGCTGTACCACCAGATAAGTTTACAGCAGCTGTCCATAATGGGTAATCAGGCATAGGAATAAGCATTTCATCGCCATCATCAAGTAGGCCTTGCATAGCCATAACAATGAGTTCTGATACACCATTACCAATATACACATCATTGACGTGCATATTTAAAATACCTTTTTGTTGGTAGTACTGACAAATAGCTTTACGAGCAGGGAAAATACCTTTTGAATCGGTATAGCCAATCGCATTAGGAAGATTTAGTGCAATATCATTAATAATTTCTTGTGGCGCTTCAAAGCCGAAAGGAGCTGGATTGCCAATATTAAGTTTAATAATTTTATGACCGGCTTCTTCCATTTCATTGGCCGCTCGTAACACAGGTCCGCGAATGTCGTAGCATACATGCTCGAGTTTTGAAGATTTTTTAATTTCGCGTGAAGAGGTGTTACCTGTAACGGACATGATTCCATCCAATAAAAAGTAAGTTATAAATTATAGATTACTGAAATATCACAATCTATGTTGAAATTTAGCTAGATATTTTTTAAGTACTAGCGTAAATATGGAAGAGTATAGAAGCATGACATTGAATGTAAAAGATTTAAAGGAGTTAGTCATGGGAAAACTCAATAAAACAGACAGAGAATGGCAAAGAGAGTTATCACCAGAAGAATTTCGTATTACTCGTCAAAAGGGAACTGAGCCAGCTTTTACAGGTAAATATTGGAATACAAAACAAGAGGGTACGTACTATTGTCGCTGTTGTGGAGCAGAGTTATTTGGCTCTGAAACGAAATATGACAGTGGTTGTGGGTGGCCAAGTTTTTATAAACCAAAAAATAATTCTGCGATAGAAGAGCATCGAGATTTGTCACATGGTATGGTTAGAACAGAAATTGTTTGTCACCAATGTGATGCACATTTAGGTCATGTATTTCCAGATGGCCCTGAGCCAACGGGCTTACGTTACTGTGTAAATTCGGCTTCACTAGATCTTAAGACAGACGAAAAAAGTGATGAGGAAACTTATCCATGAGCAATATTTATCAATTTGAAGCTGAGTTGCTAGACGGAACAGAAAAATCACTAAAAGACTACGAAGGTAAAGTTTTACTGATTGTAAATACGGCTAGTAAATGTGGTTTTACCCCGCAATTTTCAGGTCTTGAAAAGTTGTATGAAAAATATAAAGATCAAGGCTTTGAAGTTTTAGGCTTTCCATGTAACCAATTTGGTGGACAAGATCCAGGTTCTGATGAAGAAATTGGCGCATTTTGTCAGAAAAATTATGGTGTCACTTTTACAATGTTTTCTAAAGTGAATGTAAAAGGTCCTGAAGCACATACTATTTTTAGATATTTAACAAATAATAGTAAAGGTGTATTAGGAAATGGCATTAAGTGGAACTTTACTAAATTCTTAATTGGTAAAAATGGGTTGGTTGTAAATCGCTATGCACCAACAACGAAGCCAGAAGCTTTAGAAGCAGATATTGAAGCAGCATTAAAATAGAAAAAATTAAAGTTCTACAAAAAAAGAGATGTGATTTCACATCTCTTTTTCTTTTATGATTAAAACTCAGTGATCTTAAACCAAATTATATTCTTTGAGTAGTGAACCAATTTGAGTGTCATCTAACTTATTAAGTAATAAGTTTCGAATAAATTTAGGGCCAGGAATATCAAGTTCTTTACCGTCTCTTAAGCGGCCTGTTGCTGCAAGCAAACAACGAATGTCATAAGTTGAGTTAAAGACTTCAGGAATGCCACGCTCAATATCGAGTAGAGTATATACGGCTTCCATAGGTGTGCGAACTGAATATTCTGTTGTGAAAATACAATCTCGTTGTGTTGATTCAGCAAATTGACCAATGAATGCAAAATTTTTCGATCCAGCAGGTACAACATCAGGACGATCGCCAGCTTGGCGAGGCATAAAGAATGAAGTGACATAAGGCATCATCACAGGTACTGTTTTTGCACCAGTACGCGCAAGTTCTGGAATATCTTCTACAGGTACGCCCATGTGATATAACCATTCTTGTGTGATTTCTTCACCTGTACAGTCTTGCATTGGTTTTTTAATAAAATCGCCATTTTTTTCAACAAATAAAGAATAAACCCAAACTACAATTTGATCTTTAGGTTGATTTTTAAAATGAGGTTGACGATTAACTGTCCAGCTAAGTAACCAAGAAGAATCCTTTGCAGTAACAATTCCTCCTGTAACAACCTTGCCGCTAAATGGATCGCGTTTTGCAATTTTTTGAATATATTCAGGAATACGATGATCTAAAGTTGTAACTGTTGCAGACTCCCATTTTGTTTCAGCAATATTTGAACAAAATTTTTCAGGATGACCAAAGGAATCATGTTTTTGTGCAATTTTTTTCCATAGATCCCAAGCGGGAGCAGCACCATATTTAATTTGGGCAGGCGTTTGATGGTCACCGCAATCTGAGTTTTCGGTAAGTGAGCCATTGGTAATAAACAACAGATCATTTTCACTGAGTTTAACACCACCTTGTTTTCCATTCTGTGTCCAATGAATATGGCTTGCCTGCAAATGCTCTGATGAAATATTAAAATCAACATCCTCAACCGTAGTGTCATATTGAAATTTAACACCGTGACTTTTTAGCCAACTTACAAGCGGTAAAACTAAAGATTCATACTGATTATATTTGGTAAATTTTAATGTTGATAGATCAGGTAATCCACCAATATGATGAATAAAGCGATGCAAATAGAGTTTCATTTCTAGTGCAGAATGCCATTCTTCAAATGCAAACATTGTTCGCCAATACATCCAAAAATTACTATCAAAAAACTCTTGACTAAAAACTTCATTAATACGTTTATTTTCCATTTCTTCACGTGTTGAAAGGAAAATATGAATAATTTCTTTTTGTGCTTTTTCGCTTAATGTAAATAAACCATTGGTTTGTGCATCTTGACCTTGCTTAACCGTTGCACGTTGTAATGAATAGTTTGGATCATCTTTATTTAACCAATAAAATTCATCTAATACACTAGCATCTTTAATTTCTAAAGAAGGGATAGAGCGGAATAAATCCCAAAGGCATTCAAAGTGGTTTTCCATTTCACGACCACCCCGAATAATAAAACCTTTTTCAGGCTCTTTAATTCCATCTAAAGCACCACCAGGAATAGATTGTTCTTCTAAAATAGTAATTTTGTGACCTGACATTTGGCCATCTCGAATCAAGAAAGCAGCACCAGCAAGAGAGGCCAATCCTGAGCCAACAAACCAAGCCGATTTTTGATCGACATTTTTAGGTTTACGTGGACGAGCAAATGCTTCGTAATTTCCGTTGGTATAGTACATTTATAAAATTATCCATTTCACATGATGATTATCTATTCATAGCAACTTCTAATTGAATGCATAGTGTGTGCATGTAATGTTAAGTAAACTTATGTTTTTATGGTGATTTGATTCAAGTTTAATATTTTTTTTGTGATTTATTTTTTATACATTTATTGAGTGAACTTTATGTGAAAATAAAAACACCCGTATTGAATACAGGTGTTTTTATGAATATTTATAGAATTGATTTAAGTCGTTGAATCACTTGTTCACATTGTTCAATATCTGCTACAAGCGCCATACGCACATGATTTTCACCCGGATTACCTTGTTTAGTATCACGAGATAAATAACGTCCAGGAAGTACTTTAATATGTGCTTTTTCCATGAGCATTTTGGCAAATGCTTCATCATTGTCTACTTTTAACCAATAATAAAAACCAGCATCTGGTTTTTGTAATGGTAATAAGTGACCTAATTCATTTTGGAATAATTCAAATTTTGCACGATAAAGTTTACGATTTTCTTCAACGTGAGTTTCATCATCCCATGCAGAAATTGATGCAATTTGATGTTGAACAGGCATTGCAGCACCATGATAAGTACGATATTGCAAATATGGTTTAAGCAATGCCGCATCCCCAGCAACAAAGCCAGAACGCATACCAGGTAAATTTGAACGCTTAGAAAGTGAATGGAATACAACGCAATTTTTATAATCATCACGTCCGATTTCAGCACATACTTCAAGTAAGCCTGTAGGTGCTTCATCAAACCATAATTCTGAATAGCACTCATCTGATGCAATAACAAAGTTATATTTATCTGAAAGAGCAATTAATTGTTTGAATTGTTCTTTAGACAATACAGCACCAGTAGGATTGCCTGGTGTACAAACAAATAAAAGAGCGGTCTTTTCCCAAACTTCAGCAGGTACAGCATCGAAGTCGCCTAAATAGCCATTTTCTTCAGTACAATTGATGAAATATGGTTGTGCACCTGCAAGTAATGTAGCACCTTCATAAATTTGATAAAATGGATTCGGCATTACTACATAAGGTGAATCTTCACGTTTAATCAAAGCTTGCACAAAAGAAAAAATAGCTTCACGAGTACCTGATACAGGTAATACATTTGTTTCGGCACTGATTTGATTAAGCTTAAAGCGACGAGTTAACCAATTTGCAATACTTTCACGTAATTCGGGAAGACCTTTACTATTTGGATAAGTTGAAAGGTGATTAAAGTTATCAATAATTGCTTGTTTCACAAACTCTGGAGCAGGATGCTTTGGTTCACCAATTGATAAAGGAATCAAAGGTAAATTTGCAGGTTGTATATCTTGAAAAAGTCGATTTAACTTTTCAAATGGATAAGGGTGCAATAAAGACAAACTAGAGTTCATGAAAAATAAATACCGAGTAAGTAAAGTTAATGTTGGCCACAGACTTGATTTGAAGCTTCGTCTAGTGCGGATTTTAAGCGTGTTGCAAAAAGATCTGCTTCATCTGCGGTCATAGGTGAACCATCTTTTTTAGTGACGTAGAAAACATCTTCTGCACGCTCACCTAATGTGGCAATTTTTGCAGAATGGATATCAAGACCTTGCATCATAAATAACCCGCCAACTTTCGCAAGTAAGCCAGGATGATCAAGGGTTGCAATTTCAACCATATTTTGATTTAGAGCTTCATTTAATGTGATATCGACTGTATTTTCAATATCAAAATGGCGTAATTGACGTGGAATGCGGCGTTGCATTAAACCAGGATATTTATCTGATTGACTTAATGCTTTAATTAAAGATTGAATCACAATATCTTCACGTTCAGGATCTGTGAGTAATGTTCCAAAACGATCAAGCACTACGTAGGTATCTAAGCTAAATGCCTTTTCCGCAGTAATAATACGCGCATCTTGAACATCTAGATTCATACGATCAAGGATAGCTACTGTGGTAGCGAATAAATTAGGCTTATCTTGTGTGTAAATAAAGATTTGTACTGCATCTTGAGCATATTTACGATGTGCACGCATTAAAACAAGGGGTGCAGGATTATCGCCGTGTTGTAAAATAGCACGAGTATGCCAAGCAATTTCATCTGCTGATTCTTTAAGGAAATATTCATCGCCTAATTCTTGCCAAACTTTTTCAACATCATCCAGTGAGAAGTCGTTGACGAGCTTTTCACTTGCTGTAAATTTGGCATCTTCAATGAGCATTTGATAATCGACAGGGCGGCCCAAACCTGAACGAATAACATCACGTGCATGTGTATAAAGCTGGCGCATAAGTGATGCTCGCCATGTATTCCAAAGTGTTGGATTTGTGGCATTAATATCAGCAACTGTTAGGGTATAGAGATAATCTAAGTGCTCCATATCGCCCATTTTTTCTGCAAATTCTTTAACAACATCAGGATCAGAAATATCTTTTTTCTGAGCGGTTACAGACATTTGTAAATGATTTTTTACCAGCCATGCAACGAGATTACATTCTCGCTCTGTAAAGCCATGTAATCGGCAGAATTCAATGGCATCACTTGCACCAAGCTCACTGTGGTCACCACCGCGACCTTTGGCGATATCATGGAAAATTGCAGCTAAATATACAATATCTCGACGCCCCATACGTTGGAAAACAGAGCTAACCACAGGGAAGTCTTTTGCAAACTCAGGTTCTTTAAAACGATTAAGATTGCGTAGAAGTAAAAGGGTATGTGCATCTACTGTATAAATATGAAATAAATCATATTGCATAAGTCCCATAATCTGCCCAAAAGCAGGAATATAGTTTCCTAAAACGCCATAGCGCTTCATTGCAATGAGCGTTTCATATAAACGGTGAGGTGAGCGGATAATTGCCATAAATAGTGCTTGATGCACTGGATTATCTCTAAAAGTCTGATCAATTCTTTTTGCTGCAAGTGTTAATAATCTTAATGTTCGAGCACGAATTCCCTCAACTTCAGGACGATTTGCTAATAAATAGAAAATCTCAAAGATAGCACTTGGATTTTCTGCAAAGACTTTATGATGTTGAACCGCGAGCTTACCATCAACTAATTTGAAATTATCATTAATTTCTTCAATTCGACGTTCATAACTCGGTAAGCGAGGTGTAATGACTGACTCATTAAAATAAGACAATAACATTTCATTTAGCGTTGAGACTTGCTGTGCAGTTCGATAATAACGCTTCATGAATTGCTCAATTGGGTAATTAAGAGATTGACCTTCCTCTCGTGTGTAGCCAAAAGTTAATGCAATATCACGTTGATAATCAAATAATAATCGGTTTTCATCTCGTTTTGTTAAGCGATGTAGATGATGGCGAATTTCCCATAAAAAGCTTTCAGCTTCTTCAAGTACACCAAGTTCAAACTCTGAAATAAAGCCAAGATGAACCAAGTCATAAATACGGTTAACACGAAAATGTCGTTTGGCAATCCATCCAATTTGATTAATATCTCGGATACCACCAGGTGCATTTTTAATATCAGGCTCTAAATTACTTTCTGTATTATTATGTTGAGCATAACGCTTTGTTTGCTCTTCCATTTTTGCATCAAAAAATGTTTTATCTGTCCATGTTTGAGAAACAATTTTTCGAGGCCATTTTGCTAATAATTCATTACCTGTGATGAAGCGTGCTTCAATTAAGCTTGTTGCTACTGTTAAATCTTTGGTTGCTTGAGTAATACAGTCTTGAATAGTGCGGACACTAATACCTGGTTTAAAATTTCCGACATCCCATAAGCATGAAATAAATGCTGAAATAAGCTCTTCATTTTCAGATGACATTTCTCCTTCAGAGAGAATCATGATGTCGACATCTGAATAGGGAAGCATTTCACGACGACCATAACCACCTACAGCAAAAAGTGCTAATGTGGTTTGATCGAGTCCTGCATGTTGCCAAATAAATTGAAGTGCTTCGTCAATTAAATTTGAACGTGCACGAATGACTTCTCGAATGGACAGACCTTGATCAAAATATTCTTGTAACTGATTTTCGACATCGGTACGCCACTGGTTAATGGCTTGAATATCATGGCTACTTTTTACATAGTTCAGCAAGGGAAGCGTATTGATCATGTACATCTGTCCATTATGATGTTGAAATTAGTTTTGCTTTACACTAACAAGATTTGCTGTATTTTGAGCAAGTTCACGTGCTTGATCTACTGTTTCTGCACGTGCAGTTGCCACACCCATACGACGACGTTTAAAGCCTTCGGGTTTTCCAAAAAGACGTAAATCAGTATTTGGATGGGCTAAAGCAAAATTTAAGCCAGAAAATGACAAGTTTTTATCATCTACACCAGCATAAATAACAGCACTTGCAGCAATACTATGACGTTCTGTATTGACTGGAAGACCTAAAATAGCACGAGCATGTAATTCAAATTCACTTTGGAATTGAGATGCTAAGGTGACAAGTCCAGTATCATGTGGGCGAGGTGAGACCTCACTAAACCATACTTTATCTGCTTTTACAAATAGTTCGACACCAAATATACCGCAACCACCTAGTGCAGTTGTGACTTTATGTGCAATTCTTTTTGCTTCATCTAAAGCAACTACTGTCATTGCTTGAGGCTGCCAACTTTCAACATAATCACCGTCATCTTGACGGTGTCCAATCGGATCACAATATGATGTTTCGATTTCACCAGTTTCAGGATTTTTTGCACGTACTGTTAATAATGTAATTTCAAAATCGAAATCAATTTGAGATTCAACAATCACTGTGCCTTGATTAACACGACCGCCTGTTTGAGCATATTTCCAAGCAGCATCAACTTCATCAAAGCTTTTAACGCGTGACTGACCTTTACCTGAAGAAGACATAACAGGTTTTACAAAATTTGGATAACCAATATCATCACAAGCCGCACGGAAAGATTCTAAGGAATCTGCAAAACGATAAGCAGATGTTGGTAATCCAAGTTCTTCAGCTGCTAAACGTCGAATACCTTCACGGTTCATTGTCAAATTAACTGCTTTTGCAGAAGGAATTACTGTAGCAATTTTTTGTTCTTCAACTTCAACAAGTACATCTGTTGCAATTGCTTCAATTTCAGGAATAATTAAATGAGGTTTAATTTGATGAATTAATATTTTTAATTCTTTGGCATCTGCCATATTTAACGTATATGAATAATGAGCAACTTGCATTGCTGGAGCATGGTCATAACGGTCAGCAGCATGTACCTCCACACCAAGACGTTGGAGTGAAATCACGACTTCTTTACCAAGTTCACCAGATCCTAATAGTAAAACTTTAAACGCAGAAGATTGTAGTGGGGTACCAATAGTCACGCTCATGTCTTTCATCCATGCTTGATATTATGGGGCTTTTAGCATAGCAGAACTCTATTCACACTTCAGTGCGGATTTAATGAAAATAAATGAATTAATTCTGATAACAGTTAGGTTTAAAACTGATATATAAAAGTAAATGCTGAGATCCGAAAAAATATTTTAAGAATTAATCAAATAAGAAATAAAAGATGTCCAATGTTTTTATTTTTAGCTAAAAAGCCTATATTAAGACTTTAATATAGGCTTTTATTGTAAATTACTTCGCAGGTACTACAGCTTCTACAACAGCTTCAGTTGTAGTTGTTGTTAAATCAGGAGTAGCTGAAGGAGTATTTTCAGGAGTTACTTCATTTTCTGAAGTTACAACAACTGGAACAACAGAAGCAGGGTTAATTGCAACATCAGTAGTAGTTGATTCAAGTACTGGTGGAGGAGTAGTTGTTTCTTTTGCAGCAAAAGTTTGAGAAGCAGCAACTAAAGCTAAGCTAGCGAATGCAATTTTTGCAAGTTTCATGTAAAGATTCCCCTTTATTTAATAAAAACATATACATGTCAGTATGTATTTGCAGATGTTTCCACAAAAAAAGGGAGAAAATGAGTAATCTTATGTATCTAAATGTTTCAAAATGTAATTAATTTTTATTAATATATTGTTTTTAAAGTAAATAAAAAAATATATCTTTTTCATTGATGTACTTTTTATAAGCATAGGGTAACAATAGAAAATAGTTATTCCAATATTTTATTCGCAAATATAAAAAGGACTCTATAAGTTCATCATGTGATTCATATAGTAAAATTATGGATAAAAATACCCACTTGTAGGTTCTCAGTATCTTTTTTAATAAATAGTTCATCTATTTCGATAATGATTGAGTATCTACATAAGTTTCGACTGACATACCTGGACGTAATAGATTAATTGCTTCTTGATCAGAATCTATTTGGATACGTACAGAAATACGTTGCACGACTTTAGTGAAGTTACCTGTTGCATTATCTGGTTTAATTACGCTGAATTGTGAACCTGTTGCTGGTGCAATTTGATCTACTTTACCCATATATTTTTTATCATTTAATGCATCCACAGTAAACCACGATGTTTGACCTAATCTTATATTTGCAATTTGAGTTTCTTTAAAATTAGCAATGATCCATGTTTGTGGTGGAACAATTGTAAAGAGTTGGGAGCCAGCCGAAACATATTGACCTACACGAGGATTAATTTGTCCCAGCTGCCCATCAATGGGAGAATAAATAATACTATAGCTCTGAGTGATTTCGGCTTGGGAAAGTTGTGCTTTCGCACTCTCAACTTGTGCTTTTAATCCTATTTCTGCAACTTGTGCTGTTTTTAATGCTTCTTGAGCAACTAAGACATTTGATTTTGCTTCTTCTAATGTTGCAAAACTACTTTTGGTTGTAGTTTCAATAGTATTGATTTCCGATTTAGAAGCTGCCCCTGTACTTTTTAAGTTAGCGTATCGTTGTTGTTGATTGAGTGCCAATTCATAATTAACTTGAGCTTGTTTAACTTGGGCTTGCGCTGAAATAATATCAGCTTTGCGTTGTTCGATGGCTTGCTTTTGATTAGCTAAATTGTTTTTAGCTTGTTCTACTGCAGCTTTCGCTTCTACAACTTTTTGTTCATATGTATTTGAATCAATATACATTAATATTTGTCCCTTTTTGACATAGTCAAAGTCATTTACTAAGACGTCACGAATGTATCCGTTAATTTGTGAAGATAAAATTGTAATTTTTCCATGCACATAACTATTATCAGTTGCTTCTACATGACCTTGAAAGGGACCAATTTTCCAAGCATATAAAATTAAAAAAATACCAACGATTAGAACTAAAAACATCAATGCCAACATAGGTTTTGTTGTCTTGATCAATTTGCTTGCGTGCCCTGTAAACTCATGTTGATTTGAGTTTTGTTGCTGATTTTCAATTTCAGGATTTTTTTGATCTTTTTGCATAAATTGATCTCAAAAGTAATAATCACAATGACTAAAATGGGCTAATATTTTGTTTTTTGAACAAATATTTATTAACAATAATGATGAAAATTCCCCAACATAATAATAAAACAGCAAAAATGGCATTTAGGGTAATGACATCATTGTAAGCATTGACTTGTGCCTGAGTTGTAACATTTTGATTTAAATCTCGAATTGATAATTCATTTTGAATAGCAGGATCTTGCGTATAGATACTTGAGCTTACTTTATATGAAGCTAGTTGATGGAGAATAAGAGGATTGGTTTGAATGAGTTCATTCTTTAAATTTTGTTCATGTGTTTGAGTTCTTATTTGTTGATACGTTGAATAAAAAGCCGATCCCACAAGACCACCAAAATTTTGCGTTGCTGAAAAAAGAACAATGAATGTGACCATATGTGTTGCACCACTTTTAAGTGCTCGCATCATTCCTGTTAATAATAGGGGGCCCATAAACATCCCCGTTGCAAAACTAATCAGAAATTGGCTATGGTAGAAGTTTACAGGGCGTACTTGGCTTGTGAGTTGATGGTCTAAAGCACAAGCAATTAGAATTAATAACTCTGCAAGAAAAAGGTGTAAAACTATTCTTTCTAATGAAAAAGTAAAAGCACTAAAAATGGTACCAGCAAGAACACCGAAGAAAATAACAGTATAGAGTGGAACAAATTGATCTGGCCCCATTCCCATTGTTTTTAAAAAATGTACAGCAGCAAAACTTTGTTCGGAAAGCAAAAATCTTAATGCAAAAGCACTAATAATAAAGCGTAAAGTTGCAGATGTGCTTAGCCATTCGGTCATAATAAGCGGATTTTTACGTTGACTCTCAAAAAGTAAACCTAGAGCGACAAGTGCTAGTCCTACAATTAAAAAATAGGCAAGCCAAGAGGCATTAAACCACCAAACAATAGGACCCTGAGTTAAAAATATACAAAGGAAGCCAAAGCCTGAAGCTAACAGAACAAAGGTAATAAAGTCTTTTTTTTCAAAAACTTTTACCTGTAAGCTTCGAGGTAATTTGACAGAAACAACCATAGCAAAACAACATAAAGCTAAGCCTAACTCAAAGCTATATAAAGTTCCCCAATCATTCACATTCGTTAAAGCGGGTGAAATTATCCAAGCTAGAGGAACACCTAATTGTTGACATCCTAAGGCAAGATACATTCCATTTTTAGAATGTTGTTTCCCAAAGGCTTGCATAATATAGTACATACCTAAAGAGCTTAGAGGGGCAGCGGTTAAACCACTAATTGCCCTCACAAAAAGCGCCATTGCAAAATTATCGACAAAGAGATGCAAGATAATGACAATGATAAAAATGAATAAGCCAACTTCAGAGTAAGCACGTAAACCAAATTGTTGCCGAGATTTAAAAAGGAGTAAGTTGGAACTCACATTTGCCATAACATATACAGCAGGAATGAGTGCGGCTTCAGACGGTGTAAGCGAATATTGTCCTTCAAAAACAGGTAGATTTGCTGTGATAAATCCATTGCTTAAGCTTCCTGCAATTGCAATGAAAAAGCCAATAAATAGGTAAACTGCACGTACAGGAAGAGATCGTTGGATAAATGCAGGGGAGCCAGGAAGGGTTGGCTTTTCATCTTCTGTCCAATTTGGAACAGGGCCAATAATTGGTGGCTTATTTTCCATAAAATCTCTTTTTTATCTTCATTTAAACAGCCATGTTTTTGTAAAGATTGACCTGATTTTAGCGCTATCATAATGAAATAGCACATTTAAAGTTGTAATTAAGTTGTAAAAATCAAATGAATTAGGAATTATGTCGTAAGAGTATTTATTTATATTTAGAGTATGTGAGATTTTTATTGAACAATAAGAAATAAATTGAGATGAGTAATCTACAAGATTGAATTTAAATATTGTCGGAATTGAGTTTTTTATTTTAGTAAATATATTTGTGGATTTAAAATATGAATTGTGGTGTAAATTCACAATTCATATGGCTTAAATTTATAATGTGATAGGAACATACGTATAGACAACACCATATGCCAAGGCAGCAATAAGTGTTGCAGGTACAATTTTTCTAAACTTAAAGTATAAGCATGCTAAAACAATAAAACCGATTAGCATTGCAAAACTTTTATGAGGCATTTCCAATAATGGAGGTAATGTCGCTACGACTAACATTGAACTAATTGCAGAAATACCAATTGAGCCTAACGCAATTTTGATCCAAAGTGCACCACGCTTTTGGGAACCTTGTTGAAATTTTTGAATAAAATAAAATGGTCCAAATCTTGAAGCAAAATTTGCAATTCCAACAAGAATACCGACAAGAATAATTTCAAGATTCATGGTGACTCCGCATTAATTCAGGGTCGTGTTGTTTAAGTACATAATGTTTAAATAAGCCAGCAAGTATTCCTGATGAAATCCCAATAAAAATAGCAGCAGATAAATCAATAAAATAGCAAGAAATGGCTGAAACAATTGTGGTAGTAATCACGACAAAATTATATTTTTTGTCAAATGCAGCAAGAAGGAAACTTAAGAACAATGCAGGTAATAAGAAGTCGAGCGCTGCTTGTAGAAATTGTGGCAAGTTTGAAACTTGATCTGCAAATAAACCACCTAATAAAGAACCAAGTGCCCATGACATCCAACTAAATAAGCTTAAACCGAGCATCCAAGATTCAGACCATTCTTGACGACGTTGGGATAATTTAATCATGCCTGAAGCGAAGACTTCATCGGTTAGTCCCCAAGCCCATACTGCGGTTTTTTTTAGGTTAATTTTATCTTGAATCAGATTATAAAGTGCAGGACCATATAGTAAGTGACGAATATCTAAAGCAATGACTGTTAGTGCAGTCATCCAAATAGAAGTTCCACTACCTAATAATGCGACGACTAGAAATTGACTAGCTCCTGCATACATTGAACATGATAAAAATAAAGCTTCCCATGGTGTAAAACCAAACTGTGTAGCAGAAACACCGAAAGCAAAAGATACTGGCAAATAGGTGAAGATAATCGCCTGACTATCTTTCGCCCCTTGCCAAAAACTAGCAGGTTGAGATGTATTGTGTTGAGACACAGGAGTTCCTAATAAGATTAGAACAATTGTTAAAATGAAGATTGAGTATTGTAACCGAATTCACTAGCATATTGCCTGAATGTTTTTAGAGTTAAAGCTAAAATGTTAAAGTTAAATAAAGTAGCATTAATCGTGATCTCGATGGTTTCTAGTAGTATGCTTTTACAAGCATGTAGTAATAATGAAAATCAAGAAAAAGTAGTGATTAAACCTGCACCGAAATTAGATAATGATGCGACAAGCTATGCACAGGCTGCTTGGAAATTTATCAATGATGTTGATGTGCTTGTCTATGAAAAGAAATTAGACCAAATTGAAGAGCAAGTGAGAAAACCTGCACGTAAGCTAGGAACAGATTGGCGTATTAATGTGAAAATGACAGATTCGGTGACTGAAGGGAAATATGCTTTATGTCGTAAAGCATTATCGAGTTTAGAAATTTGGGCACGCGAAACATTAGAAAACAAAGATGCAACTGCTAAACAATCTGATTATGAGAGAGATAAAGCACAGTGCAAAAATGCAATTGATAATCCAAAATTAGGAAATACTGATCCGAAAAAAAATGGAGCAGGAGTTTAAAAGCCAAAATATCTTGTCGTAATTTATAAAATACACTAAAAAATATGATTTTAAAGCGAGGCAATAGCCTCGTTTTTTTTATATAAAATAAATTATCTATAATTGTTATAGATTATCTCTATTTGATAAAATATGTGAAATATTGTCTAATAACTACCAATAACTTACAGGATTTATTTGAGATTAAGATGAAAAAAATATTAGTTTTTTGTGTTGTAGTATTTGTTGTAGCATGTCAGAGTACACCTGAGTCAGCACAAAAAAATATTGATAAAACACAAGTTGAAAATGAAGTTGCACCATGTACAAATGGTTTTGATGATGTAAATGTCTGCCAATTAAAATCGTAAAAGACAAAATGCTGTATATTTAATAATTGTGTTTCTAGTTTAAGCCTGAGATAAATATAATACTTATGTAATTTCTCTTATTGCATGATATAAAAATATTAAAAGAAAGTATTTATCTTTCGGTCTATTGAATGGGCGATTCAAATAGCAATTGAAGAAGCATTTTTTGTGTATGGAATATATAAAACGATAGGAAGAAATGCAATGACGAGATTAGAAAAATTATTGAGTCAATATGCTGCTTATCATTTAGATCGCAGAAATGTTCTCACACATTTTATTGGAATTCCTCTTATTGTTTTTTCAATTATATGCTTAACAGCGAATTGGGGAATTCAGGTAGAAGGATATTCTGTGACTGTGGCTTTGATTTTAATGACATCATGCAGTTTATATTACTTAAGTTTAGATTTGCTTTTCGGATGTTTGATGGCAATTATATTTGTTTTGCTATATCCAATTGCACTTATTATGACAGAAATGGATACCTTACATTGGTTAGTTTTAAGTATTATGATATTTGTTGTTGGTTGGGTTTTTCAGTTTATAGGGCATTTTTACGAAAAGAAGAAACCTGCTTTTATGGATGATGTCATTGGTTTAGCGATAGGTCCATTATTTGTTTTAGCAGAGTTTATATTTCTATTCGGCTTTAGAACACAATTGAAAGATAAAGTGCTTTTTGAAGCAAGAAAGCAACGAGCGGAAATGGATAAAAGTCTTTAGCTTTAAAAGAAAATTAAAGTTTAATGTTGGTCGCTTATTAAGCTCCTAAATTATTAGGAGCTTAATGCCTATTATTTGATTGCTTGTAAATATCGACGATTCACTTCATCCCAATTGATAACATTATAAAAGGCAGCAATATATTCAGGTCTACGGTTTTGAAATTTTAAATAATAAGCATGTTCCCATACATCTAGACCAAGAATAGGGGTATTACCATGCATTAATGGTGAGTCCTGATTGGCGCTACTTTCTACAATTAATTTTTTCTTAGGTGTAACACTTAACCAAGCCCAACCACTTCCAAAGCGACTAATTGCAGCTTTGGTAAAAGCATCTTTAAATTGTTCAAAACCATCTAATTCTTGTTCAATGGCTAATGAAACTTGTCCAATGGGATCACCACCACCTTGTGGGCTCATCACTGTCCAAAATAATGAATGGTTTGCGTGACCACCACCATTATTGATTACCGTATGTTTTAAGTGTTCTGGTACTTCATTAATTTTTGAAACTAAATCTTCTACACTTAGTTTTTCCCATTCAGTCCCTTCAATAGCAGCATTGATATTATTGATATAGGTTTGATGGTGTTTAGTATGGTGAATTTCCATTGTTTTTGTATCTAAATTTGGTTCAAGTGCATCGTAAGCATAAGGTAAAGAGGGAAGTGTATATGCCATTGGGAATTCCTTTTTAATTCATGTTGTGTGCATGAGTGTAGGGGAATATTAAAAGTAAGTAAATAGTAATGATAATTATTATCAATTGTAATCATTATTGTATTGCTATTTTTTAATTTTATTAATTGAATCTGAAACGAATCAGTTTTTTGATAGTCAGAAATTAGAATCTATAATCATTGGTATACAAACAGCTAGAGAAATAGAAGTGTTGAACTTGGATTTGGCTGAAATACTCTATTAAGTTTTATCTGAAGTTAATAAAATAATTACTGATAAAAATTGATCTAAATTTTAATTTTGAAGAGTTAAATAATAAAAAAAGCCCCGAATTCGGGACTTTTTGTTCAATATAATTTATACATTAAAACGGAAGTGTAAAACGTCACCATCTTGAACGATATAAGTTTTACCTTCTAAACGCCATTTACCTGCTTCTTTAGCACCAGCTTCACCGTTATATTGAACGAAGTCTTCGTAAGCAATACATTCAGCACGAATAAAGCCTTTTTCGAAGTCAGTGTGAATAACACCAGCAGCTTGAGGCGCAGTTGCTCCAACTTTTACAGTCCAAGCGCGAACTTCTTGCACGCCCGCTGTGAAATAAGTTTGTAAACCTAAGAGCGAATAACCCGCACGAATTACGATGTTTAGACCTGGTTCTTCCATGCCTAAAGCATCTAAAAATTCAGCACGATCTTCATCTTCAAGAAGAGAAATTTCAGCTTCAATTTGGTTGCAAAGCGGAACAACAATAGCATTTTCAGCCGCAGCAAGTGCACGAACTGCATCTAAATGAGGGTTATTTTCAAAACCATCTTCTGCAACGTTTGCAATGTACATTGTAGGTTTAAGTGTAAGTAAACCAAAACCACGTACAAGTTTACGCTCATCATCATCAAGGTCAGCTGCACGAGCAGGTTTGCCTTCATCTAATAATGGAAGAATTTTGTCTAATACGGCTTTAGTTGCAACAGCTTCTTTGTCGCCACCTTTTGCAGATTTTGCTAAACGAGTAACAGCTTTTGTTACAGTTTCTAAGTCAGCAAGAGCAAGTTCAGTATTGATTGTTGCAATATCATCTAATGGGTCAATTTTACCATTTACGTGAATCACGTTTTCATCTTCAAAACAACGAACAACGTGTGCAATTGCATCTGTTTCACGGATATTTGCAAGGAATTGGTTACCAAGACCTTCACCTTTAGATGCACCTGCAACTAAACCTGCAATATCTACGAATTCCATTGTTGTTGGAAGAATACGTTGTGGATTTACAATTGCAGCAAGTTTATCTAGGCGTGAATCTGGAACAGGTACAATCCCTGTGTTTGGTTCAATTGTACAAAATGGGAAGTTTTCAGCAGCAATAGCAGCTTTAGTCAATGCATTGAAAAGCGTAGATTTACCAACGTTCGGCAGGCCTACAATACCACAATTAAAACCCATGAAATGACTCACAAAGTGTTATATAAAAATTGACAACGATTTTACATGAAAGCCGTGATAAAGTCAGGCGAAAGAAATAAGAATTCATATTTCTCTAAAATGATTAGGTTACTTTTATATTCTATTTTTAGAGAATGAGTTTAAACAAATGTATATATTTTTAGTATGGACAGTAAATAAACACTGTGAATAAACTTGGCTAGATGATTAGATATCAACCTAGCCAAATATTTTTATATTTTTCGTTTGTCTAGATGTGCTGAAAAAGTGTCTCCAACAGCTTGGACAAACATGACTAAAACAACAAGAACCAAAATAACAGCAAGCATAATTTGCATATCAAAACGTTGATATCCATAGCGGTAGGCAATGTCTCCTAATCCACCTGCACCAATAGCACCAGCAATTGCAGAGGAGTTAATCATTGTGACTAAGGTCACAGTGAATCCTGCGATAATACCAGACAATGCTTCAGGTAAAAGAACGTACCAAACTATCTGTTTACGGTTACAGCCAATGGCTTGCGCAGCTTCAATGAGACCTGAATCAACCTCACGTAAACTCACTTCAGCAATTCGTGCGAAGAATGGCGTTGCGGCAATAGTTAACGGCACAATCGCTGCCCAAACACCATAACTTGTTCCCACGATGAAACGTGTAATTGGAATTAAGGCAACCATTAAAATTAAAAATGGAACAGAGCGAGTGATATTTACAATCCAGCCTAAAGTTTGATTAATGCCTTTAGATGGATAGATTCCATGTTCAGAAGTACATACAAAAATAACAGCAAGAGGTAGACCAATAATAAATGCAAAAAGTGCAGAAATTCCGACCATTAATAATGTATCGATTGTTCCTGTGATAAGTAAATCAATGAGTTGGTTATACATAGCCAAGTACCTCAATTTGTGCAATTTGATGTTTTAGTTGTTCTTTAATTTGTTGAGTATCAAGTTCATTTTGATTTACCGAGATGATAAGTGAACCAATTAAATGACCTTGAATTGAATCAATATGGCTTTGGTAAAGATGAACTGATTGATCAAATACAGCCAAGATTTCTTTTAGATCCGGTGAGTGCTCTATTTGAGCCTCATAGCGTAGTTTTAAAATTACTTGGCTATTTTCTGAAGGGTATGGTTGAAGATCAAAAGGTAAATCTAGCTGTTCTAAATTAAGCAGTTCTTGAGTAATCTTTTGTTGTGGTCTAGAAAATACAGACCACACTTGACCAGATTCGACAATTTCACCTTTATCAATCACGACAACTTGATCACAAATTTCACGAATCACTTGCATTTCATGTGTAATGAGTACAATTGTAATTCCTAACTTCTGATTAATTTCCTTGAGTAAAGATAAAATTACCGATGTACTTTCAGGATCAAGTGCAGATGTTGCTTCATCACAAAGCAAAATTTCAGGACGATGTACCAATGCTCGAGCAATCCCGACACGTTGTTTTTGTCCACCTGAAAGTTGAGATGGATAATGATCGGCTTTATTGTCTAAGCCGACTAAATTTAATACATCATTTACGCGTTGTTCAATTTCTTGTTTAGAAAGTTTCGCAATTTTTAAAGGAAGTGCAACATTTTCCCAAACTGTTTTTGAGGACATCAAATTAAAATGTTGAAAAATCATCCCAATACGCTGACGTAGTGCAATCAATTCAGCATGAGAAAGTTTTGATAATTCATGTTTATGAATATGAATAGAACCATCTGAAATATTTTCAAGCCCATTTAAAGTTCGAATGAGTGATGATTTACCCGCGCCACTTTTGCCTATAATGCCAAAGATACTCCCGACAGGAATGTCTAAATTAATATCTTTAAGAGCATGTACTTGAGCTTCTTGTACTTGATAGTATTTATTTAAATTACGAATTGTAATGTGTGGTACGGTAAAATCGAGTGATGAACCAAAGCTAACCATATTTTTTTCCCCTAAATTATTTCCAACCTTCAAACCACATGCCTTTTCCGAAATCTTTGTCCAAAATTTTTCGGACTTTTTCAGAGTTTTGGAATGTTTCAACGAAGGTTTCTAGTTTTTTATCTTGGTCTTGATAGTCATTGCGAGTGACAAAAAGAATGGCAAATTTCTTATTGATTGGATCGGTAAGTAAAGCTGAGGATGGATCTGCAACATTTGCCAATTTTAAGTAATGTGGATAACCAAAAATCAAATCTGCTTCATGATAGGCATGAGTTGTTTGTGGGCCTTCTACTTCAATAAGTTTTAGATTTTTGGGATTACTCGTAATATCTTCGAGTGTTGTTAATTCGTTGTTAATATCTTTCACTGAAAGTAAACCTGCCCGTGCCAATAAAGTTAATGCACGTGATAAATTTACTGGGTCATTCGGAATAACAACCTTTGCATTGTCTGGAATATCTTTTAAAGATTGGTACTTTTTAGAATATAGACCAACATGACTTCCTGTTCCTTTTGCAAAAGGCGTTAAATCGTAGCCTGTTTCTTTTATTGCATTGGCTAGAAATACACTTTGTTGGAAGAAGTTGGCATCAATATCACCGTGTTGTACGGCAACATTTGGGGCTTGCCAGTCTGAGAATTCAATAAGCTCGACATCAATGCCTTTGGCTTTAACATCATCTGCAACACTTTTTAATAATTCTGCATAAGGTGGGCTAATACCAATTTTAAGTACATTATTTTTTGGTTGATGGTTAATCACGCGATAACTGATGAGACCAATAATCAAAAGAATCGCAATACCAGCAATGATCATTAACTTATGATTTTTTCGTTGTGATTTAGACATGATTTAACCCTTAATTCCAGCCTTTAAACCAAAGTTTTTCACCAATTTCATCATTGAGTTGGGCTTTGACTTTGTCAGATGTTTGAAAGATATGAATAAACTTTTTCAGTTGTTCAGCTTTTTCTGGGTGCTTTTCTTCGTAGTCATCTCGAACCACAAATAAAATGGCATAACGTGTATTATTGGTTTGATCGAGAGCGAGGGCATCATTAGGATCAATCGTTTTTGCTAAACGTAAATACATTGGATAACTAAAGACTAAATCAGCATCATCAACCGCACGAGCTGTTTGAGGTCCTTCAACTTCAACAAAGTTTAGGTTCTTCGGATTGCTGACAACATCACTTAAATTCGATAAATGATTATTTGAATCCTTTAAGCCAATTAACTTAGATTGTTCAAGCAATAAAAGAGCACGACCTTGGTTTACAGGATCATTTGGAATAACGACGCGTGCACCATTTGGAATTTCATCTAAAGATTTAAATTTTTTAGAATAAAGCCCAACATGTGTTCCTGCGCCAATACCCAGTGGCTTTAATTTAAAGTCTGTTTCTTTAATGGCATTATTTAAAAAGGGTTGATGCTGAAAATAGTTGGCATCAATATCACCATGATTTAATGTGATATTGGGAGTATTCCAATCTGAAAATTCAACAATCTTTACATTAATTCCTTGTTTTTTGGCTTCTTCAGCAGCAACTTGAATTTGTTTTGCAAAAGGTGGACTTAGACCGATCACGAGTTCATTGCTGACAGAGTTTTTTTGTTGCGACCAAATAATGAGCCCAACAATCACCGCGATAATAATGATGCCGAAAATAATAAATTTATTTTTCGACTGCTTTTGAGTCGTAGCCATATAATTTTCCCGAAATTTTAAAATTAAGCAGTATGTTTATCTAAATGAGATAAGGTTGATGTTTCAGCATGTTGATGACATCGAAATTGTTGAGCAGGATGTTGTTTGGATAAACGATCGCCTTGTTGGAATAATTTATGGCGTAAGCTTCCTTGAGCATATTCCGTTTTATAACGTCCACGTTGTTGTAATTCAGGAATGACATAACGAATGAAATCGTGATGTGATTCTGGTGCAACAGTTCGTGTTAGATTGAAACCATCTATTCCTGTTTCATCAATAAAGTGAATTAATTGCTCAGCAACAGATGCACCACTACCAATGAATAAAGGATAGCGACCACCTAAAGCATGTTGAGCTTTTAAGTCCGCGATGGTGACTTTATTTTCTTTAAAGCGTTGGTTGACTGAAACAATGCTATTTGATTTTTGATATGGAATTGTTTCTGAGTCTTGGTATTTAGAAAGATCAAAACCAATAGAACTCGAAAAATGAGCTAATCCAGCTTCTGGACTCGCATATTTTAAATATTCGTTATATTTCTCTTGTGCTAGAGCATCAGTTTCTGCGGTAACTACAGAGATCCCCACCAATATTTTTATATCTTGGGCATGACGTCCTTGAGCAATTGTTTGAGCACGAATTTTTTCGACTTGGGCTTTAACTTTTTCTGGCGTATCAGCACCAATAAACATCGCTTCAGAATGTTTAGTTGCAAATTCAAGCCCTTTTGGCGATGCACCAGCTTGAAATAATACAGGTGTACGTTGAATAGAAGGGGAAACCTGAAATACGCCTTGGCTTTGGTAGAATTTTCCATAATGTTGAATTGCATGTACTTTTTCAGGTCTAGTAAAAATGCGATTTTCTTTATCGATGATAATGGCATCATCTTCCCATGAACCTTCCCAAAATTTATAAGCAAGTTCTAAGAATTCTTCTGCTTGTTCATAACGTAAATCGTGATCTTTTAAGCCAGCTTGTCCAACTAATTTTGCTGCACTATCTAAATAACCGGTCACAATATTCCAGCCAATACGACCTTGAGTCAGATGATCTAAACTGGAAAATCGTCGTGCAAATTGGTAAGGCGACTCATAACTTAAATTGACCGTAATACCGAAACCTAAATTTTTTGTGACTGCTGCCATTGCTGAAACCAAAGTACTTGGATCATGACTTGGGAGTTGAATAGATTCTTTGAGAGTTAAATCTATTCCATTTTGGTAGACATCATAGACACCTGTAATATCTGCAATAAATAAACCATCAAATAAGCCTGTTTCCAATGTTTGTGCTAGTTCAGTCCAATAATTTAACTGATTAAAGCGATATGATTCATCTCTTGGATGTGTCCACAAGCCATGGTTAATATGACCGACACTATTCATATCAAATGCATTCAGAATTATTTTTTTATGTATGTTGTTTGTCATTACAGTGTCCCTCTGCGTGGTGGGATTATTCCATTTAAGCTATAGTTTCCAATGAAGTAGTATTTCCAACGAGCAGCATCGTGAAGTGTATGTGTTCGAGCATTGCGCCAAAATCGATCTAATCCATCAACACGTTGACTACCACGACTACCTGCCAATTCAATAAGTTTGGAAGATGCTTTAAGTGCAACTTCAGTACTTAGGGCACGAACTTTGGCAACATCAATCGATGCTTTTGCAATGTTTTCTGCATTTGGTAGTGGTTTTGCTGCTTCAATTGAACGAGCAGCTTGTTTAAGTAAAACCTCTGTTGCTCGTACATCTGTAATGATTCGACCTAACTCGAATAGTGTGAGTGGATCCTGAGTTGAAGATTCCACACCTGAATCAATCCAAGGTCTTGCTAAGCGGATGCGCTCTAAAGTTTCTTCAAATGCAGCTCGAGCGATTCCTGTTTCAATCGCTGCATGAATAACTTGAGCAAATGGACCAACAAGCGTGGGCTGGCTAAAAGCAATATCAAATGGAATAACATCATCTTCATCAACATGAACATTTTCAAACTTAACAGTTCCACTTCCTGTTGTTTTTTGACCGAATCCTGTCCAATCATTTTTAATGCTCAGACCTTCACTGTGGCGTGGTATAAATGCTAAAAATTCACGGTTATTTTCATCTTTGACCAATGTAGGAATACGGTGGGCAAAAATACTGCCTGTGCAATAGAATTTTTCCCCATTCACAATATATCCCTGTTCAGATTTTTTAATTATGGTTTGGCGAATGTGTGCCGCTTTCGTTTTAAATTCAGCGAGTGCATTTCCTAAGCGAGCGCCTGCGAGAACTTCAGCATATATTTTTTGTTTTTGATCCTTAGAACCATTATTACGTAATACTTCTAATGCATAGAAATGATTTTGTGGGATTTGACCTAAGGATCCATCTACACCGCTAATTAAGGCAATAATTTGTGTCAATGTCTGTGTGGAAACATCGGTACCTCCATATTCTTTCGGTACTGTAATTGCCCATAGACCAGATTGACTAAAAGCTTCCACTTCTTCAAATGGTAAAATACGTTCAGCATCTCTTTGAATAGCATGGTTTTTAAATTGATGAGCCAATTGCTGTACAATTTCTAAAGCTTCTGCATCATTTTGAATAATATGTGCTGGTTTTGAAGATTGAACATTGAATTGATTTAAATTTTGATAAGTCGTCATGATGAGTATCCTTAAATCCAAGCGTGTTTGGCAGGAAACTTTTGATTGAGGTAATAATCACCAAGTGCATGAAGTTTCCAGCGAATAGGATCATGTAATGTGTGTACACGTGCATTGCGCCAATGTTGGTCTAAATTGTGTTGAGATAAGCTTGCACGACTGCCACCGAGTTCAATTAATTTTTCTGAAATATGTAAAGCGGCATCATTGGCATAAACTTTTGCTTCAGCGACTAAAATCGATGCTTTTGCAGCTTGCTGTTCTGTAATCGTCTCTTTTTGATCTAATTCATCTAAATATTCAGCTGCTTCATCTAATAGAAGAATAGCAGCATCCAACAGTACATTAAGTTTTCCAACTTCTTGCAAGATAAAAGGCTCCTGATTTGCTTGAGCAACACCAGAATCAATAATAGGTCTAGCTTTATGTACAGCGGTTAAAGTATCAGCAAAAGCAGCTTCAGCAATTCCTACATCAATTGCTGTTTGTAGAAGTTGAGAATAGGCACCTCGATAAGAAGGCTGAGCATAGAGGGCATTTTCATCTAAAATTAAAAGTGGGTTTACTCGAACATGATTGAGTTTAACTGTGCCACTTGAAGTCGTTCTTTGACCAAAACCATCCCAATCATCAATGACTTCAACACCATCTGAATTTTTTTCTATGAGTACAAGAACGATATGACCATCTGGATGAATTGCTTTAATTGCAAGCCAATCTGCAAAACTACTGCCTGTTGAGTAAAACTTTTCCCCAGATAAAAAGTATTGATTATCTTCAAAAATAATTTGAGTATTCAAAGTAGTAATATCTTTTGTATAGCGTTCAGGTCCTCCATTTGCTAATCGTTTACCTTTTAAAATTTCATTGAAAATAAAAGATTTTTGTTCTTCTGTGCCAATACTTTGAATTAAATTGATTAATGCAATCTGATTTTGTGGAATTTGTCCAACGCTTGAATCTGCTTTATTTAAAATACGGAATACATGAACCAAAGTTTTATTTGAAATAAAAGCACCGCCGTATTTTTTAGGGATACGAATTCCACCTAAACCTCGTTGACTAAAAAGAGCAATTTCAGCAAAAGGTAATTGATGTTGCTGATCACGAAGATTCCGTTTTTCTAATGCAAAGTCTGCAATTTGATAAGCCGCATTAATGGCTTCTATGTCATTTTCAATTACTTGAATATTATCTATATTTAAACGATACATAATTGATAGCATTCCCAAAAGTTATGCTAAAAAATTACCTAGCTTTTGGTGGAAAATTAAATGAGGCTTTATTATTTATTTATCTGAAAGAATTAATAAGAAAAATAATGATTTAGTCATGCTTAAAGTGAATAAGTTAAGTTTTTGTTATCTATAAATAAAGTTCTTTTTTCGTATATTTAATATTGTGCTAAAAGTGTACTGAATATCATGTTTTTATATAAATAAGCTAATAAATGATATAAAAACATACTAAAATACATGGAATTTTTAAATGGATTTGGTGTATTTACTCATTGTTATTTACTAAACTTATAACTTAAAGTATTTGATTGAAAAAATATTAAACCAATCAAAATTTTTCTTAGTATAGGTAGAAAATTTATGCGCACTTTGTACCAGTTTCCTTTATCTCATTTTTGCGAAAAGGCAAGATGGATGTTAGATCATAAAGAGCTGGAATATGTGGCACAAAATTTAGTTCCAGGAGTTCATCGAGCATTTGCAAAGCTAAAAACTGGGCAATATAAACTTCCTATTTTATTAGATCGAGATCAATGGATTGCAGATAGCACTCAAATAGCATTGTATTTAGATCAAAAATATCCTGAGCATACGTTGCTTCGTTCAGATGTAAAATATCGTAATCAAGCTTTAGAAATTAATACTTTATCAAATGAGTTAGGGCGACATGTTCGTCGTTGGGTTTTAGCTTATTCACTTAATGGAAATGACGAATCCTTAGAGGTTTTAATTGGTGAAAAAGGGTATATGCGCCAATTTGAAAAATATTCTAAGCCTTTGGTCAAAGCTTTATTATCTAAGGGTTATCATTTAACTAATAATGAGAGAGTTCAAGAATCTAAACAATATTTAGAAGTCATGATCAGTACCTTAAACCAAACACTGATTGATAATAAAGGGCAGTATTTAGTTGGTGATCGTTTAGGTTTAGCAGATATTGCAGTGTGTTCAATGTTGGCACCAATTTTAGAAATTGAAGATACACCTTGGGAACGAGAAACAGGGCAGCCCTTAGTTAATGAGTTTCAAAAATTTAAAGATGATTTAATTAATTTACCTTTAGGGCAATATATCATACGAATCTATCAAACAGAGCGTAATGCACGTGTGGATTGGAGAGGTATTTAATTTAGGAAAGATGAGTAATGAAAAATAAAAACACTAAATAGACAATACATTGAATATTTTTTTGATTTAAGCTCATAATAGAAGAAAATTTATGAGCTTAAAGGCCAAAAATGGAATTAGATCGTTTTGATAAGCATATTTTAGAAATACTGACTCATGAAGACTTAAATCTAAATGAATTATCTGAGCGTATTAATTTATCGGTGAGTTCGGTACATAGACGAATTAAGAATCTTATCGATTTAAATATTATGTCAGGGATTAAACGTGACATTAATTATCAGAAACTAGGATTTAACTTACATGTTTTACTGCAAGTTTCTTTAAGTAAGCATGATACTGATACTTTTGCAAAATTTTTAGCTGAATTGGAAAGTATTCCTGAAGTGATTAATGCCTTTTTAGTCACGGGACAATCCGCTGATTTTATTGTTGAAGTTGTTGCAAAAGACATGGAAAACTATAGCGAAATATTATTGAAAAAAATTGGTAAAATTGAGCATGTGGTTGCGCTACATTCAAGCTTTGTCATTAAACAATATGATGTTTTAAATTGTCATGGCTTATTAAATCGAGTTTAGCTTTAAAGTAAAAAACGCATCTTTAAAGATGCGTTTTTTATTAAGAGTTTAAATTTGAAAATTAAGCATCTAATTCTGCTAAAACTGCTTCAGTGAACTCAACGTTGGTATATACGTTTTGAACATCATCAAGATCTTCAAACATATCAATCATTTTTAAGATTTTCTTAGCTTGTTCAATATCTGAAATTTCAGCTTTAGTTGATGGACTCATAACAACTTCAGCATTGTCAGATTTTAAGCCAGCTGCGTGTAATGCGTCTTGAACATCACCAAAAGATTCAGGAGTTGTAATGACTAAGATTTCATCTTCATCAACTTCAATATCTTCTGCACCAGCTTCTAAAGCAACTTCCATGATACGATCTTCTAAAGAAATATCTTCAAAAGTGATTTCACCACGTTTAGTAAATAAATATGCAACAGAACCAGCTGTTCCTAAGTTACCATCCGTTTTAGAGAAACAGTGACGAACATCTGGTACGGTACGGTTCAAGTTGTCTGTCATTGTTTCTACAATAACCGCAACGCCACCGACACCATAACCTTCATAAGTTACTTCTTTTAAATCTTCGTTATCTTCACCACCAACACCGCGTGCAATAGCACGGTTGACAGTATCACGTGTCATATTGGCAGCTAATGCTTTTTCTACTACAGCACGTAAACGCGGATTAGATGCAACATCACCACCGCCTAATCGTGCTGCCGTAACTATTTCACGAATAAATTTAGTGAATATTTTAGCGCGGCTAGCATCTTGTTTTGCTTTACGATGCTTTGTGTTTGCCCATTTGGAATGACCCGCCATGCGAAATATGCTCCTTACTGGCCTTATGCCTATCGAATTTTGCAAATTCTACCATAAGCACTTTTTTTTAAGAAAGTGTTCGTTTTTATATAAGGAAGAATATATACAAAAAATATTAAAATTTTTATAAAAATAATGTGAACTCAGTAAAAATTGTATAGAGAACAGTGTTTATGATACATGAAATCTCGGATAAATCATGTTTAGATATTTTTACAGAGTAGCGGTATTGGGTAGAAATGAAATTTTATTGGATAAGAGAAAAGAAGACACTAACATATTGATAGCGTAAGAACAAAACTACGCTATCAATTGATATTTTAACGGTAAGAATTAAGCTGATTTGGGTTCGGGAATAATAATATCTAAACCCGTATGTTCTTTATAAAGCTGCTTAATTAAAGCAAGATCATGATTAATATCAGAAGGATAGATTTTGCCTAAAATTCCCCCTTTTTTCGTTTTTGAGTTTGCAAACATTAAAACAATAGGGACATTTGCAGCTTTTGCAATATGCCAAAAACCAGTACGAATTGGCTTACGTTCTTCACCATTTTTTGCACGAGTCGCTTCTGGAGCAATTACTAAATTAAAATGTTCATTTTTTTCAAAATGCTCAACCATTTGGGAAACAATATCTTTATTCGCTTTACGATCGACAGGAATACCACCAATTGCTTCAAGAATAGGCTTAAATGGACCTTTAAATAACTCTTTCTTTATTAACGTATGAATTTTTATGTCATAAATTTGGAATAACGCAAGAGATAAAACAGCATCCATCATTGATGTATGTTCAAACCCAATAATTACTTGTTTATTTTCAAGTGTATTAGGCTCCACAGAATACGTCCAACCAGAAACTTTAAATGCGGTTTCGCCAATAAATTTTTTAAACATATGAATAAAATCATGAAGTACATAAAACTCTATTACTTTGGTCTTGTTTATTAAATCAGTCAATATAAATTTGATAAGACTATAGAAAATAGTGAGTTTTAATAAAAATGATAAATCTCACTATTTAAATTTATAATATATTTAATAGAGGAATAATCACATTAATTATGAGAAATATTAAGATTGCTTTTTAAACATGTATACAGAGTCATAAAAATTGAGATTTAAATTAAATTGATCAATAAAGGTACAATAGTGTAACAAAATAATGAGTGGGTGAAATTATAAAAGACATTATAAATTAGGAATTAAAATATATAAATGGTGTATAAATTTGAATAAATTTCCATTAAATAAGTTAACTATGGCTTTGCTCATGGTGACAACAGCACAATATACACAAGCTGCATCAGATAATATTAAATATAAAAATTATGACTCTAATAATAATATTGGAGGCTGTACCGTTGTTAATATTCAATATGAATCAACAATGATTAAAGATAGTAATGGGAATGATGTTTTAAGATATCCTGAAGGTACGCCAAACTCCCAAAGAGAAGGAAATAGTACAGGGCGTTTTGATGTTTTTTCTAATTCTGGTCAAATTTGTGATGTAGAGGATTTTCTTAATCAAGAGTTAACAGGAGGAGATTTAAAATATACCCAACAACGTGATGATTATATTTATGGACATATTGATATTAAGGAAGGTGTATTTACAGCAACAAGTGCAACTGAAAAGGCTGTAACCGCTGAAACTACAGCTGAAAAAATGTATTTGGTATTAATGAGTGATCGCCCATCTACAGCATCTTTTAAAATTGAGGCTAATTCAACAGCGGATATAAAACGTAATTTTATGGTGATCAATACATTGGGTGGACATGGTTTGCAAAATGTAGGAGGAAAACTGAAAGTTGCAGGAAGTTTGGTGACAGATGCACGATCAGGACGAGATGTGACATATCCAAATTATAATCCAAGATCATTGTATGCCTCGAATGCAATTATTGAAGTTGATCAAGATTTTTCATCTTATATAAGAGATGATCCTAAAAGAACGATTAGTGGAGGATCAAATGCCGATATTATTTCAACTAAAATGGATGTTGGTCGAAATGCGTATTTTTATACGAATAGTGGTAAAAGTGGCGTAAGAATGTCTGGAAGCTCTATTTTTGATATTAAAGGAGATTTAACTCTTTTAAGTGAGCGTTTGGCAAATATAACAGCAAAGGGTGATACCAATAGTTATGAAGCTGCGGTATTTACAAATACAGATAGTCATTTGAACGTAGGTGGTCATACTTCAATTACATCGCAAGGCTTTAGAGGTTATGTCCAAAATGGAAATACTGCTGAATTTCAAACACAGAACTTAATTATTGATACAACATTAGAAGATGCGACGAGTGATGCTAAAAATGTGTCTGCACAAGCATTGATTATTTCTGGAGGAACAATTGTATCTTCTGGTGAAATCTCAAGCTTACGCTCAAATGGAGCTGCACTCACGGTAACTGGTCAAAAAGTTGCAGTTACTTTGGGGGAAGGAAAGGAGAATATTGAGCTAGTAGATGGAAAAGCACTTGTTAAATTAGGTGAAAATGCCAAAGTAGAGTCGCTATTGGATCATGCAATTGTAATTAATAATGTGGATGGCGATATTGAGTTGCAAAAAGGCGCAATAATTAAGGCAGGTGAAGGTAAAAGTTTACTTTATGATGGATCTGGGAACACGACTGTACATTTATATGAGGATGTAGATTTAACAGGAGATATTCTTTTAAATACAGGTGAAGATACAGTTAATGTTCAAGGAAATGTCGATTTCACAGCTGTTAAAATAGATGCAGGAAGTAAAATCGGTGAAGCTACAATTGAAGAATATGATGTACTAAATTTACATGGATCAACGCATAAAGCTTTAGATGCGAGTAAATTTTTAAATTTTGAAGATATTTATTTAAAAGAAAATTCTCATATTAGTCTTCTGAATCATATAGGTGCTACGTTGATAGCATCAAAAGATCAAGAACATGGCATTTTTATTGACAACACATCTTCATTAAAAACACAGGGTGCATATATTTTAGATGCCAATGTGACAAATAGTGGAATTTTAGATATAACTAACGAGCAATTTTTACCTAATATTTCACATATTTCTGGCGGATATCATGGAAATGATGGGACTTTAGTTATAAATACACGATTAGGCGATGATTATTCAGATACAGATAAACTTATTATTCAAAATGAAGCAACAGGAACAACAAAGCTCCAAGTTAAGAATATTGGTGGTGGGGGTGCAAAAACTGTCCAGGGTATTCATGTGATTCAGACAGGATTGTCTGAGTCTAATAGAACCTTTTATTTAGAAGGAGGGTATGTATCAGCAGGCGTATATGATTATTCTTTGAATCTTAAAAAAGCTAATACTAGTCTCAATTCTACAGAGTTTGATAACTGGTACTTAGAAAGTAAAGTTCAACAAATTGATCCCCCAGTTGATCCACTTGTTCCAGAGCAGCCAATTTATACACCAGATGTGGGAACTTATTCAGCAGCTAAAGCAATGGCAAATAGCTTATTTACTTCTAGACTTGAAGATAGAGAAGGTGCAAGTCGTTATCAAAACTTAGAACAAGATCAAGGTAATGTTTGGATTAGAACATATGGCGGGCATCATAAATTCAAAAGCATGTCTGATCAGCTAAAAACAAAAGGAAATAGTTTTGTTACACAAATTGGTATGGGGTTAGTAACGTTAGGAGTAGATAATCAATATAACTTAGGTGTCATGGGGGGATATGCACATTATAGTGGTAAAACAAGATCTTATCTTACTGAGCGTAATTCTAAATTAATTGTAGATGGTTATAGTGCTGGTTTGTATGGAACTTGGTATGCACATCCTGTAGAAAAAAGAGGTGTATATATTGATTCATGGGTACTTTGGAATAGTTTTAAAAATAAAGTCGATAGTGCAGATCAAAATTATTATAAATATGATTCATCGGGTGTTACAGCTTCAATTGAAGCGGGTGGTGATTATTTACTAAATAAAAATGGGCAGAAAAATTGGTGGATTCAACCACAGGGGCAATTTGTTTATCAAAATGTGAAAGCAGAGACTTTTTATGATCAACAAGGTTCTCATATAGATCGAGGATCAGATAATTTACAAGTTAGATTAGGTTTTAAAACTTATTTAGAAATTCCAACTGATGTAGGTAAATTAACAACATATAGACCATATATAGCGTTAAATTATATTCATAATACAAATCCTTATGAGATTGAAGTGAATGGTATCAAATATGGTGATGAAGGTTCAAATGATTTAGGTGAGGTCAAATTAGGTGTTGAAGGGCAGATTACTCAAAATAGTCAAGTTTGGATAAATGCATCTTATATTGTAGGTAGTCAGAGTACTCAATCTTATCAGGGAAATTTAGGCTGGAAATATAATTTTTAAATTAGGTTCAAGTTAAAAGAAGAGCGGTATAATATTCTCAAAAAACTCGGACAACTTGTCCGAGTTTTTTATAGTGATTGATGTACTAAAATTTTAATATCAAATAAAATTTTCAAAAAAAGTAATTCACCCGAAATAAGTAGTTTCTTGGGGTTCCTGGCATAGAAGATGAACGCCAATATTTTTTATTTGCAACATTGGTAATTGCAAAAGTTGCTCCCCATTGTGGATCCTTATATCCAATTGCTGCATCTAGTCTTGTCCAATTAGGCATTTTTATAAGATTTTGATCGGATGTATAAAAAGACCCCATATAGGTTGTACCAATTTCTGCATATACTCTTTCATGTGGCAAATAGCGTACAAATAAGTTTCCAGTATTTTTAGCAACATTTCTTAGACGATTACCTTCAAGTGATGAATCACGGTGATTTTTGAGAATCTTCGCATCCGTGTATCCGTAGCCTCCTCGAATATATACATTATTTAAAACTTGACCAAGGAAACTAAATTCAATGCCTTTAGATTGATGTTCACCTATAATGATCATAGGTGATGTATTGTCATCAGGATTTTCATGACCACGAATATTATGTTTATTAATATTATATGCAGACAATTGAGTTGTGAGTTTCGAATCCAACCATTCGCTTTTTACCCCAATTTCATATTGATCCAAATATTGTGGTTGTTTATTAAATGCTTCTAAATCTTCATTTGCTGAAACAGCATTTACCCCCATATTACCGCCAAAAGGAACAAAGCTTTTACTATATGAAGCATATATATTTTGACTTTCAATAGGTTGCCAAATTAAACCAATATTTGGACTAATGGATTGGTCTTTTACTTTTGTGGATTGGCTATAAAGCGTAGAACTTTCTAAACGGTTAGTTGTTTTAGCACTATAAGAATCATATCTTAACCCTAGCATCAGTTTATATTGATCATTAAAGCTCATTAAATCTTGAAGGAATAGTCCATAGTTTGTACCTTCATTATAATTGTGTGTGGTAATAACATGTCCTGTGCCTCTATTACTAAAACGTTGTCCAGTTAATGGATGTACAAAGCCGTATATAGGTGATCCATCAGTATTTTTATTTGAAAGCTTTGGCTCGCGTTGTTCATATGACCAGTCTAAACCGATTAATAAGTTATGACGAATCGCTTGAGTATAAAATTCGCCAGTGATATCAAAAGTATTTGCTGTTGTTTTATTTGAAGTTTGTTGCCAATAATATGATTGTTTAATATAACCTTTGTAACAGCCATTGCGTCCTTGAATTGGTTCATCACGCTTGCACAATGAGCCTAAATAAAAATGATCAAAATTTTGATCGGCAACCCGATGGCTTAAGCTCCAATGAAACTTCCAGTTTGGTGCAAATTCATATTTAACATCAGTTCTTGTAGTTTTAAGAATGTCATTAACATAATCATTTGCTTGTGCAAATCCCATATTTATAGAAGTACCTATAGGTAAATTCTCATAAGATGGTCCACGATCTGGCACACGGTTTAATTTGTCATAGGTATATTCAGTAGTCCAAATTAATTTTTCATCATCACTACGAAAGGTGAGACTAGGGGAAATCATTTGTTCATTTGAGCCAATGCCAGAGCGGAAACTATTGGTATCTGATTTTTCACCAACTAGTCGAACCGCCCAGTTGTTTGATAACACACGATTGATATCAATAGTTCCACCTACATTTTGATAGCTTCCAACATAAGCACCAACTGTGCTGTTAGAGTCAAAATTGGCATATTTAGTCACCATATTAATGACACCACCGCCAGCACTTCGACCATATAATACTGAAGCAGGTCCTTTTAAAATTTCAATGCGTTCAACATTGGCAGTGCTGCGCCGTATTTGCCCACTTTCTCTAACACCATCTCTATAAATATCACCTGTATCTGCACTAAAACCACGTAACATAATTCCATCGCCACGCATATCATAACTTGTAGAAACACCGGGTGTTCCTTGTAGCATTACACTTAAATCATTTTCACCGTAGATTTTATATTTTGAAACGTCAATGGTATCGATGGTTTGAGGAATATCTACTTTATCTAAATCATTACGAGTAACACTTGCTTGTTTATAGTCGACATAAGTTTTAATCGGATCTCCTTCATCCATGGCTTCAATTTTAATTGTAGGCAATACAGTTTTTACATTTGACCTGATGATGTCGGAACTATCAGCTTGTGTATTTTGCATAATAGAAAGCAATGCAAAACTTAATAAGCTTAATTTGAATGAAGGAGAAATATAAACAATCATATGATTAATTATCTTTTGAAATTTTGCAAATGATAATTATTATCATTGTTTCTAACAGTGAGACTCTTTCTAATTTAATGTTAAAAGTACGATGGTTCTGTTATTTTTTAGATTGGTAATTAATCTAATTTCATAATAATTTAAAGCTCTATTAATCTAATTAGTGATATTAAATAATTTACATTACTCCTCAGAGGAGCAATGCTGGTATTTGGATGTAAAATGAATGCTTGAATTATGGATATAGAACTTCAAGCTTGGTAACGTCATCAGCGATATCACGTAACATTTTTGCTAAAGCATCAGGATGAACAGATGGAAAAGGTGAGCTTTCTTGATATGTTAATTTATAATTTTCACTATTTATAATTTGTGCACTAATCGTTAAAAGTCCAATATGAATATTTTCTTCGTTTAATTCTTTATATAAAGCTTGTAGGTAATTTCTTGAAGCAGCCATTACTGGTCCTAACCCACTCATATATGGAAATCCTTCAAGAGCAGATCCACCAATTGCAGATAAAATTATACCTGCATTATTTTTTCTAAATATTGGTAAAATTTCCTGAATAACATTAATTAAACCAAACAAATAAAGATTAATTTTCGGTATTAAAAGTTCGGATGTTAATTCATTTGCTGGTATAAATGTATCTCTTGGATTTGGTGCATAATATAAAATATCAATATGACCTAATGAGTCGTAAATTTCAGATATCACCATTTTAACTTGTTCTGATTTTGAAAGATCAGCAATAAAAGTAAAACTTTTAATATGATTAGATGACATATCATCTGATAATAATTGAAGCTTTTCTTTATTTCTTGCGACCAGTGCGACAAGATAGCCTTGTTTACCATACAGACGAGCAACTGAAGCTGATAAGCCAGTACCTGCACCAAAAATGACAATAACTTTATTCATGTTAAATACCTATTACTTGGTTACTTTTATAAACATTCTTTAAACATATTAATTAGTGTTAAATAAAAAACAAGAATGGCTAAATAAGTAATATAGTTACCAAGGAGTAACCTAGAATGAATTCAATAGATCAAGAAAATCCATGCTTAATTCAAGATGTACTACGTAATATTATTAATTTATGGAGTATAGGTGTTTTACTTTTACTTAATTCTGGAAAACTAAGATTTTCTGAAATTCTTAGAAATCTGCCTGGAAATATTTCAAAGAGAATGCTTTCTAAAACACTACGATCTTTAGAAGAAAATGGACTCGTCAAAAGAACTGTATTTGCGACAAAACCACCAAGTGTTGAATATGAATTGACAGAATTAGGCTTTAGTTTTTTACCGATAATAATTAATTTAGAGCAATGGGCAATTGAGAATCAGGAAAATATTAACATCGCAAAAAAGGAATTTAAAAATCGTCAATAAGTTCTTGAATGAATTTAGGTGAGAGTTGTTTAATCACTTTTTACATGAAAATTCATGTATTTTTTATTTGAATTATTTCCTTTTAATGGTTGTGAATTAGTCTTTAAAGGAGCTTGATTTTTACTAAACCAATTATTTCTTATGATAAGAAGTAAGAAAAATTTAAAAATTATGCTTTTGAATTCTTATGTTTAATGTGATTCATTTATCATTTTTAATCAATAATGTGTTAAAAGTGTACATTTTATGATAAATTTATAAATAATTTTAAACAGTCATATGCTTGCCTTAAGAAATATTGCAATGTTTTTTCTCTTGAAAAATAACACTGTAAATAATGAATTAAGTCAAAAACAGTGATTTTTTTATGTTAATAGTGTATCAATTATTAGTAGGTTTAATATGTTTAATAAAAAACAAATAATGAAGCTGAATCCATTAACTGTAAGTATTTTATTTGCCTTACCAATGACGGCTCAAGCAGCAAATATTCAAATGGTCAACGGCAGTAATATTGCATCTACGAATGGTGTTCCAGTAATTAATATTAATCAGGCGAATAGTAATGGAATTTCGCACAATATTTATGATCGTTTAAACGTTGGTCGTGAAGGTGTTATTTTTAATAATAGCCAAAATGGCGCAAATACTGTTTTAGCAGGTCAAATTGCGGGTAATGCGAATTTAGCATCAGGTACAGCCTCAGTTATTTTGAATGAAGTGACTTCTCGTAATGCAAGTACCTTAAACGGTATGATGGAAGTTGCTGGTGATAAAGCACAATTAATCATTGCCAACCCAAATGGTATTACGTGTAATGACTGTGGTTTTATTAACAGTGAAAGTGTGACATTAACGACAGGTACACCTGATTTAGTTAATGGTGAGCTGAAAGGTTATTCTGTTAATGGTGGAAAAATTACTACTAATGGCTTAACAAGCGATTCACCAACTGCAATTTTAGCGCGTTCTATTGTTGTGAATGGTGAAATTCATGCAGATCAACAGTTAGATCTTATTGCTGGAAATAACTATGTTGATACCAATAATAATGTAACTGGTACAGTTCGTTCATCTGGTTCTCGTAATACATACAGCATCGATGTTGCAAAACTTGGTGGTATGTACTCAGATAAAATTAATTTAGTCAGCACAGAAAGTGGTGTTGGTGTACGTAACCAAGGCAATATTGTGGGGCAGGTTGGTGGTATCAAGATTGATGCAAATGGCCGCTTACTAAATAATAATGCAAAAATCACATCTACTGGTGATCTTGTTATTAATACAAATGGCTCAGTCGAAAATAAGAGTGGCTATATTGCAGGTGTTAATGCAGTTGAAATTAATACAAATAGACATGAGTTAGTAAACAGTGGTCAAGGTACTAATGTTGGTATTCAAGGTGGTGAAGTTGTATTAACAACAGGAAAGTTGAATAACCATAAAGGTCAAATTCAAGGGGATAATATTTCTTCTGATTCTACATCTTTACATAACCATAATGGTGTAATTAATTCACGATTGGATCTAGATATCACGAGTACAGGCACTATTGAGAATATTAGTGGTTTATTAAGAGCTGCACATGGTGGTGTTTATATTGTTGCGACGAATTCAACCTTAAAAAATAAGAAAACTGATAGCATACCTGAAGGTTCTGAAGGAATTGTTGCTGGGAAGGGCGGAATTTCGATAGATGTTAATCACTTAGATAATCAACATGGTTATATGCAAACTATTGGTGATGTAGGCATTACAAGCACGGGTAGTTTCCATAATTCACATGGTAATGTTTATGCAGATGGTAATATCGATATTCAAGCAAAATTATTAAGTAATAGTTATTCAAATATTGTTGCTGGAAATAAGATAAACATTAATCTTGATGGTAATTTAACTAATAAGAATAGTCTGATTAATGGTGACCAAGGTATTATCATTAATGCTCATACCTTGCACAATGAGAAAGGTCAAATCATTGCAGATAATGCAGCAATTAATATTGATTTAACACATGATTTACATAATGATCATGGTCTCATTCGTTCAGGGAATACTAATGAATTAGTTCCGAATGTAGGAAATCGTGCTGATACTGTAACAGGTGCTACAACAATTAAAGCTGGTCACAAGATTAGCAATAACTACGGTACGATTTACTCTACAGGTGATATGTCACTAGATAGCGATTACTTGCATATGTCTGGAAGTGGTTCAACAATTAAAGGTAACGCAAAAGGCTTTATTGTAGCCGATGGTGCTTTAGATATTAATGTTCGTAAAGGTGATGTACATAACCATGGTTGGATTGTTGGCAAAGAGAAACTAACAATGAATGTAAATGGTTATTTAAAGAACTATAATACGATTTATTCAGAACAAGACATTGATATTACGACAGGTAAAGCAATTTATAACTCTGCAAGTATCTTAAGTGGTCGTTCTTTAAGTTTGACTTCTGGTAGTTATATCAAAAATGGTAGCACTATTTATAGTGATGGTACGACTAATATTGATGCAACTTATATTAATAATACTTCTCGTAGTTCAATTTTAGGTGGTGGAGAAGGTTTGGAGTTGAATAATACTGACTTAAGAGGTAATGGGTTAGTCTTTGGCTTGTAATTAATATATTTTTATAAAACGGTGGCAGAAATGCTGCCGTTTTTTATATGTAATTTTTTTTGGTGTTTATAGACTCTATCACATGATTAATTTATAAAATAATGTTATATATTTTGTTGCTTAAGTTATGCAATATTCAATAAAAATAGATTGTAGGTGAGTATTTGATCAGATTTATATCATAAGAAAAATAATTTAATTTATTGATTTATAATTTTTTTATTGTGAATTTTACTCTTTTTTATAATTTTAAAATATTGCTTTAGTTCTATATTGTTAAATCCAAGTGTGTTTAAAAATGTTAACTTTAAACATTTATTTGTAATTGGGTTATCTAAAGATATACAGAACTACACATCTAAATATATTGACATACTTAATATTTTTTATTGTTAATGTGATTAATTATGTTATATTTATAAGATAAATTAAATAGTTATTTTCTTCTTGCTTACTAAAAAATCTTCTCTGTAACTAGAGTAGGTCATGAAAGTACGCTAAATTGAATCTAGTCAGAATTTAATAACTATTTTTTATTACATTAAAAGATAAATTATAAGTGGGTTATATATGTCTGATAAACAACAAATAATGAAGCTGAATCCATTAACTGTAAGTATTTTGTTTGCCTTGCCAATGACGGCTCAAGCAGCAAATATTCAAATGGTCAACGGCAGTAATATTGCATCTACGAATGGTGTTCCAGTAATTAATATTAATCAGGCGAATAGTAATGGAATTTCGCACAATATTTATGATCGTTTAAACGTTGGTCGTGAAGGTGTTATTTTTAATAATAGCCAAAATGGCGCAAATACTGTTTTAGCAGGTCAAATTGCGGGTAATGCGAATTTAGCATCAGGTACAGCCTCAGTTATTTTGAATGAAGTGACTTCTCGTAATGCAAGTACCTTAAACGGTATGATGGAAGTTGCTGGTGATAAAGCACAATTAATCATTGCTAACCCAAATGGTATTACGTGTAATGACTGTGGTTTTATTAATAGTGAAAGTGTGACATTAACGACAGGTACACCTGATTTAGTTAATGGTGAGTTAAAAGGTTATTCTGTTAATGGTGGAATAATCACCACAAATGGTTTAACAAGTGATTCTCCAACTGCAATTTTAGCGCGTTCCATTGTAGTAAATGGTGATATTTATGCAGATCAACAGTTAGATCTTATTGCTGGAAATAACTATGTTGATACCAATAATAATGTAACGGGGGCTGCTCAGGCTACAGGTTCTCGTAATACATACAGCATCGATGTTGCAAAACTTGGTGGTATGTACTCAGACAAAATTAATTTAGTAAGTACAGAGAATGGTGTTGGTGTACGTAACCAAGGCAATATTGTGGGGCAGGTTGGCGGTATCAAGATTGATGCAAATGGTCGTTTACTAAATAATAGTGCACAAATCACAGCAGTTGGTGATGTGGCTATTAAAACAAATGGTGTGCTTGAAAATACAAGCGGTCAAATTAATTCAAATGGTTCAATTATTGTAGATACAAATAAGTATTCGGTATCTAATAATAAAACTGGAAATATTGAAGCAAATAATGCCGTTCAAATTAATAGTGGACGTATAGATAATACGAATGGTTATATTGCAGGTAACAGCGCTGTTCAAATTAATACCAATAACAATGAATTAGTAAATAATGGTAAAGGTACTAATGTTGGTATTAGTGGTGGAGATGTTGTATTAAATACAGCAAAACTGAATAACTATAATGGTCAAATTCAAGGAGACAATGTTTCTACGAATTCGAACTATTTATATAATTTAAATGGTCAAATTCAGGCTCAAAATGATTTGAATATTACGAGCACAGGTGCTCTTGATAATACAAATGGTTTATTAAGTGCTGTGAATGGTGGTGTTGATATCGTTGCTGTAAATTCAACGTTATATAACAAAAAAACAGATACATCACCTCAAGGTTCAACAGGTATTGTTGCAGGTAATGGTGGAATTTCAATTTCCGTTGCTAACCTAGAAAACTATGCTGGCTATATACAAACCGAAGGTGATGTAGATCTTGCGGTATCACATCACATCAATAACACATACGGTAGTATTTATGCGGATGGTGATATTGATATTCAGTCAAAAGTATTAACAAATAATCAGTCAAATATTATTGCTGACCAGAATGTAAATATTGACCTTAAAGGTGATATTTCAAACTATTTATCTTATATCAGCGCTAAAAATGGTGATGTAAGTATTGGTGCAACAAACATCAATAATAATGGTGGCGTAATCACAGGTGAAAATATTGACCTTGATGCGATGTATCATATTTATAACGCACCAGGTTTGATTTCTGCAAATAAAGCATTAACTGTAAATGCAGGTCATAGTGTTCAAAACTTATCTTCAGAACATTTGACAGCAAGTTATGGCAAATATTTAGGTCTGACAGATCAAGACGGTGGTATGTATGGTAAAGATGGTGTAACGATTAATACACTCACTTTAAATAATACAAAAGGAAAGATCATTGCAGAACAAGGTGATATCACAATTGAATCATCACATGGTTTATACAATGACTTGGGTACTATTGATGCCAATGGCGATATTGATATTCAATCTAAATTCTTGACTGGTAATCAATCAAAAATTATTGCAGATCAAAATGTAAATATTAATCTTCAAGGTGATATGACTAACTATTTATCTTATGTTACTGCTAAAAACGGTGATGTAAGTATTAATGGTGCAAATATTAATAACAATGGTGGTGTCATTACAGGTACTAATATTGATATTGATGCAGATTACCATCTTTATAATGCACCAGGATTAATTGCTGCTAGTAATGAATTAACAGTCAATGCAGGTCATAGCGTACAAAACTTATCATCTGAACATTTTTCGACAAGTTATGGTAAGCACTTGGGCTTAACAGACCAGAATGGTGGTATGTATGGTAGAAATGGTATTGTAATTAATTCACTGAATTTAAATAATACCAAAGGTCATATCATTTCAGAAAATGCAGCAATTAAAATAGACCTTGGTCACGATTTACACAATGATTATGGATTAATTAGCTCGGGTAATGGTGGTTTAGTACCAAACCGTTTGGTAGCTGGAGCAACTACAATTCAAGCTGGTCATAAAATTAGTAACAATTATGGAACTATTTACTCTACAGGTGATATGACACTTGATAGTGATGTTTTCTATATGGCTGGTGGTGGTTCGACTATCCAAGGTAATGCAACTGGCTTTATTGTTGCTGACGGAGCTTTATCGATTAATGTTCGTAAAGGTGATGTTCATAACTATGGTTGGATTGTGGGTAGAGAAAAACTCACAATGAATGTAAGTGGTTATTTAAAGAATTTGAATACGATTTACTCAGATAGAGATGCAGATCTTACGGCAGGTAATGCGATTTATAACTTCCAAAATATTTTGAGTGGTAATAGTTTAAATCTTACTTCAGGTAGTTATATTAAGAATGATGGAACAATTTATAGCGATGGTCACACAAGTATAGATGCAACTTATATCTATAATACATCTTATGGTTCGATTCTTGGTGGTGGGCAAGGTTTAGACTTAAATGATACTCAACTGATGGGCTATGGTTTGGTATTTGGTCTTTAATTTATAGTTAATACTTTAAAAAACGGTAGCAAAGCTACCGTTTTTTATGTTTTTTGAAAATAAATTATAGTTGATCAACTAACAATGAATTAAATCATTTGTTGTTGTTTGAGTTCAAGCTTAAGATATGCATAGTAAATAGGTGCTATGATTAATCCAGTAATTCCAAAAATAGCTTCAAAAACAAGCATTGCTAATAAAACTTCCCAGGCTGTGGCATTAATTTTAGTACCAATGATTTTGGCATTAATAAAATATTCTAACTTATGAATAATAATCAGGTATGCTAATGACACAATTGCAAGTCCAACTGAAATAGTCAGTGCTGCAACTGTAATTAATGTATTGGTAATTAGATTACCAATAATTGGAATTAAACCAAAAATGAAGGTTAAGATTGTGAGTGTTTTTGCAAATGGCAGGTGAACACCACAAATTGGTAAAATGATATGAGCAAAAACAATAAATAATAGCGTATTTATGAGTGAAATTTTTACTTGCGCAAAAACTACATTTTGAAAGGCCGTGGCTAAGTTTTTAATACGAGCAATCAGCGCTGCTTTAAATGCAGGAATATGAGCTGTTGGTTGAATTTGATGTAATGATATCATTATCCCAATAATAATAGCGATAATCATACTCGCCAAGCTATGGAGTATATTGGTACCTGTATGTCTAAGCATACCAAGATTTTCTTTGATGTAGGCAAATAGTTGATCTTTTAAACTAATTGTGGTGTAAGGACTAAAGCTTGGATAATATTTAATAATTTCCGCTTGTACCTGTTGTAGTAAAATATCTATTTCTGCATTGAATTGGTCGAGTCTAGCGCCTTGTAAGTCATAATGAATAAAACTAATGAGACGAACAATTCCTAGCACAATTAAACTAATAATGATGAGACTAACAACAACACTAAAAGTTAGACGTGCATAGCGACCATCAATATATTTTTCACTTGATTTGCTTAAGCTATGAATAATTGCAAATACTAAAAAACCTGAAAAAAAGCTTACAGTTAGATGCAGTGGAATCAGGAGTGCAAGAAAAATAAAAATTAGTAAATAACTAGTGATTAGACTATTTTTATCATTGAGTAACTGCATTCAATATATCCCAAAAATATATGGTTTTATTTAAAAATAACTGCTTGGCTATTACTTATAGATCAATTATTTATTTCATTATAAGCGAGTTGCTTCAAAAAAATGTTATTTTCACTTATTTTTAGTTTTATGGCACTGTTACAAATAGGAAAGTGAGTTGTAATTTTCTGTTTGAATGATGCTTAAATTTCGGAAATTCTATTCATTAGATACAACCCAAGAACATAACCTACAAAATGATTAAAACTAAAATTATTGCAACAGTAGAACTAATAGTGGTTATTACCTTTTCTTTGATCTTCACCCTTTCCTCCCATCCACAATATCTATTTAATATTAAATTTCCAGTTTTCTTATTAAAAACTATTTTTATTTGAGTGCTTACATATTGCTTATATAGTTTCAGGCATTAAAAAACCACTTAGGATTAATACACCTAAGTGGTTGTTTTATATGGTGGGCCCACACAGACTTGAACTGTGGACCAACGGATTATGAGTCCGCTGCTCTAACCAACTGAGCTATAGGCCCTATAGATTTTTATCAAGGGTTCCTAAAAGGACAACCTTAACGGCTATGAATAGTACCCAAACTCAAATTTAAATACAAGTTATTTTAAACTAAGTGGACAAGACTTGTTCAGATTAACGATTGATATTTATTGAATTGTTTAAAAATACATCGGTTTTGGTTTGAAAAACTTCTGTAGACCTCAAAATAAGCTAAATATTCAAAAACTTATTCTTTATATAAAGAAATTTAATCATTCTAAAATTTTTTCTTTTTTACGTTGAAAAAAGACTTCAACTAATGACCAAATAATAATAATCCCTAAGAGACCAAAAGCAAGTACGAAGGCAGAGATATAAGTCATACCATGATCCTAACAAATGATATAAGCCAAAATAGAGGCTTAGATAAATCCTATGCGACTAAAGTCTAACGATTAATTTTGAACTTGAATAGAGCATATTTTGCACTTTTCAGACTTATTTTCTATTTTAAATAACTTTTTATGTTTTAATAATTATGCATTATTTTTATCGATGTGATTAAAATTACTAAAAAAGTAGAAATCTTTGAAATATATCTAAGTTTATACGTGTCTTAAAATTTTACATTTAGCTTATCTTATAAATAAATTAGATTTAACAGAAAAATAATATAAAACGAAAATATTAGAAAAACTTTAATGTAATATCTTGTTTATAGAGATATTTAAATCAATTATATTTCTCATATTAAAAATAAAATTTAGAGATCAAAATGCCACATTCCTATCATATTGAAAAACACTATATGGAACGCTCAGGTTGGCTACGTGCAGCGGTTCTTGGAGCAAATGATGGGATTATTTCAGTCACTAGTTTAGTTGTCGGAATGGCAGCAAGCGGTGCATCTTCACAAACTTTGTTGATTGCATGTATTGCAGGATTAATATCTGGCGCTGCATCTATGGCAGCAGGTGAATATATTTCTGTGAAGTCGCAACAAGATATAGAAAAAAGTGACTTAAAAATGGAAGCTAGAGAGCTAGAATTACATCCAGAATTAGAATTAAATGAGCTTAAACATATTTATATGAAAAGAGGTTTGGATTCAGTATTAGCAACTAAAGTTGCTGAGCAACTTACTTTACATAATGCATTAGATGCTCATGCAAGAGATGAAATAGGAATTTTTGAACATACTTCAGCACGACCATTTACTGCCGCATTTTCTTCCGCGCTCGCATTTACCTTAGGTTCATTATTTCCACTAGCTTCTATTTTATGGTTGCCTGATCAGTCCTTAGAATATGGAGTAATGATTATTGGTGTAATTAGTTTAGGTATCATGGGAGGAATTGCAAGTTATGTAGGAGGAGCAAATATATGGCGCGGTGCATTTCGTGTGATGATTTGGGGAGTTATAGCAATGGTATTTAGCTCTTGGATTGGCTCCTTATTCCATGTTGCGATGAATTGATTCTTTTTATGACGTCTCATATCTATGTTAAGATCGAGTCAATCTTTAAAGTAGTTTTTATTATATAAAACTAAAAAAACTTATTGAAACGATGTCAAAATATAAAATAAACGTCATTATTTTAAAGACTATGTGATTTTAGATAAGATTTTGACTTTAAAATATTTTATATGGATAGTTATCTTTAACTTCATCAAAAAGAGATTGAGAAATTAATGAGTTTTGAAAGTCCATCACCTTTGTATGTACAAGTAAAAAAAATGATCCAAAACAATATTTATAAGGGAATTTGGAAAATTAATGACAAAATTCCTTCTGAAAGTGAATTGGTGAAAATGTTTGGTTGTAGTCGAATGACTGTTAACAGGGCTTTGCGTGAGCTTACAGCAGATAAAATTCTTGTTCGTGTGCAGGGTGTTGGCTCATTCGTTGCAGAAGGACAAGGGCATTCAGCGCTATTTCAAATTCATAATATTGCAGATGAAATTCTTGCTCGACACCATATTCATCGTGCAGAAATAATTAAACTTGAACAAATTAATGCTAATTCTGAGCAAGCATTTATAATGCAAATGCAAGAAAATCAACCATTATTTCATTCAATTATTATTCATTTTGAAAATGACGTTCCTGTACAAATTGAAGATCGATTAGTGAATGCAATATTAATTCCAGAATATCTTCAACAAGATTTTACAACAATTACCCCGCATAGTTATTTAATGGAAAAAGCACCAGTAAGTGAGGGTGAGCACATTGTTGAGGCTGTACTCGCTAATTCACAAGAACAAAAATGGTTGAAAATTACAAAAAATGAGCCGTGTTTATTAATTCGACGACGAACATGGGCAAATCAAAATTTAATTTCAAGTGCTCGTTTATTATATCCAGGTAGCCGATATTACTTAGAAGGTAAGTTTCAGCCTTAAAGTTGGTTTTATTGATGGAAAAGTAAATAAAAATGAGCTGAATTTTACTTCATTTTTATCTTTTTAATAAAAAATATGCAAAAAAATAAGGGGATTTATATCTAAAAAGATATCCATTCCCTTATTTTTTGACATAAAAATTAACATTTTTTGATGACATATTTCTTTTTATTCAGCATTTCTTCTTAATTTTTTGTAGAAAATAATAATTGTGTGATTTTTTACACTTTTTATTTATTTTTAAATCAATATCTTATTTGTGAGTGGTGAATTAATTTTCAAAAGGCTCTTTTCAAATCTTCAAAACACTGCTTAATATATATACATGTATATACAAGTTGATCTAAGTGTGTACAGAAACTCACTGGATAGTATTAAATAGAGTTATTGGAAGGAGTCCAATTGTGACAACAAAATTTCGTGATACAGAAATTCGTGCACCACGTGGCACAGCATTAAATGCAAAAAGTTGGTTAACTGAAGCGCCACTTCGCATGTTGATGAATAATTTAGATCCTGATGTTGCTGAAAATCCGAAAGAATTAGTCGTATACGGTGGTATTGGTCGAGCAGCACGTGACTGGGAATGCTATGACAAAATTATTGAAACACTAAAAAAGTTAGAAGATGATGAAACTCTTTTAGTTCAATCTGGAAAGCCAGTTGGTGTTTTTAAAACACATAAAGATGCACCACGTGTACTGATTGCTAATTCAAATTTGGTACCTCACTGGGCAACGTGGAAACATTTTAATGAGCTTGATGCAAAAGGTTTGGCTATGTACGGGCAAATGACAGCAGGTTCATGGATCTATATTGGTAGCCAAGGTATTGTTCAGGGTACATATGAAACATTTGTAGAAGCTGGTCGTCAACATTTTAATGGAAATTTAACAGGTCGGTGGGTTTTAACTGCTGGTCTTGGTGGAATGGGCGGTGCACAACCTTTGGCTGCAACGTTAGCAGGAGCATGTTCATTAAATATTGAATGCCAGCAAAGCAGTATTGATTTCCGTTTGCGTACACGTTATGTCGATGAACAAGCCAATGATTTAGATGATGCTTTGCAGCGTATTCAGCGTTATACAAAAGAAGGTAAGGCAATTTCTATTGCTTTGCATGGGAATGCAGCTGAAATTTTACCAGAATTGGTTCGTCGTGGTGTCCGTCCTGATATGGTTACAGATCAAACGAGTGCACATGATCCATTAAATGGATATTTGCCTATAGGTTGGACATGGGATGAGTATCGTGAACGTGCGAAAATTGAACCTGAAGTTGTGGTAAAAGCGGCAAAACAATCTATGGCTCAACATGTAAAAGCAATGCTTGAGTTTAAAGCTGCTGGTATTCCAACCTTTGATTATGGAAACAATATTCGTCAAATGGCGCAAGAAGAAGGAGTGGTAAATGCATTTGATTTCCCAGGTTTCGTTCCAGCGTATATTCGGCCATTATTCTGCCGAGGTATAGGGCCATTCCGTTGGGTCGCATTGTCTGGTGATCCTGAAGATATTTATAAAACAGATGCTAAAGTTAAAGAATTAATTCCAAATGATGAACATTTACATCGTTGGTTAGATATGGCACGTGAACGTATCAGTTTCCAAGGTTTACCTGCACGTATTTGTTGGGTTGGATTAGGTTTACGCGCAAAACTTGGTTTAGCATTTAATGAAATGGTACGTAGTGGTGAATTATCTGCACCGATTGTCATTGGTCGAGACCATTTAGATTCAGGTTCTGTATCTAGTCCAAACCGAGAAACTGAAGCAATGCAAGACGGTTCAGATGCCGTATCTGATTGGCCTTTATTAAATGCATTGCTCAATACAGCAGGTGGTGCAACTTGGGTATCTTTACATCATGGTGGTGGTGTTGGGATGGGCTTTTCTCAGCACTCAGGTGTAGTAATTGTATGTGATGGTACTGATGAAGCTGCTGCTCGAATTTTAAGAGTATTGACCAATGACCCCGCAACAGGTGTGATGCGACATGCAGATGCAGGCTATGAAATTGCAGTTCAATGTGCAAAAGAGCAGGGTTTAAATTTACCAATGATTACAGGCTAAAATTTAAATAACGAGTTTTTTCAGAATAGCCACTGATTTTTCCCTTAATTCGAAATCAGTAGTCCTTAATAGATAGAAAAATAAGGTTATAACAAATGGAACTTTTACTTCAACCAGGAAAATTGACTTTATCGGATTTACGTCAAGCATATTTAAATCCAGTTCAAGCAATATTATCTACGCAGGCAATACCAGATATTCAAGCAAGTGTAAATTGTGTTGAAAAAATTATTCAAGAAGGTCGAATAGCATATGGAATTAATACAGGTTTTGGCTTATTGGCTTCGACTAAAATTGCAACTGAAGATTTAGAAAAACTGCAAACGTCTTTAGTTTTATCGCATGCAGCAGGTGTAGGTGAAGCTTTAGATGACAATATGGTACGTCTTATCATGTTGTTGAAAGTGAATAGCTTAGCGCGAGGTTTTTCTGGCATTCGTTTAAAAGTAATGGAGGCACTTTTAGCTTTAATTAATGCGGAAGTGTATCCTCATATTCCTTTGAAAGGCTCTGTTGGTGCTTCAGGTGATTTAGCACCACTTGCACATATGTCATTGGTTTTATTGGGTGAAAGTAAGGCACGTTATAAAGGACAGTGGCTACCTGCAAAAGAAGCATTGAAAATTGCAGGATTAGAACCTATTTCTTTAGCTGCAAAAGAAGGTTTGGCATTACTCAATGGTACACAAGTATCGACTGCTTACGCATTACGTGGATTATTTGAAGCAGAAGATTTATTTGCAGCAGCAACCGTATGTGGTGGTTTAAGTGTAGAGGCAATGTTGGGTTCTCGTGCTCCATTTGATACACGTGTTCATGAAGTACGTGGTCAACGTGGACAAATAGATGTTGCTGCGGCTTATCGTGATTTATTAGGTCAGCATAGTGAAATTGGTCAGTCACATGAAGCATGTGAAAAAGTGCAAGATCCATATTCCTTACGTTGTCAGCCTCAGGTTATGGGAGCATGCTTAACTCAACTTCGCCAAGCAGCAGAAGTATTAGAAATAGAAGCAAATGCAGTTTCAGATAATCCTTTAGTTTTTGCAAAAGAAGGTGATGTAATTTCAGGTGGAAATTTCCATGCAGAACCTGTCGCTATGGCAGCAGATAATATTGCTTTAGCAATTGCTGAAGTCGGTTCATTATCTGAACGTCGTATTTCAATGATGATGGATCGTCACATGTCACAACTTCCACCATTTTTAGTTGAAAATGGCGGTGTCAATTCAGGATTTATGATTGCACAAGTAACAGCTGCTGCTTTAGCAAGTGATAATAAAGCTTTAGCACATCCTGCAAGTGTAGATAGTTTACCGACATCTGCAAATCAAGAAGATCATGTATCAATGGCTCCAAATGCTGGTAAACGCTTATGGGCAATGGCTGAAAATGTACGAGGAATTTTAGCGATTGAATGGTTAGGTGCATGCCAAGGTTTAGATTTCCGTAAAGGGCTAAAAACAACTCAGAAGTTAGAGCATGCACGTCGAATTCTACGTAATCATGTTCCTTATTATAGTGAAGACCGCTTTTTCTCTCCAGACATTGAGCAAGCTAGTCGCTTACTTGAAAGTGGATGTTTAAATGCCTTAATTATTCCAAATTTATTGCCAAGCTTGAAATAGGACGTAATTAAGCACTCGGCTACATGATGTAGCCGATATAAACAAATTTCCTCATGGATTGGAGATTATCATGTCACAAAAGTCTACGTTGCAGCGAGGCTTAAACACTCGTCATATTCGATTTTTAGCACTGGGTTCAGCGATTGGTACAGGGCTATTTTATGGTTCAGCAACAGCCATTCAAATGGCAGGTCCTTCAGTTTTAATTGCTTATATTATTGCAGGAATTGCAATCTATATTGTGATGAGAGCATTAGGAGAAATGTCAGTACATAATCCCGTATCTGGCTCATTTAGCCATTATGCAAGTAAATATATTAGTCCATTTGCAGGGTTTACTACAGGTTGGACCTATGTTTTTGAAATGATCATTGTTGCATTGGCTGATGTTACTGCTTTTGGAATTTATATGGGATTCTGGTATCCCGATGTACCAAGATGGATTTGGATTCTTTCTTTAATATTATTCTTAGGTGCAATTAATCTTATACATGTCAAAGTATTTGGTGAGCTCGAATTTTGGCTTTCTATTATAAAAGTTGTTGCTATTATTTCGATGATTGTTGGTGGTCTTGGTTTAATGATTTTTGGATTCCAAACCGATCAAGGCACAGTTTCAAGCATTCAAAATTTATGGATTTATGATGGATTTATGCCAAATGGTATAGCAGGGCTGGTTGCATGTTTATCTGTAGTTGTATTTGCTTTTGGTGGTATTGAAATTATTGGCATTACAGCAGGTGAAACAAAAGATCCCAAAACTGCCATTCCTCAAGCAATTAATGCTGTACCTATCCGTATTTTATTATTTTATGTACTGACTATTTTTGTGTTGATGTCAATTTTTCCATGGAATCAAATTGGTGTAAATGGGAGTCCATTTGTTCAAATTTTTGAGAGTTTAGGTATTCAATCTGCTGCAACTATTCTTAATGTTGTGGTGATTTCTGCGGCTATTTCAGCAATTAACAGTGATGTGTTTGGTGCAGGTCGTATGTTATATGGCATGGCAAAAGATGGGCAAGCACCGCAAATATTTACACGCATTTCTAAAAATGGTGTGCCATGGATGACGGTTGTTGTTATGGCAAGTGTTTTATTAATTGGTGTTGTTCTAAATTATTTCATTCCCAAAAATATATTTTTAATCATTGCATCTATTGCAACTTTTGCGACCGTTTGGGTGTGGCTGATGATTCTAATTTCACAAATTGGTATGCGCCGTAAATTATCAAAAACTGAGATTCAAGCACTTGATTTCCCGATTGTTGGTTGGCCATATGCTCCTGCATTTGCAATTATATTTATGGTTTTTGTATTAGCAATTATTGCTTATTTTCCAACGTCAAGACCTGCAATTTATGTTGGTGGAACATGGCTCTTAATTTTAGCGATTTTTTATTATGTGAAAATTAAACCTAAGATGGCTTCAATGTCTAGCCCACATTTAGACTCAACAGAAAATACAGAAGACTTATTAAAAAGAAGCCTTAAAACTGAAAAAGATCAGTGCTAAATATAGGTAAATATCATGAAAAAAGTTTGGTTAAATTGTCATATTGCCACAATGAAACATGGTACATATTCAATCATTAAAGATGGTTCCATTATTACAAAAAATGAATGTATTGATTGGATTGGTCCACGAAATGAAATGCCATGTTTAGATATAGGAAAGTATGAAACATATGATTTAGATGGTGCTTGGGTTACACCAGGTTTAATCGATTGCCATACACATGGTGTCTTTGGCGGAAATCGTAGTGGTGAGTTTGAAGCAAGATTAAAGGGCGTAAGTTATGCCGAAATTGCTCAACAAGGTGGTGGTATTTCAAGTACGGTTCGTGCTACTCGTGAAGCTTCTGAATCTGATCTTTTTCAATCTGCCAAAAAGCGTGTGCAAAGTTTATTAAAAGAAGGTGTCACAACCATTGAGATTAAATCTGGTTATGGTCTAGATTTAGAAAATGAAAGAAAAATGCTGAAGGTAATTCGACAATTAGCAGATGAACTACCTATGACAATACGAAGCACATGTTTAGCAGCACATGCACTTCCTCCTGAATTTAAAAATAATGCAGATGGTTATATTGACTATATATGTCAGAAAATTTTACCTCAGTTACATCAAGAACATCTGATAGATGCTGTAGATGCCTTTTGTGAACATTTAGCATTTTCACCACAACAAGTCGAAAAAGTGTTTCAGACTGCAAAATCTTTAAATTTACCAGTCAAACTACATGCAGAACAATTATCTGCATTAGGTGGATCAAGTTTGGCTGCACGCTATCATGCTTTATCGGCAGATCATCTTGAGTTTATGACCGATCAAGATATTCTTGCGATGGCTGATGCAGATACGGTTGCCGTTTTATTACCGGGTGCTTTTTACTTTCTTAGGGAAACACAATACCCACCTGTTGAAAAATTGATTCAACAAGGGGTGAAAATTGCATTATCGACAGATTTAAATCCAGGAACATCACCAGTATTATCGCTCAGATTAATGATGAATATGGGATGTACATTATTTCGTTTAACACCTGAACAGGCCTTAGCTGCCGTGACAATTCATGCTGCACAAGCATTGGACTTAGCGCATCGTCATGGCAGTTTAGACATTGGAAAATGTGCAGATTTTGTTGCGTGGGACATCGACCATCCTTCAGAACTCAGTTATTGGTTAGGTGGCGATTTAAATAAAAAGATTATCCAAAAAGGACAATTGCTACATCTTTAAGGTAATTATTGTAATAATTAAATGGTATCTAATATGAGTCATTCGTATCAATGGAAGGGACGTGATGATGGTGCTGGTGTAGAGCATTGTCGAATCTACCAAGTGGTTAATCAATCTGAACAAGCTGATTTTGCAATTATAGGATTTAATTCAGATGAAGGTGTTAAACGTAATCATGGTCGTATTGGTGCAGCAAAAGCACCAGATTTAATTCGAAAACAATTGGCTAATTTACCTGTACATCAGCCTATAACAATTCAAGATTTTGGAAATGTGAGTTGTATCGATGCACAACTTGAACAAGCACAATCTAAATTAGCAAAAAAGGTTATGCAGGCTTTAGAACAAAACATGAAGCCAATTGTATTTGGTGGTGGTCATGAAGTTGCTTATGGAAGTTTTAATGGTTTGTTTCAATATGTAAATCAACATCAGGTAGATCAGCGGATTGGAATTATTAATTTTGATGCACATTTTGATTTAAGAAATGATACTCAAGCAACATCAGGTACCCCATTTTTACAAGCAGCGCATTTGTCTCAACAGCATGGAAAGACATTTCACTATTTATGTATTGGTATTGCAAAACATGCAAATACAAGATCATTATTTGAAATGGCAGATCAACTTGGGGTTGATTATGTATTTGATTATGAATTGAATAGTTGTGATTCATCCACTTTATTATCTAAAGTAGATGACTTTATTCAGAAGGTTGATATACTTTATGTAACGGTGGATTTAGATGTATTTTCTGCGGTATTAGCACCAGGTGTTAGCGCTCCTGCAGTACGTGGAATAGATCTAAAAACATTCGAAAATTTGATTTATTTCATTCAAAAAAGTGGAAAAATAAAATTATTAGATATTGCAGAATGTAATCCAAATTACGATAAAGATCAATTAACTGCTCGACTTGCAGCATTTATTGCGTACAATTACATTTGTAATGAGAATTGGTTAAAAAACAAGGAATAATATGTCTAATCTTTCTTATATTGATGAAAATAACGGTGCTTGGCAAACTTTTTTGGCGCAGATTGATAGGGTTGCTCCATATTTGCGTGAAGACTTACAAGATTATGTCGATACATTAAAACGTCCCAAAAGAGCATTAATTGTTGATGTGCCTATTATTATGGATGATGGGAAAATCCAACATTTTGAAGGTTATCGTGTACAACATAACTTATCACGTGGACCGGGAAAGGGCGGTATTCGCTATCATCAAAATGTTGAATTAAGTGAAGTTATGGCGCTTTCAGCATGGATGACGATTAAATCTGCTGTATTAAATTTACCATTTGGTGGAGCAAAAGGTGGAATTCGTGTCGATCCACGTAAACTTTCTACACGTGAATTAGAACGTTTAACACGTCGATATACAAGTGAAATTGCACATATTATTGGACCACAAAAAGATATTCCTGCTCCAGATGTTGGTACAAATGCCAATGTTATGGGATGGATTATGGATACCTACTCATCTGGTCAAGGTCATACTGTTACTGGCGTAGTCACAGGTAAACCAGTTCATTTAGGTGGTTCTTTGGGGCGTGTAAAAGCAACTGGGCGTGGCGTATATATTACAGGTTGTGAAGTAGCGAAAAAAATTAACCTTAAAGTTGATGGTGCGAAAGTTGCTGTTCAAGGTTTTGGTAATGTGGGGAGTGAAGCTGCAAATTTATTCCATGCATCAAATGCAAAAATTGTCTGTATTCAAGATCATACAGGTACAGTTTTTAATGAAAATGGTATAGATGTTCCTGGTATTATTGAATACGTTGCAAAAAATCAGGGTGTTGCTGGATTTATTGGTGCAACAAAAATTGATGATGAAAACTTCTGGGATGTCGAAATGGACATCGTTATTCCTGCTGCGCTAGAAGGGCAAATTACAGTTGAACGTGCTGAGCGTTTAAAAGCTAAAATGGTTCTTGAAGGTGCAAATGGACCAACATATCCTGAAGCGGATGACATTCTAACTCGACGTGGTGTAACCATGGTTCCTGATGTGATCTGTAATGCTGGTGGTGTAACTGTAAGTTACTTTGAATGGGTACAGGACTTTGCAAGTTATTTCTGGAGCGAAGAAGAAATTAATGAGCGTCTAGATAAACTCATGATTAAAGCTGTTGCAGATGTTTGGGATTGTGCGACTAAAAAAGAATGTAGCTTAAGAACTGCTGCTTATATTTTAGCGTGTGAACGTATTTTAGAAGCACGTAAAGAGCGCGGTATTTTCCCAGGATAAAACCGACATAATAAAAATTCCTCCTTTCTTATATGAAAGGAGGAATATTAAAAAATAACGTATAATCTATATTTTGATTTAAAGCCGATTTATTTAACAATAAAAATAAACGATCGACTTAATTTCTGTGTATTAATGTTCATTACAAATCAATTTTTTTAATCATGTGATAAATTAAGCATCCTAGGCAGATTTCATGCCCATATATTTAAAGTTGTGATTTATTATTCGGTGAGATTCTGAAGAGGCGATGTCACATCTTTTAAAAATTCTTATTCTATAGCCTAAATTGCATGGCTGTTTTAAGAGTAAATTTGTATTTAGAGTTCGTATATGGATTGGTCAGATTTATTACAAAATTATGGTTACTTTGCCGTTATTGTTGGGGCATTTTTTGAAGGTGAAACGGTTTTACTATTAGGTGCTTATGCTGTTCAGCAAGAAGTATTTAAATTTTGGATACTGATTTTGGCGGGTACATTAGGTGCATTTATTGGTGATCAATTTTACTATCAGATAGGTGCAAAATTTGGCCATAAGTTTATCCATGATCGTCCAAAACTTGCTGAAAAATTTCATAAAGCTAGTGTTTTGATTGATAAATATCCCACTTTAAGTATTTTGTTTATGCGTTTTGCTTGGGGGTTAAGAACTGTTATTCCAATTAGCTTTGGTATTAAAAGATATCATTTTATCCGTTACTTTCTTGTAAATATTGTTGCTTCATTTTTATGGGCATTTATTATTGTGACCATTGGTTTACAGGTTACACATGGGCTGCATCAGTTGTGGGATTATTTGATTCATGATGAAAGTCGTTTTAGTTTAGTGACTGGATTGGTTGTGATTTGTATTATTATGATTGGTATGATTTACGGTGGTTTTTGTTATTTTAAAAATAAAAAAAATATTGAGCATTAGAAATTATTTATACATTAAGTGATTTGTAAGGAAGATGTTATTACCAAATTTGGCAATAACATCTTTAGGATTAGATAAAATAAATCCAAAATGCAGAGAGGAAAATACATACAACAGCAACAGGAAAACCTGCTTTTGCATAATCCATAAATGAAATTTGAATACCACTAGCTTTAGCTTGTTCGACAACGACAATTCCTGCCAAACTACCAAAAATTACCATATTACTTGAAAAACCTGTGCCTAATGCAAGGGCTGCACAAAGGGCATTCGCATTTAGTCCTGTTTCTAAATATGGAACTAATAACATGACAGTTGGGTTATTTCCTACGATATTACTAAGTGCAGCACTGGTAAAAAATAATGAGAGTGGATCATTTAAATTTAGTCCCATATGTTTGAGATCAGCAAGTAATGTTTGTGGTAAACCAGTTGTAGACATCGCTGCATTGACAATGAATAAACCCATAATCAATAAAAGTAAATTTCCATCTACTTCTTTAAGAACATCATTAGATGCAACAGTACGATTAATTAATAAAATACCTGCTGCGGTTAATGCAACTAGTTCTTGTGGCCATATATCCATAATAAATATAACGACAAGTACGATGGTGACAATTAAAGCTTTGAGAGTTTCAAGTTTATTAAGTTGCGGTTGAACAATGGTGGTTGGAGTAGTATTTACTGTTTTTTCAATAGTCCATTTGCCTTTAAATAAATAACAAATGATTCCCCAAACAATTGGAAGAGAAATTAAAGCGGGAATACCTGCAACCTTAAGTAAATCAATAAATGAGACATCTAGTGCCTGAGCAGCGATCATATTCTGTGGGCTACCAATTAAAGTTCCAACAGAACCTGTGTTGGCTGCAAAACAAAAGCCAAGTAAAAATGGAATTGGATTTAACCCCCTCGCTAATGTAATTGAAACGAGTAATGGCGTCATAGCGACGACAACAACATCATTGGTTAGAATAGAAGATAAAACACCACTTACTACAATAAATACTGCTAATAACTTTGCAGGACTAACCTGTAGAGTTGCAACTTTATTTGCAGCCCATGCGTAAAAACCAGAAACAGCAAAAGCGCCAGAAACTATCATCAATCCAAACAATAAACCAATGGTTTTATAATCGATTGCATTCCATGCAGCTTGTGCTGAAATACTGCCAATAGCAAGCATTGCTAGTGCACCAACTAAGGCAGCACCTGTTCTATCAATTTTGAAGCCAGGTACTTTGCCAAACCCCATGGCAATATAAACCAAAAGAAATATTAAAAGCGTTAAATTCATTGGCTTTGCCTTAAACTTTTATAAAATGAGAATGCTTCTTTTAAATGAAGAAAGAAGCATTTGTTGATCATATGAGATTATAGAAATTTTATGTAAATAAGCTATTTATTTAGAGGGCTTATTTTGGTCTTCTATTATCTCATGATATTTATGCTGTATTTCAGTTAAATCTACAGTTGGTTCAGGCAGTTTAAGTTTCATATCTTCTAATGTTTTTAAGATGATTTCTGAAACGGCTAAATTTCTAAACCATTTATGATTTGATGGAATCACAAACCAAGGTGCTTCTTTTGTTGAACACTTTTCTAACATATCTTCGTATGCACTAATATATTGGTCCCAATATTCACGTTCTGTATAGTCGGATTCACTAATTTTCCATTGGCGAGAAGGGTCATCCAAACGTTGTTTAAAACGAGCTAATTGTTCTTCTGGGCTAATGTATAAGAAAAATTTTAATATGGTGACATTATTGGTTTTTAATAATTTTTCAAAATTATTAATATGTTCATACCGTTGTGACCAAACTTTTTTAGGCACAATATTATGAACTCTTTGTACCAATACATCTTCATAATGAGAGCGGTTAAAAATTGAAACATCACCTAAGCCAGGTGTGTGTGGATGTATACGCCATAAAAAATCGTGTGCTTTTTCTTCAGATGTAGGTTGTTTGAAACCATGTACATATGTACCTTGTGGGTTCATCGCATTCATTACATGCCAGCATGTTCCATCTTTTCCAGCGGCATCAATTCCTTGCAAAACAATAAGTAAGGCATGTTTTTTTTCACCATATAATTTACGTTGTAACTCACCAATTTTAGCGACATGTTTAGCTAAGGTTTCTTTGGCATGTTCTTCATCTTTGTAATCTGCATGGAAAGATGCATCTACCTTTTTTAATTTAACTTTACTACCTGGTTCAACAACTAACTTTTTATATAAATTCATAATATGAAGTCTCTTTTTTAAACCAATATGATTAATTTTTAATACCTAACTGGTTGAATATCTTTTTAAAAGATATTCAACCGAATATTTCATTAATTAGATTTTGTATTGATTTCTTGGCGATCCATGTATTTGTAATATGCCATTTTTGCAAGGCTTGCGATAAGAAGCCAAATAATGACATAAATCCAAACAACACCAATCATTTCAATAGGTAGTGCAGGAACGAAAATACCAAATACACAAAGTAAAATAGCAATAATTTGAGTTACAAGAATTGCTAAAAGTAGTTTTGGATGTGGATAAGGGCGAGCAAAAATAGCACCCCGATTACGCACAATGAAAATTAAGAGCTGACCACCTGCTGCGAGTTGTAAGAAAACCATTGTTTGTAGATGATCAATAGTCATTGGCAAACTGCTCATTAATTCAGGATTGTTCATCCAATATTTACATAGTAGAACCATGCCAAAACTTTGAGCTAAGGCAATAATTCCCATCACAGACGAGAATGAAATAATACGGTGCATATTCCAACGTACAGGTTGAGAACTTACCTTCACATTGTCATAGGCAATGGTCATAATTGGGATATCATCTAATAATGCCAAAACCACAATCATGATGGCAGTAAGTGGTTGTAAATCAAAAATAATATAAGATAAAACCACAACACACATAATGGCGATGGTCATCGCAACGCGGTAATACACGTAAGATGTAATACGTTCAAAAATTTTACGTGCTTCAGTAATGGCACTAATAATGGTCGATAAACCAGGTGCAGTCAGTACAATGGCAGCCGCAGAACGAGCAGCATCTGTAGCGCCACTTACAGCAACACCACAATCTGCTTGTTTTAATGCTGGTGCATCATTTACGCCATCACCAGTCATTGCCACTATATGACCTTGCTGTTGTAATGCTTTTACAATTTCATATTTATGTTCAGGAAATACACGACCAAAACCATCTGCATTTTCTACTGCACGTGCGGTATCTGTGTGAATATGATTTGGATCTTTATCATTTTTAAAAATTTCACTAGCACTCAGTAGGTTTTGACCTAGACCAAGTTGACGAGAAATTTCTGAGCCAATTGCGACATCGTCACCTGTGACCATTTTGACTGAAAGACCTAACTCTTTTGCTTTTGCAATGGTGTCTTTTGCATCTGGGCGAGGTGGATCTAATAATGGCAATATACCTAATAATGTCCACGTTTTTCCTTCATCATTAGAGCGTGCCACGCCCAAAGCTCGTGTACCACGACGAGCTAACTCATTGACTTGTCCATAATATTGCTGTGATGTTTGATCAGAACCTGCTTGTTCACCAATTCCGCAGAGTTGACCAATGGCTTGTGGTGCACCTTTTGAAAATTGAACTGATTTACCTTGAGCATCTTTCACATGACCAATGGTTTTTTTATTTACAGGATCAAATGGCACAAAATCAATTGATTGATATTGATCTAATATTTTAGGATCTTTCATTGCTGTTAAAACAGCGAGATCAAGAGCATCTGTACTATTTTTTTGGCAAGCAAGACATGCTGCTAAAATAATGTCATCTGTAGATGTATTATTGAAAGTAATAGGTGTTTGTAAGGTAAGTTGATTAAGCGTTAGGGTTCCTGTTTTATCTGAACACAAGACATCAACACCAGCAAGTTCTTCAATAGCCGATAATCGAGAGACGATTGCTTTTTGCTTTGATAGTGTTAAAGCACCAAGAGCTTTAGTGACCGACATAACAGCTGGCATTGCTACAGGGACTGATGCAACTAAAAGAACTAAAACAAATTGAGCAATTTGTCCTGCTTCACTCCATTCCCAATGTCCAACAGCGACAATATCTCGATAAACTTGTACACCAATCAGAATTACAGCAAGTGTTACAGCCAATAAAATAAGGAAATCACCAATTTTAAGAACGGCTTCTTCAGCATGTGATTTGCTGCCAGCAGATGCGACAAGTTTTGCTGTATGACCAAAGAAGGTATTATTTCCTGTGGCTGTGACAACGCCTGTCATTGAACCTTGACGAGCAATTGAACCTGAATAGACTGTATCTCCAATACTTCTCGAGACAGGAAGAGATTCACCCGTTAATGCGGCTTGGTCTACGGAAAGATATTGACCATCTAGGAGCAATAAATCAGCAGGGAGAATTTCTCCTCCTGATACTGTAACAATATCGCCTGGAACGAGTTGTGTTGCATCAATTGCATCCCATTTTCCATCGCGTAATACATGTGCTTTTGCTGCTAATCCTTGCTTTAGTGCAGCAAGGGCATTTGCTGCTTTGTTATCTTGCCAAAATCCGACAATTGCGTTGTATAGTAGTAATACGGTAATGACAATGAAGTCAGGCCAATCTTGACGAAACAGTGAGATGATTGCAGCAGCTTCAATCATCCAAGGAATTGGTCCCCAAAAATAACCTAATAATTTTTTCCATTTACTTTCTTCATGAGCTTCAATGGCATTAGGACCATACTGAGTGAGACGAGAAACTACTTCAGATTGATTTAAACCTTGTGTTGTGGTTTTTAAATCGGTCAGCTTTTCTTGAATTTCTTGTGTATTTAAAGTAGTAGATTGATTTTCAGTTTTGGCGGGCTTCTCATGATTAGAGAGGTCAGTCGATGAACTTGTTGAATTGTTCGTTGTTTCCATAATATATCCCTAATATCGAATGCCTACTTTTAAAGGATGGTTTTAAATCTGCATTTATAGGAAGCATTTAAATGTGAAAAATATTTTATTATTCAGCATTAATTATTTTTATTTAGATTATAAGAGTGACAAAGTAAAATCATTTTGCATTAAAAAACAATTTGTTGCATAAATTAAACATTATTAACTCTATTGCTATTAATATTTTTTTAAATTAATTAGTTTTATTGTGATTCGTTTTATCTAAATGAATTATAGTGTGAATTTTATCATTATTAAATATTATTGTTTTAGTCAACTTTTATTATATTTGTAAATATAATATTAAACTATAAACAAGGAGAATTTGAATGAAAGTAAAATAATAATCTTAGGAAAAGTAAAGGAAATAGAATATTCATCATTTTGCTAGAATTAAACCATAAATCCCTATTTATATAAAATAAAGTATATAGTTAATTTAAAATGGCTTTGAAATAATATGCTTAATATTCAATTTATAAAGGCAGTTCTATTTCATCTTAAAGTTAATTAATATATTGATTTTATATAAAATATTAAAACTTCATATCAATAAAAAAGAACTGTCTTTAAATCAATGATAAGGAAAATCTGAGAGATGAAGATGTTAGGTTGGCCAATCTAGCTCAAGAATTCTTCTTAATTCCTGAACATTTTCAGAACCGATAGAACTTTCAAGTTCTATTTCAATTTTTCTAAGTTCAGCAAGTGCTGTATTTGCCATCTCTTTACCGTTTGTCGAAAACATTACTAATTTTATTCGCTTATCATGTGGCGAATTAATCAAAGTTAGAAAGTCAGAATTAATACCTTCAGCGACTAACTGATGAACAGCTTGCCTTGAAATTTTTAAACGTCTTGCAAGCTCAGACATAGGAATAGGCTCATTTCCTAAATAGCTATAAAGCCTTGCCATTGAAGGTGATACATAGCCATATCCATTTTTTTCAGCACTCGCCATAAGGCGATCTTCTACCCATTCAAGGCGGGAACGAAGTAAAAGTCGTAATGATTTCACAATAAATTTTATGTCTAAAAGATGAGGATGAGTTGTGTAAATTAACATTTTTTTACTTTTGATGTACGACTTTTTGCTAATTTATAAAACGTCAAGTTAGCTTGACAATAATTTTGTAATGATTATTTTTGTGACTAAATGGAATCCAAAAACAAAAAAGGAAATATTGGTATGGATGTCAAAGGAAATGCATCACAAAAGAATGTGGTGATGACAATTTTAATTTGTTTTTTAATTGCATTGATTGAAGGGATTGATCTTCAATCTGCAGGTGTAGCAGCATCTGGAGTTAGAGAGCATTTTAGTTTAGATAAAAGTGCATTAGGAATGTTCTTTAGTGCAGCAATTTTAGGATTGTTACCAGGTGGTGTAATTGGTGGGCGTTTAGCTGATCGGGTTGGTCGAAAGAAAATACTAATATTTTCAGTCGCACTATTTGGTATTTTTTCAATTCTAACAGCGGTTGTGACTACTTATAACGGCTTGCTATTTGCAAGATTTATGACAGGTGTGGGATTGGGTGCTGCATTACCTAATTTAGTTGCTTTAGCTTCTGAAGCAGTAAGTGAAAAAGCACGTGGCCGAGCAATTTCCTTAATGTATTGTGGTATGCCTATTGGTGGCGTAGTTATTTCATTGCTCGCAAGTACATCACTCAGTGAAGACTGGAAAGTTATTTTTTATGTTGGTGGCATATTACCATTATTGGTCATTCCACTAATGATGTGGTTTTTACCAGAGTCACGCGCATTTTTAGCAACACAAAATCAGCAGCAAAATACGCCACAAATTTCATTTAAAGATTTATTTAATCAGCATTTTCGTACGCCAACGATTTTGTTATGGATTGGATATTTTTTCACGATGATGGTGGTATACATGTTGTTGAATTGGTTGCCATCATTATTTATGGAACTTGGTTTTGAGAAAAAAGTAGCTAATAGCATCATGATGTTTTTCTCTTTAGGTGCATTTCTTGGAACAGTGATTTTAGGTGTCTTAGTTGATCGTTGGAAAATGCAACACGTCATTATTTTGATGTATAGCGGCATTGTTTTGGGGTTGTTGGCATTAAATCTTTTTGAAACACTTTATGCCATGTATTTTGCAGCTGCATTAGTGGGTTGTTTTACGATTGGCGGGCAAATGGTTTTATATGCTTTAGGTAGTCAGATTTATCCAGCAAAAATTCGTGGTACAGGTGTCGGAACTGCAATGACTGTTGGTCGCTTTGGTGCGATGGCGGGTCCTGCAATTGCTGGACAAGTTTTAATTATGGGAAGTGGAGCTACAGGATTAATAGCGACTTCAATTCCTGGAATTATTGTGGCGGCAATTTTAATTCTGATTTTGTTAAGTACGATGAAAAAACGTCAAAACATAGATCCTATCAATTCTTAATTAATAAACTAAATTTTCAGCAAGAATAAATATGTTCTTGCTGAAGTGAAAACTGTTTGATGCTTTAAATAATGGAAGATGCATATGAATACTCAAGGGCAAGTTCGTATTGAAACCAGTCAAAATATTGGAATCATTCACTTTCAAACTGAAAAATTAAATGTTTTATCACATGCATTGCGTCATGACTTATATCAGGCAATACAACAATTATTGTTAAATAATGAGATACGAAGCATCATTTTATATGGTGGTGAAAAAGCATTTAGTGCTGGTGCAGATATTCATGAGTTTTCACAAGGAATACATTTAGAGTTTCCATCTTTACACGATTTATTTGATTTAATCTCAAATGCATCGAAACCTATTGTTGCTGCAATTTCAGGTGTTGCATTCGGTGGTGGATTAGAACTTGCTTTAGCATGTCATCATCGAATTGTTCATGAGAAAAGTCAGCTAGCTCTTCCTGAAGTACATTTAGGTTTATTACCTGGTGCTGCGGGGACACAACTGTTACCACGTTATATTGGGGTTGAGCGGGCATTAAATACAATTCTTTCTGGTAAGCCATTAAAATTAGATACGTTAAATGAAACTGCATTGATTGATGTTTTGACGGAAGAGTCTGTGTTAAGTGCAGCATTGGCTTTTGCAACGCAATCTGTAGGTACTGTTTATCATATTAAAAATATAAATATCGAATCAGATGAAGCACTACTTCAGCACCTAGAAAATCAACGAGCTCAACTTAAAAAACATACAAATACAGTTGTTCAAAATGCAATTATTGATGCGATTGAAGCATCTATAGAACAAAACTTTCAAGCAGGATTTCTAAAAGAACAACAACTTTTTAAGATGCTGACTGAAAGTGCTGAATCTAAAAGTTTAAGACATGCATTTTTTGCAGAACGTGAAATTAAAAACATTCCAGATTTAGCTCAAAATATTCAAGCACAGCCAGTACAAAAAGTTGCTGTCATTGGTGCAGGAACAATGGGGAGTGGAATTGCCATTTGCTTCTTAAATGCAGGTTTTTCTGTCACTTTAATTGAAAATAATCAAGCAGCTTTAGAGCGTGGTTTAGGTTTAATTGGTCAGTATTTTGATGGACAAATTAGCAAAGGTCGTTTAACTGAAGAAAAAGCGACAAATATTCAAAAAAATCTATCAACTACTTTAGATTATGCGGCACTTTCTCAAGTTGATTTAGCTGTTGAAGCTGTTTTTGAAGATTGGGAAGTTAAAACCTCTGTTTTACAAAAAATGGATGAATATCTCCCTGAGTCTGCAATTTTAGCAAGCAATACCTCAACATTAGATTTAAATGAGTTAGCTAAAGTTACCAAACGCCCTGAAGCCGTGGTGGGATTACATTTTTTTAGTCCAGCTCAGGTTATGCCATTACTTGAAATTGTACGTACTGAATTGACGAGTCAACAAACTTTAGTAACCGCTTTAGACATCGGTAAACGACTTCGAAAAGTTGCAGTGGTTGCTGGAGTCTGTGATGGATTTATTGGCAATCGTATGTTGAATGAATATTTACGTATCGCAGGATTATTGATTGATGCTGGTGCATCACCTTATCAAATTGACCAAGCTTTAGAACAATGGGGAATGGCAATGGGGCCATTCCGTATGTGTGATATGGCGGGGAACGATATTGGGTATTTGATTCGTAAACAACAATTAAAGATGAATCCAAATAAAAAATTCTCAGGCATTGCAGATTTATTGGTTGAACAACAGCGCTTAGGTCAGAAAACGAAAAAAGGTTGGTATGACTATAGCCAAGGGAATCGTCGTGGTGATCAAGATGCAGAAGTAATTCAACTGATTGAAGATTACCGTCAAGCACAAGGTATTGAAGCAAAAACGTTTAGTAATGAAGAAATTGTAGAACGCTGTATTTATGCATTAACCAATGAAGGTTTCCGTTTATTGGAAGAAGGCATTGCATTACGGTCATCGGATATTGATGTGGTGTATTTAGCGGGTTATGGCTTTCCTCGTTGGAGAGGTGGTCCAATGTTTTATGCAGAACAGCAAGGCTTGGATGTAATGAAAAATCGCATACAGCAATTTGCAGAAGATTTATATAGTGATGCAAGTTTTTGGCAAATTCCAACATTATTAGCAAAAAAAGTTGCATAAATATTTTTGAAATGGATAACACGATGCCGACATTAGGAAGATGAGATCGGCATCTTTGAGGGAATAAAGAATGAGTAAGTTACATTTTAATCATTGGCCACGTCATTTATCGCATGGATTGTCATATCCACAAACTGGCGTATATGAGCATTTACAAACCAGTGCGCAACGATATCCAGATAAATCTGCAGTGAATTATTATGGTAGCCAAATTACCTATGCAACTTTAAATGAACGCATTGAACGTTTTGCAGGATATTTATCAACACAATTAAATGTTCAATCGGGTGATTGCGTTGTTTTGTGTATGCAAAATAGTGTGTCTTTTATTATTGCTTACTATGCTGTATTACGCTGTGATGCCATTGTTGTTCCTGTAAATCCAATGAATAAGACCTTGGAATTGGAATGGTACATCACAGATACAGAATCTAAAATTGCCATTGTAGGCTCTGAAATTGTAGATCAATTCGAACCATTATGTGAAAGCACATGTTTATCAACCATCATTGCTGCACGTTATGCAGATGACTTATTTACTGAAACAAAATTTCAAATTCCAGAAACCGTAACAAATGCTGCTCTAGTTATTGAAAATGATCATGTTATTAACTTACAAACTGCATTAAAACATGAGCCGATTCAATATAAAGCATCAAGAAATGGTGAAGATCTTGCGGTCATTTTATATACATCAGGTACAACAGCACATCCAAAAGGATGCATGTTGAGTCATCGTGCACTAGTTGCCCAAATTTTAACGCAAATTAATTGGTGTCCATGGAATAACACAGCAAAAGTATTGGCTGTAACGCCATTTTTCCATGTGACAGGAATGATTAATGCAATGTGTTTACCTATTTGGTTAGGTGCAACCACGTATTTAATGACCCGTTGGGATCGTTTATGTGCTGCTCAGGTGGTTGATCAACATGCTTTAACACATTGGTGCTGTATTCCAACAATGGTTGTAGATTTATTGGCAATGCCAAATGTAAATCAATTTAATTTCAAATCATTTATTTGCGTTTATGGTGGTGGTACTGGAATGCCACATGCAATTGCTCAAGATTTTGAAACTTTAACAGGTATTGAATTTATTGAGGGTTGGGGAATGACTGAAATGACGGCAGGCGTACATCTGAATCCTTATGGGCGTGGTAAGCGTCAATGTTTGGGAATTCCATTATTTGATGTTGATAGTCGTATTGTTGATCCTGAAACAGGTGAGGAACTTGGTGTCCGCCAAAGTGGTGAAATTATATCGACCAGCCCTTGCTTATTTAGTGGTTATTGGAAAAATCCTGAAGCTACAGAAAAAGCCTTTATTGAACATGATGGCAAACGTTTCTTTAAAACGGGAGATGTCGGTTATTACGATGAAGAAGGTTATTTCTTTATGGCTGACCGTTTGAAACGCATGATTAATGTTTCAGGTTATAAAGTATGGCCATCTGAAGTTGAAAGTATTCTTTATAAAAATGAAAAAGTTTTAGAGAACTGCATTATTCCTTGTAGTAAAAATGACCGTGGGGAAAGCGTTAAAGCAATAGTGGTGTTAAAACATAATCAACAAATGACCTCAGAAGAATTAACCACTTGGTGTCGGGAACAAATGTCGGCATATAAGGTACCTAAAGTGGTCGAGTTTGTTGCAGAACTTCCAAAAACTGCAAGCGGAAAAATTAACTGGCGTTTACTACAAGACAAGGAAATGAGTGCATGAACAGCTACAAAGCACCTCTAAATGATCTAAGCTTTATTTTTAATCATTTGTTAGATCAAGAGCAATTGGCTCAACTTTCTGGTCTGGAAGATTTAAGTGTTGATTTATACGAATCAATTTTGGATGAAGCTGGTAAATTTGCGACCAATATCCTAGATCCAATTAATGCAAGTGGTGATCGTGAAGGTCTAAAAATAAATCAGGGTGAAGTCACTACACCAAAGGGATTCAAAGAAGCATATCAACAATTTGTTCAAGCGGGATGGAATAATATTTCACTTGATCCTGAATTTGGTGGTCAAGGTTTACCTTATATTTTATCGACAGCAGTCAATGAAATAATGATGGGGGCGAATAAATCTTTTGTCATGTGTTCAGGTTTGACTATTGGTGCTATTGAAGCAATTAGTCATGCCGCATCAGATGAGTTAAAACAAAAATATTTACCTAAACTTGTTTCTGGTGAATGGGGCGGTACCATGAATTTAACTGAGCCTGGTGCAGGTTCAGATGTGGGTGCTTTAAAGACTAAAGCAATTGAACAAGCAGATGGTTCATACCGTATTCATGGTCAAAAAATCTTTATCACTTTTGGTGAGCATGATTTTACAGACAATATTATTCATCTTGTTTTAGCACGATTACCTGATGCACCTGAAGGTGTACGTGGAATTTCACTATTCCTTGTTCCTAAGTTTTTGGTGAATGAGGATGGTTCATTAGGTGAACGCAATGATGTACGTTGTGTATCAATTGAGCATAAGTTAGGAATTCATGCGAGTCCTACATGTGTCATGGCTTATGGTGATGATGAGGGTGCGATTGGTTATTTAGTTGGTGAGAAAAATAAAGGTCTCGCTGCAATGTTTGTCATGATGAACATGGCACGTTTAACTGTTGGTATGGAAGGTGTTGCATTAACTGAACGTTCTTATCAAGCGGCATTGGATTATGCACGTGAACGAGTACAAGGTGTTGATGTTGAAACAGCTAAACCTGTAGCGATTATTGAACATGCAGACGTACGCCGTATGCTTTTAACAATGAAAGCACAAGTGGAAGCGATGCGCTCTTTATCTTTATTTATTGCCCAAGCACAGGATATGAGCTTCCGTCATGCTGATATGAATGTGAGAAAGCATCAGCAAGGTTTGGTCGATTTACTTATTCCTGTATTTAAAGCATGGGCAACAGAAACAGCATTAAAAACGACAACTTTAGGCATCCAAGTGCATGGTGGTTTAGGCTTTATTGAGGAAACGGGTGTTGCTCAGTATTTACGTGATGCTGTAATTAGTGTGATTTATGAAGGAACAACAGGCATTCAAGCAGCCGATTTAGTCGGTCGAAAAATTGTTAAAGATCAAGGGAAAAATCTTGCTGTTTTAATTGGGTTAATGAAAGAAACATTAGCAGAAACACAAGCATCAGCTCAATTAACTGATATTGCAAAAGAGTTTGCAGCTGCAATTCAGGTACTTGAAGATAATAGCCAACTTATTGCAGCACAATTCATGCAATCGACTAAACAAGCACTTTCAATTTCAGTGCCATATCTAATGTTAGTGGGTATTGTTGTTGGTGCTTGGCAACATGCAAAAAGTGCATCTAAAGCAGAAGAATTATTAGCATCACCATCTGAAAATACAGCATTTTTAACTGCAAAAATTGAAACTGCTCGTTTTTATCATCGTGTCATTTTATCTGAAATTTATGGTCTTGCGCATACTGTAAGAAGTGCAGGAGATGTAATTACAGAATTTAAAGACAGCTATTTTGGTGAGTAATAATAGATGACAAAGAATGTTTCGAACGTGCTTGATGATTTAAAACCACCAGCAATTCATACGCATTTGGGTGGTCAAATTTTAAAATTTGATGAAACTGAAATAAAACTCAGTTTGGAATATCAAGCAAAACCTGAATTTGCCAATCCTATGGGACATCTGCAAGGTGGAATGCTGTGCGCAATGCTAGATGATGCAATGGGATTATTTGCATTACTTTCTTATGAAGGGAAGGCATCGGCAACTGTTTCTTTAAATATTGCTTTTTTAAGACCTTGTGCGCTTGAAAAGGTGAATGTTGAAGTTTATTTCATTCGTCAAGGTAAGAAAATTTCCAATATTGAAAGTATTGCTTATCAGAATGGTAAAGCAGTTGGTAAAGCGACTGCTGTATTTACTTTAGTTTAGTTGGCCGTTATGAAAACTTGGTTATACGTAATCAAGTTTTCAAAATTGAAAGTACATAGTGATGAGAGGGACTCATCAACAATACGTAATTAAGGAATGATCGAAATGCGAACAGTTAAAATTTAGATAATTTTTTGCTATTGATAGTAATTGAAACAACTTAAAACTTTAAAAATCTATTGATTAATTATCAATGGAATATGGAACTTTTGTCTAAGGAAAAAGACGATGAAAAAATTTATATTGGGTTTAATGAGTGCAACTATAGTTTTTCCAAGCGTAAGCTTTGCTGCATTTGTAGAAGATAGTAATGTAACTTTTACAGCTAGGAACTTTTATTTAGATCGAAATTTTGTTGGCGATGATGCAACTCAACCGGCATCAAAACAATGGGTACAAGGCTTTATTTTAAATGCAAAATCAGGTTTTACCGAAGGTCCTGTTGGTTTTGGTGTAGATGTTTTGATTGGCAGTGGTATTAATTTGTGGGGAGATAAGCAATATTATGGTACAGCTTTAACACCATTAAAATCAGATTTAGAACCTGTATCAACTTTTACCAAAGGCAGTATTGCAGGAAAATTAAAATTTTCTCAAACTGAGCTAAAAGTAGGTGGATTTATTCCTGTAAATCCTGTTTTAGTTGGATCACAGGCAAGATTATTACCGCAAATTTATCGTGGTGTCGCATTAGAATCTAAAGAGATTCAAAACTTAAAATTAGAAGCGGGCTATGTAAACCGTGTTAATCATCGTGATTCAACCAATTATGAAAAAATTAAGCTTTCAGGTGCAAATCAAAAATATAAATCAGTTGAAACATCAGGTTTAACTTATGCAGGTGGTTATTATGATATTCGACCAGAAACGACATTAAGTCTCTTTTATGCCAATTTGGATGACATTTATAATCAATACACATTCTGGATAAAAAATAATTATAAAATTGATGAACAATATAATGTATTTACAGATTTTAGAATTTTCAGAACTGTTGATGCAGGTGAAAGTTTAGCTGGGGAAGTCGATAATTATCATGGAAATATTGCAGTAACTTTAGGCGTGGATAACCATAAATTTACTGCTGGCTATATTTATAATTCAGGGAAAACAGGTTTTCCATATTTAAGTGGTGGAGAAGCAAATACGTATATGGATGCTTGGGCAACAGATTTTTTAAATCCCAAAGAAAAGGCATATTCAATTCGTTATGATTATGATTTTAAAAAACAAGTTCCCGGTTTAAAATTAATGACTCGTTATACCAAAGGACATGATATTGAACTTGTTAATTTGGTGGGAGATGATCGAAAATTAACAGAACGTAAATTTGGTATAGAACTCTCGTATCAAATACAAAGTACCTTTTTAAAAGGAGTTAATATTAGACTTAGACATGAAGATTACAAAAATGATTTTGGTCCTAAAGCAACATTTAAGTCTGCAAAAGAGCAACGTGTAAATATTGACTATACATGGAAATTCTAATTGAAATTTAATGTGATAAATTGTTTAGATTAATGGTTGTATGAAATGAAATGCCATGTAGTTTTACATGGCATTAATTATAGAAATTGAATTAAAGATTTATATTAAGTCGGTAGATGAAAAGCACCATGTACACCTGCAATAAACATTTGTGTACCAATCACAGCTAAGATTAATCCCATTAAACGTGTCACAATGGTTAATCCATTTTTACCAATTTTCTCAATAATTTGATTACAGAATATGAAGCAAACATATGTAATTACGCAAAGAATAAAGAAAACACCAATGGTGACAAGATCTTGTAAGCCACCATTGCTTGAATAGTTCATTGCCGTAGCAATTGTACCTGGACCTGCAAGTAGAGGAACAGCTAAAGGGGAAATTGAAATATCATTTGAGCCAACAGGGTCTTCATTTTTTGATGAATGAATATTTGAACTAGAACCTTGTAGCATATGATAGCCAATCATAAAAACCAAAATACCGCCTGTGATTCGTAAAGCAGGCAATGTAATACCAAATAAATCAAATATTTTTTGACCTAGTAGTGAGAAAAGTGTAATTAAAATAAAGGTAATAATTAGTGCTTTGAGTGCTGTTGCCTGTTTTTGTGCTTTACTCATGTTTCCTGTAAGCCCAGCAAATGCTGCTGTATTTGCAATTGGATTCATGATGGCAAAGAATGCCATGAATATGGTAAGAGCATGTTCAAAAATAGAGTTCATTACAGATCCTTTCCCAAGTTTTGGGGTAAAATACTTTTCTATGTATTCACAATAGAATATATGAAAATGATTTTTAAAAGCATCTAATGTTGTGAAATTTAGTATTTGATTTAATTGTATTTATTGATTTATTTTGCTGAAAAATAAATATACTGAGATTTGTTTTGCATAATTTTTTTGGTGTATATTTGAATTGGAAAAATCACTTTTCATTTATATAGACTTGGCTTTATACCTTAAACATAATTTAAATTTAGATTCAACTTATAGTTGAAAAATGTTTTAAATCTCTAAATTTAACAGAAGCATAAAACTAGCATAAATTAGTAGAAGAAAATGGCTATCAAATAGAAGGAATAAACAATAATTAGAACATAAATATAAGTTAAAGGCTGAAAAAATACTCAAAATGCATTTGCAAAAAGCTATATTCAAATACTTTTCTATTCATTAACTCATGGCAGAATAACAAACACTATATTTAATTTACGGTTCGTCACATTGAGTGATTTAGTTAAATGTAGTGAAAATAGAGTTAAAAAATAATAGATATAAGGAAAAGAAAAAATGGAATTTATAAGTACAAATCAAATTAGATCTAAATTTTCAGCACTTATGTCTGAAATGTACAAAAAGGAAGTTCCTCTTTATGGTGATCTACTTGATTTAGTCAAACATATTAATGGTGAAATGCTAAATCAAAAAGTAGCATTAAATACCCAATTACACATGAGAGATGAATATAAGCGTTTGTCTTTAGAGCGCCATGGTGCAATACGGTTAGGGACGGCTCAAGAGATTAAAACTATATGCCGTATTTTTGCTGTAATGGGGATGCAACCAGTTGGATATTACGATTTAGTTCCAGCAGGTGTACCTGTTTTTGCAACTGCATTTCGTGCTCTAAAGCTTGAAGATTTAAATGAAAGTCCATTTCGTGTTTTTACATCACTATTAAGATTAGAGCTGGTAGAAGATGAAAATTTACGTCAAATCGCACATGATATTTTAGAAAAGCGTCAAATTTTTACAGAACGTGCTTTGATATTGACTGACAAATTTGAGCAACAAGGTGGATTAAGTAAAATTGATGCAGAAGAGTTTATTCATGAAGTACTTGAAACATTTAGATGGCATAAAGAAGCAGCTGTTAGTAAAGCATTGTATGAATCATTACATCAACAACACCGATTAGTTGCAGATGTTGTTGCATTCAAAGGACCTCATATTAATCATTTAACGCCACGAGTTTTAGATATAGATTGGGCGCAAAAAGAGATGTTTAAATTGGGAATGAGCCCTAAAGCAGTCATCGAAGGACCACCTCCGAGAAATTGTCCGATTTTATTACGTCAAACAAGCTTTAAAGCTTTGGAGGAAAATGTATTATTTCCATCCTATCATATCTCTGAACAGGGAACACATACTGCACGATTTGGGGAAATTGAACAACGAGGTGTTGCATTAACAGTTAAAGGGCGTCATTTATATGATGAACTTTTAGAAAAATCTAGAACACAATTAGGTGAAATACCTAATGATCAGAACTCAGAACAATATATGGAAATATTGAATGAAAACTTTAAAAAATTTCCCGATGACTACAATTCTTTACGATTAGAAAAACTAGCATTTTTCCGATATTTTCTCAATAAAGAAGATGATCTTTTAAAAGAAGAGAATCATTTTTTTGAATTGGAAAGCTTGATTAAAAAAGGAATAGTTTCTTTTGAACCCATTGTTTATGAAGATTTTTTACCTGTTTCTGCTGCAGGGATTTTTCAGTCGAATTTAGGAGAAAATCATCAAATTAATTATGAGATAACTTCAAGTAAATCGCTATTTGAAAGTTATTTAGGTTGTGAAGTTATTGATGAAATTGAACTTTATGAAAAAATAGAGCAAAAATCTATTGAAAATATAGAAGAAAAGCTGAAAAAATAAACAGAAGTGAAGATTATATCAATCTATCGCTAAGATAGGTTGATATACTAAAATCTATGATTTGAATATGTGGCTAGAGTAGAATATATTTCAATTGAAATATAATAAGCATACATAAGGTTTTTTATAGATGACGAAAAGTAAATTTTTGAAAATATTGTTTTTAGGGGTTGTGCTTTTAAGCTGTTGTTTTAGTGGTTCGTATTTTCTATTTACTGAGTTTGATATACAGACAGATTTTTTAGTTGCATCGGCAATTTTTTTTATTGCTTTTGTCTTATTGTCTTTGTATGCAGATTGGAAAGAACCGCAGTATTTAAACAAGCTTGAGCAAGATCAAAAAGAAATTCGAATAGCCATTAAAACGTATAAAAAAAGTATGGATGCTTTATTTTATTTTGTTGAATATCAAGGGAAAAATATCGAACAACTTAAACAAGATGATAATTTATATCGTGGTTATCAAACTATAGTACGAAATATGATTGATTATACTGATGAGTTAAGAAAGCTTTTGATGCATTATCAATACCGTTTTAAAGCTAAAACTTTGCATGAAAAGGCACATGTTGCAATTGTTGTGAGTTGTTTACAATCGCTAGAAAAAATACATGATATTTTGAATAAGTATGATGTTATTTATGATTGCTTAGAATCATATAAATTTGTAAAGCTCAGAATGGATAATAATTATATTGCGACCATGTCTAAGCAAGTAACAGAAAAGTTACCAGATGAAATGACTGAATTTTATATTGAACTTTTACAAGATAAATAAGTTGATAACTTATAAGTAAGCTCTCCTTTGTGGAGAGCTTTTTTATTTATAAACGCTAATGATTTTAAGTTTATAAATAAGGAATAAGTATTTAGGGTTGATGAGAATTCTTCACGATATATTTTTTTTAATGAAAAAAAATAAACTAATATAAATTTTAGAGTATGCTAGTCACACTGTTTGTTTTATTTATTATATTTTGGTGCAAAGATGCTTGAGTTACGTCATCTAAAAACTTTAAAGGCGCTGAGAGAACATGGTTCATTGGTTGCTGCGGCTGGAGATTTGTGTCTAACGCCATCTGCATTATCACACCAACTTCGAGAGTTAGATCAGTGGTTTGGTGTTGAGGTTGTGAATCGTCGCACTAGACCTGTAAGTTTTTCAAATGTGGGGCAGCGTTTATTAAAGCTTGCTGATGAAGTTTTACCTCAAGTACAAATTGCACAAACTGATATTTCCAGAATTGTGCATGGTCAGACAGGGCGGATAATTTTTTCTTCTGAATGCCACAGTTGTTTCGACTGGTTAATGCCATTATTAAATCAATATCGTCAACAATATCTCGATGTTGACTTAGATTTTGCGAGTGGTTTTGATGCTAATCCACATGAATTATTGCAAATTGGGGAGTTTGATTTACTCATTACAGCAGATCCAATTGCATTAAAAGGAATTGAGTATTTTCCAATTTTTGAATATGAATCACGCTTAGTACTATCGAATACGCATCCACTTGTTCGTGTCCAAAATATTACCGTTCAAGAGTTGGCAGAGGAAACTTTGGTGACGTATCCAGTAGATAAACATAGATTAGACATTATGTCTCGATTGTTTATTCCTGCAAATATTCATCCTAAGAAAATTAGAACGACAGATTTGACACAAATGTTAATTCAGTTAGTTGCAAGTGGTCATGGCATTGCAGCTTTACCAGACTGGGTTGTAAAAGAGTATGAGCAAAAAGGATGGGTAACATCACGACGTCTAGACTGTGTTGCAGAACAAGGTTTACGCCGCACGTTATATGCAGGTTACCGAACAGAAGAGAAGGAAAAAGATTATTTTGAAGGTTTTTTAAAGCAGTTAGATAAGTTTTCGAAAAAAAGAACTATCTATTATTCTTAATTGAGTAATAGCTATTAAAAAGTTGCCAATTTAATTTTGTAGGTTTCATTTTAGTCAATTAAAGGCACGGTTTTGTGCCTTTAATTAATAAATTTTAAACTTCCATTGCATTGATGCTTAATTCATGGATCGTCAGTTTTGGTTTTTCAACTTTCAGATCTAATTTTCTTAATAAAATTTTATCTTTGCCTTCACCTATATTTGGGGTCGTTAATAGTTTTTCCCCTGAAAAGAAAGAATTGGCGCCGGCCATAAATGCTAATGCTTGATCTGAGTCGCTTAAAGATTCTCGACCTGCTGAAAGTCGAATATAACTTTTAGGCATAATAATACGAGCAACAGCAATGGTTCTAATCCATTCAATTACATCTAATTTTTCAATATTTTCGAGTGGTGTTCCTTCAATTGGAACGAGCATATTGATTGGAACTGATTCTGGATGTATGGCTAAAGTAGCTAATTCATAGAGTAAACCAATACGATCATTTTGTGTTTCTCCAAGCCCTAAAATACCGCCACTACAAATTTTCATACCTGCATTTCGAACGTGTTCTAAGGTATCAAGTCTGTCATCAAAAGTACGTGTGCTAATAATATGTGAATAATATTCACGTGATGTATCTAAATTATGATTGTAATAGTCTAAACCTGCATCTTTTAAACGTTCTGCTTGTGATTGATTGAGCATACCTAAAGTCATACATGTTTCTAAACCAAGCGCTTTTACTTCTTTGACCATTTCTAATACATAAGGCATATCTCGTTCATGGGGATTTCTCCATGCGGCACCCATACAAAAACGAGAAGAACCTTGAGCTAATGCTAATTTGGCTTCCTCTATTACTTTTGAGATAGCAATACGTTTTTCTGCTTCTAGTTTTGAATCATAATGAACCGATTGAGAACAATATTTACAATCTTCAGGGCATTTTCCTGTTTTGATTGAAAGTAGTGTGCTGACTTGAATTGTATTTGCAGGAAAATTTTCACGGTGAATACGTTGTGCTTCAAAAACTAAGTCTAAGAATGGAAGATTATAAAGATTTGTAATTTCTTCACGTGTCCAATCATGGCGTGTATTCATTATGAAATTCCCTGTAAAAGTGAAAAATTGAGATATATTTTTACATTGATTTTTTATTAAGTGAAGGCAATAAGTGTCAAGTTTAAGTATGCTTCCTGATTTTTAATTTAGCTTAAATACTTGCAATGTTTTGTGGTTTTCTTGTTAAATGCTTGCAAGATTATATTTTATAAAAACATAAAATGTTTTGATTTTGAAATTAAAAAATATAAATAGTGCAAACTTTGCAAGGTTCTTGTAAAAATCTATTTATACATTCTTGTTTGTAAATTTTAGTGAATTTTCATGTTGCTGTTGAATTGCCCAATCAATATGGACTTGCACAATATCATCATGTTTATTTCTTTGAACTTCTAATTCAGTCAAAATTTCGGGTGAAAAAGGAGCATTTCCAAGCCCAATCGCAATATTTCGTTTAAAACTTTGGTAACCCGTTCTACGAATAGGGCTACCTTCAGTGTTTTTAAGAAATGTTTCTTCATTCCATTGCCAAAGCTCTAATAAAGTGAGTCTGTCTAAATCATGTCGAGGATAAAAATCTTCAATTTCTGTTTTTTGAGCAAAACTATTCCAAGGACAAATTAATTGGCAATCATCACAGCCAAAAATACGATTTCCGATTGGTTTACGTAATTCTTCAGGAATAATACCTTTGTATTCAATTGTTAAATATGCAATACATTTTCTTGCATCTAACATATATGGTTCAACAATCGCCTGTGTAGGGCAAATATCAAGACAGGCTGTGCATGAACCGCAATGCTTAGTAGTTGGTGAATCAAAAGGAAGTTCTAAAGATGTAAACAGTTCACCAAGTACAAAAAATGAGCCAGATTTTTTATGGATGAGCAATGTATGCTTACCTGTCCAGCCCATTCCAGCATTTTCTGCTAATGATTTTTCAAAGATTGGGGCTGAATCTGCAAATGGTCGGGATTCAAAATCGCCATATTTTTCTTTAATTTTAGTTGCTAATATTTTTAGACGTCCACGCATGACTTTATGGTAATCGCGACCACGAGCATAACGAGCAATAATGCCAGAATTTGGAAGATCAGGTATTGTTCGTGGTTTAGGTGTTGTAACTAAATAATTCATACGAACACAAATAATACTTTTTGTGTTGGGAACAAGCAACGTCGGATCAGCACGCTTATCTAAGTTTTCTGCTAAATAATCCATATCAGCATGATAACCACGCTCTAAATATTCTTTTAAACGTAGCAGTTCTTCTTGAGCATTCGGACGTGCAATGACACAATCAGAAAATCCAAGCGCTAGTGCTTGATTCTTAATCCATACTTTTACTTCTTCAGGATCATATTGATCGACTTGAATTTTATGTAAAGATGGAGATAAGTTCATAATTGATAAAAAGGAAATAAGAATGCAGCAGCAAGTTTATCATAGCTCTGAAATTCAAGCATGGGAGCAACGGTGGTTTAATCAACAAAATAGTTCTTATGGATTGATGCAGCAAGTTGCTTGGATGATGAATCAACAACTTATTCCTTTATTCATTGAAAAGAAAATAAGACGAATAGCTGTATGTTGTGGTCAAGGAAATAATGCTGGTGACGGTTATTTATTAGCAAAGTATTTGTTAGAAAAAAATTATATTGTTGATGTTTATGCTGCAACACCTGGAATATCAGAAGACTTAGCCTATGCAATTCAGGAAGCAAAAGAAGCAGGAATAACCATATATTCGAATTTTCAATTTAAACAACAATATGATTGTTATATAGATGCTTTATTTGGTATAGGTCTAAATCGGTTATTAGATGAAAATTGGCAAGAGATTATTAAAGTAATTAATCAACAAAATGGCTTAAAAATCGCGATTGATATTCCGAGTGGTTTAAATGCAAACAGTGGTCAAGCTTTACCATGTGTGATTCAAGCCGATATGACATTAACAGTACTTGGGTTTAAAGCGGGTTTATTTACAGGTCAAGCGAAAGAATATATTGGAAAAATAAAACTGATAGCACCTATTCCAGAAGATAAACAATTAACAGCACTAGCGCACCTAAGTCCACTAAAAATTAATCTTCCAATCCGAAAAGCATATGGGCATAAAGGAACATATGGGCATGTACTTATTGTGGGGGACATGCAGACATGGGGGGGGCTGTGACAATGGCTGCTGAATCAGCATTTGCCACAGGTGCAGGAAAAGTCACAGTAATTTGTCATGCAAAGCATCATAGTGCAATTTTAGCAAGATCTCCGAATATCATGGTTAAAGATATTGAAGTATTAAATCAGCATAACATTGCGGATTTATTGGAACAAGTTGATAGTGTTGCTTTTGGGATGGGATTGGGCAGAGATGAATGGGCAAAAAAAGAATTTTATAAATGGTTTTCTGTGCTAGTAAAATGTTCTTTGGATATAGTTTTAGATGCAGATGCATTATGGTTTTTAGCAGAAGATAACCAACAGCTTACATCTAATTTTTATTTAACGCCACATCCTGGTGAAGCTGCTAAGTTATTAAATATTTCAACGAAAGTTATTGAATTTGATCGTATTTTATCTATTCAAAAATTACAACAAAAATATAAAGGACAATGGGTATTAAAGGGAGCAGGTAGTTTAATTTTAGAAGAAAAATTATGGATTTGTACTGCAGGAAATGCAGGTATGGGAACAGCTGGAATGGGAGATGTGTTGTCAGGCATGATTGCAGGTTTAAAAGCACAATTTAAAGATGATATATCTTTACATGATATTGTCACTTTACATGCATTGGCTGGAGATGAGCTTGCAAAGCAAGGCATTCGAGGATTACAAGCTCAGGATATGACGAAAGCAATTTATAAAATTATGAATTAAACTTTTTTAAAGTGCAGCCAAAATACTGACTAAAATCGGTGCGAGTAAAGATAGAATAAAACCGCTCACCATTGCATGTGGAATAAAATCATTTCCACATGCTTGTTTGACCATAGGAAGGGTTGCATCCATAGAAGTTGCTCCAGCTGCTGAAATGGCAGAACGTGGATATCGCCATCCAATTAAATACATTATTAAAATTGCGACTATTTCTCTAAATAAATCATTCATTAATGCAATACTTCCTAATTCAGCATTACGTAATTCAGTGATCACAATTCCAGTCATAGAATAAAAGCCGTAGCCTTGTGATAGCATAATTAAATCTTGAATTTTAATATTCTCAATAAAGGGTAAGCTAATAAAGGCACCAACAATCGAACCAATAATTGCACTTAATGGGACTAACATGATGCGCCAATTAATCCAAGAACGGTCAAGTGGAGAATATGCTAAATCTAAGCCAATCAAGAACATAAAAATCAGTAGTAAATACCAAGAGTTTAAGTGAATTTGGCTGTTAAATGATGCCAATATTTCTGCTGAAAAATATCCAAGGCTTAGTGTAATAAAAGCATAACTAATATTAATTAGAGATTTAATAAATAGTGAGGCAGAAACTTTTCCATGTGTAGGGCGAATACCTATACTTCTAAAAAGAATATAACAACAAGAGAATGCACCAAATGATGTACAAATTGAAAGAATAAATGCGCTTTTTAATATACGTTCAGGGTAAACAATTTGATCAATAATTTGGGCAAATTCAAATGCAATAGAAAACAATAAAATATATGAAAAATAAGGAAGCATTTTAAATGCAAGTTTTTCTATATTTGATGGTAATCGTCTTGCAAATAAAAAACCTAAAGCCAAACAAAAGAGAAGCTGAAAAATAAGCCAAATAGATTGCATTTGTTAAAGTAAATCTTAAAAAAATAATTCGAACTATATTATGCCAATTAAAAATAGGTGAGGGTAGAATTTTAGTCAATTCAGATCAATGGATTTATGATGTGTATAAAGTCTATAAAAAACCCATTTATGTAATTTAATTGTAATGACAATGTAACTATTTCAACCAAAATATTTGAAATTTATTTAAGTCATTAATTAGAATTATTAAATAAATGAACTCAATATAAAATGATATTTTAGGCAATTACTTTAAACAAGATTCTATAGTACAAATAAGAAAATTAAATTTTCTTTTATTATGAAACGTTCAACTCTTAGTCTTATGTATTTGATTCAGGGAATGTGTAATGCAGGAATTGATTTAAATGAGAAATTATCACATTTGGGATTAAAAGTTGAAGCAATTGATCCAAGTTCAATTATAAATGTACATTTGGAGCAAGAAATTCTAAATGTACTTTGTCAGCATTTTGTTGAATATGATGGGCTTAATATTGGACAACATTATACCTTGGCTGGATATGGACCATTATTAATGTTGTTGGTTTCTAGTCCAAATATTGAAACTGCATTGCAAAAAGCAGTGCAATTTTGTCGCTTAACTCATTTGGGTGGTCAATTAGAATATTCATCTATAAAAGAGCAGATCGTGATTGAGTATCATCCATTAGGATTTAATAATGAAATGGATCGGTTTATTGCACAATGTGAGGTTGCAGGAACCTTTAAATTTCTAGAAAATTTATATCAAATGATGCAGTTATCATTTCCTCAAATTTGCGTTGAATTACCTTTTAATGAGCCAAAATCACAACATGATCAAGGTGAATATCAAAAAATTTATGGGGCTAATGTACGGTTTAATTCTGACAGTGCACGATTTTGGTTAAATAAAGATATTTTGAAGGTAGAGATCCCTTCTTATGATCCCATTACATTTCATATTTACGAACAAAAATGTATAAAAGCATTGAAACGATTGTCTGAAAAAGAAAAATTCCCTAGTATTGTGCAGCGAGTAAGGGATTATTTAGTCTTGCAGCATTCAAATATGCCCACAATGGCAGAGACGGCACAGGTTTTAAAAATTCCAGAAAGAACGTTACGCCATCAATTACAGCAACATCAAACCAGTTATAAGAAAATTAGAGAGGATATAATTAAGCATAAAGCAGTAGAAATGATTGAATATAAAAAGTATTCAATTGAAATGATTTCTGAATTATTAGGTTATTCAGAACCATCAGCATTTAACCATGCTTTTAAGCGTTGGTTTGGTCAGAGTCCACGTCAGTACTTGAAATAGCCTAAGCATTATGTAAAAGTGTTATGTCGAAAAAAGAGTGAACTCCGTTATAATTGTCACAGCCGAAATTAGTATTGAAAAATATGTCAGATTTAAACGTTGAAAATACAACTTACAATCCAATGTCTCCTGCAGAGCGTTATGCTGAAGTTTTGGCATCTGGACAATTTATGCCTGATGACGCTCAAGCTCAGGCTGTTCATGAATTAGATCGTGTATGGCAGGAATTAATTCAACGCTACAAATCATCTAAGCGAGTTTTTCATCGATTTAGAAAAGTTACTTCACCGAAGGGTGTATATATGTGGGGTGGTGTAGGTCGTGGAAAAACATGGTTAATGGATCAATTTTTTGATTCAATTCCATTTAGACGTAAAACACGTATGCATTTTCATCATTTTATGCAATACGTTCATAAAGAATTAAATAAATTATCTGGGCAGCGTAATCCATTAGATACCGTGGCAGATCAAATTTATAAAGATGCAGTCGTTATTTGCTTTGATGAATTCTTTGTATCTAACGTAACGGATGCAATGATTTTAAGTGATTTATTCCAGAAACTTTTTGCACGTGGCATTACTTTGGTTGCAACTTCAAATATTGCACCTGAAGGATTATATAAAAATGGCATTCATCGTGATCGATTTTTGCCGACAATTGAATTGGTTCAAAAAAATTGTGCGATTTTAAATGTCGATGCTGGAGTAGATTATCGATTACGTGTTTTAAAACAAGCTCAATTATTTAAATCACCATTAAATGCTGAAAATGAAGCATGGATGGCAGAACGTTTTAAAGCGCTGACACAAACACAGGTTGTTTCTACATCTGCTATTCAAATTAATAATCGTATTGTAGAAACACTTGGACATACTGACGATGTTCTTTGGTGTGATTTTTCTGAATTATGCTTTAAGCCACGTAGTCCAGCAGATTTTATTGAGATTGCCAATATTTATAATACGGTGTTGGTAAGCAATGTACCAAAGTTAAATGATTTCCTTTCTGAGGGAACACGTCGTTTTATTTATTTGGTCGATGAATTTTATGATCGTGGTGTGAAACTTCTACTTACTTCAGATGATACAATCATTGAAATTTATGAAGGCGAAAGACTTGCATTTGAAATTGAGCGTACGCGTTCAAGGTTATTGGAAATGCAATCGGATGATTACTTAAACTCAGCTCATCGTCAAATTGATAAAGAAGAGTTAGTAGATCATTAATATTATTAATAAAAAAGCTCCTATTAAGGAGTTTTTTTATTTTTAATACATCTATTATGGGCTTGGATATAAAGGCAATGAAAGAGAGTATAATTTCAAAATAATTGAATAAAATAAATAAAATATCACATTACAAATAATAATTTTAATTAATGATTTTTTTTCAAAATAATAAAAGCTATATGTGATTAGCTTAATTAAATAGCAAAGGGGAAATAAACTTTATGCAAATAAATATGATGTGTGCACGACGTGAATTTAAAAATGCACAACAACGTTTTGATCATATGACAAAGGTCATAAAAAGTTACTTAAACCGTGAAGATCCTATTAGAAAAGAATCTTTACCATATATACAAGAAAGAAAAGGTAATCCTTTCGGAGCAATGTTAAACATGTCTTCCTACCTAGATGGAAATATGGCAGGCGCTTGGATTTTTAATAAAGATTTGCAAACTTTTAAAAAATTGGCCTATGTCTATTCAAAGCTCAGCATATTGAAAAGCATAGAGTCTAGTAATCCTATACCATTCTTTTTTCGTTCGGATTATAACAATGTTAAAGAACCCATGTTTCATATGTTGATGAGTGATAGTACTGAAATCAGAGATTTTTTAATTCGAAATATTGAAGAGCTTGCAAATGATACTGAAGATTTAGAAGATGAATATGATTTAAATCGTCAAATGATTTATAACACCTTGTTGATGTTGGAAGGTAAACAATTAGAGCGTTTAAAACAACGTAGTCAGAAAGTCATTGATGCTCCAACGCCAAAAATTAAGCAATTTGCGAAAGAACTTGAACTGAGAAAATATGATTTTCAATTTTATCTTGCATTTGCAGAACAAGATGTAGATGGAATGAAAAAAGCATTAGAGCCATTTTTTATTAAGAAAATTGCTCAACATGCAGCGAAGCATACACTTGTATATTATGATTTTTATTTACAGCCACAAGTTGTCATATACGCAAAATTAGCTTCAATGCATGGTTGTGATTTAGGGATCGATCATGAAATTGCACCTAAGGAACTCATTCAGTATGAGCCACTTCCTGAAGAGGAATATCAAGATATTGTTGACTTTATGAAGCCTTATAAATTTTCGTATCCTTATTCCTATTTGCAGTATTGGATTAATTACTATTTAAGAAAAACAGATCAACTTTTTCCTATATAAAAGTGATAAATTGCTATTTTAAGTTCAAGATGATTTGAGCATATTACATTTTAGAAGCTTAATGTTAATAAGATTAGGTTGATTATTCTTATGCATATGTGTAAATAATATTCAACAATATTTGAAGACTATAAGGAGTATTAAATAAAAAAGGAATATATTTGAAAATATATTAATTTTCTAATATAACAAAATGGCTATTATTCTGAAGATAATAAGGAAATTTATCTCAAAATGTACTTAAGTCTAATATGGATAATAAAAAATAGAAATACAATATCTAAAGGGTATTCATCTGAGTAATAGTCTTATCATGTTAAATACTTAGCAAGTTGTAGGTAGGTGTTGTGCTACAAAAAATGCTCATTATTTAGCAAATTGATAATCGTATTCAGGGCTGTATAAATAGGTATACTAGAATCTCTTGTATAAAAAAGTAGCAATATCAGGAAAGACAATGACTGCACGTATCCAAAAAGGCAAGTTAGCGATTGCTAAAGAACTTTACGATTTTATCGAAAATGAAGCATTACCAGGTTCTGGTTTAGACAGCGAAACATATTGGAAAAATTTTGAACAAGTCGTTGTTGATCTCAGCCCAAAAAATAAAGCACTTTTAGTAAAACGTGATGATATTCAAGCTAAAATTGATGAATGGCATCGTAATAATAAATTTGAATTAGACGCTTACAAAGCATTCTTAACTGAAATTGGCTACTTATTACCAGAAGTAGAAGACTTTCAGATTAGCACTGAAAATGTAGATGAAGAAATTGCGTTATTGGCAGGTCCTCAATTGGTTGTGCCTGTTCGAAATGCCCGTTATTGCTTAAATGCTGCAAATGCACGTTGGGGCTCTTTATATGATGCTCTTTATGGTTTTGATGTAATTCCTGAAACTGATGGTGCAGAAAAAGGTAAAGGTTATAATCCTATTCGTGGTGCTAAAGTAATTGCATTTGCAAAGAATTTTTTAGATGAAAACTTTGCATTAGTACAAGGCTCGCATGCAGAGGTAACAGCCTATACAGTTGAAAAAAACCAACTTGCGGTAAATTTAAAAGATGGATCAAAAACAACTTTAGCTAAAGAAGCACAGTTTGTGGGCTTTAATGGTAGTGAGGATAAGCCAACAGAAATTGTTCTTTTGAATAATGGATTACATGTCATTATTGAAATTGATCCTATAAATTCAATTGGTCAAACAGACTTGGCTGGTGTAAAAGATCTTGTTCTTGAATCAGCTGTAACGACAATTCAAGATTTGGAAGATTCAATTGCAGCTGTTGATGCTGAAGAAAAAGTGGAAGGCTATCGCAACTGGCTAGGCTTGATGCGCGGTACGCTTGAAGAATCTATTGAGAAAAATGGTAAAACAGTTACTCGTAAATTAAATGAAGATCGCACATGTAAGAACTTAATAGGTGGTACAACTACATTGCATGGTCGTTCATTAATGTTGCTTCGTAATGTTGGTCATTTAATGACAAATCCTGCAATCTTAGTAGATGGTCAAGAAATCTATGAAGGCATCATGGATGCACTTATTACACCATTGTTAACGATTGCTGACATTCGCGGTGAAAATACAATTAAGAACTCTCGAAAAGGTTCAATGTATATTGTTAAGCCTAAAATGCATGGTCCTGAAGAAGTTGCGTTTGCTGTTGAATTATTTGAACGTGCAGAACAAGCGCTTGGCTTGCCAGCGAAAACATTAAAAATTGGGATTATGGATGAAGAGCGTCGTACATCAGTAAACTTGAAAAACTGTATTGCTCAAGCGAAAGATCGTACCATCTTTATTAACACAGGCTTTATGGATCGTACAGGTGATGAGATTCATACATTCATGGAAGCTGGACCTTTTGTTCGTAAAGGCGAAGTTAAGGGACAAAAATGGTTCCCAGCATATGAAAATCGTAATGTGATGATTGGTTTACAAGCTGGCTTACGTGGTAAAGCTCAAATTGGTAAAGGCATGTGGCCAAAACCAGATATGCTTTTAGATATGTATAACACTAAAACTGAACATCCAGAAGCTGGTGCAAGCTGTGCTTGGGTTCCATCACCATCAGGTGCTGTAATTCATGCAATTCACTATCATCAAATTAATGTGGCAAATCGTCAGCAAGAATTACTTGCGACTGAAGCGTTAGCTTTAGATGATCTGTTAACACCTCCGTTAGCAACAGATACAAATTGGAGCGAAGAGGAAAAAACCAAAGAATTGGAAAATAACTGCCAAGGCATTTTAGGTTATGTTGTTCGTTGGGTTGATTTAGGGATAGGTTGTTCTAAAGTACCAGACATTAATGATGTCGGTTTAATGGAAGACCGTGCAACATTGCGTATTTCTTCTCAGCACGTTGCAAACTGGTTACGTCATGGTGTTGTTACTAAAGTACAAGTTGAAGAAGTCTTGAAGCGTATGGCGAAAATTGTGGATGAGCAAAATGCAAATGATCCACTTTATACTGCAATGGCGCCTAATTTTGATGGTTATGCTTTTCAGGCAGCATCTGATTTGATCTTTAAAGGCGGTGAGCAACCTTCAGGTTATACTGAACCATTATTACATGCTGCACGTTTAAAGCTTAAAGGATATACAGGCGATTAATTTTACTTTCATGTAAAAAAAGCTCCCTTATTTAGGGAGCTTTTTTGTGAATGTTGAAATACATAAGCTGTATACGCTAATAGTGGAAATTTAAATTCATTAATATCATTGTTTTACTAAAAAATGGTTATTGTTGAATGGGGTATAATCCTATATTAAATATAATAATTCTATTTTAATAATATTATTATTTTAAAAAATAAATACTTATGTTTGTTATTGGGTATTAACTGGTTTTGAATGTCTAAAAATTACATTATTTTTATGTAGATAAGTAATTCTTTAAAATGATAAATTAGTCATATTATTCTCTTAAAATGACTTTTAATATGGATAATGATTGTGTATAATATGCACAGAAATAAACCTTATTTGATTAATTAAAGTTTTAGTCAATTAATGATGTTTGTTACATTTTAATTACATTAAAATTGTTGTTAGTACAGTAGGTTACTGAGTAGAATTAGCATAACGGATATGTGAAGAATATTGTTTTATGGTTTACGAGCATAATCCATTGCAATATTTTATAAAAAAGCAGTTATTTAAATTGAATATTAAAGTGAGCTCAATACTGTAAATATTCAACAAATAACTGCTTCGTTATTAATTTGAGAGTGATTAGCGTGAAATATTTTTAAAAATATGTCTTAAACACTCTGTCATTTTTTCAATTTGGAGTGGAGTTAATCCATCAAAAGATTGTTCTAATACAACAGATGTTAGGTCATTGATTTTTATAGTCATTTCATCTCCTTTTTCTGTAAGAATAACACGAGTAATGCGGTGGTCATCTTCACAAGAATAAGTATCAACTAATCCTTCATCTTTAAGGCGATAGACAATCTTTGTTGTTGTCGACATTTTTGAAACAACCATATCTGATAAATCTGATACGCTTGCATTTGGTTTTTGTTTTAGTGCGAGGAGGATGCGTCTGCGAGAGCTATCTAATCCGAATTTCTTTAAAACATGATCTACATTTTGAACATGTTGTGAATAAACTTGAGTTATCCAGAAAAAAGGAAACTGTTCTAAAGAGAAATCTTCGGAAGATGGCAAAAATTTAGAATATTTTTTACTCATTTATAAAATGTCCTTAAATTAAAAGAATTGTTGTTTAATTGTAATTTACGAGCACTTTATATTTTATGTGAAAAGATATGGTATATGCAAGCGTTTAATTTTTCTACATTTAACCAGAATATATCCTTTTCTTGTTTTTTTTATAACCAATTTGCAGTTTTTTAATAAATATAAATCTAAGTTACCTTTTTATCTTTATGAAATATTTATAATCTTTAAAATTATCGATTTTTTATAATTTGTGCATATTCAACTAAAATTATTTGGTTTAAATAATGTTAATAATTTGTCAATAATCGAAAATATTGAGAATTACTTTTATTTAGATGCTCTATGTGGATTTTAATTAAAAGTGATTTTTTTTGAGGGTATTATTTTTAAAGATAAAAGAGTTTGTTTTCAATCATATTTAACAAATGACTACAATAAAAATGACTAAGTTTTGAATCGTAAGATATGTTGATTTTTTTATAAGTCTTATTGCATTATAAAGTTAAAAATAAAGAAAATTATGTAAATTTATTATAGTAGAATTATTAAGTAATGATAAATAATGTATCTTTCCTTATCTAACTTGATTATTTATGACTTATTATTTTTTGTTTGTGATTTTGATGAATTTTTGATTAAAAATAAAAATTATAAAAAGGGGTTAACAACTAGCAAAGTTTGTGCATAATTAAAGTGATTAAAGTTGAATAGGTTAAATGTATGGATCCCTCGCCGAGCGTAGGTCTAAAAAAACAATTTCTAGTTAACATATATGCTGGAGTTAAGAATTAATGGAGTTTCTTCTTGATCCTGGTATATGGGTTGGTCTTATAACACTTATTATTTTAGAAATTGTACTTGGAATTGATAATTTAGTTTTTATTGCAATTCTTGCAGATAAATTACCCCCAGAACAAAGAGATAAAGCACGTGTTGTAGGGTTGTCATTAGCCTTGATAATGCGCTTAGGTTTATTGTTTGCAATTTCTTGGTTAGTCACATTGACTAGGCCTCTTATTGAAATATTTGGTTTGATTTTTTCTGGTCGAGATTTAATCCTGTTATTTGGTGGCTTATTCCTTTTGTATAAAGCTGTGACTGAATTACATGAAAAAATCGAAGGGAAGCCTGAAATTAAAGTTGCATCGAATATTGTGTATGCAAGTTTTGCAGCAGTTGTTGCGCAAATTGTTGTTTTAGATGCTGTCTTTTCGCTAGACTCAGTTATTACTGCCATTGGTATGGTGGATAATATCTATGTCATGATGGTTGCAATGGTTGTTGCAATGGTGGTGATGTTACTTGCATCTAAGTCATTAACGGCTTTTGTTAATCGCCATCCTACAGTGGTTATTCTGTGTTTAAGCTTCCTATTGATGATTGGTATTAGCTTAATTGCCGAAGGTTTTGGATTCCATATTCCTAAGGGATATATTTATTCAGGTATTGGTGTTGCTATTTTGATTGAAGCATTCAATCAATTTACTAAACGCAATGTTGCTAAACATGAATCAAAAACTCCGTTAAGACATCGTACAGCAGATTCTATTTTGCGCCTTATGGGATCAAAGATTCAGACTGAGGGTGTGATGGAGCATTCAGAAGCAAAAGAAACATTTGCTGATGAAGAGCGTTATATGATTGGTGGTGTGTTAACACTTGCTGAGCGTTCAGTTGCATCTATTATGACTCCGCGAAATCAAATTTCATGGGTAGATTTGGATGATACGCCAGAACAAATTCGTGAAAAGATACTTTCTGTACCACATAGCTTGTTTCCAGTGTGTCGTGGTAGCTTAGATAAGGTTATTAGCATTGTTCGAGCAAAAGAACTGTTAGATGTTGTGGATGAACCTGAAGAGCTAAAAGCTTTAATGAAGCAGCAACGTCCAATTTACATCTTTGAGAAAATGAAAGTCATTGATGCTATTAATACATTGCGTTCATCAAAAGGTTCACTTGTATTAGTGAGTGATGAATTTGGTAATGTACAAGGCTTAATTTCACCATTAGATGTGTTTGAGGCAATTGCAGGTGAATTCCCTGATGCTGATGAGCAGTTGGATTTGGTTAAAATTGATGATAACACATGGAAAGCATCGGGAATGCTTGATGTGTATCAATTGGAACTTGAGTTGGAAATGCTTGATCTAGTAGAGGATGATGCTGGTTATATTAGCTTAGCTGGATTAATTCTTGATAAAACTCAAGGTGAAGTACAAGTTGGTACTCAATTAGATTATCAAAATGTTCACTTTGAGGTTACTGAGTTAGATGGTAATCGAATTAAGACGGTTTTGATTAAGCGTTATCTCATCTAAATAAAATTTTAGTTTGTACTTAAAAAGAGCTCTTTATAGAGCTCTTTTTTATTGTCATTTTCTAGATTATAAAGCTATTTAAATACTTAATTGTAAAGTTGTTCTTCAATAGTTGGCCATATGTTTTTATGTGTGCTTTTAAACATGAGCATATGTCCAATGCGTGATTGCTTAAAAGTTTTCGGATTGAGTTCAATAATAGTTTTAGGCGCATTTGGATAAAGTCGTAATAAGTCATCTACATTGGTTTTTGTTGCAATTTCATCATCGGAAGCCCAAATTGCAATGATTGGTTGTGTGATATTTTTATGAAAATTTTGTTCTTCTTTTAAGGATTTTCCTAAAGCATTAATAACATAGCCGGGTTTTTTACAAAACTCAGCCCATTGTTTGGCAACATTTTTAGGTAGGTTTTCTCCCATACCAATTGCTTTGGTTGGTCCATATCCTAGGGTGTATCTAGCTACGGTAAAAATACCTTGGAACATGATTGGTGCAAGTATTTTGGTACGACCTTTTAAACCTTTAATATGACCAGAAGATCCTGATACTGCAATAATTTTGGCAATTTTTTGATAATGGGGAATAATGCCTGTTAATTGTCCACCTGCACTATGACCGAGCAAAATAACTTTTTCTGCATCTGTAAGTGAGAGTAATTTGTCTATGGCTGCGGGAAGATCAAGTTGAGCCCATTGTAGAATATTGGCTTCTGAATCTTTGAGTGGACAGTGAAGTGATTTCCCTATACCTCTAAAATCAAAACTAAGAACATTAAAGCCTTGTGTTGAAAGCCATGTTGCAAAAGAGTGATAAAAGTCTGTTGTAATGCCTGTTGCGGGTGCAATAAGAATAGGGGTGTTGTGTTTTATTTGGTTCTGAGATGGATAGAATATGCCAAAAATTGAGTAATTGTCTGAGCATATTATTTCAATAGATTGATGATTTTCCATAAGAAGCAGACTTATATGGTGAAATTACGAATAATTTAGAGGAGTGAGCTTTGGAAATATATTTATTTTTTTGGACGTTTGAGTCAGTTGGAGTTTTATTATGAATATTTTTGGGAAATTTCATTAAAATGACTAATTCCAAATGGATGACGAGCATCCATCTGGCTAATCAACGTGTTGTGATTTTTGGAATTTACGACATCTATGGTCGACTAAATTCCATAATGCAAAAGCTAAAGATAAAATAAATGCATATAAGAAAAATTCTGGCTTTAGGTTGCCTTGTAGCATGCCATGAAGCGTTAGAATAACCATTAAAGCAATGGTAGTGCTTAAATAGGTTGTCATATGTTTAGTCTTCAGAGAGTTAATGAAGACTTGCTTATTGAAATGTATTGATGACATCTCCACCCCTCCTTTTTGGTTTCCTATCCCTAAAACAAAGTGTTTTAGTCTGAAATAGGACTGCCAAGTGTATCACGAAATATCCTATATTTCAAATTATGATTATTTCATTTTCTTAGTGAATATAAATGAAATTCAGATAGCTATAACATGCTATATCATTCTTTTGATCAAAGAATAGTTTTAATAAAGCATAATTTATGCCATGTATATAGGATAAAAGTATAAGGATGGAGCTTTGAGTAATTGGAGATGATGTAGTGATTGATGGCAATAAAAGCTTGTTTGGGTAAAACGAAGCAATTATTGGCGATATAAAATTCAATTTGGATAAAATTTAATTTTAACTATTTGTTAAATCAGGGATTACTGTTTAACTTTATCAATCACGATACAAATAATAAGAACAATACATGATGGAATTAACCATGCTAAGTTTTGCGCACTTAAAGGTAGATGTGTAGCAAAATTTGGTAAAAATTGTTCTAATCCAGCAACTTTTAAACCATCAATAATACCGAAAACCAAAGAAATTGCAGTTACAGGAGCAATAACGCGTGATGGATTATTGAAGCATTTCCAGAAAAAACCAAGAAGAATAACAACAATTGCAGGTGGATAAATTGCACTTAAAACAGGTACAGATACTGCAATGAGTTTGGTTAATCCTAAGTTTGAAATAACGAGAGAGAAGCCAACAAGAATAAACACAAAAACTTTATAAGGAATTTTTGTGAGTGTAGAGAAGTATTCAGCACATGCACATGTTAAGCCAATAGCTGTAACCATACATGCAATAAATATCATTGCAGATAAGAAATATGCTCCCATATCTCCAAAAGCATGTTGCACATAAGCATGGAGAATGATCGCGCCATTTGCTGCATTTGGTGCGTATTCATGACTGCCCATACCAAGCTTGAATAAGCTTAAATATACGAGGGTTAAGCCAATGCCTGAAATAATACTTGCAATAACTGCATATTTTGTGATGAGTTTTTTATCGGTGACACCACGTGATGTAATCGCACGAACAATCACAATACCAAAAACAAGTGCACCCAATGTATCCATGGTTAAATAACCATTTACGATACCTTCTGAAACTGGACTTGTTACATAGTTGTTGATAGCGGGCGGTACAATGCCAGCAGGAATGAAAACAGCAGAAACACCAAGAATAATTAATGCAATAATTTTTAAAGGTGATAGGAAATAGCCAACAGTGTCTAAAATTTTGTTTGGATACAAAGATACTAGCGTAACAATTGCAAAATAAACAATACTATAACTGAGTAAGCTACTTGATGAATCACCAAAATAAGATGAAAAGCCAATTTCATATGACACGGTTGCTGTACGAGGTGTTGCAAACAATGGACCAACAGCCAAATAGCAGACAACAGTAAGAATGATACTAGCAACTTTTCCAAGTGGTGAACTAAGGATCTGAATAGAACCTTCAACACGTGATAAAGCAATAATGGTAATGACAGGTAAGCCAACTGCAGTGATAAGAAAGCCTAAAGCAGCTAACCAGACATGTTCACCAGCTTGCTGTGCAACGATAGGTGGGAAAATAATATTACCTGCACCAATGAAGAGTGCAAAGGTCATAAAACCTAAAGCAATAATATCCCGAGTACGTAAATTCGTCATGTTGGGAGATTGGTTAACAAAAAAGAAAGCGATTTTAGTGGAATGAGTATTTTTTTTCTAATCTATTTAGTGACCAAGTTGGTGAAAATGTAAAATAAATTTTAATAAATGGTATTAAAATATTTTATAAATATATATCTTGTTGATATATAATAAAATATATAACAATTTAATAATTTTGTTTTTTTGAGGGGGAGGTTGGTTGTTGGAAAAATATTCATTCTGGTGTTGTTGAGTTCTTAAGCTTTTCTGCTTATTGAGTAAAATGGGGGTATAATGCTGTAGTTTTGAACTTAGGGTGACAAAAAATGAGAGCTTCCACTGTTAAAATTAAAACTGAGCAAGATATTGAAAAATTACGAATTTCAGGGCGTCTTGCAGCTAAAGTTTTAGAAATGATAGGGGAGTATATCAAGCCAGGTGTCACGACAGAATATTTAGATAATGTTTGTAATGATTATATTGTGAATACATTAGGCGTTATTCCTGCAAATATTGGCTATTATGGATATACAAAAACAACATGTATTTCTCGTAATGAGGTTGTTTGTCACGGAATTCCATCTCAAAATATTGTTTTAGAAGATGGAGATATTATTAATATTGATGTCGCAATTATAAAAGATGGGTATTTTGGTGATACTAGTCGTATGTATTATGTTGGTAGTGTTTCACCTGCTGCAAAAAAACTATGTGATACAACCTATGAAGCGATGGTGGCAGGTATTCATGCAGTAAAACCAGGTGCAACTTTGGGTGATGTAGGATATGCAATTCAGTCTGTTGCACATAGAGAAGGTTATACTGTAGTACGTGAGTATTGTGGGCATGGTATTGGTAAAATTTATCATGAAGCACCAAGTGTTTTACATTATGGAACACCAGGTCAGGGGTTAGAGTTAAAAGAAGGTATGGTTTTTACAATAGAACCAATGATTAATGCAGGAAAAGCCGCAGTTAAAGAGTTAAGTGATGGTTGGACAGTCGTGACAAAAGATAAATCATTATCTGCTCAATGGGAGCATATGGTGTTAGTTACAGCGACTGGTTTTGAAGTACTTACACCTTGGCCTGAAGGTACTGGTGATTATTTAGATATTTAGATTTTATTGGAAAATTGAAGCATGATAATCAAGGCATGCTTCTTTTAAGTTTTAGGCAAATTATTATGTATTTTGGAGTACATAATGTTTGCCTTTTTTATTTGATGTAAAAATAATACTTGGAGGAGATCAAGGAATACTGAGCTTTTTTACTAGGTAATCTATAAAAATGCGTACCGCAGGTAAAATTCCACGTTTAGATGGATAGACGAGATGGAAAATACCGTGAGGTGCTTTCCATTCGGGCAGAATTTTTACAAACTTTCCATCATCAATATATTGTTGTGCAATGGTATCTGGAAGTAAAGCAATACCGCAATTTTGACTCACTAAGTCTGCGACCATATGTAGGTCTGATGCCATGACAATCGGGGAAATTTTGACTTTTTTAGCATGGTTTAGTTTGTCATAAACAATAATATTTTGTTCAGTATTATCTTCACGCATACTGAGAATACGATGATGAGTTAAATCATCAGGTTGTTTTACATTACCATGTTCATTTAAATAAGCTTGGGTTGTGTACAGATGTTCTTCTATTTTTGCTAAGCGACGAATAATTAAATTTGGGTCATCATCAAGATTAGATCTGACACGTAAAGCAATATCAATTCCTTCATTGATAATATCGACACGACGATTTGTAATCATCATTTGAATTTTGATTTCAGGATATTGTTTTAAGAATTCAGGTAAAATTTCAGCAACAGTTTTTTGTGCGATGGTCATTGGAATACTGATTTTAATGGTTCCGCGCGGTTCAGTACTTAAGTGGTCGACAAGGTCTTGTGCTGATTGTGCTGCATTAACCATGACTTGAGCATGACGATATACGTTCATCCCCACATCTGTAACAGCAAAATGTCTAGAGCTTCTTTGAATGAGGCGAACACCTAGTTTTTCTTCTAAATTATAAACTCTACGGCTTAATTTTGATTTAGGGATGTCTGTTGCGCGTTCAGCAGCACTAAAGCCTCCATGCTCAACGACCATTGCAAAACAGTAGAAATCATCTAAATCTGAAAGCATGCATTATTTCCAAAGTTGATCTAATTATTAAATTAGAGAGCGAACGTTTTATAATGTCAAATTTTATTAGAACGTGATGATAATTGATATAAAAATTTTGATATAAATCGAAATGATTAATCTATTCTCATGATATTGATGTGTAGTAAATGAAAGGTATAAAAATAGAAAGAAGATAAGCTTTTTATTTTTTGTTAATATTATATTAATAGTTTTTTTATTGAATTTTGTATGGCTTTTCAGATTATAAAATTAGATTTACAAGCAATAGATGATATTGCTTGTCCATATTGCCAGCATGTGGTTGTTGACTGGTTAAATGAACAATATATACAACCGTGTGAACACGTTCTTTTTATTGCAATGGATATTGGTTTTGAATATATAACAGATGAATTTGAATGTACTATGCGTCGAAGTGTTGATGATCTGCATGCAAATGATGATACTGTTAATATGCTAGATGAAATTAAGTCTGCAAATTATTCTGATTTTATTGTGACTCAATCTGATTTAGGTGTTGAAGGTTATTCGCGTTATATCGGTTTTTGTGCGTCTATTTAATTAATACTTTAAAAGTAAGTGGAAATATAAAAAGCTCCTTTAAAGGAGCTTTTTAATGATTTAATTTTCTAATTCTTCTTCGACATCATCATCGGTTGATTCCATGCCAAGTTCTTTGAGTTTTCGGGTTAGTGTATTTCGCCCCCAACCAAGAAGTTCTGCGGCATGTCTTTTACGACCTCGTGTTTGTTGGAGTGCGGCATTAATTAATGTGCGCTCGAACATTGGGGTTGCGATATCAAGAAGTTTCATTTCACCATTTTGAAGTTTTTGAACAGCCCATTTACTTAATAGTTCATCCCAATGGTGAATTGAGATTTGCTCTAAATTCGGTAATGGGTGATTACCATTAGTTTTACTTAAGGGGATTTGTTTTAACTCTGATGGTAAATCTTCAGGATAAACTTCACGACCAGTGATCATTACAGTTAGCCAACGACAGGTATTTTCTAGTTGGCGAACATTACCTGGCCATGGCAAAAGTTGTATATATTCTTGAGTTTCTGGGCGTAAAATTTTTGGACTAACGCCCAATTCTTTTCCTGCACGCGCTAAGAAGTGTTGAGCGAGCATGGGAATGTCTTCGCTACGATGTGCAAGTTTAGGAATGTGAATTCGAATCACATTTAAGCGATGATATAGATCTTCGCGGAAACGACCATCATGTACAAGTTTTTCTAAGTCCTGATGTGTGGCTGCAACAATGCGAACATCTACACGAACAGGAATATGTCCACCCACACGGTAGAATTCACCATCTGCTAAAACACGCAGTAAACGTGTTTGGGTTTCAAATGGCATGTCCCCAATTTCATCTAGAAATAATGTGCCACCATTTGCCTGTTCAAAGCGCCCTTGACGCTGAGTATTTGCACCAGTGAATGCGCCTTTTTCATGTCCAAATAGCTCTGTTTCAATAAGGTCTTTTGGAATGGCAGCCATATTAAGTGCAATAAATGGTTTGCTGCTACGTGGGGAATGGCGATGCAATGCATGTGCAACGAGTTCTTTACCTGTACCTGATTCACCATTAATTAAAACAGTGATATGTGATTGTGATAAACGACCTATTGCTCGGAACACTTCCTGCATTGCAGGGGATTCACCAATAATCTCTGTTGATTGAATGGTAGGTGGTACTTTTGCTGATTCTTGTTGTTGTAGTTTTGTGATATGCAAAATTGCACGATTAACTAATGCAAGAGCTTCATCAATATCGAAAGGTTTGGGTAGATATTCAAAAGCACCTGTTTGATAACTAGATACTGCAGATTCTAGATCTGAGTGAGCAGTCATAATAATTACAGGTAAGTCTGGGTAGTTGCTTTTGACTTTACCGAGGAAAGTCAAACCATCAATTCCAGGCATGCGAATGTCAGTTAAAATAACATCGGGTGCATCGCTATTAAGCTGATCTAAGGCAGATTGAGCCTCTTCGAAACTTGTAACATCAAATCCTTCTTCTTTAAAGGTCTTTTCAAGCACCCAACGCATGGCGCGATCATCATCAATGACCCATATTTTATTTCGCGACATGATCTGACTCCCAAGGTAAATATAAGCTAAAGACTGTTTTTCCTGGAACTGATTGGCATTCAATCATTCCGTTATGTTGATGCATAATATTTTGAGCAATACTTAAACCAAGCCCAGTTCCTTTGGCTCTACCAGTAACAAGTGGGTAGAAAACTGACTCAATAATTTCTTCTGGAACGCCTGGACCATTATCTTCAATGTCAATTCGAACAGCCGAGCGATTAAGTACACTATTAATTGTAACGAGGCGTTGAATACGTGTTCTTAGAATTAATTCTGGTTGATGATCAACAAAAAACTCTTTATTTTCCATCATGGCTTGTACGGCATTTACACCAATATTAAGCATGACTTGAATAAGCTGATCTCGATCTGCATAAACATCTGGAAGGGATAAGTCATAATCTCGTGTAATTTTAATTTTCTTTTTAGTTTGATTGATAATTAATGAGCGAACGCGTTCAAGTGGTTCATGAATATTGGTTGATTTGTAGCTAGGGAGATGTCGAGAGCCAAGCATGGTATCGACTAATTTTCTTAAACGATCAACTTCACTAATGATAATGTCTGTGAATTCTTTATATTCAGGATCATTTAGGCTACGAGCAAGAAGTTGTGTAGCACCACGAATTCCACCTAATGGGTTTTTAATCTCATGGGCAACACCACGTATAAGCTGACGTGCCACTTGATGTTGTTGAATAAGGTTTTCTTCTTTTGATATTTTTAAACGACGATCAATTGGATTGAGTTCAATCAAAATTAAAGGATGATAAGGTCTGCTGTAATTCAATAGTGATACCGTGTAATCCACATGAATATCTTTGAAATTGACATTTATTGTTGCGTCACGTCGCGTATAGGGTTGAGAAGTTTCTAAGGTGTTTTTTAATGCTTCTTCAGTATTAAATTCATCACTTGGCGCATGCAGTAAATTTAATACAGGCATACCTGAAGCACGTAATAAGCTAATATCAAACAGTGCTTCACATGAAGAGTTGAGATAAAAGATATTTAAATCACGATCGACTAATAGAATTGCAGTCGCAAGATTATCCACTAATAGTCGATAGTCGATTGCAGGGGTGTGATCCATTAACTAGAACTTCCTGTATTAAAAAAATGCAATGGCATTCTCATAAAGCAATATATCTCATGGTAAAGAGTATTATTGATCCACTTTAAAGCAAGATGCACGCCAACTTTATAATTTGGCTGTAATATAGTGTTGCTATATGGAGAAATGCCCTTAAATTGTTCTATAAAAGAAACATATAGCGGATACGAATTCTAATGTAAAGTATTGGTGCACAAAAATGGTGCATTGATAAATATATAGTTAATTTATGGTCGTATTTTGGTGCGTTATACAAAGAGTAGCCAATTCAACTATTTTTATTTTGCGAAAAGTCATACAATACGCCCATTCTAGTGGAGCGCAGATTCATGAAGTCCCCCAAAGTCGGTTTTGTATCTTTAGGTTGTCCTAAGGCATTGGTAGATTCTGAACGAATTTTAACTCAGCTAAAGACTGAAGGTTATGATGTAGCATCAGATTATGATGGTGCAGATTTAGTCGTTGTTAACACCTGTGGTTTTATTGAATCTGCAGTACAAGAGTCTTTAGATGCCATTGGCGAAGCAATGAGTGCTAATGGTCGAGTAATCGTAACAGGTTGCTTAGGTAAAGATGAAGATAAAATTCGTCAAATGCACCCTAATGTTTTAAAAGTAACAGGGGCAGCAGCCTATCAGGAAGTGATGGAAGCCGTGCACCAATACGTGCCTGAGCCACCTAAACACAATCCTTTTATTGATCTTGTTCCAGAACAAGGTGTTCGGTTAACGCCAAAACATTATGCATATTTGAAAATTTCGGAAGGTTGTAACCATCGTTGCACATTCTGTATTATTCCAAGCATGCGTGGTGATTTAGTATCTCGTCCAGTGGGTTCTGTGTTAAGTGAAGCACAGGCACTTAAAAAAGCAGGTGTGAAAGAAGTTCTCGTAATTTCACAAGACACTTCTGCTTACGGTGTAGATACGAAGTACAAGTTAGATTTCTGGAATGGTCAGCCAGTAAAAACTAAATTCTTTGACATGTGTGAAGCTTTAGGGCAATTGGGTATATGGGTGCGTTTGCATTATGTATATCCGTATCCACATGTTGATGCTGTTATTGATTTAATGGCTCAAGGGAAAATTTTGCCGTATTTGGATATTCCATTCCAACATGCAAGCCCGAAAATCCTTAAATTAATGAAACGACCAGCACATAGTGAAAATACACTTGAACGCTTAAAATTATGGCGTGAGAAGTGTCCAGAGTTGGTTATTCGTTCAACATTCGTTGTAGGTTTCCCTGGTGAAACTGAAGAAGATTTTGAAATCTTACTTGAATGGTTGAAAGAAGCTCAACTTGATCGCGTAGGTTGCTTTACATATTCACCAGTTGAAGGTGCTACTGCAAATGACTTGCCTGATCATGTGCCTGAGGAAGTAAAGCAAGAGCGTTATGAACGCTTTATGCAAGTTCAACAAGAGATTTCTGCAGCTAAATTGCAAAAACGTATTGGTCAGACGATGACTGTACTTGTAGATGACCTTGAAGAAGAATTCCCAGTTGCAGTGGCACGTTCTTATGCGGATGCACCTGAAATTGACGGTAATGTGTTTGTGGAAGATATTGATAAATCTCAAATCAAAGCAGGCGATTTACTTGAAGTCGAAATTACTGATGCCGACGAATATGATTTATTTGCAAAATTAATTCGTATCAAATCAGTGTAAAAATAAAAGTTATCCATCAGATTTAGGTAAATTGGAGTTTTGATCATGTTAGATTCTAAAAAGCCACGTTATGCACGTATCTTATTAAAACTTTCTGGTGAAGCACTTGCTGGAAATAAAGAAATGGGGATTGATGCGCAAGTACTCGATCAAATGTCTTTAGCAATTGCTCACTTAGTGGGGTTAGGTGTTCAAGTAGGTATTGTTGTTGGTGGTGGTAACCTTTATCGTGGTAGCCAATTACAAAAAGATGGATTAGTTGGTCGTGTAACTGGCGATCAAATGGGTATGCTTGCAACTGTAATGAACGGTTTGGCAATGCGAGATGCTTTAGTACGTCGTAATATTAAAACGCGTCTTATGTCTGCTTTACCAATTGGTACTGTTGTTGAGTCTTACTCAAGCCGTGATGCGATTCGTCATTTGACTCAAGGTGAAGTGTGTGTGTTTGTTGCGGGAACGGGTAATCCATTCTTCACAACAGATACAGCAGCATGCTTACGTGGTATTGAGATTGAAGCAAGCTTAATTCTCAAGGCGACTAAAGTAGATGGTGTATATAATAAAGATCCGAGCAAATATGATGATGCTGTAAAATATGAAACATTATCATTTGACCAAGTATTAGATGAAAAACTTGGTGTGATGGATTTGACAGCAATTTGCTTATGTCGTGACCATAAAGTGCCGCTTCAGGTTTTTGATATGAATAAATCTGGTGCTTTACTTTCAGTGGTTATGGGCGAAAAAGAAGGTACTCTCGTAACGAATTAATGTACGAGAGCCTTAAAGCTCTTTATACTACACATTATTTTGTAATTCATTATTTAAAATTCAGTAAGGAAGATCATATGATTAACGATCTTAAAAAAGATGGCGAACTACGCATGCAAAAGACTTTAGAGTCTTTAGAGCAAGGTTTTGCAAAAGTTCGTACAGGACGTGCTCACCCATCAATTTTAAATGGGGTGATGGTTCCTTACTATGGTTCAGATGTGCCTTTAAACCAAGTAGCAAACGTGGGTGTTGAAGATTCACGTACATTAATTGTTCAGCCATTTGAACGTACAATGGTTTCGGCAATTGATAAAGCAATTCGTGAATCAGATTTGGGATTAAATCCTGTTACTGCGGATACAATTCGCGTACCACTTGCTGCATTAACTGAAGAAACACGTCGCGATATGCAAAAAGTTGCACGTTCTGAAGCAGAAAATGCAAAAGTTGCAATTCGTAACATTCGTCGTGATATTTTAGGTGATGTAAAAGCATTATTGAAAGAAAAAGAAATTTCTGAAGATGATGATCGCCGTGCAGCAGATGATGTTCAAAAAATGACGGATAAATATGTTGCAGAAGTAGACAAACGCCTTGCAGCAAAAGAAGCTGAATTGATGAAGGTCTAATATTGATGACCTTAATCGAAGATAATCAGCATCTTCCAAAACATGTTGCCATCATCATGGATGGCAACAATCGGTTTGCTAAAAAAAATCAAATGCCTAAAGGCGACGGGCACCGAGAAGGTAAAAATATTCTCGATCCAATTGTTGAATTTTGTCGGACTAAAGAGATTCAAGCACTGACGGTTTTTGCCTTTTCAAGTGAAAATTGGAACCGTCCAGAATATGAAGTGAATTTACTCATGCAGTTGTTGGAAGATACAATTCTTGAGCAAATTCCGCGTATGGAAAAATACAATATTGCGCTTCGATTTATTGGTGATCGATCTAGATTATCAACACATTTACAATCATTAATGTTGCAAGCTGAAGAAAGGACTGCTAGTTTTACGAGCATGACTTTAACGATTGCGATCAGTTATGGTGGAATGTGGGATATCGCAAATGCTGCAAAACAATTGGTAAAAGATGTGGAATGTAAGAAAATTAGTGTAGATGAAATTGATGAGCAACAATTTGCTCAATATGTTTGTCTTTCTGATTTACCGCCTGTAGATTTGCTTATTCGTACAGGTGGGGATTATCGAATTTCTAATTTTCTTCTTTGGCAAACAGCTTATGCTGAGTTGTATTTTACCGATACGTTGTGGCCTGAATTTAGTGTAGATGAAATGTCTAAAGCTTTTTCTGTTTTTTCTTCAAGAGAAAGACGATTCGGAAAAACTTCAGAGCAGATTCAGCAAGCGAAACTTGAGAATTAATACATGTTAGAGCGGATTATTACTGCACTTGTATTGGTTGCAGTGGTGTTAAGTTGTATGTTTGCAACAACATCACCTTATCCAATGATGGTGCTAATGATTATTGCAGCGGGGGTTGCGGGTTATGAGTGGTTTAAACTCATGCCTAGAAAAAATAATAATTTACTTAAGCCTAAAGCTTGGGCATTTGGATTATTGACCATAGTGGTTTCTGTGATTGCACTTTACTATACAGATATTGCACTTTTGCTTTGGATTGCATCAATTATTTCATGGTTGTTTAGTATTCATTGGGTAAAGTCTTATCCAGAATATGACGGTTGGTATAATCCAATTCTTTATAGTGTTGGTCTAATTTTAGTTTCTGCGGCAATTACTTCAATTTTCGATGTATGGCAAAACTCACCTTGGTGGTTAATGTATTTGTTCCTACTTGTTTGGGGAGCAGATAGCGGTGCTTACTTTGTTGGTCGTAAGATTGGTAAGCGAAAATTAGCACCACATGTCAGTCCAAATAAGTCAATCGAAGGATTATTTGGTGGTGTTGCAACAGCTATTTTAATTATTGTTGTTGTTGAATCTACATATTTGGATTTAACTTTAGGGCAACACGTTTTATTTCTAATGTTATCTATTCTTACAGTATTTAGTTCTGTATTAGGTGATTTGTTAGAGTCAATGATTAAGCGTCGTGCTGGTATTAAAGATTCGGGGCGTATTTTGCCGGGTCATGGTGGTGTGCTAGATCGTATTGATTCTTTGCTTGCAGCAGCTCCAGTATTTGCTACAGGCTTATATGTTTTAAACCTCATGGGTGTAGATTTATAAATGTCTCAAACTGTTTGTATTTTAGGTGTTACAGGTTCTATTGGTCAAAGTACTTTAAAAATACTGCAACAGCATCCAGAACAATATTCATTATTTGCCGTTACTGCTTATAGTCGAATAGATGAATTGGTTGAAATTTGCAAACAGTTTAGGCCAAAAGTTGCTGTTGTTCCTTCATCTAAAGTAGATGAATTGCAAAAAAAATTACAAGCAGAAAATCTACTTGATATCGAAATTTTGCAAGATGAGGCGGGCCTAATAAAAGTTGCTTCAAGTGCGGAAGTAGATATTGTAATGGCAGCAATTGTAGGAGCAGCGGGACTGTTACCTACTTTAGCGGCTGTTAAAGCTGGTAAACGAGTTCTTTTAGCAAATAAAGAAGCATTGGTGATGTCTGGAGATATCATGATGCAAGCAGCTCATGAACATCATGCTTTATTATTGCCTGTCGATTCAGAGCACAATGCTATTTTTCAGTGTTTGCCTCAAAATTATTTTCAAGCAGAGCGCAATGGGCAGCCTAAATTAGGGGTTTCTCAGATTTTGTTAACTGCTTCTGGTGGTCCATTCCTTCATCAAAGTTTGGAGGAATTGAAAAAAGTAACACCTGCACAAGCGTGTAAACATCCAAATTGGTCGATGGGACGAAAAATTTCAGTTGATTCTGCAACCTTAATGAATAAAGGTTTGGAATTGATAGAAGCTTGCCATTTATTTGCAGTAGAAGAACAATTTGTTACAGTTGTTGTTCATCCACAAAGTATTATTCATTCTATGGTTCAATATGTGGATGGTTCAACTTTGGCTCAAATGGGTAATCCTGATATGTGTACGCCAATTGCACATGCATTAGCATGGCCAGAGCGTATTCAAACAAATGTTCCAGCATTAGATTTATTTTTGCATAACCAGCTTAATTTTACCGCACCAGATTTAATTAAATTTCCTGCGCTTAGATTGGCTAGAGAAGCGATGAGAGAAGGTGGTTTAGCTCCGGCAATTTTAAATGCTGCTAATGAAATTGCAGTCGAAGCTTTTTTAAAGGAACAGATTAGTTTTTTACAAATTCCTGAAATTGTAGAAGAGACGTTAAATCAGGTTGAAAATAAATCAGCAAATAGTTTAGAGTTGATCTTAGAAGCAGATCAGCAGTCTAGAAAGATTGCACAACAAATGTTAACCAGTTAGGGGTAGTTTTTTTAATGAGCGCATTATTTATTATTATTGCTGCTATCCTTTTACTGGGACCACTTATTGCTATTCATGAATTTGGGCACTATTTTGTAGCACGAAAACTTGGCGTAAAGGTTCTTGTATATTCAATTGGGTTTGGTCCAACACTTTTTAAATGGACATCTAAAAAATCTGGCATTCAATATCAATTAAGTGCATTACCACTTGGTGGTTATGTGCGAATGCTGGATGAGCGTGAAGGGAACGTTCCGGAAGAGGATTTGCCTTACGCATTTAATAGACAAAATCCTTGGAAACGTATTGCTATTGTAGCGGCAGGGCCATTTATTAATTTAGCATTTGCTGTATTGCTATTTTGGATATTATTTTTACCCGCACAAGAACAACTAAATACAAGAGTAGGTGCTATTATGCCAAACTCACCAGCTGCAATGTTGCAAATGCAGGTGGGCGATAAAATAACAACAATTGATCAAACGTCAGTATCAACTTGGGAAAAATTAAATTTTGCTTTAGTAGACCGAGCAGGTGAAACAGGTACCATAGTTGTTTCTGTCGATCGTAATGGGCAAGAAAAAACGTTTAATTTACCCATTCAAAATTTTCTTAATGATCAGTCTAAATCTCCTTTAGATGCACTAGGTTTTGCACCATATAGACCGGAAATTCCTGCGGTGGTGTCTAAATTGAGTGAGGATGGTGCTGCGATTCGTCAAGGCATGCAGCCAGGTGATAAAATTGTTGCCATTGATGGTCAACCAATGAAAGAATGGTTTGATGTAGTACAGGTAGTTCAGGCATCACCTGAAAAATTATTAAAAATAGAAGTAGTTCGGAATAATCAATCTGTATTGTTGGAAATCATGCCACAAGGTAAGAAAGACAATATGGGTAATGTTGTTGGTATGTTAGGGGTTCAAAGCGATCCTGGTAAAATCATTGTTCCAGATTCATTTAAACAGACAATACAGTATAATCCTGCAGAAGCATTTGTCATGGCTGTTGAAAAAACAGGGCAAATTTCTAGCATGATTTTGCATTCTATAGTAAAAATGATTCGGGGGATGATTGGTTTAGAAAATCTTTCGGGACCAATTACAATTGCAAAAGTTGCAGGTCAAAGTGCGGAGATGGGGTGGCAAACATTTTTTTCCTTTATGGCTCTTATGAGTGTAAGTCTAGGAATTTTAAATTTATTGCCAATTCCAATGCTTGATGGTGGACATTTGGTTTACTATTTTGTAGAAATAATTCGTGGTAAACCTGTTTCAGAACAAGTTCATTTGGTTGGTTTGAAAATTGGTATGGTATTGTTAGGAAGCATGATGCTTCTTGCATTATTTAACGACTTTATGCGTTTATAAAAGAACGTGGACGATATAAATTATTGGAACAAACAGGCATGCATCATAAAAACCTTTTTATGCCTTTAGCGCTTATCAGTGCTATGGCAACAGTACAACAAGTATATGCAGCAGATCAATTTATTGTACGAGATATTCAAATAGATGGGCTTGTACGACTAACACCTGATAATGTCTATGGAATGATTCCTGTTAGTGCTGGTCGTCCAGTAAATGACACGGTTATTTCTAATACTATCCGTTCTTTATACGCATCTGGATTGTTTGATGATATTAAAGTTGTTCGTGATGGGGATAATTTATTAATTACTGTGGTTGAAAGACCAGTAATTTCAAGTGTTGAGCTTAAAGGCAATAAATTAATTCCAAAAGAAGCTTTATTAGATGGCTTGAAGAAAATGGGTGTTGCAGAGGGAGAGGTTCTTAAAAAATCTACTTTGCAAACTCTGGAGTCAGAACTTGAACAGCAATACATGCAACAAGGTCGTTATGAAGCAAGCGTTAAGGTAATTCAACAAGACAAGCCAAATAACCGTGTTGATCTTATTGTTGAATTTATTGAAGGTAAAGCGGCAAAAGTTGTTGATATTAATTTAATCGGTAATACTGTTTTTAGTGATGATGATATTAAGCAAGTTTTTGCAGTAAAAGAAAGTGGTTGGAGTTCAATTGTTTCGGGCAATGATCGTTATGCTCGTGAAAAAATGGCTGCAAGTATGGAGTCATTACGTGCACTCTACTTAAACAAAGGTTATATTAATTTTGATATTGTAAATTCAAACCTTAACTTAAGTGAAGATAAGAAAAATGTTTTCATTGAAGTTGCTGTGAATGAAGGTGAGCAATTTAAATTTGGTCAATCTAAGTTTTTAGGTGATGCACTTTATAAGCCTGAAGAGCTCGAAAGCTTAAAAATTTATAATGATGGCGATATTTACTCTCAAGAAAAAGTAAGTGCCGTTAAGCAACAATTGATCCGTAAATTTGGTAATGCAGGTTATTATTACGCAGATGTAAATGTAGTCCCGCAAATTAATGATGATACAAAAATTGTTGATTTAAATTACTATATTAACCCAGGTCAACAAGTATCTGTTCGCCGTATTAACTTTAATGGTAATACGAAAACTGCTGATGAAGTTTTGCGTCGTGAAATGCGTCAAATGGAAGGTGCTTTAGCAAGCGGAGAAAAAATTGAACTTTCTAAAATCCGTTTAGAAAGAACAGGTTTCTTTAAAAATGTTGAAGTTGTTCCTGCACGTATTCCAAACTCACCAGATCAAATTGATTTAAATGTGAATGTTGAAGAACAGCATTCAGGTACAACGACTTTGGCTGTTGGTTTCTCGCAAAGTGGCGGTGTGACGTTCCAAGCAGGACTTAGTCAAACAAACTTCTTTGGTACAGGTAATAGTGTTGCGATTGATTTATCTCGTTCTCAAACACAAGACTTTTATAATTTAAGTGTAACAGATCCATATTTCACGATTGATGGTCTTCGTCGTGGTTATAATATGTACTATCGTAAAACAAAACTTTCAGATAGTTATAGTGTAAATAACTATGTTACAGATAGTTTAGGTGGTGGTTTAACATTTGGTTATCCAATTGATGAAAACCAAAGTCTAAGTTTCGGTTTGAATATTGATGAAACCAAAGTCACGACAGGTCGTTATGCATCCTATTATATTGCTGATTATTTAGAAAATCATGGCGGTCGACAGACTAAAACGGAACGAGAATGTATAAAACAAGATGCTAATGGGTGTTCAGAGTATTCAAATTATTTTGGTGCTGAATATCAAGGTAAATTCTTAACTTATAACCTTAACTTAGGTTGGAGTTATAATACTTTAAATAGACCAATGTTCCCGACAAATGGTATTTCACACCGTGTAAATGCTGAAATTGCGGTGCCTGGTAGTAAAGTTGAGTATCAAAAATTAACTTATGATGCACAAGTTTATTTCCCATTGCCAAAAGATTTCGTGTTACGTGGTTATGGTAAATTAGGTTATGGTAATGACCTCCCATTCTATAAAAACTTCTTTGCCGGTGGTTTTGGATCAGTTCGTGGTTATGAAAACAGTACCTTGGGTCCACGATATAATTCTATTCGTGATGAGGCGATGGGTATAGTCAGCGCGAATGATAGACGTGATAGTGTTGGTGGTAATACATTGGTACAATTTGGTACAGAATTGGCTATTCCATTACCATTTAAAGGTGATTGGACTCGTCAAGTTCGACCTGTGATTTTTGCAGAGGGTGCACAAGTATTCGATACACAATGTAAAAATATATCAAATACAAAGCTAGAAAATGAATGTAAGAATAATTACGAATTTGATCTAGGTAATATGCGTTATAGCGTTGGTGTTGGTTTCACTTGGATCACTATGATTGGACCATTATCTCTGAGCTATGCTTATCCACTGAATGAAAAAGATGGTGATGAGACGAAAAATATTCAATTTGAAATCGGTCGTACTTTCTAAGTACGATCTAACAATCGTTTAATAAAGGAATTCTACATAATGAAAAAGTTAGTTGCGTCATTGATTATTGGTTTAGCATTTTCTGCAGCACAGGCAGCCGATATTGGTGTTGTGGATATTGAAAAACTAGTACAAAGCAGTGCTTATTTAAAGCAACAGCAGCAAGCTTTTCAACAGTCTGTAAAACCACAGACAACTCAAATTGAACAGTTACAAAAAGATTTATCAGCTCTACAGCAAACAGCGCAAACAAATACAAAGTTGTCTGATGCTGAAAAGCAAAAGATGAGTGCTGAATTTGAAACTAAAGCGAGAAAATTAGAAACTTTACAGCAAGAAGTTCAATCTAAAGCTCAAACTTCAATGCAAGCAACTCAAAAAACTTTCGAGACACGTGTGAAAACTGTTGCAGAGCAATTGCGCCAAGAAAATAAACTAGATGCAGTTTTAAATAAAACAGCTGTATTAGCAATTGACTCAAAATATGATTTAACTGATAAAATGCTTCAAAAGGTTAATGCTATTAAATAACGAATGAAGTCTCAAAATTTTACTCTAGAACATTTAGCACAGGTTGTTCAAGGTCAATGCCTTGGACGACCTGATTCTATTTTTACAGGGCTTGCTAGCTTAGAGCAGGCAGAATCTTGTGATATTGCCTTTGTAAATGGTGAGAAGTATGTGGAACAGGCCCTACAGTCTAAAGCAGGTGCTTTGATTGTAACAGCTGAACTTCAATCACTTTTTTCTTCACAGCTGAACTTTATTATTGTTCAAAATCCATATCTTGCATTTGCAACTTTAACTCACGTATTTGAAAAAAAACATACGCAGCGAGGAATTGAAGCGACAGCTCAAATTCATCCTTCAGCAATTATATCTGAGTCGGCTTATATTGGGCATTACACTGTAATTGGTGAAAATTGTGTTGTTGGTGATCATACGATCATTAAGTCACATGTCACGATCGATGATCAGGTTGAAATTGGTAAATCGTGCTTCATTGATTCGCATGTTATGTTAACAGGCGAAGCAAAAATAGGCGATCGTGTACGTATTCATTCAAATACAGTGATTGGTGGCGAAGGTTTTGGTTTTGCTCCATATCAAGGTAAATGGCATCGAATTGTACAATTAGGATCGGTTATTATTGGGAATGATGTTCGCATTGGTTCTAATTGTAGTGTAGATCGTGGTGCTTTAGATGATACGATTTTAGAAAATGGTGTCATCATTGATAATCTTGTGCAAATTGCTCATAACGTAAAAGTGGGTGCAAATACTGCAATTGCTGCAAAATGTGGTGTTGCAGGAAGTACGACGATTGGCAAAAACTGTGTGTTAGCAGGTGGTGTTGGTGTTGTTGGACACATAAATATTGTTGATAATGTGACAATTACAGGAATGTCAATGGTGACAAATAATATTTCTGAGGCAGGAAAATATTCTTCAGGAACAGGTTTGTTAACAAATTCTCAATGGAAAAGAACAGTTGTTCGCTTGAGACAATTAGCAGATGTGCCATTGACCCAGTTAACAAAAAAAATTGATCATATGCAGTCTCAGATAGAGTCCCTTGAATCAACTTTAAAATTGCGTAAATAATTATGACCACAGAATCAAGTTTAAGCACATTCACGAAGCCAGCATTACCAATGGATATTAATGCTATTCGTGAATATTTACCGCATCGTTATCCATTTCTTCTTGTGGATCGAGTTACAGAAATTACAGACGATAGTATTATTGGCTATAAAAATGTATCGATCAATGAAGAGTTTTTTCAGGGACATTTTCCTGAATACCCAATTATGCCTGGTGTTTTAATTATTGAAGCATTGGCGCAAGTTTCGGGTATTCTTGGTTTTGTCATGAATAATGTTAAACCTCAACCCGGTACAGTTTTCTTATTTGCAGGTGCAGAGAAAGTAAGATTTAAAAAACCGGTAGTTGCTGGTGACAAATTAGTATTACAATCTGAATTAGTAATGCAAAAACGTGGCATTTACAAATATAATTGTGTTGCCTCAGTTGATGGTATTGTCGCAGCAACTGCGGAAATTATTATTTCCAAACAAAATACAGAGTGAGCATGAGCAATAACGAATTAATCCATCCTACGGCTATTATTGACTCATCTGCAGTCATTGCCCTAGATGTTAAAATTGGACCATATTGTATTATTGGGCCAAAAGTTAGCATTGGTGCAGGAACAAAGTTGCATTCACATGTAGTCGTGGGTGGTTATACTCGAATTGGTCAAAATAATGAAATTTTCCAATTTGCGAGCGTAGGTGAAGTTTGCCAAGATTTAAAATATCTTGGAGAGGAAACCTGGTTAGAAATAGGTGATCATAATACGATTCGTGAGCATTGCAGTTTACATCGTGGGACGGTTCAAGATAACTCACTAACTAAAGTGGGAAGTCATAATTTATTGATGGTAAATACGCATATTGCACATGATTGTGTAGTAGGTGATCACAATATTTTTGCAAATAATGTGGGCGTAGCAGGTCATGTTCATATTGGTGATTATGTTATCGTTGGTGGTAACTCAGGTATTCATCAATTTTGCAAAATTGATTCATATAGTATGATTGGTGGGGCATCTTTAATTCTTAAAGATGTGCCTGCATATGTGATGGTTTCTGGAAATCCAGCACATGCTTTTGCAATGAATATTGAAGGTATGCGTCGTAAGGGGTGGTCGAAGAGTGTGATTCAGGGACTACGAGAAGCGTTTAAACTGATTTATAAATCAGGTTTAACGACTGAAGAAGCTATTCAAAAAATCCGTGTAGAAATCTTACCTGAAGTTGCTGAAGCTCAGTTATTGATTGATTCTCTAGAGCAATCTAAGCGCGGTATTGTGCGTTAAGATTACTTTTTAGTTGATAAAAAAAGACACCTAAAAGGTGTCTTTTTTTATTTCTTTAAATATCCTGCTTCTTCTGAATTAGGATATTTTTTTAATAACTCAGTTTTGTATTTATTTGCCATAGTTGAATTATGATCTACATTTAATGAGATACTATAAAGACGATATAAGGCATTCGATGCTTTTGCTGAATTAGGATACTTTTCTGTTACGAATGTGAAATTTTTCTTAGCCTCAGCATAATTTGTTGGTTCTATAGCAAGATAAAATTCAGCGACCCAAAAGTATGCATTGCTAATATAAATACTGTTAGGATTGCTTTTAATAAAATTCTGCATGGGTGCTAAAGCATTCTTAGCTCCACCTTGTTTATAAGCCTCTAATGCGACTGTATATGCAGCTTTATCAAGTTCATTATGAGCAATTAGTGATGAGGGGGTGGTTTCTTTAATTGGTTGAATCTGAGTTTGTGCTGTTGCTACTGGGAGTATTATCTTGTTGATTATCCTCCTCTGATGTTGCATCTTCAGTATTTTCTGCCTCAAGTTTTTGTAGTAGTAACTCTAAGCGCTGGTCTAAATCTGTATAACGGTTATTTAATTCGTTTTTAAGTTGATTAATTTCGTAATCTTGTTCTTCTATTTTTCCACGTAAACTACGGATATCATTTTCAAGCTGTTGTGTTTTTTGGGTTAATTGCCAATTTAAATTGGTTGGAACTACATCTGCTGTCGCTGAAGTATTAGTTACAGGAATAGCGGTAGGGGAAACAAAAGTATAATTTTGATTGCTTAAACCTTTTGATTCAATGGGCACATTTGCATAAACAGAAGAAGTACATAATAAAATAAGTGTGCATAATGTGTTTTTTTTCAACATAGTGAAATATCCATTTATAACCAATTCTTTAAAAGAGGGTGTTGTTATAAGTACAATCTAAGTTAAATATTAAAAACATCTCAGACTAAAAATGCAATAAAATTTTACTTATTAGCGTATTTAATCATTAAATTAAACTATGAGATATGTGGGTGTTCATTTACATTGATATTTTTGTTTTTTTAATAAGCAAACAAACGTGAAAATAGAAAAAAATAGAGTGCGTGTATTGCAACTTGGCTAAAAATCTCTATACTCTGTTCCTGCAATGGTAGCCCTGCCGGTTACTTCGCAATTTTACTCTACAAACCCCGCCAGGACCGGAAGGTAGCAACGGTAGTAGAACTAAGATGTGCCGAAGTCTTGCTGGTAGGGTTGCCACCATATTTAAATAATAAAAAATTTCAATCATATTCATTTGGCTTTTTGCTAATTGCTTTCATAATCGCATCCATTTCAAAACCACGATACATTAAAAAGCGAATTTGCTTTGCTTTTATTTTTGGATCTTTTTCTACAGTCATTCCAAACTTTTTTACTTTTAGTTGATAAGCTTGTTCTGTCCAATCAATCTCTTTTAATTCTTCTTGAATAAGCTCTGTATCAATTTTTTTTGTTTTTAATGCCATTTTAATACGGTTAGGACCTTTTCCTTTACGTTTTTGGCTAGACAAAACAATTTCAGCAACACGTTGATCACTTTGATATTGACGTTCTGAAAGCTCTTCTACAAGCAGAAGTACTTCATCTCTGTGCTCTGCATACAATGCTAATTTTTCAATGAGTTCAGCTTTGGAGTATTCTTTTCGTGTGAGTACAGCAAAGGCATATGAGCGTAAACGAGAACCTGTTAGCCCCGTTTTTTTTGGTATTTCTTCGGAGAAGCTCAAAGCATTTTCATTGTCTACAGAATCATTTTCACTAGATGGAGAGTGTATTGTTGATGGTGGGCTAGTTTCTCCATATTCAGCTTTTAAAGCTTCATAATCGAGAAGTTTTGGAAATTTAGGGTTGGTCATAGTCTTTTACTAGAGATATGGAAAAACGCCCCTAAGGGCGTTTTTGAGTTATTTAATGTGAATTAAAATTACACATCAAGTAAATCTGGTTCAGCTTCATCATTTTCTTCAACAGGTGTGCCTACTGTTAATAAATTTTCACGGATGATTGCTTCAATGGTTTTAACCATTTCTGGGTTTTCTTCAAGATGGCGAATAGTATTGTTTTTACCTTGACCAATCTTGCTTCCCTGATATGAATACCATGCACCTGCTTTTTGGATGATTTCTTGCTGTACAGCTAAGTCAACAAGTTCACCAAGATGGTTGATACCTTTACCATATAGAATTTGGAAAACAGCTTCCTTAAATGGAGGAGCCATTTTATTTTTTACAACTTTAACACGTGTTTCTGAACCAACAATTTCATCGCCTTCTTTAACTTGACCAATACGACGAATATCTAAGCGTACAGAAGCATAGAATTTAAGTGCATTACCACCTGTTGTGGTTTCAGGGCTACCAAACATTACACCAATTTTCATACGAATTTGGTTAATGAAAATGACCATACAGTTTGAACGTTTTGCATTACCTGTAATTTTACGTAATGCTTGGCTCATTAGACGTGCTTGAAGACCCATGTGGGAATCACCCATTTCACCTTCAATTTCAGCACGTGGGGTTAAGGCAGCAACAGAATCGACAACAATAAGGTCAATTGCACCTGAACGTACAAGCATGTCGGCAATTTCTAATGCTTGTTCACCATTATCTGGTTGTGAAACAAGAAGATTGTCGATATCTACGCCAAGTTTACGGGCATATTGTGGATCTAAAGCATGTTCAGCATCAATAAAAGCACATGTTCCACCAGCTTTTTGACATTCAGCAATCGCTTGTAATGTCATTGTCGTTTTACCTGAAGATTCAGGGCCGTAAATTTCAATAATACGACCTTTAGGTAAACCACCAATACCTAAAGCGATATCTAGCGTTAATGAACCGGTAGAAACAGCTTCAACGGCTTGAACAGTATTGTCACCAAGACGCATTACTGAATTTTTACCAAATTGCTTTTCAATTTGGCTTAAGGCCGCATTTAACGCCTTGCTTTTATTTTCATCCATCTTACAACCTCAAAACGATGTCACATGATAATTAGCGGAGTGGATGCATTGACTTTAAATCTTTTCCACATTGCTATAGTGACAGAAAATTTCCTTATGTTATATAAAAATCATATTATGTGCGACATAATATGACGCTCGATTTAATCATCATGATATGCCCAAGACTGGTCAAACATTTGATCATTTTCTTGTTTAAATTTATGAATGTCACGTCGATCTTTTTTACTCGGGCGATGATCTGGACGGGCTAGATTATGCAACTTCCGCTGAGATGCAAAAGCTTCTCTACGTGCAATGCTATCGGCAGTCTCCTCATATAGCTTTTGTGCAACAGGAGCAGGGCCTCGAACATCAGAAAGTTCTTTAATCACCACCGTCTTTTTTTCAATACCTTGTTGAATAGTGAGTTCCATTCCTAGGCGAACTTCTTTTGAAACTTTAACACGATCACCATCATGGTGAACTTTACCACCTTCAATTGCATTTTTGGCAATAGAACGAGTTTTAAAAAAACGAGCAGCCCAAAGCCATTTATCAATACGCATACCCACCGCATTTTCAGGTAGATTCGATTTACGCATATTTCTTTGGTTCCTCAGTGTGTTTAAGATATGAAATTAAATCAGTCAATGTTTCTAGCATTGGATAGGAAAAAGTCAATCTAGGTGCAGTATCTGAAGATGGTTGTTGAATACTTATTAAGTGTTCAATTCCAAACTTTTTTGCCCCATTTAATACTTTTTCCGTATCATCAATAAAATAGCAATTTTTAGGATCAAAAGGGTGTTTTTGTTGTAAGATTTGCCAAAATTCTATAAATTCTTTGGCGTGTCCAATTTCTTCAGAACTTACAATAACATCAAAATACGAAGCTAAATTCATTTCTTGAAGTTTAAAACTAAGACCTGCTTTATCTGCATTTGTTGCCAACCAAATATTATAATTATTGTTTTTTAAAAATTTTAATAATTCGAGACAACCCTTCCTAAGCGAAACTTTATGTTTATATTCAAGTTGCATATTTAAAACATCTATACCCACTTTAGATGTCCAAAATTTTGAAGAATACCAATTAAGAGTATGATTATGTTCTTGATAAAAAGTAAATAAAACCTTCTTACTTTCTTCTAACGTACATTGATGAATTTCAGCATATCGAATAGGAAGTAAGGTATTCCAAATAAAATCATCATATGCGAGGTCTAAAAGTGTACCATCCATATCGAAGATAATAGTTGGCTTATTCATTTAAGTTTTCCCTATGTTCTTTAAAGTTTAACAAAGACTCTGTATAAGCCTAATATCAAGACATTCTCACTATCTTATGAGTATATTATAGCATTTAAAATATTTTCAAATTAGCAAAGTTATTTACCTTTCAAGATAAATTATGTACATAATTTTGGGTTTTTAATTAATAGCTCTTAGTGATAGTTGGTTAAAGTCTCTCTTTTTTTTCAGCACACATCAAACTAAAGCAATCACATGTCTCTGTGTTTTGCTTCTCTTCTAAGCTACGATTAATTCATTATTAATATCTATTTCAATACCTGACATGGATAATGAGTTTACTCGAATAATAAAAGTAGCTTCAGTATTACGAATTAAATGCTTATTTCAATCGAGAGTTTTATCTATATAGTCTTAAGTTGGATGTGGAAAACTGAACCGTACCGGTTTTTTCGGAGACCAACTTTCTTGAGAGAATGTCCCGATGAAAAAATCAAACTATAGCCCTGAAATTAGAGAAAGGGCTGTTCAACTAGTGATTGAATCCGAAAAAGATTATCCATCGAATTGGGCAGCAATTTCCGCAATTGCTCCTGAGCTGCATGCTGTGCAAGGGTTATACTGCTGAAACATACGTGTTTGATATGTAAAACACATGGATCAACAGGATCCTGTCAAAGTACAACAGATATACGATCAAGAAAAAATAAAACTAGTGGAACGTGAAATCAAAGAATGTCATTAGTATGCTTTAATTTTAGGAGTATAGTTTGATTTTTTCATCGGTCTTGCGAAGCAATGCTTTCTCATTTTAGAAAGTTGGGACTCCGATCAACCCGGTACGGTTCATGTCACTTTCTATACGACCATCGACAAGTGTAATGGTTCGGTCACAATTTACAGATAACCGGGGATCATGTGTTACAAATAACACAGCACTACCTAATTCTCGATTAACTTTACGAAATAATTCAAAAATATCTAACGCTGTTTGAGTATCTAAATTTCCAGTAGGCTCATCAGCTAATAGCAAAGCTGGTTCAGTGATGAGTGCTCTTGCAATAGCGACACGTTGTTGTTGTCCACCAGATAATTCACTTGGTTTTCGCTTTGAAAGATTTTCTAATCCAACTGCATGGAGCAAATCATATGCTTTTTGTTTAGCTTGCTGATTTGGTCGTCCATGTACCATTATTAAAGGCATAAGTACATTTTCAAACACTGTAAATGCTTGAATTAAATGATGAAATTGAAAAACAAAACCAATACTATTTCCACGTAATTTTGTCCGTTCAGCATCGTCCATTATACTAGTTGCTTGATTAAGCAAGTATAGTTCTCCGCTAGTTGGGGTATCTAATAAACCTAATATATTAAGCAATGTACTTTTTCCTGAACCCGAAGGTCCAATTAAAGCTGCAAAGTCATTACGATGAATAGAAAAATTAATGCCGTGTAAAATTTCTACTTCATTAGCCTGTCCAATATTATAAGACTTACGAAGTGCCTCTAAACGTAGAACTTCATTTAATGATTCAGACATGGCGAATAGCCTCCACGGGATTTAATGTAGCAGCTCGCCGAGCAGGGAAAACAGCAGCTAAAACCCCTGTAAATGTTGCAAGAGATAAGGTGATGATAATCAGCTGAATTGAAATGGGAATATAAAATAGCCCTGGTCCAAAGTTATTAAAAATCCATACTAATAAATAACTTGCAGCACTTCCTGTAATGGAGCCTAGTAAACCAAAAATTGCACCTTGAAATAAAAAAATACGTAAAATTTGAGACTGTGTTGCTCCAGTTGCTCGGAGAATGCCAATTTCTCTTGTACGTTGAACAACGCTGACAGATAAAACACTTGAAATTCCAAATGCGACAGAGATTGCGACAAAAAGAATAATCATATTTGTTGAAAGACTTTGGGCTGAAAGTGCATTCATGAGTTGAGAATTTGTTTTAATCCAACTTTCAGCTTGTAATGCTGTTAATCCTCCTATTTGTGTTGCAATGTTTTCTGCCTCAAAAATATCATTTACAGTTAAGTCAATTACAGTAATTCCACCAGGTAAATTTAATAAAGATTGTGCTTGTTTCAAATCCATATAAACATAACGCGCATCTAATTCACGTACACCAAATTCAAAAATTCCCGCAATATTGACTAATGTACTATTTTGTTGCCCTGTATCTAACCGAATTTTACTACCAACTTGTACACCTAAATCTTTAGCAAGTTGAGAACCAATAAGAACATTATCGGGACTAATGCTGAGTTGACCGCTAATCATATAATTTTGAAGAGGGATGATTTTTTGATAACGATCAGGATTCATCCCAACTAAAACCACAGAATCTTGGGCTTCACCTCGTTTAGCAAAAGCTGGACCAGATACTATGGGTGATACTGCTGTAAGGAATGGGGATTGATCTAATAAGTCCGTAACTTGTTGCCAATTATTTATAGAGCGTAAGCGTTGTGCACGTTTATCTTCTTGTATTAGTTGAATTGTATCTGCTGATGGTGGAAAAATTAGATTAGAATCATCAGGTGATAATAAGCGTATATGTGCTTGTGTACCTAAGGTGCGTTCAATGGTATTGGATTGTAATCCTTGCATTAATGCTGTAATAAATACAATTACAGCAACACCGACAGTAACACCTATTGTAATCATCAATGACTGTATACGACCTTCGCGTAAAAAACTAACAGCGATGTTCCATTCAACAAAAAGTCGTTCTAATAAAATTTTCAAGCAGAATTCACCATAAGTTCATTTGGTAGAAAGTGTACATATCATAATTTACATGAGTGGCGATTGCAGATCTAAGCGAACACGTGTGCCATCGGCTAAATTTTTGGATGCATTTGTTAAAACATGGTCACCTGATTTTAAACCACTTAGTATCTCTGTCATTCCCAATCCACGTAAACCTAATGTCACATTTTGGTGTATAATTTTTCCATCACGTACAACTAATACTGTTGCGTTATTGCCTTGTATATTGTCTAAACTATCATTAGAAATAACGAGTGCTTTCTCTCGTTTTCCTGTTTCAATATTTACTGATACAGTCATATCTTGACGTAAGAAATTGGGTGCAGTATTTACTGCTAATCTCACTTCTACAGTACCTCGTTCTGAATCAATACTTGGTGCAATAAAATTAATTGTGGCAGGGAAAGGTTTATCAGGATAAGCATCTGCAATGATTATTGCCTTTTGTGATAATGTGAGTTTTGGTAGATTGCGTTCATCAAGTTGTACTTGTATTTCAGTATCACCATCTAATGCTATATTGAATAAAGCACGTCCAGGTTGAACTAAATCCCCTGGTTCAACATCACGGGTTAAAACAATTCCAGTTACTTCTGAGCGTATCTTTGTTTTTGCCAATTGAGCTTTTAAAGTAGCGAGTTGTTCGGTTAATTTGATTTCTTCAACTTTACCTGGTGATGATGCTTCTGCCTTTAAACGTGCTGCTTCAAAATTATTAACCGCTTGAGTTTCAGCTTGTATTGCTTGTTCTATTTCTTCAGAAGAGAAAATACCTTGTCCTGCAGTACGTCTACGATTAGCCTCACGTCGTGCTTGGTCAAGTTGTGCTTTTGCATTGGCTAAGTCAATTTTAGCTTGAGGAAATTTATTTGTTGAAAGTTCTTTTAATTCAGCTTCAGCTTGACGTACTTGAGCAGCCAACTCATCTGCTTTTAATGTGATAAGAAGATCGCCTCGTGATACTCGATCACCTTCTTTAACTAAACGATCTATGACAACTCCTGTGATTTCACTGCCTATTTGAGTGCGAGAAACGCTAACTACTTTACCTGTTGCAACTACAGTTTGGACGAGCGGGCGCGCTTCAACGGTGAATCCTGTTACAATAGGACCTTGCCACCAACGGAATACAGCAAAACTAATGATGAGTATAAGTAATATACTGATAATTCCAAACTTATAGCGGGCAAAGCGCAATGCATATCTCCAATTTAAAAAATGCTACACTATTATAGAAAAATAATGAAAATAAAATATGAATAAAGTTTATTTTTAGGTAAAAGAAAGTATTACATTGTTGCATAAAAGAATATAGCATTGGATTAAATAATATTGGGTTTTATAATCGCGTAAAGTATCAATTTATTTTGAAAACCTTATTGTGTAATTGCAGTGATCATTTTAAAGTATTGTCATGCTGAAGCATTTAGTCATTTAAATTGAATAGATCACTTATGGAAATTGTATAGTGTTAAGTATTGAAAATAGTATAGATGCGGATAAATCTCGAATTATTGAAATGGCATGGGAAGATCGTACACCATTTGAAGCAATTCATCGTGAATACGGCTTAAATGAATCTGCTGTTATACAATTGATGCGTCAAAATTTAAAATCTAGTAGTTTTAAATTGTGGCGTAAACGAATGACAGGGCGTAAAACGAAGCATTTACAGTTGCGTGAACCGAGTATTAATAGAGCATATTGTAGTCGTCAGTATAAGCATAATTAGCCTCCAATATGAGTTGATTCACTTTATTCTAAAATTGAGCTATAACTTTAAATTGATTTATAAGTCCTGACATTTTGTTGGGATTTTTCATAAAAATTTATATTTATGAAGCAATTTTATCGCATATCGAACTTGCGAAATTTTGTATTAATTTACCCTTTAAATGCTAAATATTTAATAATAAGACACGAGGTTGATTTTTTATCTAAAAACTAAGAATACTTATTTCTTATGAGATGAGTGAAGGCTATGAATGATTAAAATTTATTTTCTGAGAATTAAGTGAGAAGAATAAATGATATCAATAATTTTATCTGATATTAAAAAAACTAATTTATTTTAAAATATTAGCAACAATTTATTATATCTATAACATTATTAAGTGTGTTAAATAAAGATCTGAAAATATCAGATGAATATATGGAACACAAATTGCTAAAAAACATTATGTTGTCATCGTTATGCTGTATGCCTTGCGCTACATTTGCTACTGAAAACAATGGTGATAGTAAGTTAAAAGGTCTTAGTCTTGGTATTGGTGCTGTAGTCAGTAGTGATGTCTATGTTGGTGAAAAAAAAGAAGCTACAGTAATTCCTGCAATTTCATATGAAGGTGAACATTTTTTTGTTCGAGGTTTGTATGCGGGAACTGACTTGTATAAAAGTAAATGGATAACTTTAAATGCTATTGGCAGTGTTAACTTAATGCATTTAGATGTTGATAAATTAAGGGAGTCTGATTTAGCAAAACATAATTTGTCAAAGTCACAATTAGAAGATCGTGATCGTAGTTTAGATTTGGGTCTAGAGGCACTCATTCGATTACCTTATGGTATTTTGTCTTTACAAGCTGTGAATGATGTAACAGGTGCAAGTAAAGCTGCTGAAATGAGAATAAACTACCAATATTTTTGGAGAATAAATAATCAACTTTCATTTGTGCCAAATGCTGGATTTGACTGGATGACAAGTAAACGATCGAATTATTATTATGGTGTTTTTGATTCAGAAGTTGCTATGGGTGTGCCAGCATATAAACCTGATCAAGTTGTTGTACCGCATATATCATTAGGAGCTAATTATTCTTTTAGTGATAACATACGCTTAACAGGTGTTGTATCACATAAATTTTTCCCAAATAAAGTATATGATAGTCCAATTATCGACAGCAAATCATCCAGTAGCTTATTGGTCGCTGTAGCATACAAATTTTAAAGTAGCCTATTAGTGAATAATATAAAGCCTTGCTTTTGATAAGTAAGGCTTTTTTTAGAAATGAGCACTCATTTTTCCAATCTTGAATATATAAAGCATACCTACCCCAAATCGCAGATAAGAATTTTGTTTTAAAAGCACGCAATAAAAGTAATTTTCTGCATATTTTATAGACTTTTTAAAACAAAATATGAGCTTTCTTTAGCTTGAAATCATAAAGATTCCTCAAGATCAATGATTATATTTCCTTAAGCCGGATTCAGTTTAACTAATATAATTTACGGTTTTTAATTCTAATTTTATGTTGTCTGTATTGAAAAAATAGATGCTTGTATTATGTTATTTTTGATATAATTATTCATTAGTAATTCTAATAAATAAAGACGATCTATAAGGATAAAAGGCTATATATTATGACAAAAGCTAAAAAAGCACATATCTATACAGTTTCAGGGCATGGTCAGCAAATCAAGCAAAGGAGTTTTATTGTTCCTGAAAACGTATATATTCATTTTTGGACTGAAGCTGGTGAATCATTAAATGATGACTTAGCATCAAGGATAGAGCGTAATCCGGTATTGTATCTAGATCAAGCAATATATACGGTTAGACCTGGTGAGTTTTGTCCAGAGCATGTTTTATATGACTTGGATGGATTGGCTAAAGGATATTCTTGGCAAAATAATGTCACAGAAATAGTTACCCATCATACAAAAAATGATGCATTAAAAAATCAGAAATGCATAAGACTTTCTTCGATAATTTCAACATTAAGATTGACACCACAGGAGCCTATACATATGTATTGGCTTGCTTGCCGAAATTATGTTGCACTTTCACATATAAATGATTCATGTATAGAAGATAAAAATACGATTAAACATTTTAGTATGACAGCATACGAAGTTTATGAGCCTACAATATTAGGACGAATACGTACATTTCTGAGTCGAAAATTTTAAAATTTCGAAGTGCTTTATTGTGAAATATTTTTGATGATGTAGTAGTACGTTATTATGAATGAAAAAGCCGATATCGAATGATATCGGCTTTTTATATTTCATTAGCTATTCTAATATTTTTTCAAACATTGGAATAAGTAATTTGTTGCCGTATTCACTTAAATGATCACCATCTTTGTAGATTGGGCGACCATTATATTCTGAAATACATTCACCAGATTTGCATAAAATATTGATAGGGTCTAGAACAGTTGCTCCACATTTTGATGCTGTTTTTTCAATAATTTGACGAATCTGATTTGTCCTTTGCTCATAACTATTTAGTGAAATAGTTGTTGGTAAGTTTTTATGATTAAAGATATTTTGCATAATCCTTTTAGGTGCATTAAAACCTAATTCAGGAATTGGCTGAACAATATATGTTGGATTTGATTGAGAAACTGCACATAAAGTCGTCTCTAAATTTTGTTCAAATAAATTAAATTGTTTTTGTTGTGAAGGATTTATATCATTACCAAAATATAGTAGTGGTTTAGCACCTGAGCTAGGGATTCTCTCAGGATCATTTTCTCCAATCAGATAGCTTGGATATCTACCAACTAAAACAATTGGAGTGTTTTGATATTTTTTTGACTCAATTAAATCTAAGCGCTTTTCATTAATTTCAGGACAAATACTATCTTTTTTATAGAATTTTGCATTTAAAATGAAAGGGCAGGCTGAGTTTGATAAGGAAAGAACTCCCTGTTGATTTAAGTTAAAAATAGAAGCTAAGGAGGTTGTGAGCGAGTCAGAGTGACTATCACCAATAATAATGGCTTTAATTTGTGAAGAGTTACCAATAGGGCATGGATTAAAATTGCGAACATCACATTTATACGGATTTGAATTTGACATTTCCTTATTTGCAATTTGTGCTTGTTCTGGCAATCTAGATTCAACACCCTTCATTTTTTTGATGGAATAACCGCAAGCTAAAATAATTAAGAAAATATAAAATGGAATAACTTTATAAATCTCTTTCCAAGATGCATAGCGAGGGAAGTTAATTTTTTCAATGAAATGGTAGCTTAAGAAACCTAAGAAAATTGAAAGAGGTATGCCATACATCCACCAATTAGTAAATGCAAAATAGAATCCTAGAACAACTAAAGGCCAATGCCATACATAAATTGAATATGACCATTTTCCAATAGAATTAAAGATAGGGTTGTTAATGAGAATATTATTTTGCTGATTGCTTATAATTATTAAATATGCGCCAAGTGTTGGAATAAGGGCCATATAGCCAGGCCAAAGTGTATAGTTCGACATTAAAAAATACGAAGCAATAATGAGGATTAATCCTATACATTGAGTGCTCATTAATACGGATTTGTTTTTTAATGACCATGGATAAAGAAATGCAAGTCCACCAAGAAGCATTTCCCAAGCACGTGTTGTTAAAAGAAAGTAGGCTGTTTTAGTGTCCTTGTATGTTGCATAAATACAATAGATAAAACTTGCTAAAAATAAACCAATTACTATTCGCTTAAGATTTGAAAAATTTAGATATTTTTTGAGTATGATAATAATAATTGGGAAAAAGATATAAAATTGCCATTCAACAGATAAAGACCATGTGTGTAATAGCCATTTTGTATGTTCTGATGTATCAAAATATCCACCACCTTTTGCGAAGAGAAGATTTGATGTAAAGCTAGCACTTTTGGTAACTTGTTCACCTAGACTGCTGTAATCAGGAGGAATTAAAAAGTACCAGCCAAAAACAAGTAACACAGCAGACATTGCGGCTAAAACTGGAATAATGCGATTGGCACGAGCATTGTAAAATTTGAAAAGATTGAAAGAGTTTTTCGCTACACTACTAAAAATAATAGAGGTCATTAAGAAGCCTGAAATGACAAAGAAAACATCAACTCCTGCAAACCCACCTTCTAGCCATCTAGGATTAAAGTGAAAAATAACAACCGCAAGAACAGCGATAGCACGTAATCCATTGATATCGTATCTAAATTGCATAAAAAATTGTAATGATTAAATTTCGTATATTCTATACGAAATTATCAGATTGATGCTTGAAAAGTAACTTATTTTCAAAAAGTGAGAACTTTTTTGATATTTTTATTAACTAGGGGCTATTGATATTTCATAATGATAATTAAATAAAAATACATGCTAAGGCAATTGAATTTTCATAGTTCTATTTTAGCTTATTGTAACGAGTGACATTTTCTCAAATCTAAGATATAGCAAATAGTAAAACTAGATTTGGTGAGTCAATTTAACTCATTTTATATCAGTAATTACCTTGGTTTTGCTTTTTGAGTTAAAAATACTTTTTATATATGAATTTATAAGTTATTAAGTATAAATACTAATGATTTCGTATAGTAGGATAAAGTTAACTAAAAAAGCTAATTATAGAAGACAGGATGTCAAAGATTTCTAAACAAGATATTTGGATTATTTTAGCAGGCTACTTAGCAGCAATAAATGTTGGGAAGCTTGCACCAATTATTCCTATTTTACAAAATGAACTGGATATTAGTTTTGCTCAAGCAGGTCTTTCATTGTCATTAATACAAGGTGCAGGCATGTTATTTGCACTTTGTATTGGTGCTTTTTCAGAAAGAATTGGTTTAAAGCTCTGTCTAATAGTGGGCTTAATTATACTAGGCATAAGTAGTATTGCTGGTTATTTTATTAACACTGTTTTTTCTTTATATTTATTTCGTTTTGGGGAAGGTATTGGTTATTTATGTATCACAATTTGTGCACCAGCAATATTAAAACGAATAAGTACATCGCAAAGTTTAAACTTTAAACTCGGATTATGGAGCTCATATATGGGGGGTGGGGTTGGTTTTGCCATCTTAACTATTCCACTATTGCTAGATTATATGACATGGCAAGAATTATGGGTGATCTTAGGCTGTGTTAGTTTTTTTATTGCAGCAATGATTCAATGGTGTGTAACGTTAAAGGAAGAAATTAGCATCTCTCAACAAAATTCGTCATTTTTAAATATTTTAAAGATAACGCTCACACATCCACCTGTTTTGTGTTTGGCTATTATTTTTTCATGTTATGCAGGCCAATGGACAACCTTGGTAGGCTTATTACCTAGTATGTATGTTAATGATGGATTAAGTCTAAAAACAGCAGGTATGCTCGTTTCCGTAGTTGTACTTGCTAATTTGGTTGGAACATTTAGTGGTGGGAGTCTATTACAGCGTGGTATTTCTCCTTCTAGATTATTAAACTTTAGTTTAATCAGTGTGTTGGTCGCAAATATTATTGCTTTTTCTACGACTAAATGGTTGAGTTTTGAATTTAAATACATCAGTGCTATTTTATCCTCTCTCCTTGGAGGGCTTATTCCTACGACAATTTTTGCAATTACTATTCAGTATGCACCTCGTTTAAATGCGATTGCAGCAAGTGTGGGGCTAGTGATACAAGTATCTGCTTGTGCTCAACTTTTGATTGTTCCACTTAGTGCATTTGTGGTTACAAAAACTCAAGATTGGTCTAGTCTTGCAATTATTAGCTCATGCTTATGCTTATTAGGTTTAATGATGGTTTATTTTTTATTTCAGAATTATTCATCTAAATATAACAAAATGAACACATCACTTTGAATAATATAAATTGGGTTTAAAAGCTTAAATATTTACAACTTGATTTATTATTTATTGCAATTGAGCTATAAAAAAGCCCACATATGAATGTGGGCTTTTTTATAATGGAAATTATAGTCCAGCAGATGCTCTAAGTGCTTCAGCTTTGTCTGTTTTTTCCCATGTAAATGCAGTATCAGAACCTTCACGGCCGAAATGACCATAAGATGCTGTTTGTTGATACATTGGCTGAATGAGATCTAACATACGTGTAATACCATATGGACGTAAGTCAAAGTGTTCACGAACAAGAGCAATGATTAAATCTTCAGATACTTTAGCAGTATTAAATGTGTTAATTGAAATAGATGTTGGCTCAGCAACACCAATTGCATAGGAAACTTGAATTTCACATTTATCAGCAAGACCAGCGGCAACGATGTTTTTAGCAACATAGCGACCAGCATATGCAGCAGAACGGTCAACTTTTGATGGATCTTTACCAGAGAATGCACCACCGCCATGACGTGCCATACCACCATAAGTATCTACAATGATTTTACGACCAGTTAAACCACAGTCACCTACAGGACCACCAATCACAAACATCCCAGTTGGGTTGATGTGGAATTTAGTGTCTGCATGGAACATTTCAGCAGGAATGATCTTTTTAACAATTTCTTCAATTACAGCTTCTTTTAAATCTGCTTGAGAAATTTCTGGATCATGTTGTGTAGAAAGAACAACAGCATCTAGGCGAACAGGTTTGCCATTTTCATAAGCAAAAGTTACTTGGCTTTTAGCATCTGGGCGTAACCATGGTAAAGAACCATTACGACGTAACTCTGCTTGTTTTTCCATTAAGCGATGAGCATATGAAATAGGGGCAGGCATAAGAACGTCAGTTTCGCGACTTGCATAACCAAACATTAAGCCTTGGTCACCGGCACCTTGATCTTCTGGTTTTTGGCGATCAACACCTTGAGCAATTTCGGGAGATTGCTTACCAATCATATTAATGACAGCACAAGTTGAGCCATCAAAACCTAAATCTGAATGGTGATAACCAATACCATTTACGGTTTGGCGCACAATTGCTTCAAAGTCAACATTTGCAGTTGTTGTGATTTCACCAGCAAGTACAACCGCACCAGTTTTTACAAGCGTTTCACATGCAACACGCGCATATGGGTCTTCTTTTAAGATAGCATCCAAAATAGCATCACTAATTTGATCAGCCATTTTATCTGGATGGCCTTCGCTTACAGATTCTGAAGTAAATACAGCGTACTCGCGCATAAGTCCTATCACAGTTAATTTATAGACGCGTTATGTTACATCGACTTTAATCTTAGAACTAGTCAATAAGGATTAAATTGGCTGAATTTATTTCAGTTTTGAAACTTTTTATTTGATATATTCATCTAAAAAATTGATAAGTGAAAATAAAGTTGTATTTTTAAGCAAAAGTGAATGCAGATGAAATTATCTTCTTATAGATATTTTAAATAAATTAATTGGTTTTAATTCAGCTAAATTGGTTATAACAAAAAAGGGGCATTCTTTTAGTTTTTAATTTAGATGAAATTAAAAGCTAAAAGAATTTAATATTTGAAAATGAGAATCATTTGTTTGGATGTTGGCTGTATATAAATTTGTTTCTGTAATGAGTTGTATCATCTTATGTGTAGTTTAATGTGAAATAATTGGGAAATATTAATTTCAAGGCTTTACCGAACCCCATTTTTTTAAGACAATATGTATTTGATGTGAATCTATATTCATCTTCTTCATCTTCTCAACAAATTTATTGGACTTTGATTTATGACAACCCCGCTTAATGAACGTCGTGTTGCAAACGCAATTCGTGTGTTGGCAATGGATGCTGTGCAAAAAGCAAATTCAGGTCATCCAGGTGCACCAATGGGGATGGCAGACATCGCTGATGTTGTTTGGCGTGAATTTTTAAACCATAACCCAAGTAATCCACAATGGGCGAATCGTGACCGTTTTGTATTGTCTAATGGTCATGGTTCTATGTTGCAATACGCATTGCTTCATTTAACGGGTTATGATCTTTCAATTGAAGATCTTAAATCATTCCGTCAATTACATTCAAAAACACCTGGTCATCCAGAATTAGGTTATGCACCAGGTATTGAAACTACAACTGGTCCATTAGGTCAGGGTATTGCTAATGCAGTAGGTTTTGCTTTAGCTGAAAAAACATTAGCTGCTCAATTTAATAAAGATGATATTACTGTCGTTGATCACTTTACTTATTGTTTCCTGGGTGATGGTTGTTTAATGGAGGGTGTTTCTCATGAAGCATGTTCATTAGCAGGTACACTAGGACTGGGTAAACTTGTTGCTTATTATGATGATAATGGCATTTCAATTGATGGTGAAGTTGAAGGTTGGTTCTCAGATGATACAGAACAACGTTTCCATGCTTACGGCTGGCAAGTTCTTAAAGTAGATGGTCATGATGCGAATGCTATTCGTGAAGCGACTATTGCTGCAAAATTGGAAACAACTAAACCAACTTTAATTATCTGTAAAACAGTAATTGGTTTGGGTTCCCCGAATAAACAAGGTAAAGAAGATTGTCATGGTGCACCATTAGGTCATGACGAAATTTCTTTAACTCGTAAAGCTTTAGGTTGGGCTGAAGAAGCATTTGAAATTCCTGCTGATATTTATAAAGCTTGGGATGCAAAAGAGAAAGGTGCTAAATCTGAAGCTGCTTGGAATGAAACATTTGCTGCATACGCTGCGAAATATCCAACTGAAGCAGCTGAGCTTAAACGTCGTTTAACTGGCGCATTACCAGAAACTTTTGCAGCAGATGCAGATGCGTATATTGCTGACGTAAATGCAAAAGCGGAAACAATTGCAACACGTAAAGCAAGCCAAAATGCAATTCAAGCATTTGCACCATTATTACCTGAAATTTTAGGTGGTTCTGCTGACTTGGCTGGTTCTAACTTAACACTTTGGAAAGGTGCTCAAGGTGTTCAAGAGAATCCAGCTGGTAACTATGTACATTATGGTGTACGTGAATTTGGTATGACGGCAATTGCAAATGGTGTAGCGCTTCACGGTGGCTTTATTCCTTATGTTGCAACATTCCTAATGTTTATGGAATATGCACGTAATGCAGTTCGTATGTCTGCATTAATGAAGCAGCGTGTAATTCATGTATATACACATGACTCTATTGGTCTTGGTGAAGATGGTCCAACACATCAACCAATCGAGCAAATTGCATCTTTACGTGGCACACCTAATTTAAATACATGGCGCCCATGTGATACTGTAGAAGCAGCAATTTCTTGGAAATCTGCACTTTTACGTTCAGAAGGCCCATCTGCATTAATTTTCTCTCGTCAAAACTTACCGTTCCAAGCACGTACTGATGCACAAATTGCAGATGTTGCGAAAGGTGGTTATGTACTTGCGAAAGAAAAAGGCGAATTGAAAGCAATCATCATTGCGACTGGTTCTGAAGTAGCTTTGGCGATGGAAGCTTATGCTCAACTTGATGGTGTGCGTGTTGTTTCTATGCCATGTGCTGAAGAGTTTATGAAGCAAGATGCAGCTTATCGTGAAGCTGTTCTTCCAACGAATATTCGTGCGCGTGTTGCTGTGGAAGCTGCTCATGTAGATTATTGGTGGAAATTTGTTGGTTTAGATGGTCGTGTTATTGGTATGACGACTTATGGTGAATCAGCACCAGCAAAAGACTTGTTCCAACATTTTGGAATTACAACTGAAGCAGTTGTTGCAGCGGTAAAAGAAATTACAGCTTAATTTTATTTAAGTTTAAAAAAAGAGCATTCTAAATGAATGCTCTTTTTTATTATTTTGTTTTAAGAGTTAAGCAAAAAATACAGAAAATAAGATTATTTATTATTAAAATTAAATAAATTTTATTTTATTATTAAAATTTACTTGTGGTATTTAAAGTTAATTACATTAGGTATATAGTGTGCCCATTCATTTAATGTTCATACAAAAGTAAATGTTTGTATTGTGAGTTGAGGTTATTATGAGCTTATATGATCAAATTAATGAAGAAGTCATCTTGATGGATGCTGGTGAACAAAAGTGGATCGGACAAGATTTACCTTTGGAAAGTATGGTTGCAGTAGAGTTATTGTTGCAAGATATGCAAGAAGATAAAATCATTAAAATTCGACGAAAAAACCATGAGAAAAGCACGGGTCTAAAGCAGATTGATCGTATTTTAATAGAAAAGCTCTAAATATTTAGAGCTTTTTTATTGAATTAAAAATAGTGTGAAAAAATACGGTTTTTATCACTTAAGTCTGAATAAAAAAGTTGTTCCCTTTCAGTGTAGAGTAGATCAAGAGTTTGGTCTAATTGTTTGAAGTCTAGCTGTTCTGGCACAAAACTTCCAAAATTTAGTTTTTTAAAAAATGATTTAATAGGATTTGATGATTCAACATATTTCATTGTCCAATTTTCAAATTTAATAGATTTAATTTGATCTATTTTTAACAAAGTGACATTTTGGTGACGATTATCTTTTAAAATACTATCATATAGGTCTCTGACAGTATTATTTTCTCCCTCTAAGCATTGAAAGAAAGAACCATCGGCATAATATAAAACACCACAAATATGATGCTGTTGATTAAACCGTCGGGCAACAACTAAGATATCTCTGATATCTTCAACAAGTGTAAACTGACCTTGTTTGTATTTGCTGCTGTAACATAACCGTATTAGCATAATTTCCCCTTAAGTTTATATTATTCGAGGTTCTTTCTTCTTATTTCTAATTTATTTAGTGAACTAAATAATTACTGCACCAATTAATGAAATCCGATTTATGTAAAAAATTGGGAGCAGAGTTGAGATCCAAATTCATAATATTTCCACCATGATATTGAATTTGTAAACAATTATCGTCATTAAAGTTAATGATAGACCCTCGATCGTTGTGATAAGCAGAAATAAATGTACGGACTCTATCAAAATTTGTTTTTGCAAGAATTTCTGGATACTCAGCAATAAAGTTATAAATTTGCTCGAGTTCTATCATCTTAATCGTGTTCATTATATAACCCCTTTTTATGTCATTGTTTTATTGAAAAATATACTTTTATGTAAACGAAGATAATAGGAGAAATCCTACAACTGATTAAATTTTAACCTAATTTTAATTAACTTATTGTTATTTAAGTATAATATTTTTTTTAAGTGATTGTTTTAAAACAGATCAATTTAGTTGGTTTAATTTAATTGTTTTTTAAATCAGTTTGTTATAATAAAACTGATTAAATTTTAATTGGTATTCACTTTTGTCATTTTATGTTTCAATTTATGTGTAATCTTTAATAAATGTGCTTTATGTCGAAATGTATTAAATGTTTAATTTGAACATTTAATGCAAAATGTGAATAAAATAGTTTGTTTTATATGAATTTGGATACAGTAATGTTACAGAAGCTTAAGAAATTATTTCCAGAAAGCCAAAAGCAATTGGAACAAAAATTTCTAGATGAAAATGGGATCCAATATGATCAGCAATTAGGTTATATTATTGATGGTGTAATAATGAATGAGTTATCAGCTCGTTTGGAATATTTTACGAATAGAAGAATGACAAGTTTTAATGATTTAAAAGCATTATATTTAAATGCAATCATTATTAATGAGAAAATAGATCTAGAAATAGCAAACAATAGATTTATTGAGCGACTAGGGAATACGAAAGAAAATCTTTTACAATTCAAGGAACAAGTTAAAAGGTTAAATGAATATTATCGACAATTTTTGAGAGATAAAAGATAGCTGGCTTTTGTGTGAAGAAAAATAATATTACTTTTTTTAATGACACATTTGGCAAAGTAAAACGTATGCTATGATTTAAATGTTTTTTTCGACTTTAAAGCCATATCAATGTTTCAAGAAGAAATTTCTAAGTTAGATCTAGATCGATTAAAAGCTGGTGAAAAACGCTGGATTGGTAATTTACAAGGTTCAGCGGCTGCTTTACTTTTTAAGGAAATCAGTGAGCATTCAAAAAAGCTCTTTGTTATTGTTGCTAGGAATAATCAGCATTTAAGTCAATTAGAAAGTGAATTTGAATTTTATGGTTTAAAGCCGACCATTTTCCCTGATTGGGAGATTCTTCCATATGATCGCTTATCTCCACATCAAGACATTGTGTCAGAGCGTTTAGCAATACTTTCAAATATACCTCAAAATGGCGTTTTATTAGTTTCAGCATCAACAATAGCTCAGCGTGTGGCACCTGTTTCTTGGGTATTAGGTGAACATTTTGATATACAGGTCGGTCAAAAATTTGCATTAGAACAACAAAAACAACGATTAATTCAAGCAGGATACCATTTAGTCGATACAGTTTATGATCATGGTGAATTTGCTGTTCGTGGTAGTATTGTAGATATTTATGCTTCAGGACAGCAAGCACCAATCCGTATAGATTTATTTGATGATGAAGTTGAAACTTTAAAATTTTTTGATCCAGAAACTCAAAGGACAATAGAGCCTTTAAATCATTTTAAAGTGTTACCAGCAAAAGAATTTCCATTAAAAGAAGGGCGTTCAGTATTTCGTAATCGTTATGCTGATATGTTTCCAACAGCAAATCCGAAAAAAAATTCAATTTATCAGGATGTTTTAGATGGAATTGCATCACCAGGAATAGAGTTTTATTTGCCTCTATTTTTTGAAGAGGATGCAATGGAAAGTCAGAGCTCTTTATTTTCGTACTTACCAAATCATTCCATTGTAATTACAGATAGGCACTTAGACGATGAATTGGCAAGTTATTGGAAAGAAATTCAAAGAAGATATGAAGATAGACGCCATAATATTGATCAGCCATTATTAGCTCCAGAATATTTATTTATCCCACCAAATTCTGTTCTAGAGAAATTAAATCAATTTGGTCGCTGTATTTCATCATCACAAATATTTGATGAAAAGGCAGGTGTATTAAATGTCGTTACAGAAGCTCCACCTCGTTTAGCTGTAGAACCAAAACAAGAACAGCCTTTTTCTGCAGTTAAAGATTATATTGATACAGCAAATTTTCCTGTGCTTCTAGTTGCTGAAAGCGCGGGTCGTAGAGAAACATTACGTGATGTTTTAAGAGCAAGTTTAGGTGAGATTCCAATTGTAGAAAATTTTCAAAATTTTTTACAATCATCATATTCAATTGCAATTACAAATGCACCTTTAGATCGTGGATTAGTACTTCTTGATAAGTTAAGTGTTATTTCAGAAAACCAGTTATATGAACATCGTGTTGTACAACGTCGTCGGAAACGTCAGCAAGAGGTTTCTGAAGAGTTCTTAATTCGAAGTTTAACTGAGCTTAGTATTGGTGCACCTGTTGTACATATTGATTATGGTGTTGGTCGCTATGCGGGATTAATTACATTAAGTATTGATGATCAAGATCATGAATTTCTTCAGTTAGATTATGCCGATGCTGCAAAAGTATATGTTCCTGTAACTAACTTACATTTAATTAGTCGTTATAGTGGTGGAGATCCTGATTTAGCACCATTACATAAGTTGGGAACTGATGTATGGAGCAAAGCAAAACGAAAAGCTTTAGAGCAAATTCATGATGTTGCTGCAGAGTTATTGCATATTCAAGCACGCAGACAAGCAAAGCCAGGATTCGGTTTTGAAATAGATGAAAAGCTGTATATGCAATTTGCGTCTGGATTCGCTTATGAAGAAACTTTGGATCAGGCCAATGCTATTGAAGCAACTTTATATGATATGCAAAAAGCAAAACCAATGGACCGTTTGGTGTGTGGTGATGTTGGTTTTGGTAAAACTGAAGTTGCAATGCGAGCAGCATTTGTAGCTGTACAAAATAATAAACAAGTTGCTGTTCTTGTGCCAACAACATTATTAGCGCAGCAACATTATGAATCATTTAAAGATCGCTTCGCAGATTGGCCTATACGTATAGAAGTTTTATCTCGGTTTGGTTCTTCAAAATCTCATACAAAAATCATTGAAGATCTTGTTGATGGTAAGGTAGATATTGTGATTGGTACGCATAAAATTTTACAAGAAAATATACAGTTTAAAAACTTAGGATTAATGATTGTAGATGAAGAACACCGTTTTGGTGTGCGAGATAAAGAGCGTATCAAAGCAATGCGTGCTGATGTTGATATGTTGACATTAACAGCAACTCCGATACCTCGCACCTTAAATATGGCATTTAGTGGTATGCGTGATTTATCTATTATTGCAACACCACCAGCTCGTCGTTTGGCTGTTAAAACTTTTGTACAAGAGCAAACTGGTGATTCTGTAAAAGAGGCAATTTTGCGTGAGTTATTACGCGGTGGACAGGTTTATTTCTTGCATAATGAAGTTGAAACAATTGAACGTACAGCTGAGTCATTGCGCGAGTTAGTTCCTGAAGCTCGTGTTGCTGTTGCTCATGGGCAAATGCGTGAAAAAGAGTTAGAACAAGCCATGCAACAGTTTTACCATAAAGAATATAATGTTTTGGTTTGTTCAACAATTATTGAAACAGGTATTGATGTTCCTAATGCGAATACAATTATTATTGAACGAGCAGATAAATTGGGGCTTGCACAATTGCATCAATTGCGCGGTCGTGTAGGACGTTCGCATCATCAAGCATATGCATATTTACTTGTGCCTTCAATTAAAGGTTTAAAAGGCGATGCAGAAAAACGCTTAGATGCGATTACTCGAGCTTCAGCTTTAGGTGCAGGTTTTATGTTAGCAACTGAAGATTTGGAAATTCGTGGAGCAGGTGAGTTGTTGGGTGAGCAACAAAGTGGCTCTATGCAAGCAATTGGTTATAGTTTATATATGGAAATGCTTGAAAAAGCGACTAAAGCAATTCAAAAAGGAAAAACGCCAAATTTTGATGCACCATTGTCGTTAACTGCAGAAATTAATTTGCATATGCCTGCACTTATTCCAGATGACTATTTGGGTGATGTGCATCAGCGATTATTGTTTTATAAACGTATTAGTAATACAGACACACAAGAAAAACTAGATCATATTCGCATGGAATTAATCGATCGATTTGGTATACCTCCAGAACCTGTTAAACAGTTATTTGCGGTGCATCAAATTCGTTTGAAAGCAGAGCAATTGGGTATTACGAAAATTGATATTAGTTCTCATGGTGGTTATATTGAGTTTTCACCAGATACACCCGTGCAAGCTATGACTATTATTCAGATGATGCAAAAACAGCCAACCTATTTTAGAATGGATGGTGGTCAGCGCTTAAAAATCATGGTGATGTTAGAGGATTATCTGAAGAGAATTCAATTCATTAATGATATATTAGGTCAATTGCTGAAGGATATGCGTGCTTAAAGTGTGATATTCATTTTAGATTTTGTTATGAGACTGGTACTTATTTTTGTAAAAATATTCAAGAAACGCTTGATATTTTAATAAAAATTAATATACATGAATATATGATAGAGTTCATAACAAATCTTTATTTATTTGTACTGAAACACGTTATATAGAATATTCACACTCTTTGGGATGTGGTAGTATTAGCCATCATTCTAATTTTTACATCACTGATAAAGATATGTTTAGTTTGCATCCACAACTTGCTCAAGATACTTTTTATGTTGGCGACTTTCCATTGTCAACTTGTCGTTTAATGAATGATATGCAGTTCCCATGGCTCATTCTAGTTCCTCGTGTTGCTGGAATTACAGAGTTGTATGAACTTAGTCAAGCTGATCAAGAGCAATTTTTGCGCGAATCAAGTTGGTTGTCTAGTCAGCTTTCTCGTGTATTCCGTGCGGACAAAATGAACGTGGCTGCCTTGGGGAATATGGTTCCACAACTGCATTTTCATCATGTTGTTCGTTATCAGAATGATGTGGTTTGGCCAAAACCAGTATGGGGAACACCTGCTATACCTTATAGCAATGAAGTTCTTGCACATATGCGTCAAACATTAATGCTGGCGCTTCGTGGTCAAGGGGATATGCCTTTTGATTGGAGAATGGACTAAATTCAAAGCCATGAATTCATGGCTTTCTTAGTCTATTACAGAGGTAAAAATGGTATCATTTGGAAATTGGATTGATAGAGAACCTAGAAGGTTTGAATACCTTCATAGATTAGTTGCTTATTTAAGTTTAGCTCTTATTTTGGTTGTTTATCATTTCACTTCTGAAGGTAGTAATTATCAAGTTTATGTGCCGTTGTTATTGATAGCATTACTTTTAATTACGCCAAAAATATGTCGAATTATAGAATATAAATATAATAGAAATTTTAAAATTTACACACTCTTTTTAATCGATATTGCAGTAGTTGCAGTTTATTTATCAGCTGTTCATCTAAATTTAGTTTTAACATTGCTAATATTATTTGCTCTGCTTTATTCAATGATTCATGAAAAAATTCCGTTTTCTATAGCTTCGCTTGCTTGTTTATTTGGTGTAACGTTATTTTATCTGTGTAATATTTTTGTATTTGGTTTTGGTCGCTATTTTGAAATGGCGAGTGTTGAGCTCACAATCTTAGCCTTTTTGTGCATGATTTGTTATTTCGGTATGGGGAGTTTATATCAAGCTCGTCGAGTGCAAGTCGCGATTGGGCAACAAGAATATTATTATTCACAAATGCACCGATATATGGAGTTTTCGAATCAATTAAGTCGATATGCTCCTTTACAACTTTGGCAATCGATCATGAAAGGTGAGTCTGAAGCAAAAATTGAATATAAACGTAAAAAAATTACAGTATTCTTTTCAGATATTCAAGGGTTTACTGAGTTGTCAGAAACGCTTATTCCAGATGATTTAGCATTTTTACTCAACGATTATTTGAGTCATATGACTGAAATTGCAAAACAGTATGAAGGTACTGTAGATAAGTTTATGGGAGATGCAATTTTAGTGTTTTTTGGGGATCCTAATACTCAAGGTGTAGAGCAGGATGCAAAAACTTGTGTAGATATGGCCTTAGCAATGCGACAACAAATGAAATTGTTGCGTGAGAGATGGATGAAAATGGGTTATCCGCCATTGCATATTCGTATGGGGGTTAGTACTGGCTATTGTCACGTCGGAAACTATGGTACTGCACATCGTATGGCATATACAATTGTGGGGCATGATGTGAATTTGGCAGCTCGTTTGCAAAGTGCTGCAGAAGTAGATGAAATTTTAATTTCTGAAGATACATATAAATTTGTCAAAGATAGTTATATGTGTGCGCCACGTGAACCTATTGATTTAAAAGGTATTCAGGCACCTGTAAAAACTTGGCAAGTAATGGAAAAATATAAAGCTGAAAAAATGGAATATCAGCGTTGGTTTGATTATGAATATAAAGGTTTTAATTTACTTTTAAATTTAGATGAAGTTCAAAACTTTGAGTATTCGGAATTGATTACTGTCCTAGAAAAAATGATAGAGCGTATTAAGGCACAGCAAATGCTTACGAATGCACAGGGTATTGTAAAATTACGTCTTGAAGATGAAGTTATATTGGATGTAACTGAAGAGCCTAGGTTTAAAAAAGATGCATAATTCATGATTTATTGAAATATAAAAAACCACGCAATTGCGTGGTTTTTTATATTAAATACTAATTAGTGATTTTCAGAAGCATGGTTGATTGTATATTTAGGAATTTCGACTTCTAAATCTGTATCAACAATTTTAACTTGGCATGATAAGCGCGAGTCTGGTTCTAAGCCCCAGGCACGATCAAGTAAGTCTGCTTCTACATCATTCATTTCTTCAAGGTTATCAAAACCTTTACGGACAATAACGTGGCAAGTTGTACAAGCACATGACATATCACATGCATGTTCAATTTTAATGCCATTTTTTAGCATGCTTTCGCAAAGGTTAGCATTTTGCTCAACTTCAAACTCAGCACCTTCAGGGCAAATTTGCGCATGTGGAAGAATTTTAATACGAGGCATAGTCTTTACCTATAAATTAGTTTGAGTTTGACCAATCTTCAAGTTTTGTGCCTTTTAATGCAGCATCGATATGTTGATTCATTCGAAGTGCAGCAAAAGCATCACTATAAACTTTTAATTGTTCAACAGCTCTTTCAATGGCATCAATTTGATTAGATTCTAATTCATTAATTAATGCTGTTTTAGCTGTATTTAGTTTGTTGAGTTGAATTTCTGAAAGAAGTTTAGCATCAACTTTAAGTGCTTGCTCTAAGGCTTCTAATTCGCGTTGAGCCTCGACCTTGGTTTCATTCAAGTGACGTAGCTGTTTATCTTCTTCGGCATACTTGAAGCCATCTAAAAGTAAACGTTCTGTATCACTTTCAGATAAACCATATGATGGTTTAATGTCAATTTGAGCATGTACACCAGAAGTTGTTTCTTTTGCAGATACTGTTAGTAAGCCATCGGCATCAACTTGGAATGTCACTTCAATTCTAGCTTGACCAGCTGTCATTGATGGGATGCCACGTAGAACGAAGCGTCCTAAGCTACGACAATGTTCAACTAAATCACGTTCACCTTGTACAACATGAATGAGCATGGCAGTTTGACCATCTTGATATGTTGTAAACTCTTGACGACGTGCAACTGGAATAGCTGTGTTACGTGAAATTAAACGCTCGACTAAGCCACCCATTGTTTCTAAGCCTAGTGAAAGTGGTGTAACATCAAGCAGCAGAGCACCGTCGGTGGTATTTCCGATTAATTGGTTTGCTGTGATTGATGCACCAATTGCAACAACTTCATCTGGATTAATTGTACAAAGAGGTTCTTGGTTAAACGTTTCACGCACAATATTTTGCACAGCATAAGATCGCGTTGAGCCACCAACAAGAACAACATTCTCGATATCTGAAAGCTCTAATTTTGCATCACGTAAAACACGTTTACATACACTAATTGTTTTATCGAGAGCAATTTTAATAATGCTTTCAAAGGTAGGGCGATCAAGAGTTAATGACTGTTCTAAAAATTGTAATTGTATAGATTCTTGAGTTGTTAAAGCCTCTTTTGCTTTACGTGCTGCAACAAGAACATGTGAATATTCAGTGTCATTTAAAGATTCAACAAGCAATTGTTTTTTAGCCCATTTAACAATAAGGCGATCTAAATCATCTCCACCAAGCGCAGTATGCCCACCTGTTGCAAGAACTTCAAATACACCTTGTGAAAAACGTAAAACTGAAATGTCAAATGTACCACCACCTAAATCATAGATAACATAATTTCGATCAGTCATTAGATTTGTTGCTTGATCTAAACCATAAGCAACAGCAGCGGCAGTAGGTTCATTGAGTAAACGAAGAACATTTAATCCAGCAAGCTGAGCCGCATCTCGTGTAGCTTGGCGTTGAGCTTCATCAAAATAAGCAGGGACAGTAATTACTGCACCATTTACTGGATTTTTAAGGCTTTCTTCAGCACGTTCTTTGAGTTGCTTTAGAATTTCTGCTGAAATTTCAACAGGTGTTTTACGACCTTGAGTTGTTTCAAAAGCTGGCATTTGATTATCTTCACCAACAAGTTGGTAAGGATGTTGAAATTTAATATCTGCTTTTGAGCGACCCATAAAGCGCTTAACCGAAACAATCGTATTTTTAGGATCGTTTGTTATAAACGGTTTTGCAGCCTCACCATAATGAGTGGTATTTTTATCGTAATGGACGATAGATGGAAGTAACACCTGACCTTGTTCGTCATTCAAAACTTTGGGCTGACCAGAGAGAATCGTAGCAACCAAAGAATGGGTGGTACCTAAATCGATACCGATTGCAATACGATGTTCATGTGGTGCACTTGATTGACCAGGTTCTGCAATTTGCAAGAGCGCCATTGTGTTACATCCTTAGAAACTAAATAAAACAAATATACAATTAAAAATCATCGTCTAAATCAAAGCTATCATCATCTAATAGACGATCTTCGGCTTTTTCAATATCGGCCATTACTTTTACGAAGAAACGTAATTTTCGAACGGTATCGCGTGCTTCAGCCCAATCATCTTCGGCATAATCAATTTTAAATTCACGTGATAGACCATCAATCCATTGCTGAACTTCAAGTTTTAAAGAATTGAGTTCCTCGCTGCTTCTAGCATCTTCAAGTTGCTCACGTATTTCAAGTGCATCTTGTAGAAACTCAAAGTCACTGATTGATTGATCTAGATGAAAATCTTGTTTTTTGAGTTTTAGTAAATATCCAGCACGGCTATCAATATTTGATAAGGCTTTATATGCTTGATTGATTTCACTCGATTTAATTAAAGCTTGATCTTTATTTTCAGCTTTATCTGGGTGATATTGTTGTTGCAGTTTTAAAAATTCAGATTTTAATACTGCTAAATCAATATCAAGTGAGGCTGGAAGATTAAATAACTCAAAATGATTCATGAAAAATTGATCCACAATATTGTGAAAAGTAATACGATAAATGCGATTAAAACAGTGTAAAGAACACTGTTTTAATGTGCAATGGGGGAGATGTGTAATTAAACAGTGAAGGACTCACCGCAACCACATTCACCTTTTTTGTTTGGATTATTGAATTCGAAACCTTCATTTAAGCCGTTTTTAACATAGTCCATTTCTAGACCTTCTAGGTAAACTAAGCTTTTTGGATCTACGAAAACTTTTACTCCAAATTGTTCGAAAACTTCATCATGTGCATCAGTTTCATCGACAAACTCAAGCACATATGCTAGGCCAGAACAGCCAGAAGTTTTCACACCCACGCGAATACCTTCACCCTTACCGCGATTCTTTAAGTAATTGCTGATATGAGCTGCAGCATTTTCAGTTAGATGGATCATGAAAACTCCAAAATATTGAGTATGAGACGTAATTAAGCTTTTGCTTTCTTGCTGCGGTAGTCTTCAACCGCGGCTTTGATTGCATCTTCTGCAAGCACGGAACAGTGTACTTTTACAGGAGGTAAAGCAAGTTCATTAGCAATATCAATATTTTTAATTGCTTGAGCTTCGTCTAGGGTTTTACCTTTTAACCACTCTGTTACAAGTGAACTAGATGCAATTGCTGAACCACATCCGTAAGTTTTAAAGCGTGCTTCTTCAATAACACCAGAGTCATTTACTTGAATTTGTAGACGCATTACGTCACCACAAGCTGGTGCACCGACCATACCTGTACCAACATTTTCAGCATTTTTATCTAAAACACCAACGTTACGTGGGTTTTCATAATGATCAATTACTTTTTCGCTATAAGCCATTTTGCTTCTCCAAACCTCGGGGTCAGCCTATATATAAAATATGGGGATGAGTGTGTATTTTATAAAGGGTAAGTTAAGATCTAACTTACCACTTTTAGTGGGTACTTAGTGTTCAGCCCACTCAACGCTTGCAAGGTCAATACCTTCTTTATACATATCCCAAAGCGGAGAAAGTTCACGTAATTTCTCAACTGCAGCTTGAGTAATGTTTAACACATGATCAATGTCTTCTTCGGTTGTATATTTACCAAAACTGAAGCGGATTGAGCTATGTGCTAGTTCATCAGAGAGACCTAGTGCGCGAAGTACATAAGAAGGTTCTAATGTTGCAGATGTACATGCTGAACCTGATGATACAGCAGCATCTTTTAATGCCATCATCAAAGATTCACCTTCGACAAAGTTGAAGCTTATATTTAAATAATTAGCAACATTGTATGTTGGGTGACCATTCAAGAATACTTGTTCCATTGAATTTAAGCCATTCCAAAGCTTGTCACGTAATACACGCAAACGTGTTTGCTCAGCTTCAAGGTTTTTGCCTGCTAGTTCAAAAGCCTCACCCATACCAACGATTTGGTGTGTTGCTAATGTACCAGAACGCATACCACGCTCATGACCACCACCATGCATTTGTGCTTTAAGACGAACACGTGGTGAACGACGTACAAATAATGCACCAATGCCTTTAGGGCCATAAATTTTGTGAGCTGAGAAGCTCATTAAATCAATTTTCATAGTTGAAAGATCAATTTCAACTTTACCCGCAGCTTGTGCAGCATCAACGTGGAAGAAAATTTTATTTGCACGTGTGATTTCACCAATTGCAGCAACATCTGTCACAGTACCAATTTCATTGTTAACCATCATTAATGAAACAAGAATTGTATCTGGACGAATAGCAGCTTGAACCATTTCTGGTGTGATTAGACCAGTTTGTGGTTGCGGCTCAAGGTAAGTAATCTCAAAACCTTCTTCTTCAAGCTCACGACAAGTATCTAAAATTGCTTTATGTTCAATTTTACTCGTAATAATGTGTTTGCCTTTAGAAGCGTAAAATTGTGCAACGCCTTTAAGTGCTAGATTGTCTGATTCTGTTGCACCAGAAGTCCATACGATTTCACGAGGATCTGCTTTGATAAGATTTGCAACTTGTTCACGGGCATATTCAACTTTTTCTTCTGCTTGCCAGCCATATGCATGAGAACGAGAAGCCGCATTACCAAAAGTGCCATCAAATGTTAAACACTCCATCATGCGTTCTGCAACTTGAGGGTCTACAGGAGTTGTTGCTGCATAATCAAGATAAATTGGGCGTTTCATTTCAAATACCTGTAACCGATAATAAATCTGAATCTAAAGGAGCTGAATTTTGGCGAATAGCAACGGTTTGTACGTTGTCTCGTGCTACGAGATCAGCAAGCGTGATTTTTGCTAAATAATCGGCAATGTGGTGGGAGAGTTCATGCCATAAATCATGTGTTAAGCACATTGCACCATTTTGACAATTGCCTTTATGATCACAACGAGTAGCATTAACAGTTTCATTTACAGCTTCAATGATTTCTAATACTGTAATTTCATGTGCACCTTTAGCAAGATGGTAACCACCATTTGCACCTCGAATACTAGATACAAGGCCATGACGCTTAAGTTTGGCAAATAACTGCTCTAGGTAGGCAACGGAAATCGTTTGACGGGTTGCAATTTCTGCAAGAGTAATCGTTTGTTCAGTTGGCTGCAAAGCTAGATCAAGTAGAGCAGTCACTGCGTAACGACCGCGAGTAGTTAGGCGCATGATTCGATACACATGGGTTAGACTAGATGACTTGATTTTATGAATCCTGACTAAATTAGTCAAGTTTTTTATTTGTGCTTAATTGATTTAATTTTAAGAGGATATAAACAAGAAATGAAATAAATGTATACTATTTAAATAGTATACATTAAAAGCACTACTAAAAGCACAATTATTATAGATATATAAACATAATTTATGATTTTTTGATTGCGTTCAATACGCTTAATTCTATTCTTATATTGTTTAACCTCAATTTCTAAACTATTGATTTTAGAACGTTGGAAGTCAATTTTATCCAATAACGGTGCAATGCGTTTTTCGGAAGAAATAAGATTATCTATATCTGCTGATTGTTTTAGCCATTGCTTCCAATCGGAAAAAACATGGGGGAGACTAAATGAGAGAATTAAATCACGAAATTCATCTTTTAATATGCTGTCACCATCAATACGCATTGCTCGAACACTACGACGGTTAGCAAATACAATAATTTGGATTAGATCCATTAGGGTTGTTCTGACTTCAAGATCAACTTTAATTGGTGGTGTTGTGTCAAAAAGAATACCATGAGAATCAAATTGCATATAAAAATCAAAATAAGGAATGTAACTATTAATCTTAATACTTACTCGGTTATCTACGAATTTTTTTGACTGTAATGCAATTACACGATCATGCTTTAATATAAAAGAAAAAATTGTTTCAAAAACAATTAAAATAGTCGTAAGCAACAAGTTTGGCACTGTCGTATTTTGTTGCGAATCGCTCATAAATAATCCTTGAAACTGAGAGCGTCCAAATTTTAAAATCATTCAGGACAGAAAATTAATAGCTGTGGTTTTGTAGAACAGTTTTGCAAAAGGCGCAAGTACTAGTTTTGTTATTATAAGTCTAATTTTAATGTTTTTAACAGAAATCTGTTTAAAATAAGTAATAAAGAACAAATAAATGAGAGGTAATCTTAAGTAGGATTAGATTTATAACAAAATTCTTCAAAAAAATATGCATAATATTTAAAAAAAATTAGATGAAATGGAGATTAAAATATTGAACGGTCAAAAACGTCTAGATTTTAAGAAATATACAAAACAAATATGGCTAGCTGGTCTTGGTGCCTTTTCTAAGGCAGAAGGTGAAGGAAGTCGTTTATTTGACTCTTTGGTGAAGAGTGGAGCTGAGTTGGAGGCAAAAACCAATCAATTATTTGGAGTAAGTAAGAATAAGCAAACACCATCACAAAGCCTAAGTTTTGAGCATAATCAACAAATAGAAAGTGCGGTTCAACAGCCAGTTAGTAATTTGAAATGTCTTAATGTTCAAGAGTTGCAAGAACTACAAAAAATGGTATTGGAGTTGCATAAAAAAGTAGATATTTTGATGGAAGGAAATCAAGATTTTATAAAAGATTTCGATAAAAAATGAGTTATTTTAACTCCGAGTACGCTTTTATTCGGTTTTTTTCAATTTATTTTGTATAAAACAACATGCTAAGTATTGCTTTTATGCTCAAAGCATTGCTATAAAGGCACTACGGTAATTCAAATTAAATCTTTGGACCTTGCTTAAATAAACGAATTAAGAGGATGAAATCTTCATGAATAAATCAGAATTAATTGATGCGATTGCAGAAAAAGGGGGATTGTCTAAGACTGATGCTGGAAAAGCCTTAGACGCTACAATTGCTTCAATTTCAGAAGCTTTAAAATCAGGCGATACGGTTACTCTAGTTGGTTTTGGTACTTTCAGTGTTAAAGAGCGTGCTGCTCGTACTGGACGCAATCCACAAACTGGCGCAACTTTACAGATTGAAGCGAGTAAAGTGCCAAGCTTTAAAGCTGGTAAAGGCTTAAAAGATGCGGTTGCATAATTTTTAAGTCATTAGAACGCGCCCTGTGGCGCGTTTTTTTATTAAACCTATAAATTAGTGGTTGGAACCATTCATTCACTTAATGTTTTCAGGTAGAATCTCGCTAAAATAAAATTTGGAATACTTATGGAATCTTTTCGTAGACTTATTAAGGGTTGGTTTGGCAAAGTATTGCTCGTCTTATTTTTAGCTCTCTTTGCTCTGGTTGGTATGGAAGGTATTTTTGGTACCCAACAGAATTCCGATACGATAGAGACTGTAAATGGTCAACCAATTTCTAAAAAAGAATTAGAACAGTGGACAAATGCTCTTAAGCAGCAATATTTAAAAGAAGTTAATAGTGATGAAACTTTATTAAATCAGTCATTTATTCAAGAAAAAGCACTCGATTATATTGTTGCTCGTATCTTACTTCTTGATCAAGCGAAGAAATTAGGAATGTCTTTAAGTGATGTTCAGATTGAAGCGATGATTCAACAACAGCCAAGTTTTCAGTCAAATGGTCAATTCTCTAAAGAGTTATTTGCTCAATACTTAAGAAACCAAGGTGTTCCAGATAGTGAATCATTTATTGCTGGAATCCGTCAAGATCATGCATTAAAAATGATTTCTTCAACTTTTCTGAATTATCCATTAGTGAGCAAATTAGATGTTCAGCAAATTGCAGATTTGCAAACTGAGCAACGTACTTTGCACTTGGCAAGCATTAATCTTGATAAATATAAGAAAGGAATCACTGTAACTCCTAAGGAAATCCAAGATTATTACAATAAGCATTCTCAAGCATTAAAACAGATTGAAAGTGTTGATGTTGATTTTATTGAAATTTCACCTTCAAATGTTGCAACTAATAATGAGGCACCAACTGAGGTAGAATTACAACAAGCTTACCAAAAATTTGTAGATACACTTAAAGCAAATGCAAAACCAATAGTTAATCAAATTTTGGTGGCACAAGATGGTCGTACTGAAGCGCAGGCAAAAGAACGTGCTGAAGCAGCTTATGCTGAATTAAGTCAGGGTGCCTCATTTTCATCAATTGCAGCCAAGTATTCAGATGATCCACTTTCTAAAAATAGCGGTGGTACATTAGCTGCTTATGAAAAAGGTGCATTTGGCGAAGTTTTTGATAAAACTGTAGAAAGTCTTCAGAACGGTCAAACATCAAAACCTGTAAAAACACAGTATGGTTATCAGATTATTCAAGTTCAAGCACCCAAAGTAGATGTTCCTTCTTTTGAAAGTAAGCAAGCTGAATTAATTGCTCAAGTTACAGAGTCTAAAGCACAAAATGCTTTTTCTGATGCAGTTAATGGCTTGAATGAACTTGTTGTAAGTAATGATGCACTTGATGTAGTTTCTCAAGAAATTAAAGGAACTCAAGTTCAGACTGTAAATAAGTTGTATTTAGGTTCACAGCATCCAATATTAAGTCATCCTAGTGTTAAAGCAAAATTGTTTAATGAGGATGTACGAAATGGTGATCGTAATGCATCAAGCAGTATTCAACTTGAAAATGGAAACATTGTTTGGGTAAAAGTACGCTCTTACCATCCAGCTGGTGTTCAGACTTTAGCGGAAGCAACTCCTCGTATTAAAAAGAAAATTATTGAAGAAAAAGCTTTAAATGCTGCCAAAGCTGAAATTAGTAAAACTTTAGCTGAATTTAAAACACAGCCAGCATCTAAGGTACTTACTCAATCAAACCTTCGATTTGAAAATGCAGGTCAGTTTACTCGTGAAAAATTGATGCCAGAAGTTGAAAAGGTTGCATTCAGTCTGCCGACACCTAAGCAAGGTATGTGGTCGGTATCTACAGCATCTCTTCCAAATGAATTGATTGTTGTTGCTGTATCTAATGTCAATCATGATTTTGCAAAGGATTTACAGCCTGATGAATTGAAAGGTTTGCAACAAACTTATGCCCAGTTGCGTGGTCAACAAGAATTGGAAGCTTATACGCAATATTTAAAATCTCATGCAAAAATCAAGAAAAATGATTAAGCGATGAGTAAAAAAGCCAGCTTAATGCTGGCTTTTTTTATATTTTATTTTGATGTTTTTATTCACCACGAATTTTGATTTCATAGCCAGTATACTTTCGAATATTGATAACACCTGTATCCAATATTAAATACTGTCCTTTAATTCCTTGTAACTTTCCACGAATTGTAGGTGTTTTATCTAAATTGTGAGATTTGATCTTCTCAGGATATTGTTCAACTGGATAAATAAATTCACGAGCTAATTCATTATCTAATAACTCAATATTTTCATTAAATTCTAGATTTTGACTAAATTCATCTCGAATAGATTGAATTTTGGGTGCAAATTCTTCGATGAGCTGATTTTTAATCTCAACAAGATTAAGCGGTTCTGCTTCACCTTTGAGTAGTTTTCGCCAATCTGTTTTGTCTGCAACTTGTGTACCAAACATGGTTTCAAGCTGGCCAGATAATCTACGAGAACCAACTTTCATAATAGGCAGTGCTTGGGTTGCACCTTGGTCTAGCCAACGTGTAGGCATTTGTCCAAGTCGTGTAATACCTACTTTAAGGGCACTTGAATTTGCTAAATAAACAATATGGGGCTGAAAGCAAACATCATGAGCAAAACTATCTTCACGGCACGTTCCTAAATGATAGTGACATGTCTCAGGTTTCATAATACACATATCGCAAGAAGCTTTTGTTTTAAAACATTTAAAACAATGTCCCTGAGAAAATGATTTATTTGTTTTATTTCCACATGAAATACAATATATTTTTCCAGTCCATTCAATTTCAACTTCTTGACCTAGTGCAAAGGGAAGATCAAATTCAGATTGGTCCAAAATCAATTTATATTCAACATTTGCTTTGTGCGTCTGATGATCAGTTACACTAATGTCTGTGAGGCCTGCACGCATTTTGTGGCAAATGCCTTGTAATTCCATAAGATACTCACTCAAAATAAGGATGCGGTTATGGCTGAGTTAAATGTCATCACTTCTATGCTAGACGATTTATTCAAAGAACAGCCAATTCAGACCGCATTATGTATTGGTCAAAACTTAGAACAATACGTTCATCATCATTCAATTCAATGGCAGTATTTTAGCGTATCTGAATTATTAAATCTGCCTTTCACACGGCGATATGATTTAGCAATTGTATTATTAGATGTGGATACAATTGAAAATATTGAAGAGTCAGAAAAAACTCAATTTTTAGTGAAATTAAGAGATTTATTCGCAAAGCGTATTATTGTGGTAAGCAGATTGGAAGATGAGAAGCTTTTAAGATCTTTGGGTTTTACACAGTTAATTGATAAAACGACTCATGAACAAAATTTTGCATTATGGCAATTTAATATTTTGACTTATAAGCACATACCAGATTGGTTTAATTCAAAATTTTGGGCAAACCCTGAAAATTGGGATAAATTTCGTTGGTAAGAGGTATTAATGCAATAAAAGTCACAATAATTGTGACTTTTATATTTATATTTGGTTTTATATTAAAAGTCGTAGCGTAAACCAAGTGAAAGAGCAAGTGCATTGTCATTAGATGAATTGACACCTTGACTACTACCTGGAGCATTACTTCTTGCTTGGTTCCAAGGGACTAAATTAGCATTTTCTTCATTAATCATACTGGCAAGATTTGCATAGATACGAACAGCAGGATCGAGTTTGTGTTCAAAGCCAGCCACAAGTAATGTGGAATTCATTTTGTCTGCATCTACATCTCTATAAAAAACTTGCCCTCGAATAGAAGTTTTTTCAGTTAGTTTGTAATCTGCTGCTATACCATAAACATTTGCATCGGCATTGCGAAGTTGGTCTTTAGGTGATAGACCTTCTAAGTTATTTTTATCTAAACTTGTATATTGGTAAAAGCCAGCTAATTTTATTTCTGGTGTGATTTTATAAGATCCCGCTAACCGAAAGCCATCTCGTTTTCCACGGCTCGCATTTTCTTGGTAATGTTCATATGCTGTTGCAATATTTACAGATCCTTTTTTATAGTTAAGACCTAGATCATAAGCTTTTGATTTTTTGTTTGGAGCATTGGTTTCATCATCATAAATCATGGTGGTGTTATGAAGTGATAATGCACCTACGACATTGAAGCTATCTGCAAATGCTGGGGATGTATATTCAATTGTATTGGGGTTTCTTTCATCGAATCTATGGTTATATGCACGTGTAATTGTACGTAAGTCCCCAACCATATCACCAAAAAAGTTTGCAGGTCCACGAGCGGCTTTAAATGGGCTGTCGAAGCGCCCAACTTTCACTTGTCCAAAATCACCTTTTAAGCCGACAAAGGTATCACGCGTAGAGAAGTCCACAGAGTTGTCATCGTCAGATCCGCTTGAAAAGTTAATTTGAGATTCTATTTGTGCAAATGTGGTTAAACCATTTTTTAATTGTTGTTCAGCTTTAAAGCCTAATCGAGATGAGTTAGATGATAAAGCGACTTCTTTATAATCTTTACCATCATTTAAATAATCAAGTGAAACGTGTGCACGACCATAAACTTTGACATCTGCAGCAGATCCAAACATTGGTGTCATAAATATTGCCCCAATTGTAAATGCACATAACGTTTTTTTCATTTCTTACTCCATAGACATTTATTGTTGTCTTTTAAAATTTTCAGAAGCTATTTGATATATCTTCTGAGCTTCGATGGAGCACAGTATTGATGATGAAGAAGTCAGAAATATTAATGTTTGATTTCAGAAATATTAAATCTAAACAGAATCCTATTTATTTAAGCCAATGATTTAATAATTTGAGTTTTTTACTTATTCCAATAGGTCAAGGCTGCGATTAGTAATATTCTGCAAATCACATTAACACCATATAGGTTTTTATTATTGTGAATAGAGTTCATCATTTTGGTGTGGGCGGTGGAGCTCTGCCTAGGCGAAAAAACAGGCTGCTTTGAGAAGAATTTCATTAGTATGCTTTAATTTTTTGGATAATATTTTTCAGGATCAATCACAAGTTGAATAGCCATTTTTCTAATTTTAGGGCTATAGTTTGATTTTTTTCATCGGTCTTGAGAAGCAATGCTTCTTCTCTCAAGAAAAGTTGGATCTTCGACAAACCCGGTAAGGTTCAATGATTATTGCGCATTTAATTTAAATACGCATAATGAGCTACAATAAAAAAACTTGGAGACTAATGAGACGGATGAAGTCTCCAAGTGAAAAGCAGCTCTAGAAGAAGCCAGCTGGCTTTGTTGAATAGCTGACTAATAAATTTTTAGTTTGTTGGTAATGATCTAGCATCATTTTATGGTTCTCACGGCCAATCCCAGATTTTTTGTATCCACCAAAGGCAGCATGTGCAGGATAGATATGGTAACAATTGGTCCATACTCGACCGGCTTGAATTGCACGTCCTGCACGATAAGATGTATGTGCTGAACGAGACCAAACACCTGCACCTAAGCCATAAATGGTGTCATTGGCAATTTTGATGGCATCATCAAAGTTTTTAAATGTGGTGACAGATAATACAGGTCCAAAAATTTCTTCTTGGAAGATTTTCATATCATTAGTACCTTTGAAGATGGTCGGTTCGATATAGAATCCCTCACCAACTTCATGACGATCACCTCCACCAAGTAAGACTTGTGCACCTTCAGAACGACCAGTTGCAATGCATCCTAAAATTTTATCTTGTTGTTCTTGAGAAGCCTGAGCTCCAATCATGGTTGTTGTATCAAGTGGATGACCTGTTTTAATTCGTTTTACACGTTCAACCGCTTTTTCAAGGAATTGATCGGCAATACTTTCTTGAATCAATGCACGAGATGGACAAGTACAAATTTCACCTTGGTTTAATGCAAACATTGCAAAACCTTCAAGTGTTTTATCTAAGAACTCATCTTCTTGAGCTAAAACATCTTCAAAGAAAATATTTGGAGATTTACCACCTAATTCTAATGTGACAGGAATAATATTTTCTGTTGCATATTGCATGATGAGTTGACCAACAGCGGTGGAGCCTGTGAAGGCAATTTTTGAAATACGGGGATTGGTTGCTAAAGGACGCCCAACTTCGACGCCGTAACCATTTACAATATTTAAAATACCAGGTGGTAATAAGTCTTGAATAAGTTCGACAAGAACCAAAATACTAACTGGGGTTTGTTCAGCAGGTTTAAGTACAATACAATTTCCTGCAGCAAGAGCAGGTGCAAGTTTCCATGCCGCCATTAAGATTGGAAAATTCCAAGGAATAATTTGTCCAACGACACCTAATGGCTCATGAAAATGATAGGCGATAGTATCTTCATCAATTTCAGAAATCCCACCTTCTTGAGCACGAATACAACTTGCAAAATAACGGAAATGATCAATACATAAAGGAATATCAGCAGCCAATGTTTCACGAATTGGTTTGCCATTATCCCAAGTTTCAGCCACAGCTAAGAGTTCTAGGTTTTCTTCTAAACGATCGGCAATTTTTAATAATAGATTAGAACGTGTGGTTGCTGAAGTACCATTCCAAGATGCTTTTGCTGCATGAGCAGCATCAAGTGCTAATTCAATATCTTCAGCTGAAGAGCGTGGTACTTTTGTAAATACTTTCCCATCAACAGGTGATATATTATCGAAATATTCCCCTTTTGTTGGTGGAACCCATTTACCCCCAATAAAATTTTCATATTGTTTTTTAAAGTGGATTTTAGCACCTTCAGTATTTGGATCTGCATAACGCATGATATTTCCCTCTTTCAATTATTAGTTTGACATTTTCCTTTGTAATTTTGAGCTTAGATGATTGAAGGTTGGAAAAAGGTTGGTGAGTCACAATTTGACAAATAAGTATCATAAAATTTAAAAAAATTACTTAAATAAATGCTGAAATACAACAAATTTATTGGACTTTTAGATGAAAAATAGGGTAAGTTGAATTGTATAAAACTCATACATATCTAAAAAAATAAAAAATGCTGAGGGTTATTTAAACGAATCGTTAACTCGATAAAAGCAGGATAAAAATATGATAGGACATCGAAATTTAATCAAGATTCGCCAACAAATAGAACGTTTGCGTGAGGGAAGTAGCCGTTCTATTCAACATGCTCATCAAATTAGTCAAAGCATTTTAAGTTCATGGACACGTTCAAAACTTGCAAATATTCCAATTGAACGAAAATCTGCTCCTTTAATTTCAATTGATAAACGACAACCTAATATTTTACAAAGAGCATTACTCAGTTGTCAGGATGAGTTGCAACATATTGCTTCTCAATCTTCAATGGTCGTTGCTGTTGGGGATATTGGCAGTACAATTTTATGGACTGCAGCAAGTAAAAAAATGCAAGTCGCTGCAGAGAATGCTAACTTCATTGAAGGTGGACAGTGGAGTGAGGATGTCGTTGGAACAAATGCATTAGCTTTAACACTTAAAACTCAAAAATCTTGCTGTGTTTTTTCCATGGAGCATTATTTAGAAGCTGTACAAGACTGGGTGTGTTATGCAGCACCTATTATTGATCCATTTTCTAAACAATTGGTTGGTGTTGTTGATTTATCAACAACATGGAAAAGTCATAATAGTTTAGGTGTTTTAGCTGCTGAGCGCTGTGCTTCTATTTTACAGCATAGCCTTATGGATAGTTATCGGGAATATTTATATATTAGAACTTTAAATACACCTCAAATTTCATTAAATGGTCATATTGTAGATTTGACACCAAGACAAATCGAAATTATTTGTATTCTTACTCTTTCTCCTCAAGGAATGAATTTAGAAAATTTACATCATGCACTTTATGGTGATCGTCCCATCAGTATGGGGACTTTAAAAGCAGAAATGTCACAACTTAAAGATATTTTTGGTCAGTTTCTAACATCAAGACCTTACAAATTTAAAATAGATATAGATGCAGATTTTTTACAAATAGAAAAGGCATTGGATGCTGGTTATATCGAAACAGCATTAAAGTTATATCGAGGAGTATTTCTAGTCAAAACGGAAAGCCCATTTTTATGTGCATGGCGTGATTGTTTAGAGTCCCGATTAAGCGAAGCGATTTTTAATTCTAATAATAGTGATATTTTATTAAAACATTTATCTCATTCTCCAGATGCAGTTGATGCAGTAGAGCGGTTAATGGAGCTGATACCTCAACATCATTTAGCACATCAGAATTTACTTAAATATCAAAAAATATAGATCATATTTTGCTGAAAGTCTCGAATGATTGTTATCATGATAAAAGATTGCATCAATGTATCTTCATTTATTAACGAAACATTCGGGTAGATTGAATAAATCTCTTACCTAATAAGAGGTTAGAAAAGTGATTCAACAAAATGGAACTGTTTTGCAAGATATTGCACGGCAATTATTAGAAGTATCTCCTACTGCTAAAAAAATTCATGTTAAGCAGCTAGAGCTATTGGGTTTAAAGGAAAATATAAATTCAGAGCTTGAGCTTTTTGAAATTGTGAATGGTAGACATTGCATTTCATTTTTAAATGGACTCTTTGAAATTAATTTTTTTTTGAATCAAGAAAAACAACCTTTAGTTTTTAGCATTGATAGGACCATTGAAAAATTTAAGACCGAAAAAATAGAGTATTTTTTAGTTAAAAAACTAAACTTTCATTTATCTGATCAGGGGTATCATCGTTCTATAGAATTACGTGAAAAAGCTAAGGAATTAAGAGAGATTATTTTTGATTCGTTGTTAGAGTGGGTGAATGCTGAATATGATGTCATTGAACTCTTAAATGAATTAACTTTATTGCAAGCGCAAAGTTTGGATCATTTATTTATTTTAGAAAAGTTTTATCATCAAAACTTATTAACAGATTATGTTAGTCATCGAAATGTTCTTTCCGATGATTTAATTGAACTGATAAAAAAAGCTTGTCGAATTGACATCATTTATGGTCAAGATATTTTATATTTGCAACAATTCATGCAACAAATAGAGTTGATATGTACACAAGCTGAAATTTTTTTACCACCACCTTTATATAGAGTTTGTGAAGTTTTATTTTTACATCATTTTAATTTGTCTGAATTAGCACATAAGCAAAAAGATATTAAAAAGTTATGGTATCACGCAGAACAGACACCAAATCTTTTAGGCTTTATTCAGTTAATGGATAAATCGTATTGGGGGGAAAGTTATATTTTTGCAAAATCTCATTTTTACTCTAAAAATTCTAAAATTTGGATAAATAGTATTTTACCTCTTCCGATTTTTGATCATAAAAAAGTTGTAAATTGGATATATCGGCAAGATTCTTTAGTTTTAGATTGGTTAAGTCAATATTTACAATACCAAAGCGTTAGAGTATCTGTGACTGCTTTGTCTTTTATTGATTGTAGTCAATATCATCCTAATATTATTTTATCTACATTGCAGTATTTTCAATATGTTGCTGCTCGTATTGTTGTATATAACTTTGCCTATTCTGAAGATGTGTCAAAATGGATTAAAACAGTGACATTAAAAGAACAGCAACAATTTAATTTATCTCAGCCGTCTATTTTATATTTAGATGAGTGGGTAGAATTGATTGGTCGCTATTGTATTGATGATGTTCACAAGTTAAAGAAAATATTTTTAAATTTAAGTCGAATTATGCAAGCTTATATGCAACATTTACAGCTAAAGACTCAGTCTTTATCACATGATTTAATTTATTATATTCAGACTGAAAAACAGCAAGAGAGAAACTTTCATCTTGCTTTGCAGCGTGAAAATATTAAATTGGATGATTTTCGAGAATGTTTTTATTTAAGAGAGCGCCACTTAAGAGAATCTGTATTTTCTTCTTACGTCCGAGATTTTTTACTCGATTATTTAGCTCAACATATTATGATTTCAAAACATATCACATGGCTGGGATTATTTCATAAAGCAGTAAGATGGCACCATCATATTCAAAAAGAAGAAACATTAAAGAAGATCAAAAGTCATTATTCGACTATTATATGGAAGCCCTTTACAAGAGAAAAGCTAGATTTTCTGAATTGGTCCTTTGAAGAGTTAGATCAAATTGAGAAAATAGTTGAAGAGTCGCAAATTTTTCATCATTGTTTGGCAAGTGCTTATATTGAGCAAATGCTGATGCGTACGTATGTTGCATTTCATATGTGGTCAGAGAAATCGAATACACATTTAACTTTAGGTTGCCATGTCAAAGATAATTTTTTAGAGTTTGATCAGTTAGAATATCCTCATAATCAAAAAGCAGAGCCATTATTAGTGGATATTGCTTGTCAATTTATTGACGATTTAAATCGAAAGCGTTCATCAAATATATTTTAGATATATTCTCTAAGTGTACTTCGCTTAACTTTTAGAATAAAAAGCTGTAGGCTATAGCGGTTCTACAATGGTATAGGTCTTATGAAACAAGAAACTGCACTTAAATTACTTAAAGCAGGTGAAAATGTCTTTTTAACAGGCTCTGCTGGTGCGGGAAAAACCTATACCCTTAATCAATATATTAATTATTTAAAAGCGAGAAAAGTTCCTGTTGCTATTACTGCTTCAACAGGTATTGCTGCTACTCATATGAATGGAATGACAATTCATACATGGGCAGGTATTGGTATTAAAGATGCGCTTTCAGAAGATGATTTGAAGCGGATGAAAGAGCGTAAATATTTAAAAGAGCATTTAGAAAATGCCCAAGTGTTGATTATTGATGAAATATCAATGCTACATGCCAAGCAACTTAACTTAGTAAATAAGGTTTTAAAATACTTTAAAGAAAGTGATGATGCCTTTGGTGGTATTCAAGTTATTGTAGCAGGGGATTTTTTCCAGTTACCGCCTGTAGGTAAAAATGATGAACGAAATAGAGATAAATTCTGCTTTATGTCGGAAGCTTGGGTGGAAGCAAAATTTCGGGTGTGTTATTTAACTGAGCAGCATCGACAAGGCAATGATTATTTAAACGATATTTTGAATGCAATTCGTAGCCAATCTATTCAACAAGAACACTTACAAGCATTACAGCAAACACGACATCAAGATATTGGCGATACGTTTACACGTTTATATACGCATAATATGGATGTTGATACAATTAACTTGAAACATTTAAATGAAATTGATCAAGATATTCGTCAATTTGATGCGCAATGTGATGGTAATGAAAAACTGATCGAAACATTAAAGTCTTCTGTACGAGCACCTGAAACATTGGTTTTAAAGAAAAATGCCAAAGTGATGTTTGTTCGTAATAATTTTGATGTTGGTTATATTAACGGTAGCTTAGGCGAGGTGATTGGTTTTGAAGATGATGATGAATATGGTTGTTTACCTAAAGTTAAGTTGACAGATGGAACAACTTTAGTGGTTGAACCAGAAATTTGGTCTGTAGATAACGAGGCTGGTAAAACTATTGCAAGTTTTCAGCAAATTCCACTACGTTTGGCGTGGGCTATTACAATTCATAAATCTCAAGGTATGACTTTAGAAGCTGCTGAAATTAATTTAAGTCATACTTTTGAAAATGGGCAGGGTTATGTTGCTTTGTCTCGATTGAAAAGTTTAGAAGGCTTACGGTTACTTGGTTTTAATGAGCAAGCTTTAGAGCTTGATAGTTTGGCCATTAAAGCAGATCGTCGTTTTCAAGAATTATCAAATGAAGCGGAAAGTAAATTTGATACCGTTGATTTAACTGTTCAACATAAGGCATTCATTCGCCATTGTGGTGGTACGTTAAATGAAGTTGAAATTGAACGAAATGAAAAGAAAATAGCTAAAACTGGAAATAAAACAAATTATGCAGCAGCAACTTTAGATGAAACACGAGAGTTGTTTGAATCTGGTTATGAGATTCAAGATATTGCTGTAGAACGAGGTTTAACACCTGCTACAATTATTAATCATTTAGGACGATTGCATAAAGAGCAAGGTTTAGATATTTCAGTCGCGAGCCCTGGCGAAGAAGTTGTTGAACAAATTCGGAAAATTTATAAAAGATTAATGAAACGTAAAGATTCTCAACATTTTAATGATGATGGCTCTATTAAGTTACGTCCTATTGTAGAGTTAACCAGTCCGAAAATGGGTTATGATCAAGTGCGTTTAGCATTATTATTTGTTGAATAATAGATAGCTTTTATGTGAGGGAGAAGAAAGTATTTTAGATTGAAATCATCAATCAAATTGTTTCAATCGGGGAATAATTTCTTCTAACCATTTAATCCATTCTATTTCCATATTAATGCCAAGTTGTAAAATCATTTTATGAATATATAGTGTACGGCTTTGGTGCTCTTGCTGTGAAAAATCTTTTTTAAAAATAGCTTCGTAGATTGCTAACTTTTCTTGATGAATTTTTAAGTGATTTTCTAATTCAGGTAAAATTGTATTTTCACCCAGTTGCGCTTCAGCTCTTAAACGAACCATAAGTTCTTCACGCAATTGAGCTGGTTCGCTATGTTTTACCATCCACTGAACAAGTTCTTGTCTGCCTAAGCTTTCAACTTGATATGTTTTCTTACGCTGATTTGTTGTAGTGTCTTTTATTGTTGAAATCCAACCTTGTATAAGCATACCGCTAAGTTCACGATAAATTTGTTGATGTGTTGCACCCCAAAAAAATCCCATAGAGCGATCAAAACGCCGTGCTAATTCAATGCCAGTACTTGGTTTTTCAATTAGACTGGTTAATAAAACATGAGCTAAAGACATAACGAATCTAAAATAAAAGATGAGGATTATTATGCAACATGTTGCATAAAATGCAAATGTAGAATATAAAATATGCAACATGTTGCATTGATCAGAATAAAGTCAGCAGTTTGCGAGCAAGAGAGGGAATATGTCTAATTTTTCAAATTTATTAGCACCTTTAGATTTAGGATTTACTACATTGAAAAATCGTGTGCTGATGGGGTCTATGCATACAGGTTTAGAAGAGGCACCAAATGGATTTGAAAGAATGGCTGCATTCTATGCTGAACGTGCAAAAGGTGGTGTTGGGCTGATTGTGACAGGTGGTATATCTCCAAATGAACATGGTTTAACCTTTGCTGGTGGTACAAAGCTAGAAACGCTTGCAGAAGCAGAAAAGCATAAAATAATTACGCAAGCGGTACATGATGCAGGCGGAAAAATTGCCATGCAAATTTTGCATACAGGTCGTTATTCATATCAAGCAGAAATTGTTGCCCCATCCGCTATTCAAGCCCCAATTAACCCTACTAAACCTCATGCTTTAAGTTCTGCAGAAGTACATCAAACAATTGCAGATTTTGTAAATGCGGCTAAGTTAGCTCAACATGCAGGGTATGATGGTGTTGAAATTATGGGTTCTGAAGGGTATTTAATTAATGAGTTTATTGCAGCTAGAACGAATCATCGAGATGATGAGTGGGGAGGTAGTTATGAAAATAGAATTCGCTTAGCTCTAGAAATTGTAAGAAGAACACGAGAAGAAGTCGGTGAAAATTTTATTATTATTTACCGTCTTTCTATGTTGGATTTAGTGGAAGGCGCTTCTACTTTAGATGAAGTTATTTATTTAGCAAAAGCTATAGAAAAAGCTGGTGCAACTATTATTAATACAGGGATTGGTTGGCATGAAGCCAGAATCCCAACAATAGCAACAAAAGTACCAAGAGCTGCATTTACATGGGTCACAAAGAAACTAAAAGGTGAAGTGGGGATTCCTTTAATTACATCAAATCGAATCAATACACCTGAAATGGCTGAGTATGTTTTATCTTCTGGTCATGCAGATATGGTTTCAATGGCACGTCCTATGCTGGCCGATCCTTATTTTGTTTTAAAAGCAGAGCAAAATAGAAGTGATGAAATTAATACATGTATTGGTTGTAATCAGGCTTGTTTAGATCATATTTTTTCACATCAAATAGCAACATGTTTAGTGAATCCACAAGCTTGCCATGAGACAGAGCTAATTTTTAAATCAGTATCTGAACAAAAAAATATTGCTGTCATTGGTGCAGGCCCTGCTGGGCTAAGTTTTGCTTTGTATGCTGCTAAACGTGGACATAATATTACAGTTTATGAATCATCTAGACAAATCGGTGGGCAATTTAATATAGCGAAAACAGTGCCTGGGAAAGAAGAGTTTTATGAAACATTGCGTTATTTTAAACGTAAAATTGAACTTAATAAGAATGTTAAACTTATTTTAAATCATCCTGCAAAGGTCGATGAATTGTTGCAAAAACAGTTTGATGAGATTGTGATTGCAACAGGGGTTTTACCAAGACAATTAGATATCGATGGAATTGATCATCCTAAGGTTCTGTCATATTTAGATGTATTAAAAAATAAAAAAGCCGTAGGAAAGCGTGTCGCGATTATTGGAGCTGGTGGTATTGGTTTTGATACAGCTGAGTATTTATCACAAAGTGGGGAAAGTGTAAGTTTAAATCCTGAAAAGTTTTATGATGAATGGGGAATAGATCAAGAATATAAGCACGCTGGTGGATTAAAAGCTGCGCGAGTAGAGCCATCACCACGAGAAATTTATTTATTACAACGTAAAGCAGCATCTGTAGGAGCTGGTTTGGGAAAAACGACAGGATGGATTCATCGCATGGGGTTAAAACACCGTGAAGTGAAAATGTTAGCAGGTGTTCAATATAATAAAATTGATGACCAAGGTTTACATATTCTTGTGAATGATCAAGAAAAATGTTTGGAGGTTGATCATATTATTATTTGTGCAGGACAAGAACCTTATCTAGCAATGTATGAAGAATTAATTGAACATGGCTGTAAGGTACATCTTATTGGTGGTGCTAAAGAGGCAGGTGAGCTTGATGCAAAACGTGCAATTAGACAAGGTGCTGAACTTGCTACCATCATTTAAAGCAAATAAAGGAAGTGCTTAGCCATTTCCTTTTTTATTTATTTTTTAATATTAAATATAGAAAATGATTCTGTTTTTTACATTAGAGATTTGAGCCTTATAAAAATAGACTATTAGCAGAATAGATAAATAATTTAAAACGTATTTATCCACTAAAAAAGTAGATATGATATTGATATAAAATGAGTTTATGATTTTTCTAGGAGCATAGTTGAGCATCTATAATATAAGATGCTCAACTAATAAAAGTATTAATTATTTAATGCTGGTGTAGCAGCAGCAATTGCAGCAGCAACAGCATCATCTTCAGATTGTGAGCTTCCGCTACTTACTTTTTGCGTTGCTTGAGCAGGTGCAGGTTTACTTGCTGCTTCAGCAGTTGCTGGTTTTGGTGTCGGCGCTGGTGTTTCAACTGCTGTAGCTACAGGTTGAGGAGCAGTCGCAGGCTGAACTTCAGTTGTAGTCACTTGAATTTCAGTACGTTCAACTTCTACTTGTGTCGGAATTGTGATTTCTTCAACTTGTGTTGCTTCTAATGGCTGGAATTCAGCAGGTTCTGATACAGCTTGCGCTTGTTCCTGATCATTTTCAGTTGGTGATTCTTTTTTTACGCATGCAGTTAATAGTAAAGCAGTCGTAATTGCACCTAAGATTAAAAATTTTTTATTCATAATTGCACAAAACAGTATCATTGAAGGATAGTTTTATTATAACAGCAAAACTTATGAATAAAATGATGAAAAAATGTGATTTTATGAAGAGAATTTGATCAAAAAACAATCAAGTGTGAAATGATATGAGAATTGATGCGGAATGACTTTGCTTTATGGGTGCAAGGTAAAGTAAAATCGCACAACATTGTAAGCCGAATTAGGCTCGATTGTACGAGAAACCCAATGACCCATTTTATTTTCGTTACTGGTGGTGTTGTATCATCACTAGGCAAAGGTATTTCAGCTGCTTCAGTTGCTGCACTTTTAGAAGCCCGTGGTTTAAAAGTAACCATGGTCAAAATGGATCCATACATTAATGTCGATCCAGGGACTATGAGTCCGTTCCAACATGGTGAAGTTTTTGTCACAGAGGATGGTGCTGAAACTGACTTAGACTTGGGTTATTACGAACGTTTCTTACGTCGTGCGAAGATGACTAAGTTAAACAACTTTACATCAGGTCGCGTGTATCAAGACGTACTGAATAAAGAACGTCGTGGTGATTACCTAGGCGGTACAGTTCAGGTTATTCCTCATATTACCGATAATATTAAAGAACGTGTTCTTCGCGCAGGTGAAGGATATGACGTTGCTATTGTTGAAATTGGTGGAACAGTAGGTGACATTGAATCTCTCCCATTCATGGAATCTGTTCGTCAGTTAATGGTAGAGCTTGGTCACAAGCGTACAATGTTAATGCATTTAACATTACTTCCATATATCAAATCAGCAGCAGAGCTTAAAACTAAGCCTACGCAACATTCTGTAAAAGAATTATTATCTATTGGTATCCAACCAGATATTTTAATTTGTCGTACAGAACATGATGTTGATGCAGATACAACACGTAAAATCGCGTTATTCACAAATGTTGAAGCACGTGCCGTTGTTGTTTGTAAAGATGCGCGTACGATTTATCAAATTCCACGTACTTTCTATGAACAAAATGTTGATGATTTAATTTGTGAACGTTTTGGTTATAACGATCTTCCAGAAGCTGATCTTTCAGATTGGGATAACGTTGTAGAAGCATTACTTAACCCTGAATACACTGTACGTGTTGCAATGGTTGGTAAGTATGTAGAACTTCCAGATGCCTATAAATCTGTAAACGAAGCACTTTTACATGCGGGTATTCAAAACCGCGTAAAAGTTCAAATCGATTACGTAAATGCTGAAGAGCTTGAAAGCCAAGACGTTGCAGAAGTATTGAAAGATGCGGACGCTATTCTTGTCCCAGGTGGTTTTGGTGAACGTGGTACAGAAGGTAAGATGAAAGCAATCCGTTTCGCTCGCGAAAATGGTGTTCCTTTCCTTGGTATCTGTTTAGGTATGCAGCTTGCAGTAATTGAATATGCACGTAATGTTGCAGGAATTACTGATGCAACTTCAACAGAATTTAATCGTTCAACTAAATCTCCACTTATTGGTTTAATTACTGAATGGTTAGATGAGCGTGGTGAAGTACAACAACGTAATGCAGATTCTGATCTTGGCGGTACAATGCGTCTAGGTGCTCAAAAATCTGAATTGGTTGCAGGTACTAAAACTGCTGAGGTTTATGGTTCTGAAGAGATCATCGAACGTCACCGCCATCGTTACGAAATGAACAACCGTTATATTCCTGTTCTTGAAGAAAAAGGCATGAAAATTTCTGGTTATTCACCAGTGCAACGTTTAGTGGAAACTGTTGAAATTCCTGCACATCCTTGGTTTATTGCTGTACAATTCCACCCGGAATTTACAAGTTCACCACGTGATGGGCATCCATTATTTGCAGGTTTTATTGATGCAGCAAAAAAGCAGTATCAAAAAACTAAATAATGGTGCATAGAACAAACTAGGAAGTTTAAATGTCACAATTGAAACCACAAGAAATTGTACGTTTAGGCGATATACAAATGGCAAATCATTTGCCATTTGTACTATTCGGCGGCATGAATGTACTTGAATCTAAAGATCTTGCTTTTGAGATCGCAGAAACTTATATCGATATTTGTAAGCGTTTAGAAATTCCTTACGTTTTTAAAGCAAGTTTTGATAAAGCCAATCGTTCTAGCTTGAACTCTTTTCGTGGCCCAGGCTTAGAAAAAGGGATCGAGTGGTTAGCTGACATTAAAAAACACTTCAATGTGCCAATCATTACTGATGTACATGAGCCTTATCAAGCTGCACCAGTGGCTGAAGTTGCAGATATTATTCAACTTCCTGCATTTTTAAGCCGTCAAACAGATCTTGTCGAAGCAATGGCAAAAACAGATGCCATTATCAACATTAAAAAGGCACAATTCTTAGCACCACATGAAATGCGACATATTTTGCATAAGTGTTTGGAAGCTGGAAATGACAAACTCATTCTTTGTGAACGTGGTTCAGCATTTGGTTACAACAACTTGGTTGTTGATATGTTGGGCTTTGATGTTATGAAAGAAATGAATGTTCCTGTGTTTTTTGATGTGACTCATGCATTGCAAACACCTGGCGGACGCGCAGATTCTGCGGGTGGTCGTCGTGCTCAAATTACAACTTTAGCACGTGCAGGTATGGCAACAGGATTGGCTGGTTTGTTCTTGGAAGCGCATCCAGATCCTGAAAAAGCAAAATGTGATGGTCCTTGTGCATTGCGTTTATCGCAATTAGAGCCATTCTTAGCGCAATTGAAAGAATTAGATACCTTGGTAAAAGGTTTCAAAAAGCTAGATACACATTAATTTGTATATACATTGATGCTTTTAAAGCATTTGTTATTAATCAACTGAGGAATTGTTCATGAGCCAAATCGTTGACATTCGTGCACGTGAAATTTTGGACTCTCGTGGTAACCCAACCATCGAAGCAGACGTAATCTTAGAATCTGGCGTAGTTGGTCGTGCATGTGCGCCATCTGGTGCTTCAACTGGTTCTCGTGAAGCTTTAGAACTTCGTGATGGCGATAAAGCACGTTACTTAGGTAAAGGTGTTAAAACTGCGGTTAACAATGTAAACACTTTAATCCGTGATGCTTTAGTTGGTAAATCAGTATTTGAACAAAAAGACATCGATAATACGATGATTGCTTTAGATGGTACTGAAAACAAAGAAAAATTAGGTGCAAACGCAACATTGGCAGTTTCTTTAGCTGCTGCACGTGCTGCTGCGGAAGAGAAAAAACTTCCATTGTTCCAATATATTGCAAACCTTCGCAATAACACAATTTTAACAATGCCTGTTCCAATGATGAACATCTTAAATGGTGGTTCACATGCAGATAACAACGTTGATATTCAAGAGTTTATGATTGAGCCAGTAGGCTTTACTTCATTCTCAGAAGCGCTTCGTGCAGGTGCAGAAATTTTCCATTCTTTAAAATCAGTTTTAAAGAAACAAGGTTTAAATACTGCTGTTGGTGATGAAGGTGGTTTTGCTCCGAACTTACGTTCAAATGAAGAAGCAATCACTGTAATTCTTGAAGCAATTGAAAAAACTGGTTACAAAGCTGGTTCTGACATTATGCTTGCACTTGACTGTGCATCTTCAGAATTCTACAAAGATGGTCAATATATTCTTGCGGGCGAAGGCAATAAAGCATTCACAAGCAATCAATTCTCTGACTACCTTGCTGGTTTGGCGAAGCAATATCCAATCATTTCAATTGAAGATGGTTTGGATGAGTCTGATTGGGAAGGCTGGTCTTACCTAACTGAAATTCTTGGCGACAAGATTCAATTGGTTGGTGATGATTTGTTCGTTACAAACCCTAAAATTCTGCAACGTGGTATCAATGAAAAAGTTGGTAACTCAATTTTGATTAAATATAACCAAATTGGTACGTTGACTGAAACTTTAGATGCAATCTATCTTGCTAAAGAAAATGGTTACTCTACAGTAATTTCACATCGTTCTGGTGAAACTGAAGATTCTACAATTGCTGATCTTGCAGTAGGTACAGCAGCGGGTCAAATCAAAACTGGTTCACTTTGTCGTTCTGACCGTGTAGCAAAATACAACCAATTACTTCGTATTGAAGAGTTGACGAATGCTGCATATCGCGGTAAAGCTGAATTCAAAGGTTTGAACTAAGCGATAGCATCTGAATGTTAAATGTATTTAACTCTTCTATGAGTAAAGCATTGTTGGGCCTTGCGATCATTTTGATCGCAGGGTTTCAATATTTATATTGGTTCGGTGAGGGTGGTTATTTTGATCATCAACAATTGAATCAAAAAATACAACAACAAGCTGAATTGAACGATGAATTAAAGGAACGAAACCGTATTTTAGCGGCAGAAGTTTATGACCTCAAAAATGGCGTTGAAGCTATGGAAGAGCATGCGCGATTAGACCTTGGTTTGATTAAACCGCATGAAACCTTTGTTCAAATGAGTACAATCAGTACTCAATATAAACCAGTATATGTAAATCCATATGCGGCTGATCCTAGAACCAATGAAACAGAAGCAAATGCACAATAAAATATGGGCTATTATTCCTGCTGCAGGTTCAGGTTCTCGATTTTCCAAAACAGAATTAAAACAGTATCAAATTATTCAAGATCAAACCGTCTTACAACATACTGTTTCACGTATTAATCAATTAAATTTAGAAGGTTATGTCCTTGCTATTGGTGAGCAAGATGATTTTGCTCAAACTTTAGCTTTTGCATGCCAAGAAAAATTACATTTTTGTCTAGGTGGGCAAGAGCGTGTAAATTCTGTATTAAATGCTTTAACGTATTTGAGCACAATTGCATCAGAAGATGATTGGGTAATGGTACATGATGCAGCACGTCCATGTGTTGACTTGGCTTCTTTGGAAAGTTTAGTTGATGCTGCAATCATACAAAATACAAATGCAATTTTGGCAACACCTGTAAGAGATACATTAAAGAAAGTGGCAGAACATTCAGTGATTGATAAGACTGTTAGCCGTGAAGCATTATGGCAAGCTCAAACTCCACAAATGAGTAAAATTGGCATATTAAAAAAAGCTATTGAACATGCATTATCTTTAAACATGAATATTACTGATGAAGCGAGTGCTTTAGAATTTATGAATGAGAAGGTTTTATTGGTTCAAGGACGAGCGGATAATATTAAAATCACCTATCCTGAAGATCTTGTTTTAGCAAAGTTAATTTTAGAGTCACAAAAAAATTAAGCTTTATATTAAAAAAGAAGCAAGAGAGTATTTTAATGATTCACTCTTTAGAGCTTTAATCCTATAATTGGGTTTATATTTTCACTTACGATAACTGAATGAAATGATACCTTCCGAGCAGTATCGTTTTTTACGTCATGCCTTGCGTGATGGTAGAAGCATCAAAACAGAATCATCAAGCCGATGGACCAAATTACATTTAGATCCATGGCTCTTGTGTTTTCTTATTTTAAACTCACTTTTGGGCTTAATGGTTGTTTATAGCGCGACAGCGGAAGACTCGGGAATGGTGATTCGTCAAGCCATTAGTTTTGGTGTTGGATTTATTGCATTATTTATTTGTGCACAAATCCCACCGAAGGTATATCAATCGATTACACCTTATTTATATGTTATTGCTATTATTTTATTGCTTTTAGTTTTGGCAATAGGTGAAAAACGTTTGGGTGCTAGACGATGGATTTCATTACCTGGCATTGGAAGTGTACAGCCTAGTGAATTTATGAAGTTTGCAATGCCAATGATGATGGCATGGTATTTTTCATTAAGAGCATTTCCACCAAAGTTTATTCATATTGTATTTGCTTTTATTTTAATGATGATTCCATTTATTTTGGTGGCATTACAGCCTGATTTAAATATTGGATTAATTATTCCGGGAATATTTGTTCTCTTTTTAAGTGGTATGTCTTGGCGACTGATTTTAGGTGCTATTACTGGCTTTGCAATTGTTGCACCTGTGTTATGGATGTTTGTATTACAAGAATATCAAAAGAAACGTGTATTAACGTTATTCGATCCGGAATCTGACGCGTTAGGTGCGGGTTGGAATATCATTCAATCTAAAATTGCAATTGGCTCAGGTGGAATGTTGGGAAAAGGATTTACCGAAGGAACACAGTCTCATTTAGGATATTTACCTGAACATCATACTGACTTTATTATGTCGACTTATGCTGAAGAATTTGGTTTTGTTGGTGTTTTCTTATTATTTAGTTTATTCGCTGCCATTATTATTCGTTGTTTAATGATTGGAATGAATTGCTTTCATAATTTTGGTCGTTTATATGCAGGTGCGACAGGATTAACATTCTTTTTCTTTGTATTTTTAAATTCTGGAATGGTAAGTGGTATTCTACCAGTTACTGGTGATCCATTACCTTTAATGAGTTATGGCGGCACAGCCGTAATTGCGTTACTTGCAGGTATGGGAATTGTGATGTCTATACATACACACCGATAATCATATTAAAATGCTAAAGCTCCTTTTTAGGAGCTTTTTTGTATCTATAATAAATATAAAAGAAAAGAGCGTAATAAAATAAGGTTTGTAAATAGAGTAAAAAATAAACTACTTTCAGTTTTTTCCCAATACAGATATAGTCAAATTTCATATTGAGGAAAATATGTAGAAAACAAAAATTAACAGGGAAGAATGAGTCGTTGGTATAACTCTTGCACTGTTATAGATACGCAATTATTGCAGGAGAGAAACACATTTGTGTTCGCCGAAGGAGCAACAACCCCGGAAACTCTCAGGCAAAAGGACTGTAATAATTCAAAAATCTGGAGAGAAGTATTTTTATACTCACCGAAGGGGATGGTTTGATCATTTTAGCCTTTAAATGATTTTATCGAAGCTCTCAGGTACAAATGACAGATGGGGTATAGACAAGAACATGATGTTCTTTAGGAGTCTGTATGCCACATATTATTATTATTGGTGCTGGAATTACGGGAGTAACTTCAGCATATGAGTTATCTTTGTTAGGTTTCCAAGTTACGGTTTTAGATAAACATTTATATCCAGCGATGGAAACTTCTTATGCAAATGGGGGGCAATTGTCTGCCTGTAATGCTGAAGTTTGGAATCAAAAATCAACAGTATTAAAAGGTATTAAATGGATGTCGCAAAAAAATGCGCCATTATTGCTTAATCCATCTTTTAGCCTTCATAAATATTCATGGTTAATGGAGTTTTTAGGGAATATTAAACATTATGAAGCGAATACAATAGAAACGGTTCGACTTGCATTATTGGCACGAAAGAGATTATTTGAAATTGCAGATTTAGAAAAAATTGATTTTAATTTAGAAAAAAGAGGAATATTACATTTTTATCATAATCAATATGATTACGATGTTGCCATTCGTGTAAATGATTTATTAAATAAATCAGGTTTGGAACGATATGCTGTATCAAATCAGGAAATAAAAAATATAGAACCAACACTCACTGAAGATTATTTTGGTGGATTTTATTGTCCAGATGATGCAACAGGTGATATTCATAAATATACAATCGGACTTGCAGAAGTCTGCCGAAAAAAAGGCGTGAAATTTTTATTTGGAACTGAAGTTATTGGTGTTCAGCATTATGTGAAAGGTGTTGATGTAATTTATCATCAAAGCACAGAAAATATGCATGATGAATATCATAACGAAAAAATTTCAGCCGATGCAATTTTAGTGTGTGGTGGAGTTGGAAGTTATCAGTTAGCTGAAATGCTGGGGGATCGAGTCAATATTTATCCTGTTAAAGGATATTCAATTACAGTCAATTTAAAAGATGAAAATTCTATACAAAATGCACCTTGGGTTAGTTTGTTAGATGAAAGTGCGAAAATTGTGACCTCTAGATTAGGAAAAGACCGTTTTAGAGTAGCTGGAACCGCAGAATTTAATGGATATAATCTAGATATACGAGCGGATCGAATTCAACCTTTAATTGATTGGACTAACCGTCATTTTGATGTGTGTACAGAAAGTGTTGTACCTTGGGCCGGATTAAGACCGATGATGCCAAATATGTTACCTATTGTTCGGCAGGGAAATAATCAACGCGTATTTTATAATACAGGGCATGGGCATTTGGGATGGACATTATCCGCCATTACTGCTGCTATGATCAGTCAGGAAATTTCAAGTAAGTTTCCAGTATAAGTTTTAATTTATGATCTTGAGTATAGGGCTTCTTATATACTATATTTAAATATAAAGTATTTTTATTGATAGTATGAGAAGTCTACTACTTTTCTAATATATTATTTAATACATATAGCATGAAAAAATTATTAAAAATAATCCTCTAGTTTGCTTTTTCTTGGTCCCAATAGGAGATTGATAAACAATTAAAAAATATTTTATGTTCTTAAATATTAGAGCTTAAAATTAAAATACGTAAGAAAATTTATATTAGGAAATATATTTTCAGCCCTAGTAGAGTTAGGCTTGGATGAAAAAAATGATTTCATATTCAATTGAATACGCTCTTTGTATTTATTTTAATTTAGAACAAATAATGATTTGAGGTCTAATGGTTAACTAGCCAGTCTTAGCTCGACATCAAAAGATTTCGACCATCATTTAATGTTTAGTATTTGAATAGTAGCTCATTACGGTGAAAATGGTTGAAGTGAGTTAGAAGCACATCGTACAGAAGTTTGATCGTTGAGATTAATGCGGTTTTTATTTTTTATATCGTCTTTATCAAATTGTGGATTGGGTTCCATACCGCGTCTATAAACAGTTGTTACTTCACCGCCTATTGCTAGACCTACAGCAGACCCTTGTTGGCGTGTACTGCGCACTACTTTTAGAGAACCTTTTTTAGGTCCTTGAGGATTGTATTCTGGAGAAATTTTGTAATAATTTTCATCGTACCAATCGGACATCTACTCAAAATTGTCAGTTGCCATATCATAAAAGCCTAATGGTGAAGGTGGGAAATGACCTAAAAGAGGAATTTTTACAACTACATCTAATTTTTCTCTGACTTCGGCACGTTGTTCATCACTCCATACATTTTCACCTGGTAAGTATTCTCCATTATTAGTTGGATATACCACAAATTCTCCTTTATTTCTTGCAGCATATTCCCATTGTGCTTCAGTAGGAAGCGTCATAGGAATACCGACTTGTTCACCTAACCATTGGCAATAGTCCTTGGCTTGCTGCCAACTAACCCCAGCTGGAGCATTTTTTTGTCGAAGTTTTTTTGTAAGGGTTTCCATACTAATTTTAGGTTGCTGTGTGGCTTCAGTATAAATATCAAAATCATCAAAGGTAGTTTTATAGGCATTTAGACTAAAGTTATCTAAAGTGACTTGATGGGTGGGCATCGCTGCATATAGTCCACTAATAGGAAGCTTATCTTTACGAGAAAGGTGCCCAAAATCACCCATCATAAATGTTCCACCTTCAACAAAAATCATGTTCTTCTTGGTTTTTTCAACTAATTGCTGAACTTTTTTTTGTAGTTCGGGGTCACGTTGAGTTTTTGTCGTTTGATCAGCAGTGTTTTCATTTTTTGTCTGCGCACAAGCTGTTAAGGCAAGACTAGAGAGAAAAATAGAAAGTTTTATCATAATTATAAGAGTTGATATCAATATTATATAAACAATCTTAAGGAATATTTTTATAATGATAAAGTATTTAGTTCTTTATGTTACATATGTTACATAAATAGCTATAAATTTGCAGCACAGCGAACTGAATTGTTTTTATTAAAATCAATATTATTTTTATATTTAGAATTTTTATAGCCATTAATAAGTTCAGGATCTGCAACAGGATCAATGGCATGACGGCTGATCGTTAAGCCACCTGACATAAAAATATTTTGACCATCATCGGGTGCAGTACTACGGACGACTTTCTTAGTTCCAGTTTTTGGACCTTGGGGATTATGTTCAGGAGAATGGCTATAGTAGTCAGCTGCGTACCAGTCTAGCATCCATTCATAATTGTCCGTAATCATGTCATAAAAACCCATTGCTGTGGGTGGGTATTGTTTTAATTCTGGAATAGTTCGAATAGTTTTATATTTGGAACTAGTTTCTTGCCTTTGTTCAAAACTCCAAATATTACGACCATTGTCTACTTTGCCATTATCTGTCGGATACATAATCATTTGTCCACGATTACGTGCCGCATATTCCCATTGTGCTTCGGTTGGTAAGTCCATATTTAGATTTAACTGTGTTCCTAACCATTGACAATAATCACGAGCTTGTTGCCAATTAATACCAGCAGCAGAATTTGGAACTCTTGCTACTTTTGAAAACTCAGTAAATTTCCCAACAGGATTTTGCCCCGTTGCAGCAGTATAAACATCAAAATCAGCATAAGAGGCTTTGGTGGCACTGAGCATATAATCACTTAAGGTGACTTTATGTAGTGGTTTAGCATGTCCATAACCATCATAAGATAAACCATCAGGGCTATGCTCTGGACCAAAGTCACCCATCATAAAGCTCCCACCTTTCACAAAAATGAGTTCTTTTTTTGTTTTTTCAACCAATTGTTGAACTTTTTTTTGTATTTCAGGATCGTCTTTAGGTTGTGCACAAGCTGTTAAGGCAAGACTAGAGAGTAAAATAGCAAGAATAGAATGTTTCATCATAATTATAAGAGCTGATATCAATATTATTTAAACAATCTTAAGGAATGTTTTGATTGAGATAAAGTATTTAGTCCTTTATGTTACATAAATAGCTATAAATTTGCAGCAGGGGTTATTATGGCCAATATGCCATTTTTAATTCCATTGAATTCGACAGATATCAAAATTAACTGTTTTGCGAAAATATTGTGAATGATTTTTTAGGCATAAAAATTATCTCAAAAATAAACTTAAAATAATGCGAATTATGTGCTTTTATGTATGAATATTTTTAATTTTGAATATTGTATAAATGATTGATAGTGAAATAGAAACACATCCATTAAAGCCATTTTTACCACCAAATGCGAAACTTTTGATGCTTGGAAGTTTTCCTCCTCCAAAAACACGTTGGAAAATGGATTTTTATTATCCAAACTATCAAAATGATAGATAGCATTAAATGATGCAATCAAAAAAATTTAGGTTGATATTTGGATTGAAATAGGGAAAGTTTTTCAGTGATGGCTTTATCAGCGTACACATCACTCAATTCATATTTGAATCAGCTCTCATAATTGCTAGAATACCGATTGTTTTAAAATGCTGTTTTGCAACAATTTTGCAAGACAAAAATATAAACCATGTAATTCAGCTACTTACATTAGGAAATTTTCAATGCTTGATATTTATTTAACAGATGCCAAACAAACAATTCAATTTAAAGATTATCCAGGTGAGCATCCTGTTAAATTTGTTTTAGATTTCAAAAAAATATTTCCAAGTGTGATGGAGTTATTACTTCCTGTTTTACCTGAAAATGAAAATATGGAAGACATTACATGGGAGTCGACTTCAAGAGATTTTGAATTATTTAAATTGTTATTAAGTGGATGGGGCGTAATTGAACTACGTTTGATCACATTAGCACAATTTAAAAATAAAGCTTTTGCAGATCAGATTATAAAACAAGCTCAAGTCAAGCGTAAAGAATTAGCGAAAACACATTCTAAGTTGGCTACAGTTGAATTGGATTATTTAATGATGCATGAAATTCATGCGTGTATTGATGCTGAACTAGTTGAGGTTGGTGAGAAGTTTTACTTACCTGTATTACGTGATTTATGGAAGAATAAAATTTCAGCTGATGTTGTACAAGCAAAAATTTAAGATTTAATATTTCTTAAATTAGCACTTGAAGTGCAACACCATATCGTTGTCATAATGCCTGACTCGGACTTTTAAAACCGGGTCTTTTTCTTGGGCGATGATTCAAATGTTGAGTGATTTCTGAAATGTATTTATCAGTATAAGCATTTAAATTACAGCCTCTTTTAATATATTGCCTGATTAAGCCATTTCTATTTTTATTCGTGCCTCGTTGCCAAGCACTATAAGAATCAGCGAAATACTAGTCTATTTCTAATTCTTGAGCAACATACTCATATAGGCTAAACACTTTGTCATTGTTCGCTGTAATTGTCTTTATTATTGTGAATGAAATCCACCATTATTTGTGTGTGCGGTCGAGCGTTGCCTGAGCGAAAGTGGCTACTTTACGTAGAATTTCATTAGTACGTTGCAGTTCTTTATTTTTACGCTCGAGCTGTTTAATTCGTTCTTGGTCTCAAGTTTTTTGCGGGATTCTATATGTTTTAAATACCAAACACGGAATGTTTCAGCATAGTATAACCCTTGCACAGCATGCTGCTCAGGAGTAATCGCTGAAACTACTGCCTAGTTCGATGGATAATCTTTTTTTGGATTCAATCACAAGTTGAAACGCTATTTCTTTAATTTTAGGGCTATAGTTTGATTTTTTCATCAGTCTTGGGAAGCAATGGTTCTCATCTCATAATACATCTAGACAAATCTGGTACGGTTCAATTTTGTGACAGAAGTATTGCAGGCTTTTAAGTAGGATTTATGCATCGCTATGTGTATACCAATTAACTCAGCAGAATAAGCCAATACTTCAAATCATGAAGTCATTGGCTTAAACAGGATTCGGATTAATTAAGGTACTTTTAGGTCTAAAGATCTTAAAATTTTACACAATTGAATCATTGGCATGCCCATAAGCGTAGTTTGATCTTGTCCAATCATTTCTTCAAACAAGCTAATCCCCAAACTTTCACATTTAAAACTACCAGCACAATGTAATGGTTGCTCAATTTCAATATAGCGTTCAATCTCAGGTAAAGTAAGTTTACGGAATTTTACTTTGTAATGCTCAACTAAGGTTTGTTCAAAACCTGTCGCATGGTGCTGAACACTGAGTGCTGTACTGAAATATACGATTTTATCTGAGTTCGCTTGTAATTGTTTAATTGCTTTTTCAGCACATAATGGTTTCCCGATAAAAATATCTGGAGCACCTTCACGCCAAGCAACTTGATCAGAACCTATCACAATCGCATCAGGATATTGTTTTGCGACAAACTGTGCTTTTTCAAATGCTAAACGTTTAGCTAAATGATCTGCATGTGAGTCACCTTGAGGAGATTCATCAATATTTGGAACAACAATGTCATATTTGATTTTAAGGCGATTCATTAAATCTTGGCGAGTTTGACTGCTAGAAGCCAAAATAATCTGATTATTCATTAGACTGCATATTCCATAAGAACATCGAGTGGGACATAAGATAAAACCGCTTGGTGACAAGCTTCTAATTTAATTTGTGGCGCTTTACCCACTTTATAAGCATCAACCCAGCGCGTAACGCAGATACACCAAAAATCGCCTGGTTGTAATCCTGGAAAATCTACTTCAGGAATTGGTGTAATGAGATCATTACCAGTTTGTTGAGAAAAATTAAGAAATTCTGAAGTCATTAACGCACACATGGTATGTTGACCAAGGTCGGTAGGTGATGTGTGACAAAATCCATTCCTAAAATAACCCGTGATAGGTGAGAAACAGCAGCTTGCTAAGGGTTGCCCAAGCACATTCAAACGATTAATTGTAGGATTAGGATGTATAGACATATTTCTACTATTTTGCGATGACCTGTGCCTATCATAATCAAATCTCACGCTTTCACCAGCTTTTATGAAAAAGAAGCTACCTTTTTTTTAATAATCATTTAGAATCGGTGTGATTTTAAAAGCATAAAGTGAGCTATACATGAACTTTCAGCGTATGACTGACCTAGATTTAGCAGGCAAACGAGTACTTATTCGTGAAGATTTAAACGTTCCTGTTAAAAATGGTGTGATTACTAGTGATGCACGTTTACGTGCTGCATTACCAACAATTAAAGCAGCATTAGAAAAAGGTGCGGCTGTAATGGTGTATTCTCACCTTGGTCGTCCTGTTGAAGGCGAGCCAAAAGCTGAACAATCTCTTGCTCCTGTAGCGGCTTATTTAACAGAAGCACTTGGTCAAGAAGTTAAGCTTTTTACTGATTATTTAGATGGTGTTGAAGTTGCTCCAGGTCAAGTTGTTTTACTTGAAAACTGCCGTTTCAATTTAGGTGAAAAGAAAAACAATTCTGAGCTTGCAGCAAAATATGCAGCGCTTTGTGATGTGTTTGTGATGGATGCTTTTGGTACTGCTCACCGTGCTGAAGCGTCAACAGAAGGTGTTGCACGTTTAGCAAAAGTTGCAGCAGCAGGTCCTTTACTTGCAGCTGAATTAGATGCATTGGGTCGTGCGTTAAAAACACCTGAAAAACCAATGGTTGCGATTGTTGCTGGTTCTAAAGTTTCAACTAAATTAGATGTATTAACGTCTTTATCTGATATCTGTGATCAATTGATTGTTGGTGGCGGTATTGCAAATACATTCTTAGCTGCTGCTGGTTATAATGTTGGTAAGTCACTTTGTGAAAATGACTTAATTGATACAGCGAAAGCGATTGCTGCAAAAGTTTCAGTTCCATTACCAACAGATGTAGTTGTTGCAGATGCCGCTGAAATCAACTTTGATGACTTCTTAGGTTCATTGGCTGCTGCTAAAGCTGTCGTGAAAAAAGTTGAAGATGTTGCTGACAACGATATGATTTTAGACGTTGGTCCAGAAACTGCAAAAATGTTTGCTGACATTTTAAAAACTTCAAAAACAATCCTTTGGAATGGTCCAGTAGGTGTATTTGAAGTTGACCAATTCGGTGAAGGTACAAAAACTTTATCTTTAGCGATTGCTGAATCTGAAGGATTCTCAATTGCTGGTGGTGGTGATACTTTAGCTGCAATTGATAAATATGAAGTTGCAGATAAAATTGGTTATATCTCTACTGGTGGTGGTGCATTCCTTGAGTTTGTAGAAGGGAAAACACTTCCAGCCGTTGCCGTACTTTTAGAACGTGCATAAATCATTACTGAAATTTTAGAAATGAAAAAGGCTAGTGAAAACTAGCCTTTTTTGTTTGTCTTATCGTCATTAAATTGAAATAATTTTGACATAAGATTTGCATGTCAAAGCGACTGGTCATGGAAAATTATTATGCAACAAAAGTGGGTAGGTATTTCGGTACTTGTAATTTCTTTTTTGTTCACAGCATGTAGTAAACAAAATCAAGAACCTGTATCAACTGAAGCATCATCGGTTCAAGTAAATGAGATTTCGACAGAACAACAAGCAGCAATTGATGCACTTGATCAGCCCATATTAGATGAAAAAAATACCGATATTCCAGCAGAGATTGCAAATGTGCCTGCTGATGAAGCAACAGTACATCAAGAAAATACTGACCTAAAATAAAGGAAATACATTCAATTTTTCCATATTTATAGAAAAGTCCTCAATTTTTTGAGGACTTTTTTTTAAAAAAGTAGAAATAATGCTGAATTGAAAGAAATCCCCATGTAGAATATGGGACACTACCTGGGAGGATATTATGGCTCTTATTTCTTTGCGCCAGCTCTTGGATCACGCCGGCGAACATGCTTACGGCGTACCAGCGTTTAACGTAAACAACTTAGAACAAATGCGTGCAATTATGTTAGCTGCTGACGCAACTAATTCACCTGTTATCGTACAAGCATCTGCTGGTGCTCGTAAATATGCAGGCGCACCGTTTTTACGTCACCTAATTTTGGCTGCAATTGAAGAATGGCCGCATATTCCAGTGGTTATGCACCAAGATCATGGTACTAGCCCTGACGTATGTCAACGTTCTATTCAATTAGGCTTTTCATCTGTAATGATGGATGGTTCTTTAGGTGCAGATGGTAAAACACCAACTTCATATGAATATAATGTAGATGTAACTCGTCGTACTGTTGAAATGGCACATGCTTGTGGTGTTTCGGTTGAAGGTGAAATTGGTTGCTTAGGTAGCCTTGAAACTGGTATGGCTGGTGAAGAAGATGGCGTAGGCGCTGAAGGCGTTTTAGACCATTCTCAACTTCTTACTTCTGTAGAAGAAGCGCGTAGCTTTGTTGCAGATACAAACGTTGATGCTTTAGCTATTGCTGTTGGTACATCACACGGTGCATACAAATTTACTCGTCCACCTACAGGTGATATCTTAGCGATTGACCGTATTAAAGAAATTCATGCTGCGTTACCAAATACGCATCTTGTAATGCACGGTTCAAGCTCAGTGCCACAAGAATGGTTAGCAGTAATCAATGAATTTGGCGGTGATATCAAAGAAACTTATGGTGTTCCTGTTGAGCAATTGGTTGATGCAATCAAACACGGTGTACGTAAAATCAATATTGATACAGACTTACGTTTAGCATCTACAGGTGCTATGCGTCGTCTGATGGCTGAAAAACCAAGTGAATTTGATCCGCGTAAATTCTTCTCTGCAACAGTTGATGCAATGAAACAAATTTGTATTGACCGTTATGAAGCATTTGGAACAGCAGGTCATGCTGACAAAATTCGCCCAATTTCTTTAGAGAAAATGGTTGAAAAATACAAGTAAGATTGAAAAATCTATTTGTAGATAAAAAAAGCTCACATTATGTGAGCTTTTTTTATCGTATAAATATCGTCTGATGTAAAATTATGCTTAATTTGAAAATTGAAGAAGAATAGATGGAACTTATTTTTTCAGCCGCGCTTTGTAGTGTAGTGGTATCAATTTTATTGAAAGTCTGTCGTAGCAAAGGATTTTCTATGATTGAAATGATCACTTGGAACTACGCTATTGCAAGTATCCTATGTTATTTTTGGTTTCAACCCGATCTTCAACATATTTCAGTTTTAAATACACCTTGGTTATTGATTTTGAGCTTAGGCATATTACTCCCAAGCGTTTTCTTAATACTCGCAAAATCTTTGCAAACAGCAGGTATTTTAAAAACAGAAATTGCACAACGCTTATCGGTTATTTTGTCTTTAAGCGCGGCATATTTTATTTTCCACGAACAATTTAATAATTATAAATGGATGGGAATAGCCCTTGGTCTTGTAGGGGTGTTATTTGTTTTATGGTCTCATCGCTCTACATCTTTGGCTACAAATAAAGGTGTTTTGTATTTGGCTTTAGTTTGGATTGGTTATGCATTAATAGATGTATTATTAAAATATACAACAGGTTTAGGGCTACAGTTTGCTGTTGTTTTAAATTTGATGTTTATTGCTGCTTTTGTTATTTCTTTGATTTATATCAAATTAAAATATAAAACGTTTGGAGCTCCTCAAAATATTTTTGCAGGACTTTTATTGGGCTGTTTGAATTTTGCCAATATTGCATTATATGTAAAGGCTCACATGCTTTTAAAAGATTCACCCGCAGTCGTTTTTGCAGGTATGAATATTCTTGTTGTAATTTTGGGTGTACTAAGTGGATTAATTTTCTTTAAGGAAAAACTTAAATTAACCACATTAATTGGCTTGATATTTGGTTTGGCGAGTATTGTTTGTTTGGCTTTAGCATTTTAATTTTATTTATTGGATTGTAGAAAAATCAGCAGGAATGTAGTTCATCCTGCTGATGTTAAACTTATAATTTAGTGAAAATATTTTTAGCATTTAGTCGAGATTTTGGCAATTTTGCATTGAAGTCATTTTCACTTCGGTATCCTAAAGTCATAATTACTGATGGAATAAGTCCTTGTTCAGCTAATTTTAGTTCTTCTGAAATAATTTGCTCGTTAAAACCACCAATTGGTGTTGCATCAACATGTTCAATACCTGCTGCAAGTAGCATTTGTCCCAGAGCAATGAAAGTCTGGTTTTCGGCCCAACGTTGAATATCACCTTTTTCATTGCGATAGTATTCAACATATCCTGTACGAGCATCTTTCTGATTTTGTTTTGCAGTTTCATCTTTAAAACGACCAGTTAATTCATCTTGTTGGAGTAGTTGATCAAGATGTTCAGTCGTAATATCTGCTTGAGTACAAAAAAGAATTGTGTGCGATGAATCTAAAACTTTTGGTGCATTGTAGGCATATTTTCCGACAAGTGCTGTAGCAATACGCTCTTTTGCTGATTGGTGATCAGCAATAAAGAAATGCCAAGGTTGTATGTTAATCGATGAAGGGGTATTCCTAAGAATTTCAAGTAAACGTTCAAATTGTTCGGCTGGAATTTTTTTTGAAGAATCGTAAGCTTTAGTTGTATAACGAGTTTTTGAAACGTTTAACAAATCCATATGAATGCTCCGAAAAAGGAATAAGTAAAGTTATTTTAACTTAATCTATATAAATAGGCGAAGGAAGGCTTTTTTCTTACTATATAAAATATAAGATTAATATCATAAAAAATAAGATAAGTAAAATAGCAACTTTAAATACTAATCTAAGATATGTTTATCTTGATAATTTATTCATATATTTGAGAATAATAGTTGAATTGAATGATTCTAGATAAAATCAATATTGGTAGTTTTTTATAAAAGGCGTCTAATAAAAGCATAGAAAATTGTACTTTTAGGTAGTGTCATGATTGATTATACCAACCATTTCAAACGTAAATTGAAAACCGAACAACAAATTGGTTTATGGGTTGGATTAGCAGATGCATATGGAACAGAAATTGCTGCAAATGCAGGCTATGACTGGCTTTTAATAGATGGTGAGCATGCTCCAAGTGATCTAAGAACAACATTATCGCAATTACAAAGCATCGCTGCATATTCATCACAAGCAGTTGTTCGACCACCCATTGGTAGTGTGCAATTGATTAAGCAATTACTTGATATCGGTGCACAAACATTATTAATTCCTATGGTTGAAACAGTAGAACAAGCTGAATTAATGGTGAAAGCGGTTCGTTATCCACCAGAAGGTATTCGTGGTGTTGGAGCTGCATTGGCAAGAGCAACTCGCTGGAATAGCATCCCAGATTACTATGCAACGGCACATGAAAATATTTGTTTACTCATTCAAATTGAATCTGTAACAGGGTTAGAAAATTTAGATGAAATATTGAAAGTTGATGGTATTGATGGGGTTTTTATTGGCGCTGTAGATTTATCTGCAACAATGGGATATCAAGGTAATCCAAATCATCCTGAAGTACAAAAAGTTGTAATTGATGCAATTAAAAGAATTCGAGCTACTGGAAAAGCAGCAGGTATTTTATCTACACAGCATGAAGTAACACAGCAGTACATAGATTTGGGTACTGAGTTTGTTGCTGTTGGGGTTGATACGAGTGTATTGATGAATTCTTTACGTGATTTATTGTCAAAATATAAATCGAATACAGATATGATTCAATCTGTAGGTGGTTATTAGTTTTATAAATCAGCCATTATTATACAGTGAGTAAAAAAGAGCAGTATTTCGATAAAAGGAGTACTGCTTTTTTTGTTGTATTTCTTATTTTATAAAGAGATCTTACTTCTTCAAATAAAGAAACTCATATATTTGAGAACAAAGGCTTAGAAAAAGATTAGTCTTCTTTAGATCTAATTTTGATATAAACAACTTGCTAATTCAAGAAAATTGATATATAAGTCAGAGATATTTTACCAAAGATTAAAATATTACTGTTTGATTCTAAACTTTTGTGAAAAAGTTTTTAGATTTTAGTCAATATTTTGTGATGTTATTTTTAAAACATATTTTATATAGAGACCTTTTTGAAAGAACTGAATACTTGTTATCAAGCTGAAATGGCTGACGGGACGAGAATTAATGTAAAGTTGATTCCCTTAGTGAAAAAACAAAGTACTCGTGATGGTTTTATTGATGTAACTGTGGGGAAACAGATACAACTTGAAACAGGCGAGAAGATTGAATTGAATTTAGATGGTAAGAGCTTTTATTTTGGCCCAAATCAACTTTATCGAATTATTTCGTCATAATATTCTTGTATAAGTTGAAAAACGCTGTATGATGGTTCTTGAAGTATAACAATTAAATTTTGTAACTCTTAATCTTTTTTTCGTAGTCATAATTCTTCGTTTTTTAGATTTATCCTGTTTCAAATTTGTATTGATTACTTATTTTAAAATTTTATTTGGAAATACATATGTCAAATATTTTAACTGGTACAGTTAAATGGTTTAACGAAACTAAAGGTTTTGGTTTTATTGCTGTAGATAATGGTCCTGACGTTTTTGCTCATTACAGCGAAATTCAAACTAGCGGTTTTAAAGTACTTAACGAAGGCCAACGTGTTCAATTCGAAGTAGTTGACGGTAAACGTGGTCCTCAAGCAAGCGCTATTCGTCCTCTATAAGGTGAAAGCCAGTTTATAAAATACGCGTTATTTTATAATTGCAAGAAAATGAAGAGACTTTCTCTTCATTTTTTTTGCCCAAAATTTATAAAATAAGAAGAAAATAAATTAATAGTTCCAATTGATTAGATTTAAACAAGAAAGATTATTTTGAGATGAAATCTCTAAAATTTTTGCTTGATCTTCTCGCCAGTCACCTAAAACAATACGTTGTTTATTTTCTACGATATGAATGTTGGGACGGTGTGTGTGACCATGAATGAGAGCATCAACATCTTTTAATGCAATTTTCACTGCCTGTTGATTGACATCCATAATGTCATAGTTTTTAAGTTCTTTTGCTTCATGACTTCTTTTGCGAAAACCATTGGCTAATTTTTCACGAAAAGATAGAGGTGTTTTGCGTAAAAGTCTAATTAATAAAGGATTACGAATAATTTTTCTAAAGCGTTGGTATGAGACATCATCTGTACATAATGCATCACCATGTTCTAAACGTACTGTAAATGAACCAATCTTTAAATTAAATGTTTCTGGTAGTAAGTGACCGCCAAATTGATCTAGAAATACCTGATGCAACGCAAAATCTCGATTACCAACTTGAAAGTAAACTTGATTGCCTGCTTGGGTAAACTGTTTTAAATGTTCGACAATTTCATTTAACCAAGGTGCTGTATAGTCATCACCAATCCAAGCATTAAACCAATCACCTAGAATATAAAGATGAGTACTATGATTTTGATATTTGTCTAATAAATCTAAAAACCCTCGAACCAGTCGAGGGTGATCAGGTGACAAATGTAAATCTGAAATAAACAGATAGGTCACGAATTATTCCTTAAAATATTTCTCAGGAATCCCTTTGGAAAAAGGGATTAGCATTACAGCATCTTAAAGTTTTGCTTTAAAATACAAATGAATTTGAGAAAACTATTTTTTATTCAGAAATGATTTTTGCAGATTCAATTACAACATTTTCTAAAGGAACGTCAGCGTGATAACCACGATTGCCAGTACGAACACCTTTAATTTCGCTTACAACGTCCATGCCTTCAACAACTTTACCAAATACAGCATAGCCCCAACCTTGAGCAGTTTTACCTGTATGGTTAAGGAAAGCATTATTTTTAACGTTGATAAAGAATTGAGCTGAAGCAGAGTGAGGTGCTTGTGTACGTGCCATTGCAATCGTACCTTCATCATTACTTAAACCATTGTCAGCTTCGTTTTCGATAGAGTCACGAGTTGCTTTTTCTTTGAAGTTTTCATCCATACCGCCGCCTTGGATCATAAAACCATCAATAACGCGGTGGAAAATTACGCCGTCATAGAAACCGTCACGGACGTATTCTAAAAAGTTAGCAACAGTAATTGGTGCTTTTTCGCTGTTAAGTTCAAGAACAATACGACCTTTATTGGTGTTTAATTCGACTTGAGGAAAACTCATTGTGTAATCTCCTAATCATGGACATAAAAGCCATGGGTTTTTTGGTTGAGAGAAGCATAAGCAAACTGTAAACTACAAGGCAAGTAAAAACGTTATTTTCTTTGTTAAAATTAAAGAAATGCGTTTTAATTATCCTAAATGTTAACCTGAAAGTGATTTTACTACTATGAAGCCAAATGATGTTGTTTCATCTCTGCCAAACAATCCGACACCGAATAATAATGCCTCTGTCGACGCGGTGCAGCAAGAACAACAGCCAGGCTTAGACTTTATTCGCCAAGTGATTACAGATGATTTGGCTGCTGGCCGTACGCAAAAAGTTATTACTCGTTTCCCACCAGAGCCAAACGGCTATTTACATATTGGTCATGTGAAAGCAATTTGTTTGAATTTTGGTATTGCTCAGGAATTTGATGGTTTATGTAATCTTCGTTTTGACGATACAAATCCAGATGCAGAAGAGCAAGAATATGTCGATGGTATTGCCAATGATGTGAAATGGCTAGGTTTTGAATGGGATGGTGCACCGCGCTATGCTTCAAGCTATTTTGACCAACTGTATGCTTGGGCAATTCAATTAATTAAACAAGGTGATGCATACGTCGATTTGCAAACACCTGAAGAAATTAAGTTGAATCGTGGTAACTTCAAAGAGCTTGGTAAGAATTCACCTTATCGTGAAGTATCTGTTGAAGAAAACTTAGCACGTTTTGAAAAAATGAATAATGGTGAGTTTGGAGAAGGTGAAGCAGTACTTCGTGCCAAAATTGATATGGCATCACCTAATATTCATATGCGTGACCCTATTTTGTATCGTGTATTGCATTCAGAGCACCATCAAACGGGTGATAAGTGGAAAATGTATCCAATGTATGACTATGCTCATCCATTGTCTGATGCAATTGAAGGCATTACGCATTCACTTTGTACTTTAGAATTCCAAGATCATCGTCCATTTTATGATTGGATTGTTGAAAAAGTACATTCGACAAGTATTCCACACCAGTATGAATCTAGCCGTTTAAATGTTGACTATACAATTACGTCTAAACGTAAGCTTCGTAAATTAGTTGAAGGTGGTCACGTAAATGGATGGGATGATCCGCGTATGCCAACAGTTGTTGGTATGCGTCGTCGTGGTTTTACGCCGGAAGGTTTACGTGATTTCTGTAAGCGTGTAGGCGTTTCTAAGGTTGATGGCAGTATTGTTGATGTTGCAATGCTTGAATACTGTATTCGCCAATCTTTGGAAAATATAGCTTCACGTGGTATGGCTGTACTTAATCCGCTTAAAGTGACATTAACGAACCTTCCTGAAGCAATGGATTTAGTTCATGCGCGTCACCCGAATGTAGATATGGGCGAACGTATTATTCCATTAACACAAGAAATTTACATTGATCGTAAAGATTTTGAAGAAGTTCCACCAAAAGGCTTTAAACGTCTAACAGTGGATGGTGAAGTGCGTTTACGTCATGCTTACGTGATTAAGTGTGATGAAGTGATTAAGGATGCTAATGGTGAAATCATTGAGCTGAAATGTTCAATTGACCCAGCAACTTTAGGGAAGAACCCCGAAGGACGTAAAGTGAAAGGTGTTATTCACTGGGTTTCTGCTGAAAAAGGTATTCCTGCTGAAGTTCGTGTGTACGATCGCTTATTCACTGAGTCTGATCCAGAGGTAGGTGATGATTTCTTAGCTAACTTAACACCGAACTCATTACAAATCGTGCAAGCGGTTATTGAACCTGCTTTGGCAGAAGCAAAACCAGAAGATCGTTTCCAATTTGAACGTGAAGGTTATTTTGTAGCAGATCAATATGATCATAGCAGTGAAAAACCTGTGTTTAACCGTATCTTAGATTTAAAAGATAGCTTCAAGCCAGCAAAATAATCGGTTTTATTTTATTTTGTTAAAAGCTCAACTTAGGTTGGGCTTTTTTATTATGATGAATATGAAAAGGAAAATTCATGTGAGGGAACATGGATAAAATAAAAATAATGGGAAAACTCAATCATGATCAGATTGAACTTTCATGGATAGACCAAAAGGATGCATATGACCTTTTTCAAGCGATATTAGGCTCTATTCAGCTATTAAGGGTATTTCCTGCATCTTTACCTTGGAGTTTGGAAATACCATCTTTAGAGAGTGCTATGCAGTATTGTGAGCGATGCATGTTAGATGCTCAAAATAAACATGCATTTACGTATATTATTCGTTTGAAATCTGATGGATCATTTGTTGGGGTCATTGGTCTACACCAAATACAATGGGATATACCGTGTATTACTGTGGGCTTTTGGGCAAATCTCAAATTTCATGGAAAAGGATATATGACGTGTGCGTTACAATATTTGATTAACTTTTTAAAAGAAGAGTTAAAAGTAAAGCGTATAGAAGCATTTGTAGATATTGAAAATGAGAGAGCAAGGCGGCTTTGTTTACGGTCAGGGTTTGTTTTAGAAGAGATATTGGAAAAGTCTGCAAAAAATCCTCAAGATGGTTCTTTGAGAGACATTGGATTATTTGTGAATACAAGACAATAAAATTCTATGAAAAATTGATATGGATTAATGATTTTTATGTTCCTTGCTTTTTAAATAAAGATAGGTTGGCATTTTCATTTTTGCTTTTTGACGTAATTTCTTTTTGATATAAAACACGAGTGCAAAGCAGGTTGTTGCAATTGTAAGGATCATGCTGTTCATATAACTCATGACAGAACTTACATAACCAATTGTTGTTAAGCGATTCATCATTTTGATGACTTGAGGACTGCTTTCAACACCTGTAATTGCCCACGTGCATAAATGTTCGCAATTGTTAATAATAAGATGATAGTTATTTTCATGCATACGGCTTCGCATACGCCGTATAACTTGACGACCTTTATATTTAGGATTGGCGTAACGTTGGATTTTAATTGTTTTCCCAAAGCTAAATTTATCGATTGATGTCATTTCAATGGGATGCTTTTTAAAAAGATGTGCAAATCCTGAGTAATGGATTACACGTCCACGACCCGCATAGATCCCATGATGGGTATAGCCAAAATGTTTAACGATTAAATGAGCCCCTAAGGGGTATCGTTGTTTTTGCCTACGCTTAAGCATTCTTTTGCTAGCCCAATTTAATGAATAATTGTGATTAGATCTTTAATTTTACTGCGAGTTGATGAATATTGCGACTCTCAAGAGCGGATAATTCATAATTAAATGTAATGTTCTTATTATGAAACGAATTGATCGGAGAAAAAATAAAAAAGTAATTCAAATTAAAAAAGCACTTAGTTAACTAAGTGCTTTTTAGATCATCTATTGTAATGGTAGATGCTGCAGTTCATTTAACTCTTTACGGCTATAACCTCGAGAAGCAAGAACCTTTTTGATTCCAATAATGACATCTTCATCTGTTGCTTTTAATAAAGCGTCAATCAGTTGTTCATTGGATTTACAAGAGCAATCATTTTCAACACAAGCAATTTGATTCTTATGCTCGTTTTGTTGTTCATTAGAAAACAACTTTTGCCAAAAACTCATAGAGCCTACATATGCAACCTAACATAGCTCGAAATATAAACAAAATAAAAAATAATGCAAGTATCTTTCATCTAATAAATATCTAGTTGCTTATTTATTAAAAAGACCAAGGTATAATTTAATAATAATTTTTTATAAAAAAATAATTTTAAATACTTATAAAACAATGCAATATAAAATAAAAAAGGAAGAGTATTAAAATACCTTCCTTTTTGTTTTGTTTACAATGAAATAAATTGTTTAAATCTTTTCAAGTAATATTCCCGACTCAACATGGTGGGTATAAGGGAATTGATCAAATAATGCGAACTTTGTCACATTGTGTGTTTTTGATAATATTTTTAGATTTTCATATAACGTATCAGGATTACATGAAATATAAATAATGCGGTTAAAACGTTGTAAAAGTTTCAGTGTGTCATCGTCAATACCTGCACGAGGAGGATCAACAAATACGGTATCAAACTGATATGAACTCATGTCAATTTCAGCTTCTTGTAAGCGTCTAAATTCACGTTCGCCGTTGTATGCTTGAGTAAATTCTTCGGCAGATAATCGAGCGACTTGAATATTATGAATATTATTTTTTTCAATATTCCACTGTGCTGCATAAACTGAAGATTTTGCAAGTTCAGTTGCTAAAACACGGTTAAATTTAGTAGAAAGAGGTAAGGTGAAGTTACCATTACCACAGTAGAGTTCAAGTAAATCTTGCTCTGATTGAGGTGCGGCATTACACGCCCATTCAAGCATTTTTTTGCATACTTCAGCATTCGGTTGAGTAAAACTACTTTCAATCTGTTTATAAGCAAATTGACGGTCAAAAACCGTTAATTCTTCTACAACATAATCTTCTGAAAGTACAAGTTTTTGCCCACGACTACGACCAATAATTTTGATATTTAGTTTTTCTGCAAGTTGACGAGCCGTATTTTCCCAATCTTGTTCTAATTTACGATGGTAAATAAGTGTAACAAGCATTTCACCTTTTAATGTCGATAAAAAATCAATTTCAAATAAGCGGTTAGCAAGTAATGGATTCGCTTTGATTTCAGCCAATAAGACAGGCATCAATTGATTAATATTTTTATCTGCGATAGGAAATTCATCAATACGAATGACTTTCTTTTGATTATCTTCATCACGTTCAAACATGGCATAAAACATATCGTTATCTGTATGCCAAATACGGAATTCGGCACGCATACGAAAGTTTTGTTCTGATGAAGGGAATACTTCTAAAGAAGGTGGATTAAATTCGGCAAATTGCGCTGAAATACGTTCAACTTTTGCATCAAGTTGTTGCTGATAAGATGAAGTCATATACAGTAAAAAATCACAAATATTTTTAAAAAAAGAATGGTAGCAAAGTTTCTATCGGAACGCTTAATTTAATTGTGAAAATCTATGCTTTCAGATGATTTAAAAGCAATAAAAAAGCCAAACTCGAAAATTTGGCTTTTATCACTACTTCATTTGAGTTTAACTCATGGTCATTAAGCTTGCATTTCCACCAGCAGCAGCAGTATTAATACTGATTGCTCGTTCGATGACTAAACGTTCTAGTGGGATATAAGTTTCACTAGATTCTAAATGCGTAATTCCAACAATGGCACCATTTCGCTCTGCAATGGTGAGTTGTAACTCTTGGAGTTCTTGTTGATGCCCATGATGAATCACAGCGTCAAAATCATCTTGTTCTAAATCATGAATCATTACAAAAGATTGAGCAACTTTAGCTGGCATAGTCTGTAAATTTTTAAGAACAAATGCATTATTAGCTAAAATTACAGGTTGACTACCAACCGCAAATATAGCCAAAAGCTGATGAATTTGATCGAGTTCATTTGTTGCTAAAGAAAGAACTTTTTTACGAGCTACAACTAGATATTGATTACTTTCACCTGTTGGTCCCTGAAGCTCAAAACGTTGTCCAGCGCAAAAAGGCTCAGGGAATGTAATGTCTTGATTTGGGAAAGTGGTATTTACCCATTCCTTGAATAAAATATAAGTTGAATGATCTGAAATTTGTTGTGAATCTTGAGTTGAAAAAGGCTGAGCTAATTTTTTTTGATCACAGTGTTGCATAAGTCGATACAAATACAGTGGACCACCTGCTTTCGGACCTGTACCAGATAAACCTTCGCCACCAAAGGGTTGAACACCTACAACAGCACCAACAATATTCCGATTAATGTATAAATTACCCACTTCAGCTTTGTTGACTACAGTCTGAATCGTATCATCAATACGGGTATGTAGGCCCATGGTGAGACCATAGCCTTTAGCATTAATTTGGTCAATGAGTGTTTCCAATTGTCCATATTTATAAGTAATGACGTGTAAAACAGGACCAAAAACCTCACGCTCAAGGTCATTGAGGTTTTGAAGTTCAATTAATGTTGGTGGAATAAACGTACCTAAAGTTAGATCACTTTGATTCTCTAAATGCATGAGCTGATGAATTTTATAGCCTTTAGAACGCATTTTCTCAATATGACACTGAATGGTTTTTTGAGCTTCGCCATCAATTACAGGTCCTATATCTGTTTTTAATAGATATGGATTGCCGACATTGAGCTGTGACATAGCGCCCTTAAGCATTGTAATGACATTGTCAGCACTATCTTCTTGAACGCAAAGAATACGTAGGGCTGAACAGCGTTGACCAGCACTATCATAAGCTGAATTTACAACATCTATAATGACTTGTTCAGTAAGCGCGGAAGAATCAACAATCATGGCATTTTGACCACCTGTTTCCGCAATAAGAGGAATAGGCTGCCCAGAATGGCTTATACGTTTTGCTAAAGTTTTTTGTAAGATTCGTGCGACTTCAGTAGAACCTGTAAACATAATGCCGTGAATTCTATCATCTGTACTTAATTGAGCACCTATCGTTTCACCACGGCCTGGCAATAACTGAATGACCGATTTAGGAATACCTGCTTCCCATAAAATTTCAACTGCCATTGCTGCAACAAGTGGTGTTTGTTCAGCAGGTTTTGCTATAACGGTATTTCCTGCTACAAGTGCAGCGGCAATTTGCCCACTAAAAATAGCGAGTGGAAAATTCCAAGGACTGATACATAAAACAGTACCTAAAGGTTCAATTTGTGTAGATTCATGTAGATCTAAAATTTGTGCGGCATAGTATCTTAAGAAATCTATTGCTTCGCGTACTTCGGCAATTGCATTTGCATAAGTTTTTCCACTTTCACGACTCAAGAGAGCCATGAGTTGCATAAGGCGAGATTCCATTAAATCGGCTGCTTTTTTTAGATATTCAGCACGAGTATCTTTAGAAAGATTCTTCCAATCAGTTGATGCTAATAAAGCATTATTGAGTGCAACTTCAACATGCTCTAATGTTGCTTCTTGGACAAAGCCAACAGTATCTTGATGATTTGCAGGATTAATAATTGGAATAGGTGTATTTGACGTTAAATCATCAAAATTTTCACCTAATGGAGAGGATTCAAGTTGAACCTGAAGAAAGTTTTGTGCAATATCATTTAAGACTGTTAAGTCATGATTATTGGCTAAATCGACTCCAGACGAATTCTTACGATTATTTCCATACAAATCTTTTGGAAATGGAATTGATGGATGTTTTAATCCTACAATTAGTTCTTGTTTCGCTGTATTTAAAATAGTTAATCGAGGGTTTTCGATTAAATCTTCAATATTGAGCGATTGATCGGCAATTCGATTTACAAAGGATGTATTTGCACCATTTTCGAGTAAGCGACGGACTAAATAAGCTAAGAGTGTTTCATGATTACCCACAGGTGCATAAATACGACATGGAATGCCTAACTTATTTTGTGATTTATCACCTACAACTTGTTCATAAAGTGGTTCACCCATACCATGTAGACATTGAAATTCATATTGTCCAACATAGTATTGCGTAGGTTCTGCAAGCTCATAAATAGTTGCAAGAGTTTGTGCATTATGTGTCGCAAATTGAGGGAAGATATATTCAGAGGCTGCTAATAGTTTTTTGGCACATGCGATATAAGATAAGTCTGTATGCACTTTGCGTGTAAAAACAGGATAGTCATCCATCCCATCAATTTGTGCTTTCTTAATTTCACTATCCCAATAAGCACCTTTAACAAGACGTATCATTAAGCGTTTTTGGCTGCGTTTTGCTAAATCAATAATGTAGTCAATGACATAGAAACAACGCTTTTGATAGGCTTGAATAACGAAGCCAATACCTTTCCAATCTTGCAGTTCTGGAACAAAACATAAGCGCTCTAGTAACTCTAGTGAAATTTCTAAACGATCTGTTTCTTCTGCATCAATATTGAGACCAATATCATATTGTTTAGCGAGGACGGCTAGATTTAAAACTTTATTGAATAATTCATCGTGTACACGTGAAATTTGAGCACGTTGATAACGTGGATGAAGCGCAGAGAGTTTGATTGAAATACCAGGACCATCATAAACGCCTTTATCTTTAGAGGCTTGACCAATTGCATGAATAGCATTGGTATAGTCAATATAATAACGTTCTGCATCATGTTCAGTTAGTGCAGCTTCACCTAACATATCATATGAATATTGAAAGCCTTTAGCTTCTAAAATTTGTGCATTTTTTAATGCTTCTTGTATGGTTTCACCAGTAACAAATTGTTCGCCCATCATGCGCATAGCAACATCTACGGCTTTACGAATAACACCACGACCACTACGTGCTAAAAGCCCTGTAAGTAAGCCTGATAAACTTTTAGATTGAGGCGTCAAGAGTTTACCAGTTAGCATTAATCCCCATGCTGCAGCATTCACAAACAGAAGATTGCTTTGTCCTAAATGTTCTTTCCAATTTCCTTGATTAATTTTATCGCGGATGAGTAAGTCACGAGTCGCTGTATCTGGAATACGTAATAAGGCTTCTGCTAGACACATCAGCGCAATACCTTCTTGAGAAGATAAAGAAAATTCTTGTAATAAACCTTGGACAATACCAGCTTTACCCGAAGCATCTTTTTTTTCACGTAATGCTGTAGCTAGGGTGAATGCTGTTTGATGAATACGTATATCAGCATCAGGGGAAATTTCACTATGCAGAAGTAAATTTTCAATGCATGCAGGTTCAGCTTGACGCCATGCTGTATTAATTTTTTGCTCAAATGTAGTCTTTTTTTTGAGTAAAGTGATTGGTAAAGCATGTGCTTTATTCATTTGATTTTGATTTTCCATCATTTTTACGTCGCACCCTGTGACAACTAAATTAAATTGAGTGAATTACTAGATTTAATTTATCATTACAAAAAAATTGACGAACAACTCACTATTTTTAAGATTATATTTAGAGGAAAACTCAAATGGCAGGAAGCATAATAGGATTAGATCGAACGGATATTCGTATTCTTGATATTTTACAAAATGATGGTCGAATTTCGAATATTAAACTCGCTGAAGAGGTAAATTTATCGCCAACAGCGGTGCTTGCAAGAGTTCAAAAATTAACGAAAGATGGATATATTCTAGGTTATGAAGCTAAATTAAATCCTGAAAAATTAAATAATAATTTTGTTGTATTTGTAGAAGTGCTTTTAGATCGAACAACACCAAATGCTCTAGAAGATTTTTCCATAGCAGTAGGAGATTATCCTGAAATTGTTGAATGCCATATGATTAGTGGCGGGTTCGATTTTGTGATTAAAATTCGCTGTGCGAGTATGGAGGAGTATCGAAAGATTTCAGGTCATATCTTATGGAAACTTCCTTCTGTAAAAGAAACGCGTAGTTATCCTGTCATGGAAGTCATTAAAGAAAGTTCAAAAATTAAATTTAAAAAATAAAAAAGGGCAGTAAAGCCCTTTTTTATTTGAATGGATATTATTTAGAATTTTTGAGTTCTAACATTTCTTTATGATAAAGCTCATTGGCATCATCAAAACGTTTTGTTACTGAAGCATCAGGTTTTTTACCTAATAAGCTCACAACAACAATACAGAGTGTAGACAATATAAAGCCAGGAACAATTTCATATAAGCCTGTATGTGCCATCACGTTTTTCCATACAATCACAGTCACTGCACCAACAATCATTCCGACAATAGCACCGTTTAGGGTCATACGTTTCCAAAATAAAGATAAGATGATAAGTGGACCAAATGCAGCACCAAAACCAGCCCAAGCATAAGCAACTAAGCCAAGTACTTTACTATTTGGGTTAAACGCGAGAGCAATTGCAAGTACAGCAATAGCTAGAACCATGAAACGACCAACCCAAACCAATTCAGTTTGAGATGCATTTTTTCTAAAAAAGCCTTTGTATAAGTCTTCAGTTAATGTGCTAGAACATACGAGTAATTGGCAACTGAGAGTGCTCATTACGGCAGCTAAGATCGCTGCTAGAATAATGCCTGCAATCCATGGATTGAATAAAATTTTAGTTAATTCCATGAAAATCGTTTCAGGATTAGATTGTACGGTGGCAGCTAGTTCAGGATAAGCTTGGAAGTAAGCAATACCGAAATATCCTACGGCTACAGCACCAGCAAGACATAAAATCATCCATGTCATACCAATACGACGTGCAGCAGGAATAGATTTTACTGAATCTGCAGCCATGAAACGGACAAGAATATGTGGTTGTCCAAAATAGCCTAAGCCCCATGCCATAGATGAAATAATGGCAACAATACTTAAATTAGACATCAAATAATTTGCAGTAGGGCGTGCAGTATTAATTAATGTATTGATTTCTATTGCATGATTATCTATTGCTAAATAAGTCATGATGGGTGCTAAAAGTAGAGCAAAAATCATTAAGCCAGCTTGAAAGGTATCTGTCCAGCTAATGGCTAAGAAACCACCAATACAAACATAGCTGATGGTCGCAATTGCACCAATCCATAAGGCAGTTGTATATGACCAGCCAAATAAGCTTTCAAATAAACGAGCACCAGCAACCATACCTGAAGCACAATAAATGGCGAAAAATATTAAAATTACAATTGCTGAAGTACAACGTAGAATTTTTTTAGTATCACCAAAGCGGCTAGTAAAATAATCAGGGAGTGTTAATGCATTATTTTGCACTTCGGTATGGATACGAAGTCGACCAGCAACAAAAAGCCAATTTAGCCAAGCTCCAATAATTAATCCAATTGCAATCCATGATTCAGATAATCCAGATAAATAGATTGCTCCGGGTAAGCCCATTAGTAGCCAACCACTCATGTCTGATGCACCAGCAGATAAAGCAGTAACAACACTGCCTAAGCTTCGTCCACCTAAAATATAATCATCGAAGTTTTTAGTGGCCCTATAGGCATATAAACCAATTGCAATCATTGCAATAATATAGAGAATAAACGTCATTAACGTTGGATTTAATTGACTCATAAAAATACCATCCTTTGTCTATCCAAAACGAATCATCTATCCAGATGATGAGTTACGTATGATTAAAAGCACTAAATATAAAATTCACCAAAGATTATGATGAAATATGCTTATTCAAGTTTTCCAAAATAATTTTTGAGGCAATCCATAATGATTAGTTTCATATTGAATAAGTGCAATTTGAGTGAATATGTATTGGAATCAATCGAAATATGTTTTGATTTTTAGTATTGATCATGTTTTTGTCAGTATCCTTTGACTATAAATAAGTTGAGTAATGAGTAATCGAGCTTGTTTAATTAATCATTGCAAAACTTTTAATGAATAACTAACTATTATTAGTGTAAAATTTAGAGAATTATTCATATTTTTGTTTAAATATCTTGTAAATTAAAGCAATAAAAATAAATAAAATTAAAGATCTCAAAAGATCAATATAGATAATACTTTAAAGATTTAAATCATCCTTTTAATGTTCTTATCATCCTAGAAGAGCTTAAAAAATATCTTATTGTGTGAGTTGTTGCCTTTATATATTATTTAAATTTAAGTAAATTTTTACGTATAGTGCTTTTAACATCACAATTATATCTAAAGTTTGTGATGTAATCATTAAAAAAATGAAAATATTATAATAAAGATATTCAATTTCGGACCAATAGAATCATACTTTTTATCAGTTTTTGGATAAAAAATAACTATTTTAATTCCCAAATTGATCAAAAAATGTGATGTAAGTATATATTTTGTAATAAAAATATAATTATTACTTAAAATGCTTGTAACCATTAAAATTAAAAGTTATAAAACTAAAAGCACAATTATGGTGCAATGAAATTATTGAGAGTATTTCTATATGATGATCCAAACTGGAAAAACAAGAACAGAGCATGATTTACTTGGTAATAAAGAGGTTCCAGCTGATTGTTATTACGGCATACATACATTACGCGCTTTAGAAAACTTTCAAATTTCAAATCAAAAAGTGGGGGCCAATTTATACTTTATTCGTGCTTTAGCACAAGTTAAAAAGGCTTCAGCTCAAACCAATTTAAAATTTGGAAAAATATCTCAAGAGGTGAGCGAAGCAATTCAATCTGCTGCAGATCGTTTAATCGAGCATCCTGAAAATTGGACAGCTTCATTCCCACTTGATATTTACCAAGGTGGAGCTGGTACTTCAATTAATATGAATACTAATGAAGTGATTGCCAATATTGCTTTAGAAAGTATGGGATATAGCAAAGGTGAATACAATGTTATTCATCCGAATGATCATGTAAATAAGTCACAGTCTACAAATGATGTTTATCCGACAGCATTGCGTTTAGCGACATACTATAGTTTAGATAGTTTATTTGACGCTATGCGACAGTTAATCGCTTCAATTAATGTGAAGGTTGCAGAGTTTAGTCATGTCTTAAAAATGGGACGTACTCAATTACAAGATGCAGTTCCTATGACTCTTGGACAAGAATTCCGTGCATATTCAACTTTACTTAAAGAAGATTTGAAATTGATTGACCGAACACGTCAATTACTTCTTGAAGTCAATATGGGAGCAACTGCAATTGGTACAGGGGTAAATACACCCAAAGGTTATGCAGTCGCTGCCGTTGCAGATTTAAGCCGAGTAACTGGATTACCGTTGGTCGGTGCTGAAGATTATGTTGAGGCGACAAGTGATTGTGGCGTATTTATTATCTTATCAAGTACGTTAAAACGCCTTGCTGTTAAACTTTCTAAAATTTGTAATGATTTACGCTTATTGAGCTCTGGACCACGGACAGGTTTAGGGGAAATTCGTTTACCAGAATTACAAGCAGGCTCATCTATTATGCCAGCAAAAGTAAATCCTGTAATTCCTGAAGTGGTTAATCAAATTGCATTTAAAGTTATTGGGAATGATTTATCTGTGACTATGGCAGCAGAAGCTGGGCAATTGCAGTTAAATGTTATGGAGCCTGTTATTGCAGTATGTATTAATGAATCAGTAGATTTATTGAAAAATGCGATAGTAAGTTTAGATACAAAATGTATTCAAGGCATTATTGCAAATGAACAAGCTTGTTATGATTCTGTCATGCGAAGTGTAGGAATTGTAACATTACTTGATCCAATTTTAGGACATGCTAAATGTGATGAAATTGGTAAGCTGTGTATTGCAGAAAATAAAACAATTCAGGAAGTCGTTTTGGAACAAGGTTTACTTTCTCAAGCGAAATTTAATGAAATTTTTGCTCTAGAGAACTTAGTATCTGAAGTTACTCCTATTGTTGAATAATCTGTATTTTAAAAAAGCAGCCGATATCGGCTGCTTTTTTAAATATTTTTTATCATTGATTGAAATGTGCATATATAGAATTAAAGTACTTTAATCATGAAATTATCTTTATAATGCATTAGTTAAAATAATATTCGCCGTATTTATGTTCTTAAAAGCACTCACAATTTTATTGATTCCTATATTACTTATTCAAGGGCGTAAAGTTAAAAAAAATACATTAAGGCTTCCAGAGCCTGAAGGGCTACGAGAAGGAATAACAGGGCGAGGTAAACCACTTTCTATTTTAATTGTAGGAGATTCAGCAGCAGCAGGTGTTGGGGTCCTTCAACAAAATGATGCATTGTTAGGTTGTTTATTAAAAGAACTTTCAACTGAATTCAAAATTGAATGGAAGCTACATGCTAAAACAGGAAATACAACATCTCAGGTTATGTATAGTTTAGATGATTTGAATGATAATCATTATGATGTTGTAGTCACTTCTATTGGTGTTAATGATGTAACTAAGTTCATGTCTGCTGATATTTGGATGAATAAGCAAGTTAAACTTTATGAAAAAATTAAAGAAAAATTTAGTCCAAATTTGATGATTGCAACAGGTGTTCCACCAATGCAAAAATTTCCAGCATTACCAAACCCATTAGCATGGTTATTTGGATTATATGCACAACAAATGAATCATCAATTAGAAGGTTTTGTGTTAAAACAGCAGAATATGGAATGGATTAAATATGATTTAGAAAAATATAGAAGCTTAAACTTAACAATGGCAGAAGATGGATTTCATCCTAGTAAAGAAGTTTATAAAATATGGGCACAAGAAATTGCTTATAAAATTCATAATGGAATAAATAAATCTCCTGAATTAAATCATCATTATGGAGTGTAGTTGTAAGTGGGGTTGTATTTTAATAAATAATTAGGATTAACAAGGTAAATTTATAATAGAGTTCTTTCATAAGTCATTTTTTACTCAGTTCCATGTTATAGATTCCAGCAATTAAATTAAATTAAATTAAATCTTAAGCCTAGCCTTTTGCCTCGATTACGATATCGCTCGGCAAGAATTTTGAAGGTTTTAAATAGATTGGACTTGATCAGACAATCCTCTACATGGCGGACAATTCTTGAAGTAGTAGGCTCTGACACGCCATAACTTGTTGCGACATGAAATAAAGTTCGGTATTCACGCCAATAGCTCAGACAGAATAAAACCTGATCTTCTGTACTTAACTTAGATGGTCTACCTTTCGCAGGGACATGCATTTTTAGTTGTTCAACCATTAAATTAAAGGTTAAACATTAAACATGAGATACCTGTATATCGTTTAAACTGTGTTTCAGAAAGCTTCTTTGAGTCGATGCATTTCATCTGCAAATTATGCATGAATATTTAAAATTCTTCGGTACAAATAATCAGCAAAATATAGATCGTTTTTTGATTTATGAAAGAGGTCTAATATTTAAAAAAAATTCACTTTTTTATTAGTCTAATAGTATTCATTATGTGTTTATATAAATCATAATATAAATATTTTCTATAATTAAATATATTTAAACTGGTATATTATTTTTGTGTTCTTTTGTTTTGAAAAAATGATTTTCAAAAAAATAAATATTAAAAATAATACAAACATTTATATAAAATTACAATTGCTATTAAATATTAGTTAAAAGTAATGTTAATTAATCGATTTGCCAATTTTATCTCTATTTGGAGAGTATGAGTAATATTAGTTTATAAAACTAAAAAAAATATGAATTTAAATTATTTTATTAAATAAATACATTTAAAACTACAATAAAAGTATAACAATTACATGATAAGTAAAATAAAAATAATGTGATAATTTAAAAATGCCAAAACGAAAATTGGTATAAAAATGTAATTAGGAATATTTATAAGTTATTTATAAATATATTAAAAAGATTATGAGGGAAAGTTATGAAATTAAGACATATAACAATGTTGAGTTTACTTGTACTTTCACCAGCTGCTTTTGCTGCTGATGGAACAATCACTTTTACAGGAACTATTACAACTAATACTTGTAAAATTGATGGTGCTGAGAGTGTGGGTGTCGCAAATAAATCTGTAAATTTGGGTGATGTTCCTGCAAGTGCGTTAGCAACTGAAGGACAAGTTGCAGGAAATCAAGCATTTTCTCTGGTGTTGACGGACTGTTCAGTTGGTTCAAATGCTTCTGTTGCTGCTCGTTTTGAATCACTTACTTTAGGTACAACAGATGGTTATCTTGCATTAGATGGCACTAGTACAGCAGAAAATGTGAGAATTGGGATTTATGATACATCAGGTACGATACAACCAGTTAATGGTATTGTGCCAACATCAAGCTATGTAACTTTGGGGGAAAATGGGGACGCGACTTTAAATTATGTAGCTGCGTATAATTCAACTGGTACACCAGTTGCTGGTAGTGCAAACTCTCAAGTTTCTTATACTTTAAGTTATCAATAATTAATAAAATATAAATAATAAGATAAATCCCACGAATAGTGGGATTTATTTGGGGTGATTTATGAAAAAATTATTATGGTTGACAATTCCCTTATTGATTAATCCAGTTTGTGCGAATGTAATTTTAAATAATACAAGAGTTATTTTTAATGAGAATCAAAAAGAAACAATATTAAAAGTTCATAATGATAATGCTCATCCAGTACTCGTTCAAACATGGGTTGATGATGGTCACCAACAACATATTGCTAATCCTCCAAAAACACCATTTACTGTATTACCTCCTATATTTAGAATGGAAAATCAGCAAGGACATTTACTTCGTATAGTTTATGATGGGAATACATTACCGAAAGATAGAGAATCAGTATATTGGGTAAATGTATTTGAAGTCCCTCCTAAAGACGCAATGTTGAAAAATCAAAATACACTTCAAATTGCATTTAGAACGAGAATAAAATTATTTTTTAGGCCTGAAGGTTTTAAATCTCCAACAATAGATGATTTAGTAAATCAAATAGACTGTAATATTGAGAAAGAATCTTCTAAAACATCAAAAATTTTGTCATGTAAAAACAATTCTGCATATTATATTTCATTTTCTAAAGTGAGTTTGTCTGATACCCCATTACCACTTGATAGCTTTGGTATGATTGAACCATTTGGGTATGTTCAGACAAATGTGATTTTACATAAAAATGATAATGAGCTTGTCGCCACAATTATAAATGATCAAGGGGGTGTTGGTGAAAGAAGAATAAAGGTACGTTATGAATAAATATACTTATCATATTAGTACTATTCCATTTATCTTTCTATGTCAAACTAGTTTTGCGGAAAGTCCTTTAAATGAGTTTGATTCAAATTTTTTTGTAGGAAGTAATGTTTCACTAGATAGATTTCAAAAGCCTGGAGCGGTAGAGCCAGGTGATTATGAAATGTCTATTAATTTAAATGGAAAATATATAGGTAATTCATTATTAAAAATTGAAGAAAATAATCATATAAATGGACAATCTGTTGTATGTGCAAATCCAACTTTAATTTTAATGTTAGGTATTCGAGCATCGAATGAAATAAATGAGAAAAATGCAGAAATTGATATAATAGAAAATAATGAAATTGATACTTTAAATAATAAAAAAGAAATATGTATCGATTTAAAAAAAGAGATTCCTTATCTTAATTATAATATTAATCTTCCAGAGCTGACTTTAAATGTAAATATTCCACAAGTATATTTGAATTTAAGTGCTCAAGGTGCGACAGACTCTAACTTATGGGAAGATGGTATTAATGCAGGATTTATAAACTATAATTTAAATTATAATGAAAATAAAAATGATGGGTATGGGAAAAATTCTAATTTTTTTTCTATGTTTAATTTTGGTTTTAATGTTGGTTTATGGCAATTTAGAAATAATTCCAATTTTAACTACCTTAATGGTAAAGGTGGTACTTGGAATACATTAAATAGTTATGTACAACGACCAATTTCTTCAATTAGAAGTAATTTAATTTTAGGTGAATCTAATACTTTAGGGCAGTATTTTGATTCCGTAAATTTTTTAGGGGTACAACTGTCTTCAGATGACAGAATGTTACCTCATTCACTTCAAGGCTTTGCTCCTACAGTAAGAGGAATTGCGCAGTCGAATTCAATTGTTGAGATTAGACAACAAGGAAATTTACTTTATAAGACAAACGTTCCTCAAGGACCTTTTGTGATTAATGATTTATATCCAACAGGTTATGGTGGTGAACTCGATGTTAGTGTTATTGGTGCAGATGGACAAACACAAACATATCAGGTTCCATATTCATCGATTTCACAATTATTACGACCGGGACTTTCTCGTTATTCGGTTACTGTAGGGGAGTTAAGAAATGACACGATTAATTCTAAACCTAAATTTGTACAAGCATGGTATTCAAAAGGCTTATCTAATTCTCTGACTGGTTATATTGGTGTTCAATTGGCAGAACACTTTCAATCATCTGTAACTGGTGTTGCTTTTAATACGGCTTTAGGTGCTATTAGTTTAGATGTGACAAATTCCATTGCTAAAATTAATGAAAATCAGGATAAAAAAACAGGATGGAGTGCAAAAATTGCACATAGTAAATTGATTCAAACAACAAATACATATTTTGCATTATCTGCTTATCGATTTTCGAGTGAAGATTATTATAATTTTAGTGAAGCTTCTTATCTTAATAGCGGTTTAAATTTAGGTTTTGCTAATAGAAAGGATAGATTCGAAGTTTCACTTAATCAGCCTATTTGGGCAAAAAGTAGTTTGTATTTATCAGGTTCTAAAGTGAACTATTGGAATGGTCGAGAATCTGAAACATATTATCAAGGTGGATATAATTTTGGATATAAAGATATTAATTTTGGTATCAATGTATCACGTGTAGAGAGAGACTCATTTGAAAGTGAGAATGTTTATTCATTTGTTATGAATATTGCGATTCAAGGTAAAAGAAACCGAAGTATTAATAATTTGAGTGCTAATTATAGCCATTCACATAATCGTTCACAAATTATTACTGGTATGACTGGTGCTGTGAATGATGGATCACTGACTTATAGCCTTGCAGATTCATATATTGAGCATCAAGGAAATATAATTTCTGGAAGTTTAACGAATAAATATTCACAAGGCCAAGCTGTATTATTGGCAAGTAAAGCTAAAGACTATCATCAATATTCATTAGGAGTTTCAGGTTCTGTTGTCGCCCATTCTAAAGGGATTACCTTAGGACAATATTCAACTGATTCTCTAATTTTGGTGGAAGCAGATAAAGCCAAAGGTGCAAAACTTGCAAATGTGAGTGGTGTATCTATTGATAGATTTGGTTATGGCGTGATTCCTTATGCAAATCCATATCGTATTAATGATGTCACAATCAATCCACAAGGAATGTCTGATAGCACTGAACTTAAGGTTCATAGTAAAAAAGTCATTCCTTATAGTGGGGCAATTGTAAAAGTAAAATTTGATACGGTTGTTGGGCATAAGGCATTTATTTATAGTGAAAAGATTGATGGTCAACATCTTCCAGTGGGGGCAATTGTTAAAAATGAAGATGGTAAAGAAATAGGAATTGTTGGTCAGAATGGCGTTATATATGTAAGTGGACTAAATGATCAAGGAAAATTAAAAGTTGAATGGAGTAATTTGTCAGAGGATTCTTGTTTAATTCCCTATCATGTTGGTGAAGGGACATTATATGAGAAAAAAAATGGAATTTATAAATTACCACTAACTTGTGTGAAATAAAGCTAATGAAAAGAAATAAGACGAGTTTAATATTTTGGGGTCTAGTAGGAACAACTGTACTATCTATAGATACTGCTGAAGCTTTTTCATGTACGTGGAAATCGGGTAGTGAACATAATCCCTCTGTTGAAATTGGTACGGCAACAAATTTAGTGGGGGTGAATAATGATCAATACCCTGCACCTGTAAACTTTTCTTTAGCTAATATTACAACAGCACCATATGGTGGAGCAGCTCCACAATGGGGGTTGATTTGCACTGCGCCAATCAAGGTAACTCCACGATTACAAATGGTTAGAAATCCTGATAAAAGATTTCCAGGATATCCTTATTTACAAGATACGAATAATACATCTTTCTATTCTATAGAAATGGCATATACAACTCCAACAGGTGAGGTGCTTCATTTTGGACAAGTTGGCCATGGTCAATCTGTATCTGGAACACCATTTATTTTGGCTGAAAATGCTTCACCAACTAATCCAGTAGAAATTAACTTAAGTACTCTAAATGTAAACTCTGTATCTTTACAAGGATATCAAACTGGTCCTGCAACAAGAGCAAGTACTGTTTGGGGAACTGGCGGCACATTAAATGATATTTATTTTAATTTTGTTGATAGAGATTCGCCGCAATCAAATTCTCTCGATGTTAATGTTCGCTTATTTATTTATGAAATAGCATTTTCTGTCAAAACATGTGCCGTAGAGTCAGCTGACCGTTATAAAACTATTGATTTAGGTGAAAAGTCAGGTTTTGATTTTACAAGTTCTGCTGTAGGGGGCGTAACTAATTCTGTTAATTTTAAAATTGGCTTAAGATGTCAAACTGGTGCTGCTGTAACATATAAAATTGATACGAATACCCCTGAAACATCAAATTCTTCACAGGGGCTTATTCAATTGACAGGAAGTGATGCTGCCAAAGGATACGCATTACAACTTAGATCTTTACCATTTCAACAATCGAATGGGAATTATGAACCTGTACAATTTGGTGTTATGACGAATGGTGTGGCAAATGCTGTGGGAGAGGTATCAAGTGATTTTATTAATTTTGATGCTCGTTACTATAGAATATTGCCAAGTTCTCAATCTACACCTGGAACAGCTAATGCAACAGCGACAATAGAAGTAAATTATCAGTAAATTATTGTGTCAATTGATGTTATATAAAATGGCTTTGTAGCATAAATAATTGAAAAGACTATTTTTTCTAATTGACTTAAATTTAAGTGATAACTTGGTGATGAGGGCTGCCTAAATTTATTGTTTTCTTGATTATTTAGATCGGAAAATCCTAAATATTCGTGAATAATCTTTGAATGAAATACATCGATTCAAAGAAGCTTTCTGATTAGTCGCCTGAAAATCTTCAAAATCCTTGCTGGGTAATATCGTAACCGAGGAAAAGACTGGGTTTTAAAAGTCCGAGTCAGGTATTATGGTAATAATATGGTGTTTTACTACAAACACTAATATAAGTAAGAAAAAAAAGAAATTTTGTGAAATAATTCACACTGAAATTGAAATACTAAAAAGAGTGACTTATACAATGCAAGATCTAGAATCTTTATTCCAACAAACACAAAATGACTATAATGTAATTCCAGATTTTATTGATCAGCTTTTGGAGACTGAAATATATTGTTTGGGTATCAAAAATGATGAAAATAAAATTCAATTTAGAATATTTGAAACTCCTGAAGGTGATCAAGCTATTCCATTTTTTTTGAAATTAGATACAATTTTGCAAGATATTGGTGAAAATATAGAATATATCACTATAAATACAAGAAAACTTTTTGAAATAACTCAGGGTGCAACACTAATACTTAATCTGACTTCTGAGTTAAGTAAAGTATTTCAACCTGAGGAAATTAAGACTATTTTAGATATAGATCAAAATTCTATTGAATGTGAATCATAAACAATTGGGTGGTTTAGGAATACCAGCTAAGCGACTTAAATGACGAGCAACTAATCCAGTATTAAATCTCTCTTGTAATACTGCATTATTAATTTCAGAACCAATTGTTTTTGTTAGGAATTTAATCAGTGGTCGTGTTGCAGGAGAATGTCCAAATTGTTGATAAAATTGGCGAACAGCATTTAATATTTCGAAATGCCAAGGTGTTAATTCTAAAGATAGAGATTGTGCTAATGCTTGAGCAACTTGTTCATTCCAAATGGTGTAATCAACCAAATGACCATCTTGATCGAGTTCTAAATTCATATTGATCTCAAACTTACTTTAAACTAATACAGCGCGTATGCTGTAAACAAATTTCTGCAAAATCATGGTATTGAATAATTTCAATATTGGGGATGTTTAAGGAATTTAAACTTTCAGCATCCGCTTCAAGCAGATAAATTTTAGGCAATGCCTGTAAAAATGTATTTGCATAAAATTGAACTGCATCGCCCATAAGAATAATGACGTCTTCAGGACAATACATCATTTTTAATTTTTCAATCGCCTGAGGTGTTGCGGTAAAATCTGATTGAATTAAAAAAAGTGTAGACATACTATAATTCTCAAAGCTTACCAATATAAAATATGATCAAATTGTTCAATGAAATTTGAACTTAAATTTATAAATTCAATTTCTTGTTGGGCATCTACGATATAAGGGGAATTCTGGTATTTCTCTTCTATATAAATTGGGCTTAAATCATAGAACTCAAAGCTATCAACCATATTAGATGCCAGTTTAAAGGCATGTTTAAGTGTATTAAATTGAATATCTGATTTTAATAATGATAATGCCGCATCTTGTAGTAGAACTTTAACTTCACAACCAAATGTCGCCAACACCATAGTTGCAGATAAGCTTTCATGTACCTGTAAACTATTTAAATTAGATTTTGTTAATATAACCAGTACAGATTTCACTTAAATTACCTTTGAAATACAACAGATTTAGAAAAAATTAAAATTGAATTAAGCGATTAGCAGTTTGTACAGCATCAGCAAGTTCACCTAGTCCAACAAGTTCAAAACCATTTGCTAGATTGTGTTGGCTGATTTTATGTCGCTTTGCATTTTCGCTATCAGTGATTCCTCGAGATAAGGCGGCACTCACACAAACTGGCAAGCGAATATCTAGTTGTTGCCATTGTTCTTTTAAATTTCTCTGATCATCAGGCACCCATTGTAAATCATTCGCAACATAGACCCCATCTTGATAGAAGAATACTCGAAAGCTTTCATTTTTTGCTTTCAATGCTTGAGCTAGCCTAAAAGCATGCCAAGCATGAATTGATGTAGGTGCAGAGGTAATTAGTAATAAGGTGTTCATGAATATTCACTAAAAAGATGTTTCATATAGGAAACATACGGACTTCAGAATAGCCGCTAGTATACAATGATTTTAATAATAGGTGGATGAAGCATTTTAGGTCTTAGGTTGTTTTAACTGAGTATTTGAAGACTTAGATTTTATTTTAGATGATAATCTATTCAATTATTTTATATGAATGAGTGTTTTACCAAAAGATGTGACAATATCAATAAAGATAATTAAAACTTTCTATAATTAATGGAAATAATTATCATTTACAAAATGAATTAAATTTCATAACATGAAGAAATAGCCATAGCATGTTGTTTTAGCTAGAGCCACACAATGAATAAGGACTTAGAGGTTAACCATGCAAACACGTATTGAACATGACACAATGGGCGAAGTCGCTGTACCAAGTGATGCATTGTGGGGTGCACAAACACAACGTAGTTTACAAAATTTTAAGATCGGTGGAGAGAGACTTCCTCGACCAATGATTCGTGCTATGGGACTGGTAAAAAAAGCTGCAGCAATTACAAATGCAGAGCTAAAGCAAATTCCAAAAGAATTGTCAGATTATATTGTGGGTGCAGCTGATGAAGTTATTTCAGGTCAATGGGATGCACAGTTTCCACTCGTTGTATGGCAAACAGGTTCTGGTACGCAAAGTAATATGAACTGTAATGAAGTGATTGCTAATATTGCAAATCAAAAATTAGGGAATGCTTTAGGTTCGCAAAAACCAGTTCATCCGAATGATCATGTGAATCGTGCACAATCTACTAATGATTCATTTCCAACAGCAATTCATATTGCTGCAAGTTTGCAAATCAATGAATTGTTAATTCCTGCTGTAACCTCTTTACGTAATATATTAGATAAAAAATCAAAAGAATTTTCTGATATTGTTAAAATTGGTCGTACGCATTTACAAGATGCTACCCCTTTAACTTTAGGACAAGAATTTAGTGGATATGTATCTCAATTAGATCATGGATTAAAACGTCTTAATCAGGCATTAGAGGGGTTGTATGAACTACCACTCGGTGGTACAGCTGTGGGTACTGGACTTAATGCACATCCAGATTATGCAGTTCAAGCTGCAAGTGAATTAGCAAGATTAACAGGGCTTCCATTTATTACAGCACCTAATAAGTTTGAAGCATTGGCTGGACGTGATGCGGCAGTATTTGCATCGGGCGCACTTAAAACCTTAGCAGTCAGTTTAAATAAAATTGCAAACGATATTCGGTGGTTAGCAAGTGGACCACGTTGTGGTTTTGGTGAGCTAAGAATTCCTGAAAATGAGCCTGGTTCAAGTATTATGCCTGGTAAAGTGAATCCAACTCAAAGTGAGGCAATGACGATGGTAGTTGCACAGGTTTTAGGGAATGATACAACGATTAATGTAGCAGGGGCTTCAGGTAACTTTGAGCTAAATGTGTTTATGCCTGTAATTGCGTATAATTTATTACAATCAATTCAATTATTGGGTGATTCTTGTAATAGCTTTAATGAGCATTGTGCTGTTGGTATTGAGCCAAATCGTGAAAAAATAGATCACTTTTTACATGACTCATTAATGCTTGTAACAGCACTAAATCCTGTGATTGGCTATGAAAATGCTGCGAAAGTAGCGAAGACAGCCTATAAAGAAGGAAAGACATTAAAGCAAGTTGCCGTTGAACATGGTCTGGTGACTGCCGAACAATTTGATGAAGTTGTACGACCTGAAAATATGGTTTCACCTAATGTGAAGTAATTTCACCGATTGAAGATTAAAGGCAAACTTAGTTTGCCTTTAGTGATATTAAGTAACCCGAATTTTGTTTAAGTCAATGATTTCATAATTTGAATTTTTGGCTTATTTCGATGAGTGAGTTGATATTCACATAACGATGCGTAAATCACATCTAAAACCATACAGACTAAGTACTTTGCTCGTCACTAAATTTGTATTGACCTTTAAATAGACTACAGATTTTTTGATGATAAGTAATGAACCAATATCTTGATCTTTTTAATATACTTTTAAACTTTGGCTGATATAACCACGATCTGCATAAAGTTTTGTCTCTAGACCTCAAATGTGCCATTATTTTTATGTCAGCTACATGTCGATTGGATAATGCTGAACAAACGATTTTTCGCCAAGTTGATTCATCACAACAAGTAATTTACAGCTATAGAACTTTGATCTTGCTTTAGCCATTTGAAAAATGTTTTGACATTAGTGAAGTGAGAGAATTTATACCAAAGAGCAATAAAGAAGATTTCAAAATACTAAAGTAAGTTGCTCGAATTCTTTAAAAACGGTGGCTTTGTTTAAGGAATTTCCAATAATTTGCTTTAAATTTAAGCAATAAACCATCAATTACTCAGAATAGTTAGGGACTATTAAACAAGTATTAGGTCTAGAGCTTTAAGTTTGGTGTGGCAACTCAACTGATGGCTCTAGTCCTTTTTTTAAGTTAATTTCTTATCTGCAATTTGGGTAATGATATTAATTTAGAGGAGATATTTAACCATCATATTCGACATAGTCCCAAAGGTTTAGGCGAGCTTTAATTTCTTTACGAATATTGGGTAACATTGGCAAGAGCGTTCCATCAATCCATAAGCCTAAAACTTGAGATGATAACATTTCTTGATTTTCATTGATTAACTGAGCACCCTTAATAGTAACCAAAGTCTCTTCATTGGCTGGAATTTCAATCCCTTTAAATAAGACTTGTAGCTCGTGTCCAGTATCTTGAATAAGCCATTCGAGTTCTATTTGAATATTATGATTTGATCTTAAAACAACTTGACCTTCAATTGTGTCAGAGTCATTTAAGCAGTCATATTCAACACGAACTTTTGCTAAAATCCAATCTTGTTTTTCAAGATCGGAAAGTGTTTGATATGGTGTGAGAATATCACTAAATTTAAATTGGCGACTTAAATCAAAGAATTGCATGGGGGAGGATACACAAAATAGGAGAAATAGCGTGATATGTTGAATTTTAATGCAATTATAAAAAGCTGTAAAATATTTATAAAAAATAAACTAATTAAAAAATGGTGATGATATAAAGAAAATTCAATTTAAATATGGAGTGCATGGGTTTTGAAATTTCATTGTAATTACACCATCCATTCAATAGGTAGAAAAGATACTAATTTAATTACAAATCGTTGAAATTTTGTTGTATGCGGTTCTTGGTTGTGTGTAGTGGTTGAACCATCTTCTTTATATTCAAGCCAAATAATTCTACCTTCAGTATTTAGTTGTAATTCATATGCAACAGTTGGTAGATGTTGATCTAATGTTTGAGAAAGTTCTTGCTGTAATTGTTGTGACTTAATGATTAGACCAACCTCAGTATTTAAATGTGCAGATCTAGGATCAAAATTAAAGGAACCTATAAATACCACACCATCTAAATCAAAAAACTTAGCATGTAAACGAGAGGCATTTTTTCCTTTTGCAGGAATTACATTACCTGTAATAATTTCATACCACGTTCGTTTTTTTCGTTGAATATATGGCTTAAATTCATAAAGTTTAACGCCTGAAGCTAATAGTTCTTTTCGATATTTTTGATAAAATGCATGAACTACTGGGACATCATTAGCTAAATATGAATTTGTTAAAACACGAATTTTAATATTATTTTGAATCAATTCCTTAAAAAAGTTTAGCCCTCTTTTTTTAGGAACAAAATAAGCGGAAACTAGTTCTAATTGGCTTTCTGGAGGCCCCATGATTTTAAAAAATTGTTCAGCGATTAACTCATCTTTGCTTGCTTGACCTCGGATTTTGTTTGGGGAATCACCTATAAATTCTGCATTTACCCATTGCACAGGCTTTGTTTTTAGCAGCATGTGTATATAGTTTTCAGCTTCATCAATTTGTCTTTGATGTTGCGTTCTACGTAATTCACTTAATTCATATTGATTTCTTAATTCTTGTAATTCTTCCGAACTACCTTTAGATAGTATTTTAGAGACTGAAACACTCAGCTCATCTTCCCAAAAATTATAAAATAGCGCATTTGCTTGTTGAGCTGCTGCACCAAAAAACAGGATATCTAAATCGGTAAATTGAAAGTTTTCACTTGCATCAAAATATTCTCGACTAATATTACGCCCACCTGTGACGGCAAGTTGCCCATCACCAATAATAAGTTTATTGTGCATACGATGGTTAATATGCTTAAAGCGGAAAATATAGTCAATAATCCGAAGTTTTCTAAATCTATATGGATTAAAGAGTTTTATTTGAAAATTAGGGTGCAAACTAAGTTGACGTAAAGATTGATCTAATTGAGTTCCGTTTTGATCATCAATTAATAAGCGAACTTTGACACCACGATCTGCTGCATGTAATAAATCTGCAAGTAATAATTGCCCAATGGCATCATTTTCCCAAATGTAATATTGTAAGTCTATACGGTGTTTAGCTGTGGTAATAATATGTCTTCTAGATGCAATACTTAAAAAGGCTTCATTTAAGGCTAAGTAAGCTGTTAAGCCTTGTGTAACTTTGGTTTGGAAATCTATTTCATGAAACCAATGTGTATGTTCAAAAGATGAATTATTGGTCTGAGGATTCATTTGTGAAGGGATATCCTATTATAAAAGTTATTATTTAAATACGTCATATAAAACTACATTTTATTTAACATTACATCAATTTTATAAATCATTAAACTTCTATTTAAAAGAGTAAATCAATTAATGGTTGAAACTCAGAATAAAATTGCGATACTGTGAGGGCAGAGTTTTACAAACCAAATTGTGTAATTCATTAAAAGACAATTTTGTGCTGTAATCCAACTTTGAAATGATTTTTTATATGAAAAAGGAAATGCCTTCGATGAAATCACGTGCAGCCGTCGCATTTGGTCCAGGACAACCATTACAAATTGTAGAGATAGATGTTGCACCGCCAAAAGCGGGTGAAGTATTAGTTAAAATTACGCATACTGGTGTATGTCATACTGATGCATTTACTTTATCTGGTGAAGACCCAGAAGGCGTATTTCCAGCTGTCTTAGGTCATGAAGGTGCAGGTATTGTTGTTGAAGTGGGTGAAGGTGTTACAAGTGTAAAACCAGGTGATCATGTTATTCCACTTTATACAGCAGAATGTGGGGAATGTGTATTCTGTAAGTCTGGTAAAACCAATTTATGCGTTGCTGTACGTGCCACTCAAGGGAAAGGTTTAATGCCAGATGGCACAACACGTTTTTCATATAATGGTGAGCCAATTTATCATTATATGGGGTGCTCAACATTCTCTGAATATACAGTTGTTGCGGAAGTTTCTTTGGCTAAAATTAATCCTGCAGCAAATCCAGAGCACGTATGTTTATTAGGCTGTGGTGTGACAACAGGTTTAGGTGCTGTAAAAAATACTGCTAAAGTTCAAGAAGGTGATACAGTTGCAGTATTTGGTTTAGGTGGTATTGGTCTTGCTGTTGTACAGGGTGCTAAAAAAGCAAAAGCAGGCCGTATCATTGCAGTAGATACAAACCCTGAAAAATTCAAACTTGCAGAAGAATTTGGTGCAACAGATTTTGTTAATCCGAAAGATTATGACAAGCCTGTTCAAGAAGTAATTGTTGAGATGACAGGTTGGGGAGTTGACCATTCCTTTGAATGTATTGGTAACGTGAATGTTATGCGTTCAGCACTAGAATGTGCTCATCGTGGATGGGGACAATCAGTTATTATTGGTGTTGCTGGAGCTGGTCAAGAAATTTCAACTCGTCCATTCCAGTTGGTGACAGGTCGTACTTGGAAAGGTACAGCTTTTGGTGGTGTAAAAGGTCGTTCTCAATTACCAGAAATGGTTGAAGAAGCAATGAAAGGCGATATTCGTTTAGAACCATTTGTTACACATACTATGGGCTTAGATCAAATTAATGAAGCTTTTGATTTAATGCACGAAGGCAAGTCGATTCGTACAGTGATTCATTTTGAATAATAGATTTTTAGGAAATTAATTTTTCTTTGAATCAGAAGGCATCATTTATTTCAAGGATGCCTTTTTTGTTTCTAAAATATCTTTGATGTTTTAGATGAAGCTGTTTAGGATCAGTTGAAATATTTGCTAAAACAGAAGAATGCTGTATCTTTCTTATGGGATTTAATACGTGGTTTAATATAATGAAAAAATTAATTGCTCTTTTAGTTGGTCTTTCAATTCATGGTGTGTCACAAGCAGAAGATTTGCAATGTGAAAAAAGCTATTCTCAGTTTAATCAGTATGTAACAGAATTAAATTCTATTTCTAAAACAGGTAATGCTGAACAATTACATCAATTTTTAGAAAAAAATGAATATAGCCGATTATTTAAAGATAAGCATCCTGAAAGTACTTACTACACTGGTGACTGGATGAATGATCAGGAATATCAGCTGGCAATTCAATTCCAACAAAGCTTAACAAAAAGTGAGCAATATAAAAATGAGGGTTTAGAATTGCAAAATCCTAAAGCAAATTTTGTTTTGCCTTTAGGTGAAGTGTGTATTGTTCCTTGGATATCAAAAGATACTATTTTCGGTAAAAAATATGAAAGCCAAACAGACCTTATTTTTGTTCGTAATTTAGATAATAATGAGTGGCGAGTATTTACTTATTTAGGTACAGAAAAACCGGAAGATTTCACTGAATTTTTCCCTGATTTTCCTCAAGATATAAAATTGTCAGCAGCGAAAGCAAATGGTGAGTATGCAGTCACTGTACAAGCTTATGAAATGGGGATAGATATTTTTAACTATTTAACAAACTCAAAAGTACCACAAGTATTGGTCGATGAATTAAAAGAGAATATTGAATCGACTCGTGAACGTTTAAAAGTGAATGGTTTTGAATAATATTTTTAAAATGTGTTGAGAAAATAAAAAAGAGTACATTGTGTACTCTTTTTTATTTAAAAGTATTTTAGAATATTAGGTTATTTAAAATAATTTGTTGAAATTAATAAAATTAAAATGATTACCTTGTTTTTTGAAAAAAATATAAAAATTTACTTGTCAAAGAAGAAAATAGTGCGTATTTTATTCCTAACACTGAATTTTTTAGAACACTAAAATGTTAAAGCAACCTGTTCACTTATGCGCTTATTTTTATTTTTGGCAGTTTATGTAATTGCCCGAGTGCGTTTGGGCAAAAAGGTTGCCCACCAGAGATAAAAAACCTGATCGGCAACCCGGTCAGGTTTTTTTACATTTAGCGTTTAGATATTAATATTTTGAGGAATACAAATGAAAACTTATAACTTTACATACTTTAGCAACTTTTATTGGTTCAACTTTTATAACCACATGATGTTACAAGCCCATAGACCCAATTTGCTCAAATAAAAGATCGGATTGCGAAGATTGCAATCCTAAGGAAATACCAATGAATGCTACAGTAAATACATTAGAAAAATCGACAGTTAAAGAATTTATTTTGAGTTTGCCTTTTCAATTGAAACAGCAAATTCAGTTACCAGTATATTTAGCAGAACAAATAAAAAATCAACGACAAACGATTGAACATATTTTAAATGGTCAAGATAAGCGTTTAATGATTATTACCGGGCCATGTTCAGTACATGATCCAATAGCAACATTAGAATATGCTGAAAAATTATTAGAATTACAGCAAAAAGTTTCAGATAAAATCTTTTTTGTAATGCGAGCATATATTGAAAAACCACGTACGACAGTGGGTTGGAAAGGTTTTTTATATGATCCTCATTTAGATGGATCATCAGATATGCAAAAAGGTTTAGAACAGTCACGTGACTTATATTTTAAGATTATAGAAATGGGCTTGCCAATTGCATCTGAAATTTTAAGTCCAATGGCAACTGCATATTTCGATGATTTATTGGCTTGGGGGGCAATTGGTGCTCGTACGAGCGAGTCTCAGATTCATCGTGAAATTTCAAGTCATATGCCATATAGCATTGGTTTTAAAAATGGGACAGATGGTTCAATCCAAATTGCATTAGATGCAATTTCTTCAGCTTCTAGACCACATCAATTTATGGGTTTAAGTCAATCAGGATTACCTGCCTTAATTGAATCTGAAGGAAATCCGAATGCACATTTAATTTTACGTGGTTCAAATTCAGGTCCTAATTATACTTTGGCTGATATCAATAAGATTCGAGAAAAAGCTAAAACTGAACTTCCTGCTTTAATTATTGATTGTAGTCATGGAAATAGTTTTAAAAATCCACTATTACAACCTGAAGTATTACATACGATTATCCATGAGAGACCATTCACTCATGTACGTGGCGTAATGTTGGAAAGTTTTTTAGTGGATGGTAATCAAAAAATTGCAGCGGAAATGATGTATGGTCAATCTGTAACAGATGGTTGTTTAGGTTGGGAAAAAACGGAGCAATTATTTTTAGATGTGTATCAAACGCTAGTGAATCAAGAATTAAAGCTTACAGCTTAAAATAAGTTATAAATTTTAAATAAAAGCCTCATTCCATATGGGGTTTTATTTATAGATTAAAAAAACCGACCAGACTTAGTTTGATCGGTTTTATGAACACATTAAGAATTAGATTTTATAAACCTGCTTCATAATCTGCACTTGAAAGTAATTGTTCAACATCAGCAATATTATTTGGTTTGATTTTATAAATCCAACCTTTGCCATACGGCGCATCATTTACAAAATCTGGATCATCTTCTAAAGCCATATTAACTTCAACGACTTCACCTGAAATAGGTGCATGAATATCTGATGCTGTTTTAACAGATTCAACGACACCTGCTTGTTCACCAGCAGTAATTTGTTGACCAACTTCAGGAGCTTCGACATAGACTAAATCACCTAATGCATCTTGTGCATGGTCAGATATTCCAGTTACAACAAGATCACCTTCAATACGAACCCATTCATGAGTACGTGCATATTTTAAATCTGCAGGATGATTCATGGTACTAACTCCTAAAAAGTGCCAAATAATTTTGTCATGATTTATACATGCTTTTTATTCAAAACAAAAGTTATATCATGCTAAATACAGCTAATATTGAATGAATAAAAAGCATTTTTAATATAAGTGGGGTTAATGATTGATTTATCAGGTATTAGATAAGCCTTTCACGTTTGAAAACCACGATTTTAGTTTCTGAAATTAGAATAATTTCATCATTTTGATTAAATGCATGTGTTTGATATGTCACGATTGCACGGTCATTTTTAGAGCGAGAAGGCTTAATGTCTTGAATGACCGATTCAATACGAATTTTATCATTTGGTCGAGTAGGACGTGGCCATTGAATATTTGACCCTGAACCGACTAAGCCATATGCAATGGGCATACATTCAGTCCATAAGCGCATAACAATGGCTGAGGTATGCCAACCACTCGCAGCTAAACCTTGAAATATAGGGTGTTCTAATGCTTGCTCTTCATTTAAATGAAATGGCTGTGGGTCAAATTTTTGTGCAAAATTTAAAATTTCATCTAGAGTGATTTCATATTCACGACTTTTAAATTGATCACCAACCTGAATATCTTCCAAATATAACATTTATTTTACATCCTTGATTTTTCATTCATTTATTCAATAATAAAGCCACCCGTTTGTCTTTTCCATAGTTGAGCATAAATTCCATTTTTAGCCACTAATTCATCATGTGTACCTTGTTCTGCAATTTGACCTTGATCTAAAACAATTAGGCGATCCATTTGCGCAATTGTTGATAGGCGATGTGCAATTGCAATAACAGTTTTACCTTGCATTAACTCATCTAAGCTAGATTGAATTGCACTTTCGACTTCAGAGTCTAGGGCACTAGTGGCTTCATCTAAAATAAGAATAGGCGCATCTTTTAAGAAAACTCGTGCAATAGCAATACGTTGGCGCTGTCCACCTGAAAGTTTTACACCACGCTCACCAACATAAGCTTCATAACCAGTTTTTCCTCTTAAATCTGAAAGATGAGGAATAAAATCTTCAGCTTGAGCCTTTTTAACTGCTGCAAACATTTCTTCATCTGTCGCTTCTGGACGACCATATTTAATATTTTCAGAAACAGATCGATGTAATAAAGAGGTGTCTTGTGTGACGAGTGCAATATTTTTACGTAAACTATCTTGCTTTACATCAGAAATATTTTGTCCATCAATTTTAATTGAGCCATGTTTAATTTGATAAAAATTAAGTAGGAGTTGAATAAGTGTTGATTTACCTGCACCAGAACGACCAACAATCCCAATTTTTTCTCCAGATCCAATTTTTAAATTTAATTCACTAATCACATTTTTATTGTTATAGGCGAAAGAAACATGATCAAATTCAATTTCGCCACGTGCAACTTTGAGTTCTGTTGCATAAGGTTTATCTTGAATATTAATAGGATGACCTAATGTTTTCATACCATCTTGAATGGTACCTACATTTTCAAATAGAGCAGAGGTTTGCCACATCATAAATTCGGCAATGCTATTTAGTTTTAGAATCATGGCAGTTGCTGCGGCAATAATACCGAGTTCAGCACGTCCTTGAGTCCAAAGCCAGATTGCTGTACCGAGAACACCTATATATAAAACAATGCTTAAGAGATTCACACTCACTTCGTAATACGTGCCTAAACGCATTTGTTTATATACCGTAACCATAAACTCTTTCATAGATGCTTTGGCATATTGGCTTTCACGACCAGCGTGAGCAAATAGTTTTACGGTTTGAATATTGGTATATGCATCGGTAATGCGACCTGTCATGACAGCACGAGCATCTGCTTGTTCATTTGAAACTTTACTAAAGCGCGGTACAAAATAAAGACCAAAACAAATATAAAGAAAAAGCCAGATAAAGAGTGGAACCAATAACAGGGGTGAAATTGCACTAAATACAACACTAATAGTAATAAAATAAATAACGACATAAGCAATCATATCGCCCAAAATCATACAAAATTCACGGACAGCAAGGGCTGTTTGCATGACTTTAGAAGATAAGCGACCAGCAAAATCATTATGAAAAAAATCTAAGCTTTGTTGTAAAAGTAGATTGTGAAAGCGCCAACGTAAGCGCATTGGGAATGTACTAAATAAAAATTGGTGTTTAATAATAGATTGAAGATTAGTAAAGAAAATATTCGCAAATAAAATACACGTTAAGATAATCAGGTTGTTTTTATGTTCTTGCAAAAAAGTATCGGGTTGGCTTTTACTAATCCAAGTGACTAAATTACCAATTTGTGTATAAAGAAGTGCTTCGAAACTTGCAGCACCAGCAGTACAAATGACCAAAAGCAGTAAATAAGGGCGAACACCACGCGTTGCTTGCCAAACAAAAGGAAAAAAACGTTTGGGAAGTGGTTGGTGTAAGTTTTCATTTGGATAAGGATCTAAACGTTTTTCTAGCCACTTCAACATGATTAACCTGATCAAAGCTGTAATTTTGATTTCTATTGTAACATTACCAAATAATTTGGCATGTGTAATTTATAGAGTATTTCACTTCATACAGAATTGATCAGGTCTTTAGAGTTTATAAGAATCTATTAAGGTTCTTGATAAATTTTAAGTCCAAATTCAGGTAATATTGCGATTAAATGATCAAAAATATCGGATTGAATATTTTCATAATCTTTCCATACCGTTGTGTTGGTAAATGCGTAAATTTCTAAAGGTAAACCTTCGCTAGTTGGTTGAAGTTGTCGCACCATACAGGTTGCTTCTTTAGAAATGTTAGGATGTTGTTTTAAGTACATTTCAACATAAGCACGATAAGTTCCTAAATTTGTTAAACGTCTTTGATTTAACTCATCATGATTAGATAAGCTTTCATTAAATTTTTCTAATTCAGCACCTTTTTGTTCTAAATATTTATTAAGTAACAAGAAATTTTGCAAACGCTCACTCATTTCTGGGCTCATGAATCCAATAGAAAATTGATCAATATGAATTGAGCGTTTAATACGGCGAACACCTGCAAGTGACATTCCTCGCCAATTAATAAAAGCATCAGTAACTAATTTATTTGTTGGAACGGTGGTGTAAGTTTTATCAAAATTTTGAATGGTAATCGTATGTAGGGACATGTCAATTACATCACCATCTGCATTGAGAGATGGTAGTGTTACCCAATCTCCTATACGAACCATATCGTAAGAAGAAATTTGAATAGATGCCACAATAGATAAAAGTGTATTTTGGAAAACAAGCATCAAAATAGCCGTCATTGCACCAAAACTAGCTAATAAGGTAAATACATCTCGCTGTAAGAATGTGCCAACAATCATGAGCACACATACAATTGATATAATTAACTTAATGAGCTGTAGATAACCTTTAATTGGTTTGTTTTTCGAAACTGGATTATGTTGATACGCGCTATTAAATAGGTTAAGTAGCTCAAAAATTGCTAAAGCCAAGCTTAAGAAAATAAAAGCCTGCGTACACATCTGCACAAAACTTTCTACGTTTGGTGATAAAAATGGAACAGTTACAATACCATGCATAATAATGAGTGCAGGGACAATGTTAGCAATACGACTAATGAGTTTATTGCTAAGAAACATTGGTTTATCAGAAAATGATAATTTAGAAATTATTTTGTGAAGTCCTTTCACAACAATATGTTTTGCAATAAAGTTTGCGACTATAGCTGCAAGAATGACAATTGATAATGACGTGAGCATATCTAACCAAGGATATTGATCTATCCATAGTTTAATTTCATCTACGCGATCTGATAGTTTCAAACCTTTCCTCCAAAATATAAAAAATAAATAAAGCTAAAGAAGAGTGAGTATTCTTAATTGTCAAAGAAAAAGAAAGTGATGAATATTTACATGAGTATATGGACTTTATAATATTTCTTAATTTTATGGAAATATAACTTTATAAATTCACTAATAAATATATATGTAGTTAACTAAAATCCTACTTAGTCGGTGTAACGAGATCATTTAGTCTTTTTATAAAATATGATATTTTCCCGCTACAAAATTTTTGCACTATTTGATTGAAAATGAAGAAACAGATATTAATTCCTTTATTTGCATCCACAGTATTATTTGGCTGTCAGGAGAGTAATACGTCTAAGTCAGTGCAAGAGCTTACACAAAAAGATGCAATTTCCGAAAATAAAAAATTAGTACAATGGGTTGGTCATTATGAGGGAACAACACCTTGCTTAGGATGTTCTTCTCGTTGCGATGAATGTCCTGGAATGGCTGTTAGTCTTGAATTAAAAGAAGATTTAACTTATGTGCTTAAAAGAGAAAGTTTAAGCCAACACAATGGTATTGAACATTTGCAAGGAACATTTATTTTTAAAAATAAACAGCAAGACAAAATTGAGTTACTTAATGTGAAAACACGGCATCAATTGTTTGTAGATTTAAAAAAACGACAATTAGAAATTTATCAAGATGAAAGCGCAACACCATATGCTTTTTCAGAAGATTTTTTATTAATAAAAGCTCGTTCGATTGCGTAATTCATTTTTAATTTATTTGCTTTGTAAGTCTATTTACCATCATTAATCTAAAATGAATGGACAAATCTAATACTGAAAATATTTGTAAATAGTGTAATTGACCACGATCTTTTCGTTTTTCGCATTCACTCTTTATTAAAAAAACAGTATGCTTACACAGATCATAAGGAGCATACATGTATCAAGTACTTGCACGAAAGTATCGTCCTCGTAATTTTAATGAGTTGGTTGGTCAAAACCATGTTTCACGGGCTTTAACAAGTGCGTTGGATCGTGGGCGTTTACACCATGCTTATTTGTTTACTGGAACTCGTGGCGTTGGTAAAACAACGATTGCCAGAATTTTGGCCAAGTGCTTAAACTGTGAAACTGGTGTTACATCTACGCCGTGTGAAGTTTGTACAACTTGTAAGGCGGTAAATGAAGGTCGCTTTATTGATTTAATTGAAATTGATGCAGCATCACGGACAAAAGTAGAAGATACACGTGAACTTTTAGATAATGTTCCATATGCGCCAACGCAAGGTCGTTTCAAAGTTTATTTGATTGATGAAGTACATATGCTTTCAACGCATTCATTTAATGCGTTATTAAAGACATTAGAAGAACCACCAGAACATGTAAAGTTTCTCTTTGCAACAACTGATCCGCAAAAATTACCAATTACGGTTATTTCGAGATGTTTACAGTTTACTTTAAGACCTTTAGCTGTTGATGAGATTACGACACACTTAACAGATATATTACATAAAGAATCTATTCACGCTGATCAAGATGCTGTTTGGCAAATTGCTGAATCTGCACAAGGTTCTTTACGTGATGCATTATCTTTAACTGATCAGGCAATTGCATATGGTCAGGGAGAAATACATCATCAAGATGTAAAAGACATGTTGGGTTTAATTGACCGTACAATTATTTATGATTTGATCTTGGCAATCCATCAAAATCAAAAAGTGCGTGTGAGTGAATTGTTATTACAATTTAGACAACAAGCTTTAGATGTGTCATTGGTCTTAGATCAATTAATTTCAACTTTACATGAGTTGGCATTATTACAATATTTGCCAGATTTAAGTTTGAAATATAGCGCCGAAATAAACCATAAAATTATGCAGTTATCAAAACTCATTACGGCACAAGACTTACAGTTGTATTATCAAATTGCGTGTAAAGGTCGCGCTGATTTGCAATTGGCAGTGACTCAAGAGCAGGGTTTTGAAATGTGTGTGCTTCGGTTATTGGCATTTCGCCCAATGCAACCGAATGAAATGGTTGTATCGATACAGCAAACACAAGTATCACAAATTGAAGAATCTGTTGGTGAGAGTTTAGTTGAGCAAAATATAACGATTACTGAAGATAATATAATCCAAGAAGTAAGGTTGTCAGATGTTGAATCTCAACCTTTAGAGCGAATTTCTTTACCAGAACATATAGTAAAATCATCAGATGATTTCTTGGAAGAAATATCTGAAACAGAAAATGCGCCAAAAGATGAAAATCATAATCAAATTATATTTGATGTAACTGCTGAAAATGATTTATTTGGTTTAGATGCAGTAGATCATCGTACAGATTCGACTACTCCAATAGAACCAAGTAGTGATGATTTTTTATATGATGATTTTAATCCTATTGTAGAATCATCAGTAGAAAGTATGGCAACTGAACCGCCAGTTGAAAAAGTTATATCTGATCAGTCTATTGACGAACCTATTTCTGATTTGTGGGCAGATGTACCAACAAGTAATGCGATAACGTCTCAAGAATCACATGATATTGATGAAAAATCATCATTAATGCCACAAGATATTCTTGCACTGACTCAGCAAGAGCTAGAAGGTGATTGGGATATTCATAAGTGGGAATATTGGTTTAGAAATAGTGAGTTATCTCCAGCTGTGCAAGAGCTTGCTCAACATGGAGTGATGACTGGACAAATTAATGGTGAATCTACTTTTAATATTCCTGAAAAATATCAACAATTGCTAGCACAGCTTCAAGAGCATTTAGAGCAAGCATTAAAAGCTCAATGGCCAAAAACATTGTTTAAAGTCCAGTACGAAAACTTAAGCTCTGAAACACCATATCATTTGCTTAACGCGCGTAAGCAAAAAGCATTTCATCGTACACATGAACTTTTAAATGATGAGCCGATCATTAAAGATTTAATGAGTACTTTTGATGGTGAGTTGCAAAATGTTCAGTTGAAATAGGCTGTAAGCATTCTATTTATTCTACTATAGGCTAAGTAAATCATTGAGAAAGACTTAATTTTATACGAGATTATCTATTATTCATGAAGATGAATGTATGATTCATTTCGTAAATAAATTAACATACTCATTACTTGAAAATGTAAATCATTCTGAGGTCTGTTATGTCATCCAAAACGCCATACAAGGTGTTATGTGTATGTTTAGGTAATATTTGCCGTTCACCGACAGCGGAAGTGGTACTTAAACATTTTTGTGATCAACAGCAATTGAATATTGAAGTAGATTCTGCGGGAACTAGTAATTATCATCCCGGTAAGGCACCAGATTTACGTAGCCAAGCACATGCTAAAAAACGTGGATATAATTTATCGACTTTACGCGCAAGACAATTAAAGGTCGATGACTTTGTTGAATTTGATTTAATTCTTGCGATGGATTTAGAAAATTTAGAAAATATTAAACAATTACAGCAGACAGCGTGTGACGTATTTGGTCAATCTAGATTAAAGGCTAAAGTTATGCTTATGAGTGAGCATGATGAGTTCTTTTATAAGCAAGAAGTACCAGATCCATATTATGGCGGTGATGCTGGATTTGAGCGAGTTCTTGATCAGTGTGAGTCAAGTAGTCGAGCTTGGGTTAATGTTTTTAAAGTAATGAATATTTAGATTGAAGTTCTATGATGAAAATTGAAAAACAAGTTCAACTGAAAGCTTTTAATACTTTAAGTTTAAATAGCATTGCCTCTGATTATGTCAAAATTTCGTCGATTGATGATTTGGTTTCTGCTTTGACCTATGCTAATGAACATCAGTTAAATATTTTAATTCTATCTGGTGGTAGCAATATGTTATTACCAGAACATATTCATGCACTTGTAATTCACATGAACATTAAAGGAATTACAAAATTGTCTGAAGATGATCAAACAGCAACATTGCAGGTCGGTGCTGGTGAGATTTGGCATGATTTTGTACTTTGGACAACATCACAAGAATTATATGGTTTACAGAATTTAGCATTGATACCTGGTCTTGTTGGTGCATCACCTGTTCAGAATATTGGAGCATATGGAGTTGAAGCAGGTGATTTTATTGAGTCTGTTGAAGTATATGATCGGAAAGAAAATAAAATAAAACATATAACTAGGGAAGATTGTCATTTTTCTTATAGACACAGTATTTTTAAAGATGATCCGGATCGTTATGTGATTACACATGTTAACTTTAAATTACGTAAGCAAGCAGATTTAAAATTAAACTATGGTGACTTAAAAAATGCTGTAGGCGATGATTTAACGGGTTTAAACTTACAAAATCAAGTGATTAAGATTCGTCAAAGCAAATTGCCAGATCCCAAAGAATATCCAAATGTTGGGAGTTTTTTTAAAAATCCTGTTATTTTGCAGTCTGATTTTGATAAATTATTCTCAAAATATCCTCAAGTACCTCATTATCCGCAACCAAATGATCAAATAAAAGTAGCAGCAGGCTGGTTGATTGAACAAGCAGGATGGAAAGGAAAGCAGTTAGGGGATGTGGGTATGTTCCATAAGCAGGCTTTGGTTCTTGTTAATTATGCTGATGCAAATTTAACAGAAGTACAGCAAACGTATAAGACTGTGCAACAGGACATTTATGAGAAATTTGGTATTTCATTAGAGCCTGAACCTGTTTTATTTAATCAGCAAGGTTTTATTATTCAACATCCTTTAATTTCGGAATAACCGATATATGGAGAAAAAGCATAAGATGGTTCGAGCAGTACAAATAGCGACAACAATTTTTGTATTGATAGGCTTACTCACGCTTTTTATTTATTCTCCATTTTATTCTAAAACGGTTATTTATTTGCTGAATAAGTTTATTCCTGTCGAAGTGAATGAAGTTGCCGCAAAAAGTCAGAGACTCGGTTCCTTTAATGATAACGAAACATTGGAACCAGGTTCTAATTTATGGATTGCACGTCAGGCTTATTTAAAGACATTAGAAGATGATATTCAGAACAATAATTCTAAAAATATCGCATATATTCAAATGCGATATAAAGATTTAATTAACATGATTAAAGATGAAAATTTGAAGAAAACTAAAGGACAAGAAGATGTTATCATTCCTATGAATACGGAAAAAACTGCATCAGAAGTTCAAGTAGATTCAGCAAAGATTCTCAAAGAGTTGTTGACTTTAAATCACTCTGAAAATAATGCTTTAATGGAGCAATATAAAGATTTTCTTATTCAAAATAATACTGAAGATGATAGTGAAATTGTAAATAGTGCATCTGAAATTATTAATTTAGAAGACTTACAAGAGTTAAATGAATTAGTCACCAAAAATGATACTTCGCAAGCTGTTGCTAAATCAAAACCTTATGCTATTGTTGTGCTTGGTGGTGGTTTAACTTTAGATAAAAATGGAAAAGATATAGTTGTTAATAGCTATACAAAATTACGTTTAGAAAAAACATTAGAAATTGAAAAGCAATATAAATTACCTATTGTACTCAGTGGAGTTGAAGCACCTTATATGCAAAAATGGTTAAAAAATCATAATGTGGATGCAAAACTTCTTGAAGATAGAAGCATGAATACATGTGAAAACTCAAGATTTAGTTCATTGCTTTTACAGAAAAAAGGTGGTGCACCAACGGTTATTTTAGTTACAGATCAATATCATATGCCAAGAACGCGTCGTTTATTTGCTTTAAATGGAATAGAAACAATTCCTGTTGAAGCGCCAATGCCAACGATATTAACCACTTGGCGTCCAAGTTCACAAAATTATGATCACAGTCGCCGTGCAAATTATGAAGCTTTAGCAAGCATTCGTGATGTTTTTTTTGGTTCAAGTGATTGCAGGGAGATTCCATGATGTCAGATCTTCCATTTCTTAATCCGAAGGATTTGAAGCTACAAGATTTACCAATACCAAGTCGTGAATTAACGCCTGAAAAATTAGAAAAACTGAATTTAAATAAGCCTTATGTACCAACCCTAGATATTGTTGCTTATCGGAAATTATATGGTTTTCATTTGCTTGATTGCCAACATTGGCAAGGGTATATTGAAACGCCACTATTTAAAATTCATGTTCAAGTATTTACACCACAATTAGAAAAAACGAATTTTAATAAAATTCAAGGAACTGTAGCTTTATTACATGGATACTTAGAACATAGCGGAATTTATCAACCTATCGTCAAAGAGCTTTTAGATCAGGGTTTTAGCGTACTAACTTTTGATTTGCCAGGTCATGGTTTAAGTGATGGATCATCTGCCAATATTAAAAATTTTGATGATTATCAATATGTACTTCAAGCGGTATATCAATATGTCCGTACAGCTGAACAGCTTCCAAAGCCTTGGATAGGTATTGGACAAAGTACTGGTGGCGCAATTTGGATGCACCATGTTCTTGAATATGCGGAACGCCGTGAAAATCCATTCATTGATCGAATATTGTTGTTATCACCATTAATTCGACCTGCAAAAACAGCATGGTGGCATAATTCAATTGGTTTAGGCATTATTCGTCGAATTAAGCGTGAAGTTCCTCGTCATTTTAGAAGGAATAATCATAATCCAGAATTTTTACGGTTTATTCGACTTAGAGATCCTTTACAACCAAAAATGATGGGAATGGATTGGATTTTAGCGATGTCAAAATGGATGCAAGAAATGGAAGCACGACCACCTTGTCGAATTCCTGTATGGCTTGCTCAGGGTGCTTTAGATCAAACTGTTGATTGGCAATATAATGTTGAGTTTGTGAGGGAAAAGTTTCGCTTACAAACGTTACTCATTTTGGAAGAGGGTTCTCATCAACTCATTAATGAACGTAAAGATATTCGTGCTGCATTGACAGGATTGATACCAGCATTTCTGCATGCACAATCTAGTCGTAGCTATTATGAATAAATAACTTAAATAAAAAGAGGCAAATTTGCCTCTTTTTATTGGTCAATTCAAATTTAGAAATGATCTGCAGAAGCTATGTTCCACATACGGAAATAAAAATTATTTTCAGTATTTTCAAATTCAGGTGTTGTTAATAGTTCACCATCTTTTAACCAAAAATGTAATTGTCCATAATTTTTAATTTCACGATCATTGACACGTTGTGCAAGGTGATGAGCTTTAATGTCTTGAGGATGATTTAGACCAGCTGAGGCAAGTAATTCAGCAAGAGCTTGCATTGTGTTTGTATGGAAATTAAATACACGTTCTGCTTTGGTTGGAACATGTAATGCTTTTTGTCTTTCTTTATCTTGTGTTGCAACACCAACTGGACATTGGTTGGTATGACAGCTCTGAGCTTGAATACAGCCAATAGCAAACATAAAGCCACGAGCTGAATTTACCCAATCTGCACCTAATGCCATTGTACTTGCAATATCAAAAGCGCTGACAATTTTCCCACTTGCACCAACTTTAATTTTGTCTCGAATACCTGCACCTACCAGCGTATTATGAACAAATAATAAACCTTCACGTAATGGTGTTCCAACATTATCAATTAATTCAATTGGCGCAGCACCTGTACCACCTTCAGAGCCATCCACAACAATAAAATCTGGATAGATTTTTGTTTCTAGCATGGCTTTGACAATGCCCATAAATTGCCAAGGTTGTCCAATACATAGTTTAAAACCAACAGGTTTTCCATTTGATAAATCACGTAATTGCTGAATAAAGTGCATCATTTCAATTGGTGTGCTGAAAGCTGAGTGACTTGAAGGAGAAATACAATCTTCATCACGACTGACACCACGAATTTGTGCAATTTCTTCTGAAATTTTATCTTTAGGTAAAATGCCACCATGACCAGGTTTTGCGCCTTGAGATAGTTTAATTTCAATCATTTTAATTTGTGGAAGTTGAGCTTGTTTAGCAAATTTTTCTGGGTCAAACTTGCCATCTAAAGTACGACATCCAAAATAACCACTTGCAACTTCCCAAACAATATCACCACCATTTTCTAAATGATAAGGGCTAATACTTCCTTCACCCGTATCATGATAAAAGTTACCTAAATGAGCACCTTTATTTAAAGCTCGAATAGCATTTGCACTTAAACTACCAAAGCTCATTGCAGAAATATTCATAATCGAAGCATTATAAGGTTGACTACATTGCTCATTACCAATTTGAATTCGGAAGGTTTCTGGATTTGCTAATTTACTTGGAGTTAATGAGTGCATTAAAAAGCGGTAATTATCTTGATAAACATCCGTAATAGAGCCGAAAGGTTTATCAGCACTTTCATTTTTAGCACGTTGGTAGACTAAGCTACGTTGTACACGTGAAAATGGTAGAGCATCTTGATCTGCTTCGATGAAGTATTGGCGAATTTCAGGTCTGAAATCTTCAAATAAAAACCTAAAATGTCCCATAATTGGATAGTTTTTTAAGATTGAATGTTTGTTTTGCAAAACATCATATAATCCTAATAAGCTTAAGAGCCATGTAATGACCCAAAGGGAATTTAGGACTTTATCTGATATAAAATAATAAATGTAGTGTGGTTCATATGAGAATTTTAACCATGTAATGGCAACAGCAATAAAAATACTTAAGAACCAAACGGAATGTCTTGAAAAAAATGTGTTTAGAAATTTATGTCGTATGCTCTGAGCTAAACCTGGCACGGATGATTTCCATAAAATAAATATTATGCGGAAACTTTGAGGCTTTTAATTAGAAAATTCAAGTAAAAAAATGTCAATAATTAAGATATGTGATTGAAATATATTTTAAATATTCGAATTTCAATCTAAGCGAACTTAGATTGAAATATATCGTAAATATTATTCAGCTGGAACTAGCATTACAATAGAGTCATTTAATAACATTGCTAAGTCTTCGAGAATATCTTGATCATAAAGTTCTTGATCAAAGTTAATGATCTGACCATCTGCAAGTTGTTTTAGGAAGGGTACGAATGCATCTGAAATACAAACACCTTCGCCATTTGCCCAGAATAATAACTCATCATCTTGATCTGTATAAAGAAGGCGAGAGGCTGGTTCAAGCATCAGCTTATAACCTTCTTCAATTGCTTCTTCTAAATCGCCAACACCTATTTCTTCAACTTCTGGAATATTGTCAATATATTTGGGTTCAGACATTAAGCTCATAATGGCATCATCAAGAACCATTGAGTTTTGTAATTGATCTAGTAATTTAGATTTTAAGAAAATTAATTCTTGCTCAGTAATTTCACCAATGTTTGAAACCTTATCACGGATAATGTCTTGTAATGGATTTCTGAGTAGTTCGTTGTCTGCAAATTTATCACTTACACGATCCATCATGTCCGCAACATTTGGCATGCGGAAACCAAAAGAGAAGGTTAAGCAATCATCTTCTGCAACGCCATAATGTGCTAATCCAGGTGGTACATAAAGTAGATCACCAGGGGCTAGAACTTCGTCAAAATTAATATCCATTTCTGGTAACAGTTTTAATGGCTGACCTGCGACAAATTCAGTTTCAGCATCACACATTTGACCTAACTGCCAACGGCGATGTCCATAACCTTGCACCAAAAATACATCATAAAAATCGAAGTGTTTACCAACAGAACCACCTTTAGGCGCATAAGACACCATAATGTCATCTCGACGCCATTGTGGAATAAATGAAAATTTCTTCCATAATTCAGCTACATCAAAAGAATAATGGTCTACAGCTTGAACTAATAGAGTCCATAACTTAGGTGGTTTTTGAAAATCACCTTTAATAAGCGGAGATGATTTTACATGCCATTGGTTTGGATCACGGTCTTTTTGGCGAATTAAACGTGCACTTACATTGTCTTCAAGTGCAAGTTCCATGACATCATTCGGTTCTAAAATATTAGCAATTTCAGGAAGAGCATTACGAACAAGTAATGGTTTTTTTTGCCAATATTCAGCAAGGAATTGTTCAGCGCTAATACCGCCTAAAATATCGAGTTTCTGAGACATAATGAGAGACTATTGGTAAATTTGAACTATTGTCGCTGTTGATACGAATTGGTGCAAGTCTGCTGCTATAAATGTTGAATAAATTATATTTTGTTGTGCTTATTTTTAAATAAGCACGTAATAAGTTAGATATCTATTAAATAATTATTATTGGTATTATTCATTATTGCGAAGTTTAATTTTTTTATCTGTATAGAAAAAATGGATAGCTATTGCACATACAATCCAAAATAATGAGATATATATAAATTTATAATCAAGCTGAGCAAACGAAAAATCTGCTTGTAGGAGCATAATGGTTGTAGCAATACCTAGCATGTATATAAGTGTTAATGTATAAGCATGTGTGAGTGCTAATCTGAGCATAGAGTAAGGAATAAGAATAATACTTAGGCTTGAAATTAATTGAATTAATATTTGTAGAACTTTATTTTCAATAGAAATTAAACTAATAAGATAAATGAGGCTACTCAAAATTATAAATAGAAATAAAGGCAGGAAAATAAATTTGAGCCAATCTTTCATAAAATAGACATTCTTATTAATAATAATGATTATCAATATTATCATGGTGTTGCAGATTGATGAAAGATTACAAATAAAAAAGCCTATCAAAAGATAGGCTTTTTTTGAATGAAGAATATTATTTTAAGAAACGTTGATAGCCTAAGTTATTCGTAATTTCTTCATATGGATAGCTAATGCTTTCCAGTGTTTCAATGAGTCCATCTGGGTTTTGTTGAGCATCTTCGGCTTCTAAACCAACCAATACACGACCTTCAGCTGCACCGTGGTTACGATAATGGAAAAGCGTAATATTATGTGTAGGGCCAAGACGTTCAAGGAATGTTAATAATGCACCTGGACGTTCAGGGAATTCAACACGGAATAAGCGTTCGTTTTCAATATCTGCATGCCCACCAATAAGATAGCGGATATGAAGTTTTGCAACTTCATCATCAGATAAATCATCAACATCAAATTGAGTTTTAAGTGCTTCAAAAATGTCGTGACGTTCTTTTTCACCACCTTTTAAGCTAATACCAACAAAGACTTGAGCGGCAGAAGCATTACTTGCACGATAGTTGAATTCTGTAATATTACGACCTTGAAGAGCACGACAGAAAGTTAAGAAAGAACCTTTTTCTTCTGGAATTGTTACAGCAAAAATAGCTTCACGACGTTCACCTAATTCTGTACGTTCTGCAATATAGCGTAAACGGTCAAAGTTCATGTTTGCACCGCAAACAATTGAAACAATATTTTTGCCTTCTAGATCATGTTCTTCAACATATTTCTTAATACCTGCTAACGCCATTGCACCAGATGGTTCAACAATGCTACGACATTCATCGAAAGTATCTTTAATTGCAGCACAAATTTCATCAGTGTTGACTAGAACAACATTTGGTTCAACGATTGGACCTGAATTATTTGATTTTTGTAAGCGAATAACATCAAATGGTTTTTCACCAATTTGTGCAACAGCTGTACCATCAGCAAATAATCCAACAGTTGGAAGAATAACGCGTTCATTGGCTTCTAAAGCAGCTTTTAAGCATGCAGATTCATCATATTCAACTGGAATAATTTTAACGTGTGGAGCAACATCACCAAGATAAGCTGCAACACCAGCGATTAAACCACCACCGCCAACAGCAACAAATACATAATCTACATCACGCCATTGACGTAAAATTTCATTTCCGATTGTTCCTTGTCCAGCCATCACGAGTTCATCATCGTATGGAGGAATAAAAGTCATTCCATCTTCAGAGGCACGTTGAATTGCATATTTATTTGCAACATCAAATGAGTCACCATGTAATACAACTTCACCACCTAAACGCTTCACTGCTTGTACTTTAATGTCTGGTGTGGTTTTTGGCATGACAATAATGGCACGAATACCTAACTTTTGACCTGACAACGCTACACCTTGCGCATGGTTGCCTGCTGAAGCAGTAATAACGCCACGTTCCAACTGAGATTTCGGTAATTGACTAATACGGTTGTAGGCACCGCGTAGCTTGAAAGAAAAGACAGGTTGTAAATCTTCTCGCTTAAAGCGAATGTTATTATTTAGTTTTTCACTAATTCGTGGCGCTGCTTCAAGTGGGGTTTCGATTGCAACATCATATACGGTTGCTTGTAAAATTTGTCGAACCAAACGAGACAGCATGTTAATTTTCCATCTAACAGTTTAAAATAGGTTTTTATTGTAACAAACCCCATTACATTTGCACTTTAAAATTCATGCAAATGTAAAAAATAGTTGAGTGATGTCATGAGTCTATATGCAACCCAAGATGAGAAAAAGCAAGCTGCGGCCAAAGCTGCGTTAAAGCACTTACCAAAAGGTGGCATTTTAGGCGTGGGTACAGGAAGTACAGTAAACTTTTTGATTGAGCTTTTACCAGAGCTTCAATTGGAAGCTGCGGTTGCAAGTTCAGAGGCAACAGCACAACGCCTTAAAAAGCTAGGGATAGAAGTTTTAGATATGAACCAGGTAGGTGGTTTAGATGCCTACGTGGATGGTGCTGATGAAATTGATCGTCATATGCATATGATTAAAGGTGGTGGTGCTGCACTTACTCGTGAAAAAATTGTTGCATCAATTGCTAAAAAGTTTGTTTGTATTGTTGATGATTCTAAATGGGTTGAGCAATTAGGACGTGAATTTCCACTTCCTGTTGAAGTAATTCCAATGGCTCGTTCAGCGGTTGCTCGTAAACTGGTATCTTTAGGTGGCGATCCTGTTTATCGTGAAGGTGTAGTGACAGACAATGGTAATGTTATTTTAGATGTTTATAACTTAAATATCTTAAATGCACTTGAGCTTGAAAAGACAATTAATGATATTCCAGGTGTGGTTTGTAATGGTATTTTTGCTTTAAATAAAGCAGATATCGCCGTAGTTGCAACAGACAATGGTATTGAAGAACGTACAGCTGTTTAAGCAACTTTGTTTTGCAAATAAAAAGCTTACGAATTTGTAAGCTTTTTATTTATTAATATTTTGCGTATACGCTTTTATTTATAATATAAAAATCACAGATACTTTTAAAAAAGATGAATGATATATGACTCTAGCAGATCTTCCTGAAATTCAAATCAAGCGTCATATGCGCGCTACAAGTTTAAAGCTACGAGTAGAGCCAAATCAAATTCGACTAACTGTTCCAGTATTCTGTACGCAGAAGCAAATACAAAATTTTCTTGATCAATCTACAGATTGGTTGATTGAAACTTGGCAAAAACAACAAAATCAAGTGAATAATCAAGAGAAAACATTACCTGATTCTCTGAAATTATTTAATTTAAATAACGAAATAAAGATTGTTTATCAAAAACAAAAATCATCATTTATATGGGATGAAAAAAGCCTTACTTTGTCTGTTAGCGATCGTGATCCTGAACAGTATTTAAGAATATTTATTATTGCATATGCGAAAACCTATTTGCCTATCTGTTTAACTGAAATAAGCAGAAAAATTGGTTTATCTTTTGAAAAGTGTACGATTCGTCAACCCAAAACGCGGTGGGGAAGTTGCTCAGTACGTAAAGATATTATGCTGAATAGCGCATTGGTATTATGTGAAAAAAAACTTGTAGAATATGTATGTATACATGAGTTAGCACATACGAAATACTTTGATCATAGTATTCAATTTTGGACTGAGGTTGAAAAGCATGATTCAAATTTTAAAAATAATAGAAAAGAATTAAAAGCGATACAAATGCCATTTTGGTGGAGATGAGATAGCATTGTAAGTTTTATTTTTTAAGCATTTTGTTCACGTCTAATTGGCTCATTGCTTCATTAAAGAAATAACCTTGACCTTCATGGCATCCCATTTCTTTAAGAAGCGTAAGCTGTTCTTGATTTTCAATACCTTCTGCAATGACTTTCATAGAGAGAAGTGGTGCGAGTTTAATTAGTCCTCCAACTATGGCTTGTATTGAATTTTCTGTTGTCATTCTTTTTACAAAGCTATAATCGATTTTAATAATATCGACTGGTAAATCTCTGAGATGAGAAAGGGAAGAATGCCCAGTTCCGAAATCATCTAAGGCAATTTTTATACCTGCTTCTCTGAGTTTTTTGAGAGCTCGAACTACAAACTCCACACCTCTATCTGCAAATAAATGTTCTGTAATTTCAACTTCAATATGTTCAGGAGAAATTTTGGCGCTATGTAAACGTTTTAATAGTGTTTCTGCATAGTTATCTCTTAAGAATTCAACAGGTGAAACATTGATTGCAACAGGGACGACTTTTTTCCCTTCATTTTCCCAACGTTTAATGTCATTAAAAATTTTAAATTGCATTGCTGCACTGATTTGGCTAGAAAGTTCAAAATCATGAAAAGCTTCTTGAACTGTATCTGGTGTATGAATATTTCCATCTCTGTCATGCCAACGAAGTAATGCTTCGACACCAACTAGTTCATTAGAATCTAAATTAATCTTAGGTTGATAGAAAGGGCTAATGAGATGATTTCTGAGTATAAAACGTGCGGTTTCAATTTGTTTTGCTTTATTTTTAGCAATATAGAGGAGATCTTTACCAAAATAGCGGATTCCTCCACGACCACGAGATTTGATATCGCTTAGCGCTGTATCTGCACATTGTAATAATGTTGAGAATCCTGTTGCATCATTTGGATAAATTGCACAGCCTAAACTCATACCTCCTGTTAAAATTTTACCTTTATAGGAGATAGATGTATCAAGTTGTTTGATGATATTTTTGCCAACACGAATTAAATGTTCTTGATTCTCTATTTTATTTAAAATAATCGCAAATTCATCACCCCCCAAGCGGGCAATGATGGTGTCATCCTCTAGAATATTCGTCATTCTTTTTGCTAAAGCTTTGAGAAAATAGTCACCAGCTGAATGACCTAGAGTATCATTGACATGTTTAAAATGATCTAAATCAAGTAAAATTAATCCAACTTTTTCTTTATTTTTTAAGGCCTTTTTAAAAACTGGTTTGATGGATTTTTTTAAACCACGTCTATTGAGTAGTCCTGTAAGTTCATCATGCTCACTACTTGTTCGAAGTAAGGTTTCAGCATTTTTTTGGGCGGTAACATTTCTCGATACACATAGGATGCTAGATTCAATATTATTTTTTTGGTGAATTGGGGTAAGTGTATTATCCCAATATTCAGTAGCTCCATGAATATTAGTTACACCCGTAAAATGGGCAACTTGTCCTTGTAGTGCTTTATTAAATGCTGAAATTGCTTTTTTATGTATATTTTCGGGAAGTAAATCTATCCATTTAATTCTATGAATATTAATTTGATGATCTTTATGCATTGCTAGACGGCTAGATTTATTCATGTGTTGTATGTAGCCATTCGGATGAACGACATAAATAAAATCAACGCTAGCATCTAACATTTCAGTTTGTGTATTAAGTTGTATTTTCGTTTTTTGTGTAATGGTCATTTGCCTCTGAATATTTGTAAGTGTTGTGAGGCAACCATTTAAGTGATGATCTTGTTGTGATGTACTTAAAAGTAAGAACCATTCATACTGTTGTGATTGAATGTTTTTAATTCTGAATTCTTTTTTTATGTTTTCTTGGTTTTGACTTATATTTTTTAACCATAGATTTTTTAGTGTTTTTGCATCTTCAGGATGAAATGAATTGATAATATCGGTAAAAGTATATCGGTGGTTTAGCCCAATTAAAGATCTTAAATGTGAGTTTGCATAAATTACATTTTTTTGAATGAAAAAAGCATGATGAGGTAAAAGATCCAGTAAATATTGTGTCTCAGATGTAATTTGATCTGTAGATGAGTCTATATGACTCAAGTAAAGAGTTTGTGTATCTCTATTAGGGTTTTCAGAGACCATGTGGTTTTTTACCATTATAAAACCTTATAAATCCACCTTAAGCGTGAAAAATTAATTTCATTCTAATTATACTAGTTAACTTATTTGAATTAACTTGATTAATAAAAGTTAATTTGTTTGCATTTATTTTAATTTGTGTGAATTGGTTTGACAAGTTGAATGTGTAATATATTTAAACAATTAATAAAAAAGTGACAAAAATTAACTGAATGTTAAAAAATCATAAAAATCTGTAAAAATGTTTATAAAGCTTTTATATCTTGTCATACTATAGATCATATTATTTAATTTTAGATTTTGTTGAGGTGGCTAGCGTGATTTCTGTTGGAATTGTGGGTGGTACAGGTTATACAGGCGTTGAACTTTTACGTCTTTTATTACGTCACTCAAGTGTAAAAGTTACAGTGTTAACTTCACGAACAGAAGCTGGTCGCCGTGTAGATGATATGTTTCCAAGTTTACGTGGGCATACCGATTTACAATATTCAGATTTGGATATTGAACTATTAAAACAATGTGATGTTGTATTTTTTGCGACGCCTCATGGTGTTGCAATGAAACATGCTGAAGCTTTAGTTGCTGCAAATACAAAAATTATTGATTTAGCAGCAGATTTTAGATTACAAGACCTTAAGCAATTTGAAAAATGGTATGGCTTAGAGCATGCTTGTCCTGAAATATTAAAACAATCGGCTTATGGTTTATCTGAATTAAATCGTGATCAAATTAAAACTGCTTCAGTTATTGGTAATCCAGGATGTTATCCAACAACAGTACAGTTGGGATTAGCTCCTGTATTAAAAGCTTCAACAGCATTAGTTGATCCAAGTAGTATTATTATTGATGCTAAATCGGGTGTATCTGGTGCTGGACGTAAAGCAAGTCTAGGTATGATTTACACTGAAAATGCAGATAATTTTAAAGCATATGGTGTTGCAGGACATCGCCATCATCCAGAAATTGTAGAAGCTTTAGAAAATATTTCAGGTCAAAAAAATGTGTTTAATCATATTTTATTTGTGCCACATTTAGTTCCAATGATTCGCGGTATGTTAAGCACCATTTATGTAGATTTAACAGAAGAAGGTGTACAAGCTGATTTACAAGGATTATATGAAGAGTTTTATAAAAATGAGCAGTTTGTAGATGTTATGCCAGCAGGCAGTACACCTGAAACACGTTCTGTTCGTGGTGCGAATCAACTGAGAATTGCTTTATATAAACCTCAACCCAAAAAACTTGTTATTTTAGTTGCACAAGATAATTTAGTTAAAGGTGCTGCAGGTCAAGCCGTTCAGAATATGAATATTATGTTTGGATTTGTAGAAAACCAAGGATTAGATGGCATAGGTTTATTACCATAGTTCATATTATGCAAGCATCTAGTGAAATTTGGATGCTTGTCTAAAATTTCAATACATATGGAACAAAGATGGATAACACTGAATTAGACAATACACCTGCACCTGAAAGAGTTAAAAAAGTATTTTGGAAAGAAAATACATCGATTGCATTAGGTGCATTGGTGCTTATTGTGGGTGGTGGTTTAATTGGTTATACCGTTGGTCATCGACAAGGTTTATCTGTAACAGGTTATGGTGCAGATGCAGCTCAATTAGCCGAAGTTGTAAAAGTTCAGAAAGAACGGTTAGATGTTCAAAGTAAAATTTTAAATGCAGCTGTTCAAGAGCGGGATGTTGCTGTAGCAAATGCAGATGATTTATTTGCTGCCGTACAACAAGCAAAGGTTGATCAGATACAAGCAGATGGAATGGCTAGTATTTATCGTTCTGTGCTTAAACAACGTGGTGGTTTAAGTTTAACTGTTCAAAATTTGGGAATTAAACCTTTACCAGATAATGCATATGAATATCAAGTTGATTTAATACAAGTTTCACCAAATAATCGTTATGCTACTGGTAATGTGGAAATAAGATTAATTCGAGGCTCTGAGGTCTTAGCTGTACCTATGGAAAAAAGCCAGTTTAATTTTGAAAATTTTGAACGTTTGACTGGGCGTTGGACAATGCCTAAAGGATTTACACCACAATATATTGAAGTTCGTATTTCTGGTTCTGTTCCAGTTGCGAAGCGATTTAATTGGGCACGTGGTGAAGCTGTGGAAGCTCCATCTGCTTTTATCTCGGAAATTCCTCAAGTTCAACCCAATGCTCAATAAACTTTGAGTAATAAAGAATTTATGCGTACATATAAACATCCAATTTGCTTAAATGAAGCAAAACAAACATTTGCTCAATCAGGATTAGTTGATTGGCACCTCGATGTTCGTTTAAGTCAAAATGATGACTCATTACATGAAGATGGTGATATTGCAGTTCAAACGGCACCACCACAATTAAAACGTCCACCGTTATATGTTGTTGTTTTAATGAATGATGACTATACACCAATGGACTTTGTTATTGAAATTTTACAACAATATTTCTCAATGAATCTTGACCAAGCGACTCAAGTAATGCTAACTGTACATTATGAAGGGAAAGGTATTGCTGGCGAGTATCCTCGAGATATTGCTGAGACGAAAGCCAATCAAGTCAATAATTACGCTCGTTCTCAAGGACATCCTTTATTATGTCAGATCGAGCCTAAAAGTTAAGGGGAATTGCATATGCTGAGTAGACAATTAGAAGTATCATTACGCTTAGCAGTGAGCATGGCTCGTCAAAAGAGACATGAGTTTTTGACGGTTGAACATTTGTTATTGGCTTTATTAGATAATGATTCTGCGGTTAATGCTTTAAAAGCATGTGGAGCAGATATTATTACGTTACGTAAAGAACTTGAGGAATATGTAGAACAACATACGCCAAAACTTCCTGAAAATAGTGATCAATCACCTCATCCAACGGAGAGTTTTGATCGAATTTTGCAACGCGCAATTTTCCATGTTCAATCAAGCGGCAGTGACCGTACGGTAGAAGGTGCTGATATTTTGGTTGCAATGTATTCAGAAAGAGATTCATTTGCCGTTTATTTATTAAAACGTCACCAAATTAATCGTTTAACTTTAACTCAATATCTTTCTCATGGAACACGTAAGGAAGAAGAACATGTTGAGGAAGAAGTGGAAGAGTTGGATGGTGAGCAAGCATCATCTGCTAATGCTGGACCTTTAGAGCTCTATACAACGAATTTAAATGTTGAAGCATCAAAAGGTAAAACAGATCCTTTAATTGGTCGTGAAAAAGAAATTGAACGAGCAGCGCAAATTTTATGTCGTCGCCGTAAAAATAATCCATTGCTTGTAGGTGATCCTGGTGTTGGTAAAACTTCAATTGCTGAAGGTTTAGCATGGTTAATCGTAAATGGAAAAGCACCAAAACCACTTGCAGATGCTGTAGTTTATAGTCTAGATATTGGTGCATTAGTTGCAGGTACTAAATATCGTGGTGATTTTGAAAAACGTTTAAAACAATTATTAAATGTTTTAAAGAAAAAGCCAGAAGCTGTTTTATTTATCGATGAAATTCACATGATTATTGGTGCTGGCTCTAGTATGGGCAGTACGATGGATGCATCAAACTTAATCAAACCTGCTTTGGCAAATGGAAGTTTGCGTTGTATTGGTTCAACGACATTCCAAGAATATCGCCAAGTTTTTGAAAAAGATCATGCATTATCACGCCGTTTCCAAAAAATTGATGTCAATGAACCATCAATTTCAGAAACTATTGATATTTTACGTGGTTTAAAATCTAAATTTGAAGAATTTCATCATGTTAAATATGATGATAAAGCTTTAGTATCTGCGGTTGAATTATCTGCTAAATATATTAATGATCGCTTTCTTCCAGATAAAGCGATTGATGTTATTGATGAAGCCGGTGCACAGCGCCGCCTAAAAGCAGAGCAAGATGATACGCAAATCACAATTGAAAATATTGAAGATATTGTGGCAAAAATTGCACGTATTCCACCAAAAACTGTTTCTAAAGATGATAAAACTGTTTTAGCAAATTTAGAACGTGATTTAAAACGTGTTGTTTTTGGACAAGATGAGGCGATTGAAGCTTTATCATCTTCAATTAAATTGTCTCGTGCAGGTTTAAAAACACCAGATAAACCAGTAGGTAGTTTTGTTTTTGCTGGTCCAACAGGTGTGGGTAAAACTGAAGTAACAAAACAATTAGCAAAAGTTTTGGGTGTGGAACTTATTCGTTTCGATATGTCTGAATATATGGAACGTCATGCAGTTTCTCGCTTAATTGGTGCACCTCCTGGTTATGTTGGGTTTGATCAAGGTGGGTTGCTCACAGATGCAATTCATAAAAATCCTCATGCAGTGTTATTGTTAGATGAAATTGAAAAAGCACATCCAGATGTTTTTAATTTGTTATTACAAATTATGGATCATGGCTCTTTAACTGATAATAATGGACGTAAATCTGATTTTAGAAATGTAATTTTGGTATTAACTACTAATGTGGGTGCCGAAAGTATTTCACGTGTAAGTATTGGATTTACCGAGCAAGATAATAGTCGAGACAATCAAGAGGCGATGAAAAAAGCATTTTCTCCTGAATTCCGTAATCGTCTAGATGGTGTGATTCAGTTCCAAGCATTACCAACGACTGTGATTGAAAATGTTGTAGATAAATTCTTAACAGAACTACAAGCACAGTTAGATGAGAAAAAAGTACTACTTGATGTAGATCAAAGTGCACGTACTTGGCTTGCTGAAAAAGGATATGATCGCTTAATGGGTGCTCGTCCTATGCAACGACTTATTCAGGAACAATTGAAAAAGCCATTGGCTGAAATGATTTTGTTTGGTGAATTAGCAGATCATGGTGGTAATGTTACTGTATCTGTTAAAAAAGAGCATGGAAAAGTAATTGGTTTGCATCTTGAGGTATATGAAGATGAAACCATTGAACCTGCATAATTTATGAATGTAATAAAATGACCCATGTTAAGCATGGGTCATTTTATTTTAGTTAGATAATTTTGAGATATAAATGGATCTACAAATTACCAAAGTTATTGGAACTTTTTTTCTGTTTTTTATTACAGCAATTACAGAAATATTAGGTTGTTATTTTCCATATCTGATTTTAAATCAGGGAAAAAGTCATTGGTTTTGGGTGCCAACAGCATTAAGTTTAATGGCATTTGTATGGCTTTTAACATTGCATCCAGCCGCTTCTGGACGAATTTATGCAGCTTATGGTGGTATTTATATATTTACGGCACTTTTATGGCTGAAATATGTAGATCAAATTGCTTTGTCTAAATGGGATTTAATGGGTGGTGCTATTGTTATTCTAGGTGCTTTACTTATTATTTTACAGCCCCAAGGTTTAATTCGTTAAATAGCGCTCATTGAGTTATTGATATCAATGAGCGTTAATAAGCAGTATTTATAAGGCTTTTTTTAGCTCAGATTTATGTCCTTTAACTTGTTTAGCATATTTTTTGCCTTGTTTTTTCATTTTTCTGTTTGTATTGTAAGCAGTTGGTCCAACATTATAATGAGCTAATGCTTTTGGAATACTACCTGCGTTATTCTCATATTTTTTTAAAATATATGCACCACAATTAATATTAATATACTCATTATATAAATCACCAGGGCATTCTTTCTGCCAAAATCTAGGCATAACTTGTGTTAAACCTACAGCACCAGCAGGAGAAACAACAGTTGGTCTATACGAGGATTCTTGTCGAATTAGAGCTGCAAGTAACAAAGGATCAAGATTGTATTTATCTGAACTTTGTACAATGATAGGTGCGACTCGATTGGCGGTTGTTGCATTTACAGAATATGCTTTTTGAATGCCTGCAGAGAGTTTTGCTGACCTTTTAGACGGTGAACCACCACCTAAAGAGGAACATCCAGTAAATATAAGGACTGTGGTTGCTACAGCCATAAGCTTTATAGAAGAACATCGTTGAAATAATTTAAACTTTGAAATTTTCTTTAAACCCAACAAAATAACACCATTTTCCTACTTTATATTTAAGGATATTAAGTAGATGAGCTCATAGAGTCAATTTTTTATTATTAATAAATTTATTTATAAATTTTAATTTAAAATAATTTCAAATCGTTAAAATAGGTTAAATTTTGTTTACTTATTATTGTTGAAAATTCACTTAATAGATAAAATGATTACAACAGGTTACGTAGATTCCACACGAGTAAACAAGAAGATTCTATTAAGGCTGATAATTTAATCATGTTGAAACGCAATTGTTATTTTTTATATTCAAAATTAATAGTTTAAGTTGTTTTTAAGTGTGAAAATTGAATATTAGATATCAATTGTAATGGGGGGATGGGCGAGTTGTCCAAATTATTCTTGGAAGAATAAAATGATTAAATTTCAGCAAGCAAGAAATGTTCTATGTTTAGGAGCATCTTATTTATTTGTTTCCGAAGCATTTGCACAAAAAAGTACAGATCTAGCAAATTCTAATCCTGAAATATGTTTAAGTTTTACCTCAAATGAACAGCGTTTAGAATGCTTTGATAATGCATTTAATTATGCATCTAATACAGAGCAAATAAATACATCAGTGTTAGCAAAAACAAAGGAACCAATTAAAGTTATAGAACATCAGCCATCAAAAACTCCTTTACTCGATAAGCGTTGGGAATTAACTGATGAACATCATGTTGGACTATGGAAATTACGTCCATATCAACCAGTATATATTTTACCCGCATTTTGGACAAGTGAGGTTAATCAAAACCCAATTAGCGCAAATGCTCGAAATATTGTTAATAATCAGCATCAATTAGATTCTACTGAAGCTAAATTTCAGCTTTCAATGAAAACTAAAGTGAGAGATGATTTATTTGGAAACAATGGAGATTTGTGGATTGGGTATACTCAACGTTCATATTGGCAGGTGTATAATGATCAAGATTCGAGACCATTTCGTGCGACAAACTATGAGCCAGAAGTTAATTTGATTTTTAGAACAAATTATAATGTTTTAGGATTAAATTGGCGACTATTTGGAATCGGATTAAATCATCAATCAAATGGCGCTGCAATTCCATATTCACGTGGCTGGGATCGTGTCATGATGAATTTTGGATTTGAGCGTGATAATTTTGTTTTAACAATACGTCCTTGGGTTAGAGTCTTTAAGAAAGATAGTGATGATAATCCTGATATTGTTGATTATATGGGACATGGTGATGTTACTGCATATTACAAATGGGGGCGTCAAAGCTTTTCATTAATGGCACGACAAAATGTAAGCACAGGTCACGGGGCTGCACAATTTGCTTGGGATTTTCCTATTAGAAATAATTTAGATGGTTATTTACAGATATTCCATGGCTATGGTGAAAATTTAATTGATTATAACCACAAAGCAACATATGTTGGTTTAGGGGTTTCATTAGTTGATTGGTATTGAGTTTAATTTAGCCCTAAGATTTTAGGGCTAAAATTTAAAATAAAATAAGAAGCAATTTATAAATTATTCTATAATAACGAGCATCATATAAATAAATTTAGATGGAATTATGACACCTGCTTGTAAAGTTTTAAAATCAAATAAAATTGATTTTTCAATGCATGAATATAAACATGATGTAAATGCCAAAAGTTTTGGGCTTGAAGCAGCTGAAAAATTAGGTTTATCTGTAGATGAAGTGTTTAAAACCTTAATGGTGACTGACGATAAAAACTATTATGTTGCGGTATTACCTGTGAATCATCAGTTAAATTTAAAGAAAGTTGCACAAGCATTTGGTTGTAAAAAACTCCATATGGCAGACCCTAAAGATGCAGAGCGTTTAACTGGATATTTAGTGGGTGGTATTAGTCCAGTAGGGCAGAAAAAAAGATTAAAAACAGTAATTTGCTGTAGTGCAAAAATACTAAATAAAATGTATGTAAGCGGTGGGAAAAGAGGGCTGGATATAGGTTTAAATCCAAATGATCTAGCTTCAGTTTTAAGTGCTAATTTCGCTGATATTGTTGATAATTAAATTCATATTATCTGTATAAAACTTTAAATAAAAAGATGCATTTATAATGTGCATCTTTTGTTGAATCTTATTCAAATATTAAGCACAAAATATAGGAAAACAATAGAAGCTCTACAATGGTGAAATAATAGACAAATTAATTTAATCTTAACAATAATATCAATCAGTATGAAATTTTCCCGAGAAAACACATTAAGATTACCTTAAATTGATTAATTTAATTACATAATAATTTTTATACATGGAGTATCTCAATAAATAGCCTAAGTAAAATTCATCAAGCGCAATAAATAATCATATGTTAAAATAGCCTAAGTAAATTTTTTATTATAGATTTATCAAATTCTTGGGAAAAATCAAATGCTACTAAATTATGAATATCATCAAATAAACGAAAAACCGACTTTAATTTTTATTCATGGATTATTTGGTAGTTTAAGTAATCTAGGAATGCTAGCTCGAGAATTTTCTAAAACGCATAATACATTACAAGTCGATGTAAGAAATCATGGTAAATCAGGGCATTTATCTGAAATGAATTATACCGAAATGGCTCAAGATGTTTTAGATACCTTAAAGCATTTAAATATTGATCAGTTCATTTTAGTTGGCCATTCAATGGGAGGTAAAATTGCAATGAAGCTTGCTGATCTAGAAAATCAGCGTATTCAAAAATTAATAGTCTTAGATATATCACCATTTACATATTTGGAAAGTCATCATACTCATATTTTTAAAGCTCTTTTTGCTGTAAAAAATGCAAATATTAATTCTCGTCACGAAGCAATTTCAATTATGAAAAATGATATTGATGAAGATATGGTCATTCAATTTTTATTAAAATCGTTTAGTAAAGGTGAATGGCTATTTAATGTTGATGCTATTTATGAAAATTATATGAAAATTCTTGCATGGGATAATATTTCGGTTGATGTACCAACACTATTTCTTCGTGGTGGAAATTCACCTTATATTGCGAAAGAGGAGCATATAAGTGCAATTCATCACCAGTTTAAAAACGCCAATATTCTAACTGTTGAAAATACAGGTCACTGGTTACATGCTGAAAAAACAATAGAAGTTATTGAAAGTATTAAAAACTTTATTAAATGAAAATTATAAGTTGGCTTTTTTAAATTTATATGAAAAAAGCCAACAATCTTTACAACATATGTTCCCAAATAACATAACCCAAACCAAAGCCAATAAATGAATATAAGGTAATAATGAAGAAAGTGAAACTTGCTTTATTATGCTTTTTAAAAAAATCCATCATGCTTCCTTAAAATGTAAAGATCTAACTCTTTGTCATTATGGCAATGACAAATTAAAGATATAGATACAAAAACATATGAAAAAACTATAACAGATAAAGTGAATTTTATGATCTGTTATAGTTTTAAATTAATTCATTTACTTGCTCGATAGAGTTGAATAGCATGATTAATGCATTTACTTAGTTCAAGTAAAGCCTCTTGATAAGAAGCTGTTAAGTCGAATGAACAGTTAATTCGTAAGTAGTTTTTTGCTTTGGTATCATGAGCATTAAATAAATGACTAGGTGCAATGCTAATGTTTTTTGATAATAAAGATTGATAAATATCTATACTATCAAGTTCTTTGGGTAATTCAATCCATAAAAAATAGCCTGATGGAAAATAATGAACTTTACAATTTTGATCTAATATTCTTTGTAAAAAATGATAAAAATCGATTTTATTTTTTTCTAAAGATGCTCTTATTTTTTTTAAATGTTTGTCATAGTCTCTATGAGATAAGTATTCGACCAAAGCATTTTGAATAAATGAATTAACAGAAAGTGTACTCATGAGCTGAATATGTTGAATTTTCTCAGAATATGGTCCTGCATAAACCCAACCTATCCGAAAATCAGCACCTAAAATCTTAGAAAATGATGAACAATGTAAAACTAAATTATTTTCGTCAAAATATTTCATAGATAATGGTTTTTTATTCTCAAAATATAGTTCTCCATAAACATCATCCTCAATTAAATAAATATTATGTTGATATAATATTTTTGCTAATTTTTCTTTTATTTTATCTTTAACAGTATAACCAATTGGATTATGACAATTTAACATAAACCAGCATGCTTTAATTGGATACTTTTCTATTGCATGTTCAAGAGCTTGTAAATCAATACCATCTTCAGGGTGATCTGGAATTGTAATTACTTTTAGCCCTAATCTTTCTGCTGCTTGCCAGGCACCATAAAATACAGTTTGTTGAAGAATAATATAATCTCCAATTTGAGTGACTGCTTGTAATGCTAAATTAAGCGCATCTAGTCCCCCAGAGGTTATAACAATATCATCATGATCTGCTTGAATTCCTTGCATACAGTAACGCTGAGCGATTAACTTTCTGAGTTCTATATTACCGGGTGGTAAGCTTGGAGTTTGTTCATAACTAAAATGGCGTTTAGCTAATTGGGCTAATATTTGAATTAATTTTGGAGAGTAGAGTAATTGGCTATTTGGAAAAGCTGATCCTAACGGAATGATATGATCACCTTGAATGGATTTTAAATAATGGAAAACTATTGAGTTTATTTCTATTTTTTGATTAGTATCAAATGAATGTGTGGTAGAGAAGGTTTTCCTATCTGCAACAAAGTATCCCGATTTTTCTTTTGAGTAAATTAATCCTTGAGCTTCTAACTCATGGTATGCATTCATTACGGTAATTAAACTAAAACCAGAATTTTTACACTGAGATCTTAGTGAAGGAAGTTTTTCATGTGGTTTCCAAGTACCGCTCTGAATAAGTAGTTTTAAGCTATTTGCTAATTTTTCAGACTTGTACATACACAAATGATTTCTTTAAAAATAAAATAATTGCTTAGAGTATAAACTAAATTTTTAGATTCTATTTTCAAATTCTATTCATTATTTATATTAATTTTAATTGGTATTTTTGTAAAAATTAAATTTTTAAATATTTAACTAATATAATTTTTTATTTATTAAAAAAATAAATATGTTTTTAACATTATAGTTGTTTTTTATTTTTTGTGGATGATTTTTTATTTTATAAGAGTTAAACAATAAAACAAAATTAAACATAAGTTTTTATTGTTATAGTTTTATCTTGTTATAAATAGGTTTTTATATTTTAAGAAACAAATAAAAAGGATTTAAAATGAGATTAACCAAAAAAAATTGTATTATCACTGCTGCAGGTCAAGGAATTGGAAAAGCATCTACTATTAAATTCTCTCAAGAAGGTGCAACAGTTATAGCTACAGATATAAATTTAGAACTTTTGAAAAAATTACAAAATGAGTATCCCAATATTATCATTGAACAATTAGATGTCACCTCTACTGATCAAATTCAATATTTATCTAATAAATATTCAAACATTGATGTGTTATTTAATTGTGCAGGATGGGTGCCATCGGGAAATATTTTAGAATGTGATGAGGAACAATGGAAAAATGTATTTCAACTTAATGTTGATTCAATGTATAGGCTAATTCGAGCTTTTTTACCTTCAATGCTCTCAAATAAATCTGGTTCAATTATTAATATGTCATCAGTTGCATCAAGTATAAAAGGTGTGCCAAATCGCTTTTCATATTGTGCGAGTAAAGCAGCAGTATTAGGTATAACGAAAGCAGTTGCTGCAGATTTTATTACACAGGGAATACGTTGCAATGCTATTTGCCCAGGTACAGTAGAATCTCCATCATTACAGCAAAGAATAAAAGAACAAGCAGAGCAGCAAAATAAAAATGTGGATGAGGTATATCAACATTTTGTGAATAGGCAACCTATGGGACGCTTAGGAACAGCAGAAGAAATAGCCGCTTTAGCATTATATTTAGCAAGTGATGAATCTGCATTTACGACAGGAGCTTCATATATTATTGATGGCGGTTTTGCAATTTAACTAAAAAATAAAAGGGACAATATTATGAAATTATTAAGATTCGGTTTAAAAGGATATGAAAAACCAGGTATTTTAGATGTTGAAGGTCATATTCATGATTTATCTTCAATTATTGATGATATTGATGGAAAAACATTAGAAACAAAGTTAGAAGACTTACAAGGTTTAGATATTAGTACATTACCTATAGTTAGCGATGATGTGCGGATTGGCGCCTGCGTTGGAAATATTGGTAAGTTTATTTGTATTGGTCTTAACTATTCCGATCATGCTGCAGAAACTGGATCTCCAATACCATCTGAACCTATTATTTTCAACAAATGGACTAGTGCAATTATTGGTCCAAATGATGATGTTGAAATCCCCAAAAATTCAAAAAAAACAGATTGGGAAGTGGAACTTGGAATTGTTATTGGTAAAAGTGGGCGTTATTTATCAAAAGAAAATGCTTTAGATTATGTTGCTGGTTATTGTGTTATTAATGATATTTCAGAAAGAACATTTCAACTAGAAGGAACAGGAACTTGGGATAAAGGCAAAGGATGTGACACTTTTGGACCAATTGGACCATGGTTAGTTACAAAAGATGAAATTGAAAATCCTCATAATTTACACCTTTGGTTAGAAGTAGATGGACATCGTTATCAAGATGGTAATACCAACACAATGATTTTTGACATATCAACTTTAGTGAGTTATGTCAGCCAATATATGAGTTTAAAAGCAGGTGATATTATTTCTACTGGAACACCGCCTGGTGTTGGATTGGGACAAAAACCACCAGTTTTTTTGCGAGAAGGACAGGTAATGAAACTTGGAATTGAGGGTCTAGGTGAACAACAACAAAAAGTGATTACTGCCTAGTAATTTTTAATATGAATATTCTATTTTAATGAGAGTGTCTCGGTAAGTTTTTCGGATGAACCACATTCATATAAAGTGTCGCGGGTTCTAAACATCCACCTGTAGAGAGTTGTCCAACCATACTTCTATAAATTTCTTGCCACGGCGTTTGTGACACAGGATAGTGAGGTTTATAATTTAAACTACGTTTTTCTAATTCCTCATCTGAAATCAAAACATTTACTGTTCGTTGATTCAAATCAATAAGTAACCGATCATTTGTTTGTAATAAGGCAATTCCACCACCAATAGCAGCTTCAGGCGACATATTTAAAATAGATGGACTTGCAGAGGTACCACTTTGACGACCATCTCCTAAACAAGGCAAGGATTCAATTCCTTTTTTAATTAATTCTGTTGGTGGTGCCATATTTACAACTTCTGCACTTCCTGGATAGCCAACTGTTCCTGCTCCTCGAATCACCAAAATACAGTGTTCATCAATTTGTAATATCGGATCATTAATTCGTTCGTGATAATCTTCAGGACCATCAAATACAATTGCACGAGCTTCGAAACTATTTTCATTATTTGGGTTTGATAAATAGGTTTTTCTAAATGCTTCACCTACGACAGACATTTTCATGATAGCACTTTCAAAAAATTACCACTTAATACAATAAACCCAGCTTTGTGCATAAGAGGTTTATCATAAGAATAAATGACATCAGTATTTGAAGTTTTGGCATGTTTTACAATTTCACCAATTGTTTTTCCACTCACCGATGCACAGTCATTATGTAAAACACCAGCTTTTTGTAATTCATGCATGACAGCAGGAACGCCACCTGCACGATGGAAACCTTCACCTAAATATTTACCAGCAGGCATACAATTGACGATTAAAGGAATGTTTTCTCCAACACGTTGCCAATCTTCTAAGGTTAAATCAATTCCCATATGTCTTGCAATTGCAATTAAATGAGGCGGGCAATTACTTGAAGCTCCTAATGCAGATGCAACGGCAATTGCATTTTCAAAAGATTTTTTATTCATAATTTTTGAAGGACGTAAATCTTCAAGTACCATTTCACAAATTCGTTTCCCCGTTAAATAAGCCATTTGACCACGTTCACGGTATGCAGCAGGAATGCTTGCACATGTCGGTAACGACATACCAAGTGCTTCAGCTAAAGCATTCATGGAAAGAGCTGTTCCCATTGTATTACAATGTCCAATTGAAGGAGATGCGGATGCTGCCATTTCCATAAAATCGTCATAATCTATTTCATCTTTGGCTAATAAATTACGTGCATGCCATATGACTGTACCAGAACCTATCAGTTCTCCTTTGAAATGACCATCTAACATTGGACCACCAGATAAAACTATAGCAGGAAGATTTGTTGTTGCAGCAGCCATTAGGCAGGCTGGAGTTGTCTTATCACAGCCAGTAGTAAGAACAACACCATCAAGCGGATATCCATGTAAAATTTCCACTAGTCCTAAATAAGCTAAGTTGCGATCTAATGCTGCTGTTGGTCTACGTGATTGTTCTGCAATAGGATGAACTGGAAACTCCATTGGTATACCACCAGCATCACGAATACCTGCTTTTACACGTTCTGCAAGTTCTTTATGATGCCTATTACACGGCGTTAAATCACTTCCAGTCTGAGCTATACCAATAATTGGACGTCCAGACTGTAACTCTTTACGGGTTAATCCATAATTCATGAACCGTTCTACATAAATTGCCGTCATATCTGCATGATTTGGGTCATCAAACCATTCTTGACTACGTAAAAATACATGATTTTTTTTATCCATTTTAATTTCCATATATTGAGAATAATGTATTTGTCTTTAAATATTTAAAAAATTACTTTTATGATTATAAGAATAAGAAAAAATAATATTTAATATAATTATATTTATAGTTTCTTTGTTTAATTAAATGTTTTTTTGTAAATTTTAACTATCTATTTTTATATTAAAAAATGAAATAAATTCCATCTTATTTTGTTTCCTTCTTTTTTTTAATCAATATTTTATTTTTTTTAAAATATTTATTTTTAATATTTATTTTTATAAAAATATAAGTTGTTATTTATATTTTGTAATAAAAAGATCTATAGCTAAAACAAATGTAAATATAAATTGAAATAATGTATAGCAATAGAAAATCTAATATTTTAAAAAATATATTAAAAGTCAATGAGGTGGTTAAGTATTTTAAATAAAAAATATTGGTAATGGAAAACCTTAAATATTAATGAGAGAAAAGTTATGGAAGAAATAAAACAAGTCTCGTACCATGGGATCAACAACAATCGGGTTATTTTTATTCAACCAATCTGAGTTTAAGTTTCCCAATGGATGATCCAGCTTCATTATTTTCAGTTGAAGGAATGGATTGGCTAGGTAGTGTTCGTGCAGAAGGTGATGTACGTGTTGAAGCTCTATGGATTGGTGTTGACCGATAATTAAAACTTAAAAGAGCAATATATTCTATCTAAAGAATATATTGCTTTATTTTTTATAATATAAAAATTAATTAAAAATCATTTTTTACTCTTAATTACTCTTTTCTATTTCACATCGATTTACAATAGGAATATATTTTTTATCTATAATCAAAAAAATATTATTTTTATTTGGTTGTTTAATCAAATCATTTTGATATTCTTCATTTGGTAAAATATAAACATGATCTGCATCTTCGTCACGAGTATGGCAGTCATTATGTATGATTGCTCTAAAAAAAGTATTCCCAGTATTTTTGATAATGCCTAATTTTTCATCAATTTTATATTCAAATTTCTGGTTTTTAGGGCGAACAATTAAAATAGTACTTAGAGAAATAGAAGGTAAATAAGTTGATGAACGCTGTTGTTCATTTTTTCCAAATGTAGTTAATGGTGTTTCTGTAAAAACGACTCTGTAGTATCTTTCTTTACTATCTTTTGGACCCCTATAAAAAATTTTAAAAATATCAGTTGCTTGTGCATCAATGATTTTACGCAAAGGAGCATAAAGAATTTCTTTATCGGAGATGTTTAATTTAACCTCATTTGTATTACTTGGCTTTTCAATTGCATATGCATGGATATTATAGAGATTTCTAGTCTCTGTATCATTTGTAATATATTTTGAAATAAAATCTTCTTTTGAACTCATTTCATAAATATAAGAAGAAAAATACATTGCTTGAGCTGGAACACTCATCAATAAAGATAAGGAGATAACTATTCTTTTCATTGAATTATTTTTAATCTAAACAAAGTGAATTTTATCAAAATATTTTTGAAATTATTGATTATTTTTACTTGAAATTGATTGTTTTTTGTTAATATTCATTCAAATATTAAACTGCTATTATTGATGTAATATTATGTATATTGAATATATAGATTCAATGAGGAACAGCCCTATTCATGCATGACTTATTCTTATTTTTCTAACTTATATCCTCAATATTAGCTTATTATATTCTCTAATAAACCATCATATGTTTTGGTATATTATTAATTACAAAATAAAGGTTTAGCTAAATGCATGATAGGTCAGATGTAAGTATGTCACTCATAAAAAAAAGAGATTTGATTTCCACTTCAAATTTAATTGGATGTGATGAGTGTGATACCATTTCTAAAAAAACACCACTTCAAAAAGGCGAAAAAGCTTTATGCCCATGCTGTGGTGGAGAACTTTATCAACAAACTAAATCATTAAAAAAACTATTAGCTTTAGTTTGTACTGCCTTTATTGTATTTATTATTGCAAATTGCTACCCGATTGTAAGTGTTGAATTGCAAGGTAATCATTCAGAAACTTCATTAATTGGCGCTGTTATCGCCATGTTTCAAATTGATCGATTTTTTGTAGGAACTCTAATTTTTATTACAACATTTATTATGCCTTTAATTAATATATTATTGTTGTTTTACATTTTGTATCCAGTCTCCCTTCGAAAAAAACGTCCAAAATTTTTAGTTCAGGCAATGCGTTTATTGTCATCATTCCGAATTTGGGCAATGATTGAAGTTTTTTTAATAGGTGTTTTAGTGACGCTCGTAAAACTTGTGGGAATGGTTGTTGTCATTCCTGGAATTGCTTTATGGGCTTTTGCAGTTTTAAGTATTTTAATGATCATGATTACTTCTGTAAAATTACAAAGTATTTGGGATGAAATTGATCGGTGTTTAATATGAAAAAGCAAAAAGGCATACCAATCGGTCAAAACCAAATATTTGTAAGAGCACAGGATTTATCACTCAGAATTTGCTCATGTTGTGGAGTGTTAAATCATCTTCCTAAAACTGCCCAATCAAATATAGATATAACTATTCGCTGTGAAAGATGTCATACATTATTACATCGAAGAAAACCAAATAGTCTGTCAAAGACTTTAGCTTTAGTGCTTGCAGCAAGTATTTTGTATATCCCTGCAAATATATTACCTATGACGATAACTGAATCTTTATTTGGGGATCAGGAAGATACGATCTTGACAGGTGTGATTTATTTCTGGCAAAGCGGAGACTATCTTGTTGCAACAGTAATCTTTTGTGCTAGTATTTTTATTCCATTGTTAAAGCTCATTATTTTATTTTTCTTACTAATGGTTGTTCATTTCCAAACCACACAGCGTATACAATTTTCTCCAGCAATTTGTACAAAGCTATATCGTATTGTTGAAATGGTTGGAAGATGGTCAATGATTGATGTGTTTGTTGTGTCATTATTGACAGCATTAATCCAAATTCAATCTTTAGCAACCATATTTGCAGGACCAGGAGCAGTCGCTTTTGCTGCTGTTGTTGTACTTACTCTTTTTGCTTCGCTAAGTTTTGACCCAAAAATTATTTGGGACAACTATTTCGTAGCATTAGAAAATAGTAAAAAACAGAGCGGATCATTGGATCATCCTTTAGTTCCACACTCATTAAATACTCACCAATAAGAATGATGGATATGTCTGAAAATACAACATCGAATGAAAATTCAGATTTGAATAAGCCTGATCATGACATGAAGCAGGTTAGCAATCAAAATTTACATGATGTAAAAATCAAAAAGGAAAAATGGAAACCATCTCTTATTTGGTTAATTCCTATTGTTGCATTGCTAATTGCTGTATCACTTGCCATTAAGGCTTTTTTAAATGTTGGACCAACGATTAATGTCTCATTCAGATCTGCCGAAGGCTTAGTAGCAGGAAAAACAACAGTTCAATTTAGGCAAGTTAATATTGGTTTAGTCAGAAAAATTAAACTTTCTGATGACTTATCTCATGTTATTGTTGAAATTGAATTAACTAGAGATGCTAGTAATTTTGCATCAAATGATTCTAAGTTTTGGGTAGTTCGCCCTCGTATTGGAACGAGTGGAGTTTCTGGAATTGATACGTTGCTTTCAGGCTCATATATTGAAGTTGAAGGTGGGAAATCTGCTGAAAAACAAACAACGTTTACTGGGTTGGAGTTTCCACCAGTTGTTGCATCAGATATACCAGGAAAAGAATTTTTCTTAAAAGCACATGATTTAGGTTCACTTGATATTGGTTCACCTATTTATTATCGTCGAATTAATGTTGGTCAAGTGACTTCTTATAAGCTATCTAATGATGGTCAAAATGTAGAATTACAAGTATTTATTCAATCACCATATGATAAGTTTGTTACAACAAATGCACGGTTCTGGCAAGCAAGTGGTATAGATGTCAGCTTAAATGCATCAGGATTTAATTTACAAACAGAATCATTGGCAAGTATTGTAGCTGGTGGGATTGCATTTGGTTATCCAGAACATTCTAAGCAAGCTCCTGCGGCAAGAAATAGAAGTAACTTTACACTTTGGGACTCACAAGCTGAAGCACTTAAAAATCCAGATGGTCAGGCTTATCCAATTGTGATGTATTTTGATCAATCTTTAAGAGGATTATCTATTGGTGCACCAATTGACTTTATGGGTATTGATATTGGTGAAGTAACTTCAATTAATGCAGAGTTTAGTCATAATCATACACAAATGCGTATGAGAGTAGAGGCGATCATTTATCCATCTCGTATTGCAGATGGTTCCGAATTAAAACCAACTGGACGTATTTTTAAATCATTTATTGAGCATGGTTTACGTGCACAAATGCGTACAGGAAGTCTATTAACAGGTCAAAATTATATTGCTTTTGATAAATTCCAAAAAGCAACAAATGGTTCATTAAAAGTGTTATCAACAGGTGCTGTTGAAATACCAACTATGCCTCCAGAGTTAAGCAACTTACAATCTCAAGTTTCAGCCATTGCAGATAAATTAAGTAAGTTTCCATTAGAAGAAATTGGTGGTGATGTTCGTAAGACATTAAATAGTATTAATAAAGCTGTAAATTCAACTGATCAGTTAATTAAACAGTTTGATGGGAAAGTCGCACCAGAAATGCAGTTAACTTTAGATGAAGCTCGTAAAACCCTACGTTCAGCAGAGTCAATTTTATTGAGTGATTCACCAATGCAGCAAGATATACGTCGTGCTGTACAACAAATGACACGTGCTGCCTCTTCGGTACAATTAATGGCAGATTATATTGAACAACATCCTGAATCATTAATTCGTGGGAAAAAACCGGAGGCAAAAAATGCAAAACAAAACTAAATTAAAAAGTCTTCATATGCATACTTTTGCTAAAAGTCTTCGATCATTAAAGCAATGTAAGCTTCAGTGCTTTATTGCTGTTGTCGGTGTGAGTATTGGATTAACAGGTTGTTATCGATCTGTTTCTCCAAATTTCTATACATTAACGCCACAGATTACACCTTTAGTGAGTTCGAATATTAAACTTATTGAAGTAGTTCCTGTAGGAATACCAGCAAGATTAGATACACCATTATTGGTTATACAAAACTCAAATGGTCAAACTTATATGTTAGATAATCAACGCTGGAGTTCAAGTTTAAGTAATGAATTACAAAGTGGGTTGTCGGCAGGTTTACAACAAAAATTAGGTGCAATCGATGTTTATAATACGGGTCTAACTGGTGGGGAAACAACTTATACGATAGCAACTGAATTTTCACGATTTGATATTGTAGAAAAAGCAGATCAATCGGTAACAGACATTGAAGTGATGGCATCATGGGTGGTTAAACGCCATGGAGTACAGACGACAACAGAGACTGAAAAAAATTATTATCATCAATTGAATTGTCGTATGGCTTTTAAAAATCAAGTCAAAGGTCAAGCTGATCGCTATCTAAATATTGTGAGTACTTATCAAGAATCACTGAACAAGGTGATTGATGCGATTGCTGGCACAACTATTGCTATGGATGCAAATAAAAAGCCTACAATTCAAGGTATATTGTGCTCATAATTTAAATTAACTTAAAAATATCGCTAATACGGTTTTTACTTATTAGCGATATTTTTTCATCAAAATAAAAAATATTTGTTTCTTGATATTTCAATAAAATATGTGTTTTAAAGGCATAAAAAATATTGTCTTTTAAAAAATATTAATAGTTTAATATGTATTTATCTGATTTTTTTAGTTTATTTATTCCAAATAAAACCTTTGTAAAACAAGTGTTTGTAATAATATTATTTTTAATAAGCTTACTGTTTTTTATCGCTGATAAGAGAATCATATTATTAGTTGAAATGTAAACTAATAATATAAAAAAAGTTCCTGATCTTTCAATAAATAAAGTAATAAAAATAGATTTCTCTCAAACAATATAATTTTGTGAACTATTATACTAATATAATAAAAAATGTATTATTTGTTTATTTTTAAATACATCTAATCTTATTTTTAAATTAAAAATATTTATTAAATAAAAGGTACAATATGAATGATAATCTACGATCTCCCTCAAAAATAGCCTATTTAGTTGCAGTCATTTACGTGGTATTTGGCTTAGCCATGTTAATTGGTGGCATACAGTTGGTTATGCTATCTGGTTCACCATATTTTGTAATAGCAGGTTTTTTAATTACCTTAAGTGGTTTCTTCTTATGGCGGAGAAGTACATTAGTTATTTGGACTTATTCAATCTATTTATTACTCACTTTGGTTTGGACACTTTTACAAACTGAAATCGATTTTTGGATTTATTTAGGTCGTCTAGCTCTACCATTTGGTCTTGGTGTATTGCTTTTATTGCCCATGGTGCGTCAACATTACAATAATGGACCAAATGCAAAAAAAATTGGTCGTGTTGCCACTGCTGGTTTTAGCTTATCCCTAATTGTTATTGCCATTATTGGTTTTATTAACGGCGATCCAGCAAAATATGTAAGTAAGGATCAGTTTCCAGATGTAAAAAATAAATTACCTGATGAAAAAGAAGATCAAGATTGGGTTGATTATGGTAATGATAAAGCAGGAACTAAATATTCTAAACTAACTCAAATTACACCCGAAAATGTTAATAAATTAAAAGTTGCGTGGATGTATAGAACTGGAGATTACCCAGTTCCAAAAGGTCAAAAAACGAGACGTTTAGAAGTTACACCTTTAAAAGTAGATGATTCTCTCTATTTATGTTCTGCACGTAATGACATTATTGCTTTAGATGCTGAAACAGGTCAGGAAAAATGGCGTTACTACTCAAAACCGAACTTAAAAGGGGTGACAGGTTCTGCAGCTTGTCGTGGTGTTGCTTACTATAAAGCACCTGAACTTGCAGCCAATGCAGAGTGTTCAGAGCGTATCTTTACGGCAACTGTTGATGCTCGTTTAATTGCTATTGATGCAAAAACAGGAAAAGCTTGTTCTGATTTTGGTCAAAATGGTGTAGTTGATCTTAAACGTGGTATGGGGAAAGTTATTCCTGGTTATTATTACGTAAGTTCAGCACCACAGGTAGTGAGGGGTAATGTTGTTCTTGGTGGATGGGTGAGTGATGGACAATCTGTTCAAGAACCTGCGGGTGTAATTCGTGGTTTTAATGCTGTAACTGGTAAGTTTGCGTGGGCATTTGATTATGCAAATCCTGATGATCAAAGCGAGCCAACTGGTGATAATCACTACACACGTGGTACAGCAAACTCATGGGGACCGATTTCTGCAGATGAAAAGCTTGGACTTGTTTATTTGCCAATTGGTAATGCAACACCTGATTACTTCGGTACGCATCGTACAGAAGCTGATGAAAAATATTCAAGTGGTGTTTTTGCTATTAATGCCGAAACTGGTAAGTTAGATTGGCATTTCCAAACAACGCATCATGATCTTTGGGATTATGATAATGGTTCTCAGCCGACTCTAGTTGACCTCACTTTAAATGGTCAAAATGTACCAAGTATGGTGCTAGGTTCTAAACGTGGTCAAATTTATGTACTTGATCGCATAACAGGAAAACCAGTTAAAAAAGTAGAAGAAGTTGCTGTACCTCAAGGTGGGCTTGATCCAAAACTTGCCAAAACACAGCCATATTCAACAGAAATGCCTCAATTTGATGGTTTACGTAGTGCTGTAAATCCTGAAAATAATCGTTGGGGAGTATTTGGTGAAAGCAATATGTGGGGTGTTACACCACTTGATGAAATGTATTGCCGTATTAAATTTAAGCAAGCACGTTTTGATGGCTCAATGACACCACCAGATGTGACGCCTTATATTCAATTACCTGGTTCATTAGGTGGGCAAAACTGGGGAGGATTAACGGTCGATCCTGAACGTCAAATTGCTTACATTCCTTATGCTCGTTTAGCGATGTATAACTATTTAATTCCACGTCAACAAGCAAATAAAATGGGTATTCATCCTGATACAGGTCGTGGTGAAGATGTTGGTGGAGCTGTAGCTCAAGCAGGTTTAGATTATGCTGCATCTATTGCGCCATTCTTATCTCCATTAAATGCACCATGTACAGCACCACCTTATGGTCAATTAGCAGCGGTTGATTTACAAACCAATAAAATCATTTGGAATGCACGCATAGGCACATCACATGATACTGGACCATTAGGCATTAAGAGTCATTTAGATATTCCTTTAGGAACTCAAATTGCAGGTGGTAGTTTAGTAACACGCAGCGGATTAGTCTTTATGGGTGCAGCCTCTGAAGAAGCATTCCGTGCTTTTGATGCTAAAACAGGCAAAGTGATTTGGAAAGATCGTTTACTCGCTGCACCAAATGCAACACCAATGACATATGTATCACCAAAGTCAAATAAACAATTTGTGGTGATTGCAGCAGGTGGACACACAATGCTTCAAACAAAACCGGGTGATTATATTATTGCCTACACATTAGAACATTAAACGTGCAGAGCGAGTAAGTATGCTTATTCGCTCTTCAATTTGAATATTAATTTCGAGTTCAATTTATATTTGAAAATAAATTTAGAGGAACTCTCATCATTAATACATCATTTTTTATATCAAAAATATTAAATAGGAGTATAAATAATGCATAAAAACATTCCAGTAAGACTATCCGTGATTTGTTTAGGTCTATTTATATTTCAAAGTAGTCATGCTGAATCTTCTTCACAAGAAGTCCATCAATTAGATACGATTGTTCTACAAGCTTTTCATCTTGACAAAGATATTTTAAGTACACCAGCTTCTATTTTTTATGTAGAGCAACCTTTCGTACAAAATAATATGAATGTAAATTTATCTGAAACTTTAAAAGGTGTACCAGGTCTTCAGGTAAATAACAGAGAAAATTATGCACAAGATTTACAAATGTCCATGCGTGGTTTTGGTGCTCGATCAACATTTGGCATACGCGGAATTCGTTTATATGTAGATGGAATTCCAGCAACTATGCCAGATGGTCAAGGTCAAACATCAAATATTGATTTAAATAGTTTAAGCCATATTGAAATTTTAGGAGGAGCATTCTCTTCCTTATATGGTAATTCATCAGGTGGTACTATTTTAACAACAACAAGAAAAGGTGAAGGTCAGGACTCTATTCGATTAGATTATGCAGGTGGTAGCCATCAAAAAGGACAAGCTAATTTAATTTTACAAGGGGGAACCACAAATTCAAGTGAGCCAAGTTATATTATTAGCAGTTCTTATTTTGATACTCATGGCTTTAGAGATCATAGTACAGCACAAAAAAAACTCAACAATAGTAAACTTACATGGAATTTAGAGAATGGTAGTGAAGTTAATTGGATAATCAATCATGTAGATATTCAAGCTGATGATCCAGGTGGATTAACACGTGCAGCTTGGAAAGAAAACTCTAAACAAGTCGCGAATAATGTTCAGCTCTATAATGCACGTAAAAAAATAGAACAAACCCAAACTGGAGTTACCTGGAATAAACCATTAGATGATCAAAATGAACTCTATAGTATGTTGTATTTGGGACAGCGCTCAGTTACTCAATATCAATCTATTCCTAAAATGAGTCAATTGGCAAGTAATCATTCAGGTGGTGTTATTGATTTTGAACGTCACTACTTTGGTCTAGATCTACGTTGGATAAATCAAGAAGCTATTGAAAAAACAAGGTTTATTTTTGGGTTAGCTTTTGATGCGATGAAAGAAGATAGAAAAGGATTTCAAAACTTTTCAGGAGATATATTAGGCGTTAAAGGTCAGCTTAGACGTGAGGAGCATAATACTTTATGGAACTTAGATCCATATATGCAAATTTCATATAATTTTTTACCAAACTGGACTCTAGATGCTGGATTGCGCTATAGCAATGTACATTTTAAATCAAAAGATTATTATTTAGATAATGGTGATAACTCGGGAACAACAGAGTATAAGCGTTTATTACCATCTCTTGCATTACAATGGGAAATTCAACCCGAATTAATGACCTATGTAAGCTATACACAAGGCTTTGAAACACCAACATTTACTGAAATGTCTTATCCAGCCAATGAAGATGATTCATATAAATTTAATTTAAAAGCTGCAAAAAGTGAAACTTTTGAAACAGGTTTAAAGTCTAAAAATGATTTAGGATTATTTACACTTGCTCTTTTTTCAACACAAACTAAAAATGATATTGTCTCAGCTGGAAATAACGAAGGGCGAGCAACATTTCGAAATGCTGATAAAACATTAAGACAAGGATTTGAGTTTTCATGGAATAAAAATATTTGGCAAGATTTAATCGCACAAGCAAGTTATAGTTATATTCATGCGAAATTTAATTCAAATATTCCTGCAATTTTTTATGATACATTACAACCGAATAAAATGAATTATGCAGAGAAAGCCATACTCGTACCTGCAATACCAAATGGAAATTACATTCCTGGGATAGCAAAAAATCATGCTTTTTTGGGATTGGCATGGCAACCTGAACAAGGTGTGCATGCAGGAATAGATGTTCGTTATTCAGATAAAATTTATGTTAACGACTTAAATACAGACACTGCGCCAAGTTATGTCGTTACTTCAGCAAATTTAGGTTATAACTGGATTCTAAAAGATTGGACAGTTAATACTTTTGCTAGAGTAGATAATTTATTTAATCAAAATTACATTGGTTCAGTAATTGTTAATGAAAGTAATGCTCGATATTTTGAACCTGCAGATGGTCGTAATTGGAGTATGGGACTCAGTATAGAAAAGAGATTCTAATTATTTAATTTAAAAAAGAAGCAAAAGTGCCATGAGTACCTTTGCTCTTTATTTTTTAATTTCAAATTTATAAATGGAATTAGAAATTCTGATATAAAAACCAAGTAAATCTAACGATGAGATAGTTGATATTTTTTAATATTATTGTGAATTTTATTCATCTTAAATATTCGTTTATTCCTGATCAAAATAATAATTTAGAATCAGTGCATTAAAAAAATAAATTAATTATAAGTATTTACCTTTATTTCAAGTTTGATTTTGATTAAATATTAGACATTAAATTATTGTATTTATTTCACTCTAAAACTATTAAAAACTAAAGATGAATAAAATTCACTTTACGTATAGATTAAATCATTTTTATTCATCTTTATCCTGCTGTATAAATAACTTAATCCAAAAATATGATGATTTAAACTTTAGGGTGGAATATGACAATGAATACAGCATTTCAATGTTCAATTAAACGTATTCGATTTGATGAAAACTATGAGCCAGGAAATAGCACTCGTTTGACAACAAATTTTGCAAATCTAGCACGTGGTGAATATCGTCAAGAAAATTTACGTAAAACTCTTGCCATGATTAATAATCGATTTAACAGCTTAGCTCATGTTGATAATCCGAAGGGCGATCGATATTCACTTGAAATTGATATTATTTCTGCAGAAATAGATATAGAAGGGAATGGTCAAGCATTTCCATTTATTGAAATGTTGAAAAGTACTATTACTGATCATAAAACTAATGAACGTATTGACGGTATGATTGGGAATAGTTTTTCATCATATGTACGTGATTATGACTTTAGTGTTTTACTAACCGAAAAAAGTTTTAAAACAGGAGAGAAACCTGAAAACTTCGGTGATTTACATGGCAAGTTATATCAACATCTTGTGTACTCAGACGTTTTTAAAACAGAATTTAAAAAGCAACCTGTTATTTGTTTAAGTGTTTCAACAACTAAAACATATTACCGAACAGCAAATATTCATCCAATATTAGGAGTGGAATATAAGAATAATGAATATTCACGTACAGATGAATATTTTAAAAAAATGGGGCTTAGTGTCCGTTATTTTAAACCTGAAAATGGTAATGCTCCATTAGCATTTTATTGTGCGGGTGATTTATTACGTGATTACACTGATTTTGAGCTAATCAGTGCAATTAGTACCATGGAGAGTTTTCAAAAAATATATCGCCCAGAAATTTACAATACAAATTCACCTGCCGGTGTTGTCTATCAACCAAGTTTAGACTATCAAGATTTTTCATTGACACAAATTGTCTATGATCGAATTGAACGTAGTCAATTAGCAGTTAAGCAGGGCAAATGGACAGAAGAAAATTTTATTAAGCCATATCAAGATATTCTCGAACAATGGGCTAAAAATTTTACTGAAATGCACTCAGTTCATTCAGAACATGCAGCTTAACACATTAATTTATATAAATTAGATTAGAGATACGATTCAATATGGCTATTTTACTTCCAACATCTACAGCAGGTAGTCTACCTAAACCTTCTTGGCTGGCTGAACCAGAAAAATTATGGTCGCCTTGGAAACTTGAGGGTGAACAATTATTAGAAGCAAAGAAAGATGCACTTTGTTTGTCATTACATGAACAATTACAATCCGGGATTGATATTGTGAGTGATGGTGAACAAACTCGTCAGCATTTTGTCACGACATTTATTGAACATCTTGAAGGTGTAGACTTCCAAAAAAGGGAAACTGTTCGTATCCGCAATCGTTATGATGCAAGTGTTCCTTCTGTTGTTGGAGCTGTAGCACGAAAGAAACCTGTTTTTGTTGAGGATGCTAAATTTCTAAGAAGCCAAACAAAACAACCAATTAAATGGGCACTACCAGGTCCAATGACAATGATTGATACATTATTTGATGATCATTATAAAAGTCGAGAAAAATTAGCATGGGAATTTGCGAAAATTCTAAATCAAGAAGCATTAGAACTCGAAGCAGCAGGGGTAAATATCATCCAGTTTGATGAGCCTGCATTTAATGTATTTTTTGATGAAGTCAATGATTGGGGAATTGCAACTCTAGAGCGCGCTCTTGAAGGGCTTAAATGTGAAACAGCTGTACATATTTGCTATGGTTACGGTATTAAAGCCAATACAGATTGGAAAAAAACATTAGGTTCTGAATGGCGACAATATGAAGAAACCTTTCCTAAACTTCAACAGTCAAAGATCGATATTATTTCACTAGAATGTCAAAATTCACGTGTGCCTATGGATTTAATTGAACTGATTCGTGGCAAAAAAGTCATGGTTGGTGCTATAGATGTTGCAACAAATACTATAGAAACACCAGATGAAGTTGCTCATATTTTAAGAAAAGCACTTCAATATGTAGAAGCAGATAAGCTTTATCCTTCAACTAATTGTGGTATGGCACCATTATCACGCCAAGTTGCTCAAGCAAAATTAAATGCCTTGACTCAAGGTGCTGAAATTATTCGGAAAGAGCTGTCAGCTTAATACTCCAAATGAATAAAACTTAGTTGATGAAACTAGGTTTTATTCTTGGTTTTTAATAATGAACTGATCTAAAAGGTGAAATTTAAATGATACAAGCAAATGCATATAGAGATGCAATGTCTTATTTAACGAGTGCTGTAAATATTGTAACAACATCAAGTGCATCTGGTTATCATGGTTTTACTGCATCTGCTGTATGCAGTGTGACAGATACACCGCCAACATTGCTTGTGTGTATGAATAAATCTTCTCGTTCTCATGTGCATTTTTTGGAAAGTAAAATTTTAGCAGTCAATGTTTTAGCTATCCAACATGAGAAAATCTCGAATGTATTTGCATCAAAACTAGATTCAATAGAACGTTTTAAATATGGAAAATGGACTAAATTAGAAACTGGCGCACCTATTTTAAATGATGCTTTAGTGAGTTTTGATTGTTATATTGATAAAATTCAGGAGATTGGGACACATACTGTTTTTATTTGTCCTATTATTGCAATTAATAAAAATCAGCAGCATCAAGGTCTTGTTTATTTTAATCGCAACTATCACTCAGTTGGTCAACATGAAGAAATGCTTTTATAATTTCAAATAAGTGTAGTTCTTTGTAAAAATTATACTGATGTATAAATAAAATAATAGGGCCGTAAAAATACGGTGGTTTTTATATCATTGTAATTTAGATTAATTTGTGAAAATGGTGAAATGAACTTTCTTTGAAAAATCAACAGTGAGTTGTTGCTAGGTTGGGAAAAATTTTATGTGTTTATAAAGTCGCTAGCTTAAATAAATGAAATTTAGAGGCTCGTAATTATGAATGAAAATATCTTTATTTATATCTGCATCTGCTAAGCCAAAAAATAAGTTCTATGAACTCATGGAATAATTCATTTATTTTCTTTGATAGTTGATTTACAGGCATAGGAAAAGTTTTATTGTAATCAGATAAATAAAAAAACTAATATTAAGGTATGAGTTTTTTTATTAAATACTTCGTATAATGTATATTATGTTAAATAAATAACACCTGTCATTTAGTTCATTAAGATTGATATAGAATAAGTTTTATCCATACTAAGTGTCAATAAATCTCTTTGTTGATTATTGAAGTGAGTTTTTATCTAACCCACTTCTAATTAATTTTAGTTTTATTTTACATCTTTAATTTTCATTTAATCACGTTTAATAATCAAAGCGATACCCTGACCCACACCAATACACATTGAGCAAAGTGCATAATTTCCATCTAATGCTTCAAGCTGGTTTAGGGCTGTCGCTACTAGACGTGCACCGGAAGCACCCAGTGGATGACCTATCGCGATGGCCCCGCCATTTGGATTAACTCGAGCTTCATCATCCGCCAAGCCTAAATCTCGAGTACATGCCAATGCTTGAGCTGCAAAGGCTTCATTCAGTTCAATGACATCCATCTGATCTAGAGTTAGACCTGTTTGATCAAGAAGCTTTTTGATTGCTGGAGCTGGACCAAAGCCCATGATGCGTGGCTCTACACCTACGACAGTTGAAGAAATAATTTTGGCACGTGGTATTAAGCCATATTTTTCTACAGCTTCATCTGATGCAATCAGAACTGCTGCTGCACCGTCATTGATTCCTGATGCATTGCCTGCTGTCACAGTCCCATCGGCTTTTACTACAGGTTTAAGCTTGGCTAAGCCTTCTGCTGTGGTTGACGAACGTGGATGTTCATCGGTATCCAACACAATCGTTTCACCTTTACGCTGTGGGATACTGACAGGGATAATTTCGTTTTTAAAGAAGTCTTTGGCTTGTGCGGCTGCCGTACGCTGTTGACTTTCTAAAGCAAACTTATCTTGATCTACACGGTTAATATTGAACTGTTCAGCAACATTTTCAGCGGTTTGCGGCATGGTTTCTACGCCATACAGTTCTTTCAGTTTTGGATTAATAAAGCGCCATCCCATGGTGGTATCTTCAATCTTTTGACTGCGGCCATATGCACTGTCTGATTTGCCCATTACAAAAGGCGCACGTGACATGCTTTCTACACCACCAGCAATGATCAAATCAGCTTCATTAGCTTTAATTGCTCGAGCAGCCATAGCAATCGCATCAAGGGATGATCCGCACAAGCGGTTCACTGTCGTTGCAGGGACTTGGTAAGGCAAGCCTGCAAGTAGTGCTGACATACGACCCACATTACGGTTGTCTTCGCCGGCTTGATTGGCGCAGCCGTAAATTACGTCATCAACCTGTTCCCAATTTACAGATGGATTACGTTCCATCAGTGCTTTAATTGGTAATGCGCCTAAGTCGTCTGCACGTATAGGTGCAAGTCCACCTGCATAGCGGCCGAAAGGTGTACGGATGGCATCGATGATGTATGCGTTTTTCATCATAAATCCTTTTTATAGATATGTGTCGTTGATTAAATTCAATTATTTTGGAGGCGTATTTTTTTACGTCTTAAAGCTGCTTCATAACGGCATTTCTTAAGTTCTGAATCAACATTTAAGGGAGCGATCACAGACGGTTTACCATTATTATCAACTGCCACCATTGTGAAATAGCAACTGTTTGTATGCCGTATTTGGCGACTTTGGATATTTTGAGCTTCAACACGAATTCCTATTTCCATAGAACTTCGCCCGACATAATTTACATTTGCCAGAAATGAAACCATTTCTCCTACTTTAATAGGTTCCTTAAATAAAACCTGATCGACCGATAAAGTAACGACGTAGGTTCCTGAATAACGACTGGCACATGCATAAGCAACCTGATCAAGTAACTTCAGTATTGTTCCCCCATGAACATTGCCAGAAAAATTAGCCATATCCGGTGTCATCAATACACTCATCGTTAAACTGCTTTGATCACTCATGTTCAGTATGTAAGTCAGTATTTGTTGATTTGGATTATATTGAATTGAAATTAATAAAAATTTCCAAAAAATCACGACCTCATGTCTTTCTTTCAAGTAAAAAAAGCCTGAGCGAAGTCAGGCGAATAGGCAACTCTTACTTAAACAGAACCGATTAAGCTGTTTTAGCAAGTTTTTGAAAAATTGAAATATCTCCAGCAATAAAACCAGAGCCTGAAACTTCAGCCAAAGCTTTTTGTTTTTCATAGAGTTCATCTAGATTCTGTCTTGACGCCCAATATGCAGGTCCACCTTCCCATTTAGGAAATCCAAAGCCATTGATCATCACTAGATCAATATCATTCATTCTTGCTGTAACACCCTCCGCCAAAAGCAAGGCCGCTTCATTGGCCATAGTGAGTAATACACGTTCTATAATCTGCTCAGAACTAAATTCTTTACGTACAATTTTTTTCTGTTCTGAGGCATACATAATTAGCTTTGTTATAACGGGATCTATCTGCTTTTTTCCATCAGCATAGCTGTAATAACCTGCTTGAGTTTTTACACCAAAACGGCCTAATTCACATATTTGATCTGGAATTGAAATATAACGAGCCTCAGGATTACGTTTATGCGCATTGGCTTTTCGCATATTCCATGCGATATCCAAGCCAGATAAATCACCCACCGCAAACGGTCCCATATTAAAGCCATAACGCTCAATTGCTTCATCAATTTGGTGTGGTAAAGCACCCTCTTCCAGCATTAATTCACATTGATATCGATAAGCCGCATATATACGATTTCCAATAAATCCAAAGGAATTTTTACAAATAATCGGGAGTTTTCCAAGTTTTTGAATCAATGCAAATGCTGTAGCAATGACTTTTTGAGACGTATTGTTTCCGTGGATCACTTCAACTAAACGCATGATATGCGCTGGGTTAAAGAAATGAATACCCACAATATTTTCTGGTCTTAGGCTTACTTCTGCAATTTCGTCCAAATCAATATATGAAGTATTGCTGGCAATAATGGTGTTTGCAGATGCAATACTTTCAATCTTTCGAATTAAATCTTGTTTTACCGCTAAATTTTCATAAATGGCTTCAATTACCAAGTCCGCATTTTCAAATGCAGATTTATAGTCGCTCAGCTCAAGCTGTGCAAGCTGAACATCTCTTTGTTCAGTTTTAATAAGTCCGGATGTTATATCGGCTTCATAAATGGAATCTATCCGCGATTTGCATTGTACTAATATTGATTTTGATTGGTCATATACAGTGACATGAAACCCTGCTTTTAAAGCTGATACAGCTATGCCAGTTCCCATAGTGCCTGCACCCACCACAACAATATTTTTCACTGGTTTAATCGGTGCTTCTTTCAAATTAATCACTTTTTTAGCATTTGTTTCAGCAAAAAATAAATGTCTGCGCGCAAAAGCCTCTTCATCTATACGCAATTGCTGGAAGACCCGTCTTTCTTCAGCCAAACTTTCATAGAACCCAACATCAGCAGTTGCCTTAATCAAACGGATTGATTCTTGAACAGGCGGTCGATGTTTTCCAGCCCTCAATGCTTTTTTTACAATGGCATCAAATTCAGCGGATTCATCTTTTTCAACAGTTTTATTTGATAATGGATTTTTTTGCGCTGTTTTCGCAAACTCTACTGCAAATTGGCGTAATTCACCTTCTGCAATAGCATCTATCATTCCGAGCTTTAAAGCTTCTTGTGATTTATAGCGCTTCCCTGAACAAATGACTTGTATGCTTTTACCCATTCCAATTAAGCGGGGTAAGCGCTGTGTTCCACCTGCTCCAGGCAGCATACCTAAAGTCACTTCAGGCAAGCCAACAATTGTATTTTCTGACGCTAAGCGTGCATCACAGCCCAAAGCCAGTTCATATCCACCGCCCAAGGTTGCACCGCTAATGGCTGCAATCACTGGTTTGGGGCATTTTTCGATAGCCTCAATAACTTGAGGCAACTCTGGCGGAGTAATTGGTTTGCCAAACTCCTTAAGGTCAGAACCAGAAATAAAGTTTTTGTCTTTACCAATTATGACAGCGGCTATTAGCGTGTCATCTTGAGTAAATTTTTCAACGGCATCCAGCAAGCCTTTACGTACTGACCAAGATCCTGTATTTACAGGCGGATTATCGATCACAATAACCGCAATTGAACCGTCTATTTCATAATGAATCGTTTCTGTCATGACTTAACCTTCCTTGGCAATATGTACGAGTGCATCCACAGCTGTAACGCCTTGTCCTTGTGGGTTTACGATAAGTGGATTCATTTCAGCTTCTTCAATGAAGTATTCCTTAGATACTGCTAGCTGAGAGAAAGCGACAACAGTTTCGGCAATCGCTTTTAAATCACCTTTCTGCTTACCACGGAAACCATCGAGAGCTTTTAAGCCTTTTACTTCAGCAATCATTTCATAAGCTGAATCAAGCGTTACAGGCGCTAAACGCATTGAACTGTCTTTATAAAGTTCAGTTAGCACACCACCTGCAGCCAGCATCACAATCGGCCCCACGTCTTTGTCACGTTTAAAACCAACTAAGACTTCACCAAGACCTTTCACCATCGACTGGACTAAAACTTTTTCAACAGTCAGATTTGGGCAGTGTTTCTCAACGTTGGTCTTAATTTGATTAATCGCTGCTTTAAGCTCTGAGTCATTTTGTACGTGCAAAATAACTCCCCCAACTTCAGTTTTATGACTGATTTGATCATGCAAAACTTTCACAACAACTGGATACGAGATGTCCAACGCTTTAGGTTGTAAAACATTCAACACTTGATATGGGGCATTTTGAATGCCTAATGGTCTTAGCAATTGATAAGCAGAATCTTCATCTAAAGTGACCGTAGTCGATTTTATAGGCTGAGAAACTTGCGCATGGATTGGCGTTGGTTGACGACGAGAAAATGCTGCATTAATTACATCTGCACACGCTTCTGGTGATTGGAATGCCGGCACACCCGCCTGTTTTAATTGCTTTAACGCTTCTGGTGCATCAGGAACCAAGAAACTTACCAATGGCTTCTTGTAAGTCGTAATGCTGTCCACAATAGGTTTGACTGCAAGATCTGGGTGATAGCGAGCTGATGAACCTGAAGCAACGAGTACTAAGTCAAACTCAGGTGCTTCCTCAAGCACTTCAAGGGCTGCTTTCATGACTTCATACTTGGTGCCCGCTAGTGTTAAATCGATGATACCGCCTGCATGAACCTCTACCCCACGTACATTGAGTTTGGCAATCGTCTCGTCAGTAGGTGATACAACTGAAACATTACGGATACCGAGCTGATCAACGACCATTGCAGCGCCGCCACCAGTCGTCGTCAAAACACCCACATTGATTTGTTTCTTATTCGCTAATTGTGGTGGAACTTTACTTAACAGAGGAATTGCATTCAGGAAACCATCTAAAGTTTCTACACGTGCAATACCGCAATCTTTAAAGAATGCTTCAGCTACAGCATCTTCACCAGCCATGGACCCTGTGTGAGAAACAGCCAGATCTGCAGCAACTTGTGAACGCCCTAGTTTGAATACCACCACAGGACGATTCAATTCAGCCGCTTTTAAAGCAAACTCACGTAGTTTTTCCGCATGGCGCATGGACTCTAAAAACAACATATAACCATGAATATCGGGGTTGTCTAAAGTAGCTAAGCAAATTTCACCAACACTTAAATCAACCTCACCACCTACAGATACTAAACCGTAAAATCCCGTGTGATGATTACGTCCACGTGATGTCAAAGAACCAATCATACTGCCACTATGAGAAGCACAGAAAATATTGCCTTTTGGTAAGCCAGGTTCTGCAAATGCAGCGTTTGCAGTCAAAAATAGATCTTCATACAGGTTTACTAGGCCTAAGCTTGATGGACCTAAAATACGTGTTTGATATTTTGCTTTGAGTTCACGTAGTTTATTTTCACGTTCGACACCTTCAGCACCGGCTTCACTAAAACCACTCGCTATGAGTGTCACAACAGGAACACCTAATTTTCCGCATTCCTCTACAGCTTCTAAGGCTAGTTCTGCACCTGTCAAAACGTAGACATGATCTGGAACTTCAGGCAAATCTGTAAGTGAGGTATACGCTTTTTCACCCTGTACAGTTTCTCTGCGCGGGTTAATACAATAAATTGTACCTTTATAACCTGCATTTCTTAAAAAATGTAAAGGTCGCCCTGCAGTTTTGCTTTGATCATCAGAGATACCCACTAAAGCTACAGTTTTAGGCTTCAATAGTGCGTTAGATAGCGTTTTATTTTCTTTAACCATGGAATTCATTTCTCTAAATCCTTTTAAATTTTTACTTCGCGCGCTGATTAAAGCGGCGACCAAATACATCTTCTGCAATACGGTTTTTCAATACTTCAATTGAACCGCCCGCAATCATCCAACCACGTGTACGTTTCACGCAGTACTCAACTAGTGATTCAGTCGAATAACCATAACCACCCATCGCTTGTAATGCTTCGTTAGATACTTCCCAACCTGTTAAGTTACATGACAGCTTCGCAATACTTGTCTCATAAGCTGATGGCAGACCGCCATCGGCATTAATTGCAGCACGGTAAAGTAGTAGCTGTGAACTTTCTAGTTTCAAAGCCATTTCTGAGAACTTCCATTGCAAACCTTGGAATTCACATAATGCTTTGCCAAATTGCTCACGATCTAGGCAGTGTTGACGTGCAACATTAAACGCATGACGACCTAAAGCTAATGCACGTGAAGCATTGCCAATACGTTCAACGTTGAAACCTGAAATCTGTTTTTTAAATCCACCTGGTCCAAGTAGTACGTTTTCTTTTGGAATACGACAGTTATCAAAGTACAGTTGGCACCACTCTTCACCACTCATAAATGCTGAAGGCTGACCTACTTCAAAACCAGGTGTACCACGATCAACCATGACTGAACCTATACCATCTAGGCCTTCACCAAAACGTACATAGATTAGGAAGCTATCAGCATGTGGGCTGTGAGTTGAGAAGACTTTAGAACCATTGATAATGTAGTGATCACCATCTTCTACTGCTGAGGTTTTCAGTTCAGTCACTGAAGAACCAGCACCCGGCTCACTCATACCTAGTGCAAGTAGTTTTTTCCCTGCCAGCAAGTCAGGAAGATATTTTTCTTTCAGATATGGTGAAGCATATTCTGCAAATGTACGAATTGCACCGAAATTACCTGCTTGAACCACATCAGCGCTTTTCGGGCAAACCAGTGCCAATTCTTGAATGGCAATCACGGCATCCACTAAAGAGCCGCCAATGCCACCATCTTCTTCTTTGACCGTAATACCGATTAAGCCCATCTCAGCTAATTTAGCTGCAATTTCCCAAGGATAGTCGTGTGAATGTGCACGTTCTAATGCCCCATCTGCCAATTCTTTCTGTGCAAATTTGCGTACTGAATCTGCAAATGCAACTTGTTCTTCCGTTAAATTAAAATCCATATTTTTAACTCTATATTCAACATATTCTATAGTTAAAGAATATTCGTTTTATTAATTCTGTGTTTTCAAATAAATCATCACGCTATGACTTATTTGAGAAAATGTAAAATAAAAAAAGCGCTCTTCAGAGCGCTTTTTTTATTTGCTGTTTATTTGGCTGGTTCAGGTTCTACACCTGCTTTCGCTGATGGATCAAACATTTTTTCACGAATAAATAGAATTGGCAGAATACTAATCAGATAGAAGAATCCTAGAATTAAGAAACCATATCCAATAGATTCACTTGCTGCAATTGCTCCGACCAAGATAGGTGCAGTTGCCGAACCAATACGACCCATATTATGTGCAGTACCCATAGCTGTACCACGTGCTGCAGTTGGGAAGCTTTCACTCATAAATGTTGCATACACTCCAAATGGGATGCCATATAAGAATCCGAAAAGTGCCAAGAAATAAATAATATTAGTAGGATTTGCAAACATCACGATAGAAACTAAACACGCTGCAGTAGCAATACAGCCAAACATGAATGCAAATCGACGACCAAATTTATCTGAAATAATTCCTGCACTGATCTTACCGAATACCATTGCACTATAACTAGCAATCATATAGTAAGTCATTGATTTATAGTTAAGACCCATTTCGGTTTCAATATAGGTTGGCATCCAATGATTCACACCGTTATAACCTAAATGTAATAGCATACTTGCAGAAATCCACATTAGGAGAACTTTCAAGACCGCTTTATCTTTAAAAATAAGCTTAAAACCAAATGATGAATCTTGTGGATTATCTTTTTTAGCTAAAAGTTTACGATCTCTTTCCGCCTGCCATGATTCAGATTCTGGTACGAAATAATATAAAAGGAATGAAAGAATAATAGCTGAACCACTTAATAAAAACATTAAGCGCCATCCATGATCTGGAATAATTGCTCCAGCCATTAGAGATGCAACAATGTAACCAAAAGTCCAACCAGTTTGTAAGGTCGCAATAATAGTCGTTCTATGCTTAGTTGGTACATATTCAGAAATTAATCCTGCAGATACGATATACACAGTACCTAGACCAACACCTGAAATAAAACGTAAAATACCAAACTGCCAAACGTTTTGAGTAAAACTTAGTAATGCTGTAAGTACCGAAAAGAGAAGAACACTCGCAGCAATAGCTTTTACACGACCAAATTTATCACTACACCAGCCCCCGAAAATACCACCTAATCCCATACCAAGGATAGTAACACTTCCGAGCATACCAGCTTCAACCCCAGTCAGACCAAAATCATCTTTGATACTTTTTAAACTGAGTGACAGCATCATTACGTCCGCGCCATCTACAACTAAAGCTAAGAAACATAATATAAATGCAAGTTTCCACTTTTTATTACCTTCTGCACTTCCTGCAGTATTTTCCATATGCATAATTCATATCCTTTGCAATGCATAATTTAAGTTTTTATTTAATAATCACCAAGCTTTACTTCGCGCGCTGATTAAAGCGGCGACCAAATACATCTTCTGCAATACGATTTTTCAATACTTCAATTGAACCGCCCGCAATCATCCAACCACGTGTACGTTTCACGCAGTACTCAACTAGTGATTCAGTCGAATAACCATAACCACCCATCGCTTGTAACGCTTCGTTAGATACTTCCCAACCTGTTAAGTTACATGACAGCTTCGCAATACTTGTCTCATAAGCTGATGGCAGACCGCCATCGGCATTAATTGCAGCACGGTAAAGTAGTAGCTGTGAACTTTCTAGTTTCAAAGCCATTTCTGAGAACTTCCATTGCAAACCTTGGAATTCACATAATGCTTTGCCAAATTGCTCACGATCTAGGCAGTGTTGACGTGCAACATTAAACGCATGACGACCTAAAGCTAATGCACGTGAAGCATTGCCAATACGTTCAACGTTGAAACCTGAAATCTGTTTTTTAAATCCACCTGGTCCAAGTAGTACGTTTTCTTTTGGAATACGACAGTTATCAAAGTACAGTTGGCACCACTCTTCACCACTCATAAATGCTGAAGGCTGACCTACTTCAAAACCAGGTGTACCACGATCAACCATGACTGAACCTATACCATCTAGGCCTTCACCAAAACGTACATAGATTAGGAAGCTATCAGCATGTGGGCTGTGAGTTGAGAAGACTTTAGAACCATTGATAATGTAGTGATCACCATCTTCTACTGCTGAGGTTTTCAGTTCAGTCACTGAAGAACCAGCACCCGGCTCACTCATACCTAGTGCAAGTAGTTTTTTCCCTGCCAGCAAGTCAGGAAGATATTTTTCTTTCAGATATGGTGAAGCATATTCTGCAAATGTACGAATTGCACCGAAATTACCTGCTTGAACCACATCAGCGCTTTTCGGGCAAACCAGTGCCAATTCTTGAATGGCAATCACGGCATCCACTAAAGAGCCGCCAATGCCACCATCTTCTTCTTTGACCGTAATACCGATTAAGCCCATCTCAGCTAATTTAGCTGCAATTTCCCAAGGATAGTCGTGTGAATGTGCACGTTCTAATGCCCCATCTGCCAATTCTTTCTGTGCAAATTTGCGTACTGAATCTGCAAATGCAACTTGTTCTTCCGTTAAATTAAAATCCATTCAGTGAGATTCCTTATGTTCTGACATAAGAAATAATAAGGATCATTTCATGACCAAGTTTTCAAATAAATCATCAAGTCATGCAAATTTCACAAATAAGGTAAATAAAAATATTATTGAAGAATCAATATTAATAAGTTGAGTATATTCAATACTTAACTTAATTATTCGTCGTGATTAAATCATCGTGGGCGCTAAAATTAGGTTGTATATAAGGTAAGACTCAAATGAACAAATAGTAGCAGGGACTCCTATTTTGGATCGTTTTTATCCTTATAGATAGAATTATCAGATTCTTTTTTAGTCACACCCACATATTTGATTGAATAAACCTCATGCTGAGAAATCATTGTTTTTTTTAATATATTTTTCGATCAATTATTTGATTTTATAGAACCCGATTCTCATTTTTATATAACTCGAAGCTAAAAGGTTTTACATAAACTCATCGTGGTATTCCAAATGGTTAATACCTATTGAGTGCTAAATATGAGAAATTATGGTTGGTGGAAAATAGTATTTTTAAATCAAAGGGAAGAGTTATGAAAATTGGTTTCATTGGCCTAGGACGAATGGGCTTTCCGTTAGCCTCTCATTTAGTTAAAAATGGTTTAGAGGTAACTGCATTTGATTTAAATCCAAATCAAATTGAAAAATTTATTGAATTGGGTGGTAAAAATGCGCTGAGCATCCAAGAAATTGCTAAAAATTCGGATGTAGTCATCACAATGTTGCCAGGTCCTAAACAATCTAAAGAAGTGATTCTAGGAGATGACGGGGTATTGGCCAATATAGCTGAAGGTAAATATTTAATTGAACTCAGTACGATTGATACTGATACCGTTGATTTACTTTATCATCACGCTCAACAGAAGAATATTAAATTTGCTGATGCACCAGTTGGTCGTCTTGCAGCCCACGCTGATCTTGGTCAATCACTCTTTATGTTAGGTGCTAAAGAAAACGATTTAGTCGAACTAGAAAAACTACTCCTCAAAATGGGTACAACCGTTTTACATTGTGGCGAGCCTGGTGCTGGTACACGTATGAAGTTGATTAATAATTTAATGGTACTTTGCTATTGTCAGCTGAATTCAGAAGCGTTAGTCCTTGCACAAGGTTTGGGATTAGATGCGCAAAAAACCTTTGATGTATTGACAGGAACGACTGCATCAAATGGTCAACTCAAGGAAAAATGGCCTGTCAAAGTCCTTAATGGTGACTTAAGCCCAGGCTTTGATATTGCACTTGGATTTAAAGATCTTACCCTAGCGTGTCAAGCAGCCCAATCAACTGGCATTTCCCTTCCTGTAGGAAATCTAGTAAGAAATATGTTCCAACTTGCACGTCATGCTGGTAAGGATGGTCAAGATACTTCATCGATGACTGACTTCTGGGCTGAAGCAAATAATATCGAGAAAATTCGTCTTTAATCCTTCGAAATACTCATTTTATAGAGCCATAAATTATGCAATATAGTCAGTATATTTCAGGGAAATTCCGTCAAGGTTCGTCTGAAATAAATTATGAAGTGATTAATCCATCAACTTCAGAGATTTTGGGAACGCTTCAATTTACTTCTGCGCAAGACATACAAGAGGCGATTCAATCCGCTCTTCAAGCGTATAAAGTTTGGGCGAAAACTTCAGCCTATGATCGCTCAGTCAAAATCCGTCAAATCGCAAATTTGATGTATACGCGTGTCGATGTGATTGCAGAAAAAATTTCTTTAGAACTCGGTAAACCTTTAGCTGAAGCGAAAAAGGAAGTTCAGACTGCTGCTGAAATGTTCGAGTGGGCAAGTGAAGAAGCTCGACGTATTTATGGTAAAACCATCGCTCCGCGTAATCCAAACATGAAACAGACTGTTGTCTACGAGCCTGTAGGCGTAGTGGCTGCATTTTCAGGTTGGAATGCTCCTGCGATTACGCCTGCTCGTAAAATCAGTGCAGCTCTTGCTGCCGGTTGTTCGATAGTCATGAAACCATCTGAAGAAACTGCAGGTGTAGCACTCAAGATTGCAGAAATTATTCATGAACTAGACTTTCCTAAAGGCTTAGTCAATATGGTTTTTGGCAATCCTGAAGAAATTTCGAATATCTTATGCGAATCTACAGATGTTGCGATGATTACATTTACTGGTGCCACTTCAATTGGTAAATCCTTGGCTGAAAAAGCGTCTAAACATCTAAAAAAACTAACCCTAGAGTTAGGTGGCCATGCACCTGTTATTATCTGTGAAGATGTCGATGTTGATAAAGTCGCGAGAGCCGCTGTAGTTTCAAAATATAGGAATGCGGGGCAAGTCTGTACTTCCCCTACCCGTTTTTTAATTCACGAATCTATTTTTGCTGATTTTTGTGAGAAATTTACAGCACATGCGAAGCAAATTAAAGTGGGAAGCCCACTAGATGGACAAACCCAAATGGGGCCTTTAAAAAATTCACGACGCTTAGCTGCTATTGAACAACTCGTAAAGAATGCTCGTGAACTTGGTGCAGAAATCTCGGCTGGCGGTGAAAGATTAGAAAAATTGCCAGGTAATTTTTATGCTCCGACTGTTATCATTCAACCTAACTTAGATGTTGATGTAAATCATATTGAGCCATTTGGCCCAATTGCTATTCTAAAATCCTTCACGTCTCTTGATGAAGCATTACAAGAAGCAAATCGTTTGCCTTTTGGTTTAGCCTCATATGCTTTTACTCAAAACTTCCAATACATTCAACGTATTTCGAATGAAATTGAAAGTGGTGTAATCAGCATTAATGATTGGCAAGCATCTTTACCAGAAACACCTTTTGGTGGTGTAAAGGACAGTGGTTTAGGTACTGAAGGCGGTGTCGAAGGTATTCATGAGTTCTTGAAAATTAAAACAGTTAGAATTGCTTCTTAAAAATATTTCTAAATAACTTTAATTGTAAAAATATTCAGCCGATGGAATTCAATCAGCTGAATATTTTTTAATTTATATTTTATTTAGTTTGTATAGCTATAATTTTTTTAAGAATATTTAATTCTATAAAGGCTCACTAAACTTCCACAAAATGCTGCTAATGCACCTATTACAAGCATTGCAACTAGACTATTAGAAGAAAAGTTTATACTGATCGCAACTAGGGATGTACCTACAGTTTGCCCCATAATCCTTGATATATTGAGCATCCCCCCAGCAACCCCACTTCTATTCATAGCTAGGTTTGATATAAACATACGTTGATTAGGCGTATAAAATAGTCCAAAACCAATTCCACAAAAAAGCATTATTATGAAAGTAATATATTGAGGCAATTCATCTGTAAAATAAGCCATACTCCCTAACCCAACTACTACAAACATAAACCCAATAGCGCCTAAATAAGCTGGTGAAATTTTGTTAGAAAGTATTCCTGCTAGTGGTCCAGTAATTGCTCCCATAAGTGGCCAAGCCAGAATTAATAAAGGAATCTCCTG